>NZ_JAUSYQ010000002.1:2885000-3505000 GCF_030816965.1 Streptomyces canus
CAGCACGGTACGACTGCCGGAGGTGAGCAGCCGGAAGCGGTCGTCGAGCCGGTCGGCTATCTGACGTGGCGTCAGCATCCGTAGCCGGGCGGCGGCGAGCTCGATACCGAGGGGCAGCCCGTCGAGGCGCCGGCAGATCTCCGCGCAGGCCGCCGCGGTCCCCTCGTCGGCGTCGACCCGGAATCCGGGCCGGGCCGCGGCCCCCCGGTCGGCGAGCAGCCGCAGCGCGACCGGCTCGGGCAGGGGCTCCACGGGCCGCAGCAACTCCCCCGGTACGCCGAGCGGTTCACGGCTGGTGGCCAGGACGGTCAGCCCGGGGCAGCGCTCCAGGAGCGTCTCCGTCAGACGGGCGGCCGCGTCGACCAGGTGCTCGCAGTTGTCGAGGATCAGCAGCATGCTGCGCCGGCCGCAGTGCTCGGCGAGCCGCTCGACGGGGTCGTCGAGCCGCTCGCTCCCGGCGGCACGCATCGCCTCGGCACCGGCGCCGTACAACACGGTCTCGCGGGCACCGACGGCGGTGAGCACGGCCTCGGGCACGGCGTCCGGGTCGTCGACCGGCGCGAGCTCGGCCAGCCACACCCCGTCCCGCACCACGTCCCCCACGGCCTCGGCGGCCTCCTGCGAAAGCCGCGTCTTCCCGGCCCCGCCCGGCCCGAGCAGCGTGACGAGCCGCGCGGCCGCGAGGTCCTCGCGGATGGCCTCGATGTCGGCTTCCCGGCCGACGAAAGAGGTGAGACGGGCACGGAGGTTGCCGGAGGGCGGGGTGGGGGCCGCGGCCGGAGGAGCGGGGTCGGCGGCGGATCCGCGATCGTCCACCGGACCGAACCCGGTCGCCCTGCTCCGCCCGAAGCCGACGCCGGAGACCCGGCCGTCTTTTCCACCCTGGCCGCCCTGGCCGCCCGCGGTGGACGGCTCCGGCCGCAGCAACTCGGCGTGCAGCGTCCGCAGTTCGGGCCCCGGGTCCGCTCCCAACTGGTCCGCGAGCAGTTGCCGTACGGACTCGTACGCGGCCAGTGCCTCCGCCGTGCGGCCCGTGTCGCGCAGGGCGCGCAGACGGAGGGACTGGAGGGGTTCGTCGAGGGGATGGGTGTCGCAGAGGGCGGTCAGTTCGGGGAGGGACTGGTCGGCGTGGCCGAGGGCGAGCGCGGCGGTGTGGCGGGCGCGCAGGGCGTCCAGACGGCGGGCCTCCGCGCGCGCCGCCTCGGCCGTACGGTCGGGCAGATCGGCCAGGGCCGGACCCCGCCACAGAGCGAGGGCGTCGTCCAGGACCACGGCCGCCTTCGCGGGGTCACCGTCGGCCAACGCCCGTATGCCGTCACCGGCGAGCCGCTCGAAACGGTGCAGGTCGATGTCGTCCGGCCCCGCCGTCAGCCGGTAGCCGCCCGCCACCGAGGCGACGGCGTCCGCCCCGAGCGCGCGCCTGAGCCGCCCGACCAGCGCCTGCAGCGCGCCCGTGGCGTCGGCCGGCGGGTCGTCACCCCACACCTCGTCCACGAGGAGGCTCACGGGGACGGTACGGCCGGGCCGCAGAGCGAGCACGGTCAGCAGCGCGCGCAGACGCGTGCCGCCGAGCGGGACGGACGTGCCGTCGGGCCGGAGTGCCTGGGTGGTGCCGAGGATGCGATAGCGCACGGGTCCATTGTCTCCGGTGTGGTCGGGGCCGGTCACGGGGTTCCGTGGGCGTGCCAGTGCGTGGACTCACTCCCGCTCGCTGTCCAGGAACGGTCTTGACGGATCGGTCGCCGTCGGATGGATGGATGGGCCGGGTCGGGTTGTCGGGCGGCCGCGGGTGGATCGTGGCTGGTCGCGCCCGTGCGGCGGTAGCGGCACATCGATACAGCCCCGTACCCCAAGGGAGTTGCGGTGAGCGCGGCCCGCGCCCCCACCACCGCGGACTCCCGCCCTGCTCAGCCCCGCCAGCAGCTCGGCCAGCTCGCCGGCCGGCAGGCCCTCGGTCTCCGTGCCGGGCGGCGAGCCGGGCGGAATGCCACGGGTCCTGCGGACGGTGTGCGACAGCTCCGAGTCCGTGTCCGGGACCTCCAGGGTGACCACGAGCCCCGCCTCGGACCGCGCGCCCCCGCCGCCGGCGAACCACTTCGGGCTCGCGTCCACCGACCGCAGCGACCGGCGCCCCGGCACCGGCTCCCAGGTCCTCGAACCCGGCTCCGTCTCGCCGTACTCCTGTGTCACGACCTGCACGCACCGCACCCGCCCGCGAACCTCGGGCAGTCGGCCCCCGTGTGTCTCGACCGTGAGCAGTCCGACGAGCCGGTCCGAGCCGCCCGGTGCCGCAGCGCTCTCCCCGACCCCGACGACCAGGCCGTTCCTGTCCCGCAGCACCCGCTCGGCGCCCTGTTCCACCGGGCCGGCGAGCCCGGTGAGCTGGTCCTGCCAGCCGCCTCCGAGGACGTCGTCGGCGGCATGGAACAGCAGCGGCCAGCGCACCTCCTCCCCCACCGAGAACGGCGTACCGCAACACTCCATCTGCCAGTCCGCGTAGAACACGTGCCACAGCCCCATGTCCCCACCCTTCCACGGAACCTCCGCCCCACCCCAAGACGTTTTCACCTGTGCCCGGTACCGTCGGGCCGTCCCACCGCGCGCGTGTCCAGTCCAGGGAGCCCCATGACCACCGCCACCACCCGCCACAGCGACCGGAGGGTCAGCCCCGTCTTCCTCGGGATCGTCGCCGTCACGGCGGTGACCGGCTGGGCCACCTGGACCGGATTCGCCGAGCGGACGGAGATCGCCGTCTTCCTGTTCGTGACCGGCGCCTGGATCGTGTCCCTCTGTCTGCACGAGTACGCACACGCACGTACCGCCCTGCACAGCGGCGACATCTCGATCGGCGCCAAGGGCTACCTCACGCTGAACCCGCTGAAGTACACCCATGCCCTGCTCAGCATCGTGCTCCCCGTCATCTTCGTCATCATGGGCGGCATCGGCCTGCCCGGCGGCGCGGTGTTCATCGAACGCGACAGGATCCGCGGCCGCTGGCGGCACAGCCTGATCTCCGCGGCGGGCCCTCTCACGAACGTCCTGTTCGCGATCGCCTGCACGGCCCCGTTCTGGCTGGACGCCCTCGACGGCGTACCGCTGGAGTTCCGCTTCGCGCTGGCCTTCCTCGCCCTGCTCCAGGTCTCCGCCGCGATCCTGAACTTCCTGCCCGTCCCGGGCCTGGACGGCTACGGCGTCATCGAGCCCTGGCTCTCGCACGACGTCAAGCGCCAGATCGAGCCCTTCGCCCAGTTCGGCCTGCTGTTCGTGTTCGCCCTGCTGTGGGTGCCGCAGGTCAACGGCGTGTTCTTCGACGTGGTCCACACGGTCCTGAGCGGACTCGGGGTCAGCGAGGCGGAGGCGTCGATCGGCTGGAGCCTCTACCGCTTCTGGTAGGCGTCGGCCTTGCCGCGCTTGACGTAGTACCAGCACATGTTGGACGAGAGCCCCGCCAGCAGCACCCACACGATCCCCAGCCAGCTGCCCTGGGTGAACGAGACGACCGCCGCCGCGACGGCGAGGAGGCAGACGGCGAGGGCGTAGAGGGCGAGGCGGGGCATTTCCATGGGCTCCTGTCGGGGGGACACTGCTGTGCTACGCCGACCAGTGTCCCCCATCGGCTCACACGTCCGTGACCCGCAGCCCCGCGTGCGCCTTGTACCGCCGGTTGACCGAGATCAGGTTGGCGACCAGCGACTCCACCTGGTGGGCGTTGCGCAGCCGGCCCGCGAAGATGCCGCGCATGCCGGGGATACGGCCGGCCAGCGCCTGCACGATCTCCACGTCCGCCCGCTCCTCGCCGAGCACCATGACGTCGGTGTCGATCTCCTCGACCTCCGGGTCCTGGAGCAGCACCGCCGACAGATGGTGGAAGGCGGCGGTGACCCGCGAGTCCGGGAGAAGAGCCGCCGCCTGTTCCGCGGCGCTGCCCTCCTCCGGCTTCAGCGCGTAGGCGCCCTTCTTGTCGAAACCGAGCGGGTTGACGCAGTCGACGACGAGCTTGCCGACGAGTTCCTCACGCAGCGACTCCAGCGTCTTGCCGTGGCCGTCCCACGGCACGGCGACGATCACGATGTCGCTGCGACGCGCGGTCTCGGCGTTGTCGGCGCCCTCGACACCGTGCCCGAGTTCGTCGGCGGCGGTCTGTGCGCGGTCGGCGGCCCGGGAGCCGATGATCACCTTCTGCCCGGCGCGGGCGAGCCGGTAGGCGAGGCCCTTGCCCTGCGGCCCGGTCCCGCCGAGCACGCCGACGACGAGTCCGGAGACGTCGGGAAGGTCCCAGGGGTCCTTGGCGGGAGCCTTCTGTGCAGCACTGTCGGTAGAGGTCATGGGCCCGACTTTACGTCCGCCCCGCTCGCCCCGGCCGGGCGGGTGAGCCGCGTCACGGGCACCGCCGGAAGGTGATGCCGGAGGTGTGCGCAGGGCGCGGCCGCCGTCCTCGGTGTCGCTCTGCCCGGTTCGGGCGAATTCGGGGTGAACCGCCGGTCAGGGTCGTCCGTTTGCGGCAGGATGCGACCCCATGGACGCCGTACGGGTCGCGCTGCTGCGCGAAGTGCTCGCCGGGACCGAGTGGTTGGGGGCCACGCGACGCTTCGCGGGCGTACTGCGGGGGTCGGTGGTCTCGCACGGCGGCGGGCTGCTCCTGGTCGGCACGCCGGAGTACGAACCGTGGCACCTGGCGGCCCATCTGGTCGACGAGGCCGCCTGGTCGGGCACACCGGAGCTGGCCCCCACTCTCGTACGCCACGACGCGCGCCCCACCGACCCCGCGCACCTGTCGGTCGGACCGGGCCGGCTCGCGGCGGCCCGGCGTGGCGAGACCCTGCTGGTGGTGTCCCCGGACCGGCCGGGCGCCCCGCTTCTGGGGCATGTGCACGACGCCCGACGGGCCGGGGCGACGATCCTCTCCCTCGGCCCCGGCGAGGGCGAACTCGCCGCGATGGCCCACGAGTCGCTGGCCGTACCGGAGGGCACGGACCTCGACCTGGACACCGTGCAGCACCTGGTGAGCGCGGCGGCCGGAGAGAACGCCGTCCCCGCCCCCAGGGGCCGGCGGCGGTTCCGGGACCGGCTGTCGCGACTGGCCGACCATCTGACCGCGCCGCCTCCCGCCCGCTGGTAGCCGCGAAAAGCAGTTGCCGGACGGGGAGGCCGCCCCCGACCATGACCGGTCGTGACCGACGACGCCCCCGAACCTCCCTCCGGCCTTCGCGCCATGCTCCCCGACCTCGCCCCCTGGCGGGCCTCCCGGGACTTCCGGCGGCTGTGGTACGCGGGGCTGATCTCGAACTTCGGCAGCTTCCTGACCTTTGTGGCGCTGCCGGTGCAGCTGAAGGACCTGACCGGTTCGGCCGCGGCGGTGGGCGCGATCGGGGCCGTGGAGCTGATCCCCCTCCTCGTCTTCGGGCTGTACGGCGGCGCGCTCGCGGACGCGTGGGACAAGCGGAAGCTGATCGTGTGGACCGAGGCCGGGCAGGGCCTGCTGAGCGTGGCCCTGCTGCTCAACGCCCTGCTGCCGCACCCCGCCGTCTGGCCGCTGTACGTCGTCGCCGCCCTGTCCTCCGCCCTGGTCTCGGTGCAGCGCCCCGCGCTCGACTCCCTCTGGCCCCGGATCGTGGCCCACGACCACCTCCCGGCGGCGGCCTCGCTGAACTCCTTCCGCTGGACGGTCGGCGGGGTCGCGGGCCCGGCGCTGGCGGGCGTGGTGGTGGCCTACGCGGGCCTCGGCTGGGCCTACGGCGCGGACGTGCTGACCTTCGCCGTCTCCGTCGTCCTCGTCGTACGGATCGCGGCCTCCCCCGCCTCCCACGAGGCGGCCAAGCCGTCGCTGAAGGCCATCGCGGAGGGCGCGCGGTACGCCTGGAGCCGCAAGGAACTCCTCGGCACCTACGCCGTCGACCTCGCCGCGATGTTCCTGGCGATGCCGCTGGCCCTGCTGCCGTTCCTCGCGGACGAACTGGACGCGGACTGGTCGCTGGGCCTGATGTACGCGAGTGTCCCGCTCGGCTCCCTGCTGGTGAGCCTCACGAGCGGATGGACCTCACGGATCCACCGGCACGGCCGGATGGTGGTGCTGTCGGCCGCCCTCTGGGGCCTGGCGATCGCGGCGGCCGGGATCATGGACGACGTGTGGCTGGTGCTGCTGTTCCTGACGGTGGCCGGCGGCTGCGACATGGTCAGCGGGATCTTCCGCGGGGCCATGTGGAACCAGACGATCCCGGACGAGCTGCGGGGGCGGCTCGCCGGGATCGAACTGCTGTCGTACTCGGTGGGACCGACCGTCGGCCAGGTCAGGGCCGGCGGTTTCGCCTCGTGGTGGGGTGTGCGGACGTCGGTCTGGTCGGGCGGCCTGCTGTGCGCGGGCGCCGTGGGCCTGCTGGCCCTGTGCCTGCCGAGGCTGATGTCGTACGACGTCCGTACGAACGAGCACGCGACGCGGCTGCGCAAGCAACGCGAGGCGGCCGCGCCGGCCCCCATGGAGGCGTGATCAGCCGTCCTCGGCAGGCGTGGACGAGTCGTGCCACCTGGGGTCGTTCTCCCACTCGAGGTTGCGCTCGCGTGCCGTCTCCATCGCCTGCTCCGCTTCCTTCCGGCTCGCGTACGGCCCGAAGCGGTCCTTGGCCGGGCACTGGGGCCCTTCCTCGACCTTCTTGTGCTCCAGGCAGTAGTACCACTCGCCCGGCTTGCCGACCGCACGCTTCTTGAACAAGGGCATGACCTGCTCCTCTCGCCAACGACATGTTCCCCCATCGCCGCTGGATAGACTCGTCGGCATGTCTGGCCAGTCGCTGCTCGTGCCCGGGGAACTCTCCCCCATCCGTTCCGTGCCCGGAAACATCCGTCGCCCCGAGTACGTCGGCAAGCCCGCGCCGACGCCGTACAAGGGTCCGGAGGTGCAGACTCCGGAGACCGTCGAGGCGATGCGGATCGCCGGCCGTATCGCGGCCCGGGCGATGGCGGAGGCCGCGAAGCTGATCGCCCCCGGGGTGACCACCGACGAACTGGACAAGGTGGCGCACGAGTACATGTGCGACCACGGCGCCTACCCGTCGACGCTCGGCTACCGGGGCTTCCCGAAGTCCCTGTGCACCAGCCTCAACGAGGTGATCTGCCACGGCATTCCGGACTCCACCGTGCTCCGGGACGGCGACATCATCAACCTCGACGTGACGGCGTACATCGGCGGGGTGCACGGCGACAACAACGCGACGTACCTGGTGGGTGACGTCGACGAGGAGAGCCGGCTGCTGGTCGAGCGCACCCGGGAGTCCCTGGCCCGCGCGATCAAGGCGGTCAGGCCGGGCCGCCAGATCAACATCATCGGCCGGGTCATCGAGTCGTACGCCAAGCGCTTCGGCTACGGAGTCGTCCGGGACTTCACGGGCCACGGCATCAACTCCTCCTTCCACAGCGGCCTGATCATCCCGCACTACGACAGCCCGCACGCGACGACGGTCATCCAGCCCGGCATGACGTTCACGATCGAGCCGATGCTGACGCTCGGGACGCACGAGTACGACATGTGGGACGACGGGTGGACGGTCGTCACGAAGGACCGCAAGCGCACGGCACAGTTCGAGCACACGCTGGTGGTGACGGAGACGGGGGCGGAGATCCTGACGCTGCCGTAGCGTCGGCTGAGCCTCAGCGCTCCAGGAAGACCCGGCCTCCCACCTCCACCCATCCCCCCGGCTGCGGAGCCGTGAGGATCTGGGAGCCGGCGCCCTGGACGATGTTCAGGGCGCGGCCGAGTTCGGCGGTGAGCTGGAGAGCCGCGGCACCGGTGGCCTCGTCCTCCTCGACACCGTCACCCCGGCCGGGAAAGCCACGGGCCCGGACCCGCCCGGCGGCCTCGTCCTCCCAGGCCCAGGCGTAAACCCACTCGCCGGCAGCCGGTACGGCGAGATCGTCCACCTCGGCGGCGGTGCCGTACTGGCGGAAGGTCCGCGGCGCCGCCCACTCGGCCCGCGCCTCGATCCAGCTGAACTCCCCGTCCAGCCGGGTACCGACGACCCCGGCGGGTGTGACGAGTTCGGGCACGTCGAGCAACCAGGCCGCCCCGACGCACGGATACCCGGCGAACGCCAGCCGCACGGAGGGCGTGTAGATGTCGATGACCCCTCGCTCGGGATCGTCGACGAACACGGTCTCGCTGAACCCGAGCTTCGCGGCGAACGCCTGCCGTTCGTCCCGGTCCGGCATCACGGACCCCTCGCGGACGACGCCCAGCTCATTGCCGTAGCCGCCGTTCGGCGCGCAGAAGACGCGCAGCACGTCGTAGTCACTCACGGAGGAATTGAAGCATCCGCCCAGGCCCGGCACCTCCACGTGGCTCAGGAGCGGAACCTTTGACTCTCCTTTGACCTTTACTTGACGTTCATTTTGAGCCATAGATAGATAAGCCTCAGATAAGTTAGGCGAGCCTCACCAACCCTCAGGAGCTCGTATGCGTGCCGCCCGACTGTCCGTCCTCACCTTCACCGCTGTGGCGGCTCTGACCGCCGTCACGGGGTGCACGGAGAAGGGAAGCTCGGGCGACAGCGACCGCGTGATCGACGTGACCGCGACCGACAGCAAGTGCGAGGTCTCCAAGAAGGCGTTCCCGGCCGGCCACGTGGAGCTCGCCATCGAGAACAAGGGCTCCAAGGTCACCGAGGTCTACGTCCTGTTCCCGGACGACCGGATCGTCACCGAGCGCGAGAACATCGGCCCCGGCACCAAGCAGAAGGTCACCGCCGAGGTGAAGGCCGGCGACTACACGATCGCCTGCAAGCCCGGCATGAAGGGCGACGGTATCCGGCAGGAGGTCAAGGCCACCGGCGGGACCGTGGCCAAGCGCGACCCGCGCCTCGACTCGGCGGTCGCCGCGTACCGCAAGTACGCGCAGGCACAGGCCGACGCCACCCTGCCGCTGGCGAAGACCTTCGCCGCCGCGGTCAAGTCCGGCGACCTCGAGGCCGCCAAGAAGGCCTACGCCCCCTCCCGCATCGGCTGGGAGCGCACCGAGCCCGTCGCCGAGTCCTTCGGGGACATCGACCCGAAGGTCGATGTGCGGGCCGACGGGCTGGAGGGCGGGCAGAAGTGGACCGGCTGGCACCGGCTCGAGAAGTCCCTCTGGCAGGACAAGAAGATCACCGCCGAGGACAAGACCCTCGCCGATCAGCTGATCACCGACCTCACCGACTGGCAGAACCGGGTCGGCAAGGCGGACATCACCCCGACCTCGATGGCCAACGGCGCCAAGGAGCTCCTCGACGAGGTCGCCACCGGCAAGGTCACCGGCGAGGAGGAGCGCTACTCGCACACCGACCTCGTCGACTTCAAGGCCAACGTCGAGGGCGCCGAGAAGTCGTACGAGCTGCTGAAGCCGGTCGCCGAGGAGAACGACGCGGCCCTGGTCACCGAGCTCGACAAGCAGTTCGCCGCGCTGAACACGCTGCTGGACAAGTACCGCGCCGACAAGACGTCCTACGACTTCACCTCGTACGACAAGGTCGGCGACGCCGATCGCAAGCAACTGTCGGACGGTGTGAACGCGCTCGCGGAGCCGCTGTCCAAGCTCGCCGCCGCCGTCGTCACCAAGTCTTCCTGAGGCGGGGATCATGACGGACGCAGCAACGGACCCGGCTCCCTCGCGCCGTGCGCTGATCGGCTGGGGCGGGGCCGGGCTCGCGCTCGGTGCCGCCGCTGCCGGTGGCGCGGTCGCGATGACCCGTACCGGCGACGACATCGAACCGGCCGCGGCCTCGGCCGGTGCCGCCGTCGAGTTCCACGGCACCCACCAGGCGGGCATCGCCACCCCCGTGCAGGACCGGCTGCACTTCGCCGCGTTCGACGTGACGACGGAGGACCGCGCCGAGTTCGTGCAGATGCTCAAGGACTGGACGGCGGCCGCGCGGCGGATGACCGCGGGGAAGGCGGTCGGCGAAGGGGCGTACGGCGGTCTCGCCGAGGCGCCGCCGGACGACACCGGGGAGGCGCTCGGGCTCAAGCCGTCGCGGCTGACGCTGACGATCGGCTTCGGGCCGTCCCTCTTCGAGAAGTTCGACCTGGCCGACCAGCGGCCCGACGCGCTCGTCGACCTCCCCCGGTTCGCCGGGGACAACCTCGACAAGAACCGCAGCGGCGGCGACCTGTGCGTGCAGGCCTGCGCGGACGACCCGCAGGTCGCCGTGCACGCGATCCGCAACCTGGCCCGCATCGGTTTCGGCAAGGTCGTCATCAGGTGGTCGCAGCTCGGTTTCGGCAAGACGTCCTCGACCACGCCGGACGCGCAGACCCCCCGCAACCTGATGGGGTTCAAGGACGGCACCCGCAACATCGCGGGCACGGAGACGGACCGGCTGAAGAAGTTCGTGTGGGTGGACTCCGCCCAGGACGCCAAGGACGCCCCGTGGATGAACGGCGGCTCCTACCTCGTCGCCCGCCGCATCCGCATGCACATCGAGACCTGGGACCGCACCTCGCTGCAGGAGCAGGAGGACGTCTTCGGCCGGGACAAGGGCGAGGGCGCGCCGGTCGGCAAGGCCAAGGAGCGCGACAAGCCGTTCCTGCCGGCGATGAAGCCCGACGCGCACGTCCGGCTCGCGCACCCCGACTCCAACGGCGGGGCGACGATCCTGCGCCGCGGCTACTCCTTCACCGACGGCACGGACGGCCTCGGCCGGCTGGACGCGGGGCTGTTCTTCCTCGCGTACCAGAAGGACGTCCGTGAGGGCTTCATCCGGATCCAGCGCCATCTGGCCACGGACGCGCTCAACGAGTACATCCAGCACGTGGGTTCGGCGGTCTTCGCCGTCCCGCCCGGCGTCCGTGACAAGGACGACTGGTGGGGCAGCACGCTGTTCTCCAAGGAGGCCTGACCCGTGTTCTCCAACTACCTGATCGGTCTGCGCGAGGGGCTGGAAGCCAGCCTGGTCGTCTGCATCCTCATCGCCTACCTGGTGAAGACGGACCGCCGGGACGCCCTGAGGCCCATCTGGATCGGCATCGGCGTCGCGGTCGCGCTCGCCCTCGGTTTCGGGTGCGCGCTCGAATTCGGCTCGCAGGAGCTGACGTTCGAGGCGCAGGAGGCGCTCGGCGGCTCCCTGTCGATCCTCGCGGTCGGCCTGGTGACGTGGATGGTCTTCTGGATGCGGCGCACCGCCCGGCACCTGAAGTCGGAGCTGCACGGCAAGTTGGACGCCGCCCTGCAGATGGGCACCGCCGCCCTGGTCGCCACCGCGTTCCTCGCGGTGGGCCGGGAGGGCCTGGAGACAGCCCTGTTCGTGTGGGCGTCGGTGCACGCGGCCGGCGACGGCACCCCGCGCCCGCTGGTCGGCGCGGCCCTCGGCATCGCCACGGCGGTCTTCCTGGGCTGGCTGTTCTACCGCGGCGCCCTGCGCATCAACCTGGCCAAGTTCTTCACCTGGACCGGCGGAATGCTGGTCGTGGTGGCCGCGGGTGTGCTGGCGTACGGCTTCCACGACCTCCAGGAGGCGAACTGGCTGCCGGGCCTGACCGACAGGGCCTTCGACATCAGCGACACCATCCCGCCGGACAGCTGGTACGGCACGCTCCTCAAGGGCGTGTTCAACTTCCAGCCGGATCCGACCGTCCTTCAGGTCACGGTGTGGCTGCTGTACTTGATCCCGACGCTCGCGCTCTTCCTCGCCCCGGTAGGGTTCGCCTCCGGGAAGGGGAAGGTGAAGGCACCTGATGAGCAGGGATCGCGGCCCTCGAAGGCTCCGCAGGCTTGACCGGAGCGCACTGATAGCAGCCTCTGTGACCGCTTTGTCGTTGACGGCGAGCGGATGCATGGTGGTGCACGGCGAGCGGGAGGTGCTTCCCGCGACCACCAAGGCGGAGGCCGCCAAGGCGCTCCAGCAGTTCACGAACGCGTACAACGCGGCGGACAAGGCGTACGACAGCTCACTGGACGCCGCCCACGTCACCGGTGCGCTCGGTGCCATCGACGCGGCGCGGCTGAAGGCCGGCAAGGCCAACAGCCCGAGCGGCAATGCCACGCACACACCGCTGAAGCTGTCGGACGTGACGTACACCATCCCGAAGAAGGCGGGCTGGCCGCGCTGGTTCCTGGCCGACGCGGCCGGCAACAAGGGCGGCACCGCGCGCTGGCTGCTCGTGTTCACCCGCAACGGGCTCGACGAGCCGTTCCAGGTGGCGTATCTGACGCTGGTGGCCGAGGGCAAGGTGCCGCAGTTCAAGAAGGACGCGGACGGCTGGGCCGAGACCGTGCCGGTGAACTCGGCCGAACTGGCCGTCCCGCCCGGCGAGGTGGGCCAGGAGTACGCGACCTACCTCAAGAGCGGCGGCGACACCTTCACGGACGGCGCGTACACCAGCACCTGGCGTGCGGCGCGCGAGAAGGACGGCAAGCGGCCGGGCCTGGTCACCCAGTACATCGACGAACCGATGACGAGCGGCGACTACGCGCCGCTGGCCCTGCGCACGACGGACGGGGGGGCGCTGGTGTTCTTCGCCACGCACCTCTTCACGAAGCAGACGGCCGCCCCGGGCACCTCGATCCCCACCACCGATGCCGTGCGGGCCCTGACGACCGGCGAGATCAAGCAGTCCCTGACGATGGAGATCGTCTCCAACTCGGTGGCCGTCGACCCGCCGAAGGGCGCGGGCGAGCAGCAGGTCGACGTGCTCGGCCGGATCCAGGGCCTGACGTCCGCGAAGGGTTCGTAGAGACCGGCCACAGCCGACTCGCTACCGGCGCAGGGGCCAGGCCGCGTTCTCGTGGTCCGGCTCCTCGCCGACGTAGCGGGAGCAGGCGTCGGTGAGGACTTCCAGGAGGTTCAGCGGGTCGGGCAGCGGGTGTTCGAGGCCGCGGACCCAGTGCACGGCCTGGCCGCCGGGCAGCCGGGCGGGCGGTACGAGGACGTAGGAACCCCGGCAGTGCCAGCGCAGGCCGGGGTGTTCGTCGGCCGTCTCGGGGTGGCAGTCCAGTTCGCACGGCCACCACTCGTCCTCGTCCTCGGGAGTGCCGCGGGTGAGGGTGAAGAACAGGAGCCGGCCGTCGTCGCTCTCGGCGACGGGTCCGACCTCGATCCCGGAGCCGAGGAGCCGCTCCAGCGCTTCCCGCCCTGCCTCCAGGGGGACGTCGAGGACGTCGTGGACCATTCCGGTGGCAGTGATGAAGTTGGCCTGCGGCTGGTGCCGGGCCCAGCGCTCGATCTGCGCGCGGTCGGTGGTCGACTGGGTCTGCCAGGCGAAGGACACGGGATGACGGGCGGGCGTGGGGCATCCGACCCGGTCGCAGGAACATCGGTACCCGGGGGCGGGATGCGCGGCGGGCGCGAGCGGGAGTCCCGCTGAGGCAGCGGCCAGCAGCAGGGCCTCACGGCCGCCTTCGGCCCCGGCGGCGGCCTCCTTCGGCCGGCGTCCGCGCAGCCATTGGGAGAGTTTGCTCTGCAGGCCGGTCAGGCCCCCCGACTCCGCGCTCATCTACCACCCTCGCCTCGCTGTCGTGCGGAACAGCATGCCTTATGATCCCACCTTCCTCCGCTCCGGGGGGCCCTGAGCGGATTTGAGCGTGAGTGAGCGTCTCGCGGGCGGCTCAGCGCGGTGCGATGCCGTGGAGGGCGTAGTCGACGAGGGTGTCGGTGTAGTCGTAGGTGATCGGGCCGGTGTGCTGGAGCCAGCGCTGGGCGAGGGGGGAGACCCAGAGTTCGAGGGCGATGCGCGGCTCGATCTCGGGGCGCACCTGGCCGGCTTCCTGGGCGGCGCGCACGCGGTCGACGTACAGCTGGAGCGACGGTTCGAGGAGCTTGGCCATGAAGGCCCGGCCGACCTCCTCGTTGACGACGCCCTCAGCGGCCAGGGCGCGGGAGGGGGCCTCGAAGCGGGGGTCCTTGAGCTGGTCCACGGTGAGCCGCAGTACGGCCTTGAGGTCGGCGGCGAGATCACCGGTGTCCGGAATGGTGTACGCCTCCTCGGGGCCGGCCTCGCGTGCCGCCTGCTCGCCCAGGTCGAGGAAGGCCTCCATCAGCACCTCCGCCTTCGACGACCACCAGCGGTAGATCGTCTGTTTGCCGACACCGGCGCGGGCGGCGATCCCTTCGATCGTGGTCCTGGGGTAGCCGACCTCGGCGACGAGGTCGAGGGCGGCGTCGTAGATGGCACGGCGGGACCGTTCGCTGCGGCGGGTGGTGTCGGGGGTGGGCTGCTTGGACTTCTGGGTGGCCATGGGGCGAATTTACCAGGTTGACAAGACGGTGCGTCTCGCCAGAGAGTGGGAGAGGTTCGCGAGACGAGACGTCTCGTTTAATCTCGGCCCGGGTGAAAGGAGAAGGTCATGGCACGGGGTGGATCGGGCGACATGCTCGGAGTCGGCGGGACCCGCAGCAACATCGGCCGCAAGGCGCTGCGCGGCGGCAAGCGCGACGGCCGGATCGGCGGCGCGCAGGACCCGCAGGCCCAGAAGCGTGAGCTGTTGCGGAAGCTCCAGGAGAAGCGGGAGACGGACGCAGCGGGGGAAGCGTCGTCGTGACCGGGGCCCCGCGGATCGGGCCTAGCGGTCCGCGGGGGGCCAGCTGTCGCCCCACGCCGCGTCCCTCGCCGCCTTGTACAGGTCGCCGTGCCGTTTGGTGACCGTGCGGCGGGTCAGGTGCTCGTCGGGCTCGCACAGGTCGAGGAGCACCTGTCCCTTGCGGATCTGCGGCCGGCGGATCACCCGGGCGGACGCCGGAGTGGCGGGGAGTCGGGTCGCCGCCACGTAGCTGAACTTCTCGTCCTCGTACGGCAGTGAGCCGCCCTTGACCTGACGGTGGAGGGACGACCTGCTGACCCTCGCCGAGAAGTGGCACCAGTCCTCGCCGGGGACGATCGGGCACGCGGCGCTGTGCGGGCAGGGCGCGGCGACACGGAAGCCGGCGGCGATCAGCCGGTCGCGGGCCTCGATGACGCGGGCGTACCCGGCGGGGGTGCCCGCCTCGACGATCACGACGGCCTGTGCCGACGCCGCCGCGGTGTTCACGAGGGCGGTGCGGTCGGCGGGGGTGAGTTCGTTGAGGACGTACGAGACGGTGACCAGATCCGTGGCGGGCAGGGTGAGGTCCTTGCCGATCCTGCTGCGCTGCCAGTGGGCGTCGCGCAGGGCCGGGTTCGCGGTGGCGATCTCGCGGCCGAGGGCGAGCGCGGGGTCGGACCAGTCGAGGACGGTGACCGCGCGGTCGCCCGGCCAGGTGGCGGTGACGGCCCAGGTGGCGGCACCGGTCCCGCCGCCGACGTCGGTGTGACTGGCGGGGATCCAGTCGGGGGCGGCCTCGGCGAATGCCTCCAGGGCCGCGTGGACCGCCTCGAAGGTGGCGGGCATGCGGTACGCGGCGTAGGCGGCCACGTCCGCGCGGTCGCGGAGGATCGGGGTGTCGGTGGGGGTGATTCCGCGGTAGTTGGCGATCAGGCGGTCCACCGCCTGGGCCGCCTGCTTCGGGGGGAGGCCGTCGAGGAGGGTGGCGAGGGCGGTGCGGAGGGTTTCGGACGGGGGTGCGGGGGCGGTCACCCGAGGATTCTATGGGCGGCAGGTGTGGAGCGGGCCTCGTGGTGGCTCGCCTCAGACACCGGACGGCTGAAGAGACTCACGTGCCCCTCACCGCCCGCGCCACCTGCGCCCTCGGCCTGTTGTCCGGGGGGCGTCTTCGCGGGTGGACCGTGTTGGCCAGCAGCACCACGAAAGTGTCCGTCGCCGGGTCCAGGACCAGGGACGTGCCCGTGAAACCGGTGTGGCCCGCCGCGCCCCGCCCCGCGAGCTCGCCCATGAACCACTTCTGGTCGATGGCGAAGCCCAGCCCCGGTGGGGTCAGCAGCAGCTCCACGAAGTCCGGGCCGAGGATGCGGGCGGGGCCGTACGCGCCGCCCGCCAGCAGGGCCCGGCAGAAGATCGCGAGGTCGCGGGCGGTCGAGAAGAGGCCCGCGTGGCCCGCCACTCCTCCCAGCGACCACGCGTTCTCGTCGTGGACCCGGCCCCGCAGCATCCCCCGGTCCGCCTTGGCCCACGGCCGGCGCTGGTCCTCCGTGGCGGCCGCCCACGGGCAGGGGCCGAAGCGGGTGGACGTCATGCCGAGGGGGCGGGTGATGCCCTCGTGGACGAGGACGTCGAGGGGGCGGCCGGTGATGCGTTCGAGGACGTGCTGGAGGAGGAGCGGGTTGAGGTCGGAGTAGGTGTAGGTGCCGGGGACTCCGATGGGCGGCTCGGCGCGCAGGAGGTTCAGGCGCTCCTCGTCGCTGTCACAGTCGTGGAGAGGGAGTTCGGGGCGCAGTCCGGACGTGTGGGTGAGCAGTTGGCGGACGGTGACGGAGTGCGTCGCGGCCGCCGTGAAGTCGGGCAGGTAGGCCCCTACGCGCGCGTCCATGCCCAGCGTGCCGCGCTCGATCTGCTGCACCGCGGCCACGGCCGTGAACAGTTTGGTGAGGGATGCCAGGTCGAAGGGGGTGTCCACCCGGACGGGGACGCGTGCGGCCGGGGGCAGTTCCACGCCCGCGTCGGCTTCGGGGTCGTAGGACGCGTAGCGGACGGCCCAGCCCGACGCCTCCTCCACGGCGATCACCGGGCCGCGCCCGGCGGCCAGGACGGCGCCCGGGGCCCAGGGGTGTGCGCCGGTGGTGAGGGCGTGGAACTCCCGGACCAGAAGCCGGAGTTCCTCGGGGTCGAGCCCGGCCCGTTCCGGTGTGTCGGTGCGCAGTCTCGGTGCGCTCAGTTCTCCGCTCCCTCCGTAGTCGCACGCCTGTTCCCGGAACGGCACATTGCCATGAAACAGGTGAGGGCTACCAGTGCTGCCGCCAGTTGGACGACCGCCATCGGGACGGCGGTGTCCTCCCCGGCCATCCCGACCAATGGGGAGGCGATCGCACCGATGAGGAAGGAGGACGTGCCGAGCAGGGCGGAAGCGGAGCCGGCGGAGTGCGTGGTGCGCAGCAGGGCGAGGGACTGGGCGTTGGGCAGGGTGACGCCCATCGCCGACATCAGGACGAAGAGCGCGGCGGCGACGGGAGCCAGGCCCACCTCGCCGAAGGTCCCCGTCGCCATCAGCAGCAACGCCGTGGCCGCCGCCGTCACGATCAGCAGGCCCACGCCCAGCGCCCGGTCCAGGCTCACCCTGCCCACCAGCACCTTGCCGTTGATCTGGCCGACGATGACCAGCCCGACGGAGTTCAGGCCGAACAGCAGGCTGAAGGTCTGCGGGGAGGCGCCGTAGATCTCCTGGATCACGAACGGCGACGCGGAGATGTAGGCGAACAGCGCGGCGAAGGCGAAGCCGCCGGTGAGCAGGTAGCCGGTGAACGGCAGGTCGGCGAGGAGACGGCGCATCGCGTGCAGGGCCTCGCCGACACCGCCGGTGTGCCGCTCCGCCGCCGGCAGGGTCTCGGGCAACCGTGCCCAGACCAGGGCGGCGAGCAGCGCGCCGATGACCGTCAGGACCACGAACACGCCCCGCCAGTCCGTCACCCGCAGGATCTGCCCGCCGATCAGCGGCGCGACGATCGGTGCGACCCCGCCGATCAGCATGAGGGTGGCGAAGAAGCGGGCCATCGCCAGGCCGTCGTACAGGTCCCGGACCACGGCGCGGGCGATCACTATGCCCGCCGCGCCCGCGAGACCCTGCGCCAGCCGGAAGCCGACGAGGAACTCCACCGTGGGCGCGACGGCACACAGCGCGGTGGCGACGACGTACACGACGAGACCGGCGAGCAGCGGGCGCCTGCGGCCCCAGCGGTCGCTCATCGGGCCGACCACCAGCTGTCCGAGGGCCATGCCGAGCAGACAGGCGGTGAGGGTGAGCTGGACGGTGGCGGCGGGCGCGTGCAGGGCGTCGGTGACCTCGGGCAGCGAGGGGAGGTACATGTCCATCGCCAGCGGTGGTGTGGCGGTGAGGCCGCCCAGGAGCAGGGTGACGAGCAGGCCGGTGCGGCGGACGGCGACCGTGGGTGGTTCCTTGTCCGCGGTGGCCGCCCGCTGCTCCAGGTGCGGTGTCGGTGCGCCCTGCTCGGGCATGTGCCCCTCCCTCTCCAAGTGATCCGCCGCCTATGCTCTCAGCTCGTACAGGGTGGCGAGGGTCACGTGAGCGAGGGTGGAGCCGGGATGACGGAGCAGAGCGTGCGCTGGGGGATTCTGGCGACGGGCGGGATCGCGGCGGCGTTCACCGCGGACCTGGTGGATCTGCCGGACGCGGAGGTCGTGGCGGTCGCCTCGCGGTCCGAGGCCTCGGCGAAGGTGTTCGCGGAGCGGTTCGGGATCGAGCGGGCGTACGGCGACTGGGGCGCCCTGGCCGAGGACGCGGACATCGATGTCGTGTACGTCGCCACCCCGCACTCGGCGCACCGCGTGGCCGCCGGGCTGTGCCTGACCGCCGGCCGCAACGTGCTGTGCGAAAAGGCGTTCACGCTGAACGCGCGCGAGGCCGAGGAGCTGGTCGCGCTCGCGAAGGAGCACGACCGCTTCCTCATGGAGGCCATGTGGATGTACTGCAACCCGCTGATCCGGCGGCTCAAGGGCCTCGTCGACGACGGCGCGATCGGCGAGATCCGCACGGTGCAGGCCGACTTCGGGCTCGCCGGGCCCTTCCCGCCCGCGCACCGGCTGCGGGACCCGGCGCAGGGCGGGGGCGCGCTCCTCGACCTCGGGGTGTATCCGGTGTCGTTCGCGCATCTGCTGCTCGGGGAGCCCTCGGACGTCACGGCGAAGGCGGTGCTCTCCGAGGAGGGCGTGGACCTGCAGACGGGCGCGCTGCTGTCCTGGGACAGCGGGGCGCTCGCCTCCCTGCACTGCTCCCTGACCGGCGGCACCGCCACGATCGCGTCGGTCACCGGCTCGCTGGGTCGGATCGACATCCCGAACGGCTTCTTCCACCCGGACCGTTTCGTCCTGCACCGCGACGGGCGCGACCCGGAGGAGTTCGTCGCCGACCCGGCCGACGGGCCCCGCAACAGCCTCAAGCACGAGGCCCGCGAGGTCATGCGCGCGGTGCGGGCCGGTGAGACGCAGTCCCCGCTGGTGCCGCTGGACGGCACGCTGGCCGTGATGCGGACGCTCGACGCGGTACGGGACCGGATCGGCGTCCGCTATCCGAGCGAGGCGGGTGAGCCGGAACTCACACCTGCCTGAGCCCTTGGTCCCCCACCCTCGTCATGAAGGACGCGGCAGTGAAGACGGGCGCCCCGGGCGTGGTCACATACGGCACGACCTTGAAGTCGGCCCGCCCCTGCTCACGGTCCAGCCGGATGATCCCGTAACCGCGCCGGCCGTCGTAGAACTTCATGTGCGGGTTGGCCTTCGTGTACGTCTCCCAGGTCGGGAGGTGCTCGGCGCCGTCCCGGCCGCTGGAGATCGACGTGGGGACGATCTCGGTGCCGAGGGTGCGGGAGGACGGGTCGTCGAAGTCGTCCTTGATGTCGTAGGCGTAGGCGACGTGTACGTCCCCGGTGAGGACCATCAGGTTCTCGATGCCGGCCGCCTTCGCGCCGTCCAGGATGCGGCGGCGTGAGGCACGGTAGCCGTCCCAGGAGTCCATGGAGAGCTTGGAGACGGGGTTGAGGTCCAGCTTGCGCTGGGAGAAGTTGACCTGTTGCGGTACGACGTTCCACAGGGCCCGTGAGTCGCGCCAGCCGTCGAGCAGCCAGCGCTCCTGCCGGTCCCCGGTCATCGTGCGCTCCGGGTCGTCGATCACCGGCCCGGGCAGCTGGAGGCCGTCGCCGTAGGCCTGGTCGGAGCGGTACTGGCGGGTGTCGAGGATGTCGAACTGGGCGAGTCGGCCCCAGTGCAGGCGGCGGTAGAGCTGCGCGTCGGGGCCCACCGGCAGCTGCGGGCGGCGCAGCGGCTGGTTCTCCCAGTAGGCGCGGTATGCGGCGGCCCGGCGCAGCAGGAACTCCTCCGGCGGGACGCTGTTCTCGGGGATGTCGTCGGCGTAGTTGTTCTCGGTCTCGTGGTCGTCCCAGGTGACCACGAAGGGGTGTGCCGCGTGGGCGGCGATCAGGTCGGGGTCGGTCTTGTAGAGGGCGTACCGCAGGCGGTAGTCCTCCAGCGTCACCGTCTCGTGGTTGAAGATGTCGGGGACGGTCCGGTCGGTGTAGTTGCGGTAACCGCCGACCGAGTTGACCGCGTACTCGTAGAGGTAGTCGCCGAAGTGGAGGACCATGTCGACGTCCTCGTCGGCGAGATGGCGGTACGCCGTCCAGTAGCCGTCGGTGTATGCCTGGCAGGAGACGCCCGCGAAGGTGAGCTGCCGGTTGCGGCTGCCGGGGGCCGGGGCGGTGCGGGTGCGGCCGGTCGGGCTGATCCACTTGCCGACGCGGAAGCGGTAGAAGAAGTCCCGGTCGGAGTCGAGGTGGTTCACCTCGGCGTGCACGGTGTGGTTGAACTCGGGGTGGGCGACGGCCGTGCCGCTTCTGGCGACGCGGTGGAATCTCTCGTCGTGCGCCACCTCCCAGTGGACCGTGACGCGTTCGGCCGGCAGGCCGCCGTCGGGCTGGTAGGGGGTGGGGGCGAGGCGGGTCCACAGGAGCACGGACGTGGGCAACGGGTCGCCGGAGGCGATGCCGAGCGTGAAGGGGTCCTCGGTGATCTTCGCGGCGTCCAGCTCAGCGGCGCTCGCGGTGCCGGCGGCCGGCAGGTTCACGGAGAAGGCGAGGGCGGCTGCCGCCGCGGTGACGGTCAGGAAGCGGCGGCGGGGCAAGTGGCGTGCGGCGGCGCGGAGTTCTGGGGTGTGCTGTGACCTGCGGGGGTCGTGTGTCATCGGGTCCTCCCCTGACTGATGGATGCAGACGCCAATTGGAGTGGTCCAGGACTACTCCTGATTGGCGCGTACACAACAGTCGGGTGTCGGACGAATGAGTTCCAGGTGGCGGCGCCTACGCTGCGGCCCCATGGATGACAGGCAAGCTACGAACAAGGTCGCGGTGGTGACCGGCGCGGGCTCCGGGATCGGACGCGCGGTCGCGGTGGAACTGCTGGGCGCGGGCTGGTCGGTGGCGCTCGCGGGGCGGCGGACCGGGACACTGGAGGAGACGGCGGCGCTCGCGCCCGGGGGCGACTGCGTGGCCCTGCGCACGGACGTCTCCCAACCGGACGACGTGGCCGCCCTGTTCGCCGCCGTCGTGGAGCGGTTCGGGCGGGTGGATCTGCTGTTCAACAACGCGGGGACGTTCGATCCCGGCGGGGTGCCGGTGGAGGAGCTGCCGTACGACGCCTGGCGGCATGTGGTGGACACCAACCTCAACGGGGCGTTTTTGTGCGCGCAGGCGGCGTACCGGCAGATGAAGGAGCAGGACCCGCAGGGCGGACGGATCATCAACAACGGCTCGATCTCGGCGCACGCACCCCGGCCGCACTCCGTCGCCTACACCGCGACCAAGCACGCCCTCACCGGCCTCACCAAGTCGCTGTCGCTGGACGGGCGGCCGTACGGCATCGCGGTGGGGCAGATCGACATCGGGAACGCGGCGACCGACATGACCGCGCGGATGGAGACGGGGGCGTTGCAGGCCAACGGGGAGGTCGCGCCGGAACCTGTGATGGACGTGGCCGATGTGGCGCGCACGGTGCGGCACATGGCGGAGCTGCCGCTGGGGGCGAACGTGCAGTTCGCGACCGTACTGGCGACGGCCATGCCGTATGTGGGGCGTGGCTGAGCAACCGATCTCCCCAAACGGAATATGTGCTTCCACCCCACTGCGGCCGGTTGGCGGCTTATGCTCATCACACGCTCTCCACAAGAGCTTCACACTTGAGGAGTGGCGTTCCGTCGACCGCATCCGAGGGGGAGCGCGGCGGCCATCCATGGACCGGATGGGGGGTGGATCTCGCGTGGGACCGCGAGGTACGCACCGGTCCATGGACGGCCGCCGCGCACATTCTCAGCTCGCGCACATCCCTTCTCAGCCCGCGCATATCCCTTCCTCACGGCCCCGCAATGCTGCGTCCCTACCTTGAGGGCGCGCCCACAGCGGGCGCCAAGAACCTTCGAGGAACGGGATGTTTGGCATCTATCTCAAGCGCGAGCTGGGCCGGCGCAAGAAGGCGGCCCTGGTCATCGCTCTGGGTCTGGCGCTCGGTATCGCGCTGGTCATCACCGTCAACTCGGTGTCGGCCGGCATGACACAGGCTCAGGACAAGGTCCTGAAGTCTCTCTACGGCCTCGGCACCGACATGACCGTCACCAAGGCCAGGTCGGCCCCGACGTCCGGAAGTTCGGGCAGACCGAACTTCCAGTTCGACGCCGACTCCAACGACAGCGACGACACGCAGAGCTCCGACCGCGTGACGACCCAGGGCGGTCAGGCCCTGGCGGCCGGCGTGGTCACCAAGGTCTCCCAGCAGAGCGGCGTGGCGAGCGCGGTGGGCGCGCTGACCCTGAACGTCACCAAGGTCGACGGCTCCTTCACCCAGGGCAAGGCACAGAGTTCCGGTGGAAACACCGGGAACAGCGGCCAGGGCGGCCCGGGCGGCGGCAGCAGCAGTGGCAGCACCGCCGCGCCCCAGGTCCAGGGCGGCGGCGCCAACTTCGACGTGAACTCCTACTCCGTCGCCGGGGTGGACGTCACCGACCAGACGCTGGGCCCGCTGGCCGGCTCCAGGATCACCACGGGCAAGACCTTCACCGCCGCGCAGACCGACGCGAAGGTCGCCGTCGTCAGCAAGGCCTACGCCAAGGAGAACTCCCTCAAGGTCGGCGGGACCCTGAAGATCTCCGGCACCACGTACACGATCATCGGCGTCGCGACGCCGGACAGCAGCGAGTCCACCACCGACGTCTACCTGCCGCTGCAGCAGGCGCAGACACTGGCCGACGCCAAGAACCAGGTCACCACGATCTACGTCAAGGCGAGCGACTCGAAGCAGATCGACTCCGTCAAGGCGGCGATCCAGAAGAACATCTCCGGTACGACCGTCACGACCTCCGCCGACCTCGCGGAGACCGTCTCCGGGTCCCTGTCCACCGCCTCCAACCTCGCGACCAGCGTGGGCAAGTGGCTGTCCATCGCCGTGCTCGTCGCCGCCTTCCTGGTCGCCGCGCTGCTGACCTCCTCGGCGGTCTCCCGCCGGGTGCGCGAGTTCGGCACCCTGAAGGCGCTCGGCTGGCCGAGCCGCCGGGTCACCCGGCAGGTCGTCGGCGAGTCGATCGTGAACGGCCTGCTCGGCGGCGCCCTCGGTATCGGCCTCGGCCTCGCGGCCGCGTACACGGTGACCGCGATCAGCCCCAAGCTGACCGCGCAGCTCGGCAGCACCGGCGGCGGTGGCGGTGCGGGCGGCCCCGGCGGTGGCGGTGGCCCCGGCCAGGCCACCCGGAACACCATGGAGATCGCGCTCTCCGCGCCCGTCTCGATGACCACCATCGCGCTCGCGGTGGGCCTCGCGGTGACCGGCGGTCTGATCGCCGGGGCGATGGGCGGGTGGCGTGCCTCACGGATGCGGCCCGCGGACGCGCTGCGCAGCGTGTCGTAACCGCTGTCGCCTTCCCCACTTCTTCTTCTCTACGGAGTTCTCATGTACAGACTCACCGGCGTCACCAAGCGCTACACGCGCGGCAAGGAGACGGTGGAGGCGCTGCGGGGCGTCGACCTCACCATCGAGGACGGCGACCAGTTGGTCATCCAGGGCCCCACCGGTGGCGGCAAGTCCACGCTGTTGCAGATGATCGGCGGCCTGGACCGCCCGACCGAAGGCAGCGTCGAACTGGACGGCGTCGACCTGGCGAAGACCAGCGAGGCCAGGCTGACCCGGCTGCGGGCCGAGAAGATCGGCATCATCTTCCAGTCGTTCAACCTCATCCCGACGCTGACCGCGCAGGAGAACGTCGAGACGGCACTGGTCCCGCTGGGAGTGAAGCCGGCGCAACGGCGTGAGCGGGCGGCGGAGGCGCTCCGCTCGGTGGGGCTGGGTGAGCGGCTCACCCACGCGCCCTCCGAGTTGTCCGGTGGCCAGCAGCAGCGGGTGGCCATCGCGCGTGCGCTGGTCAAGAAGCCGAAGGTGCTGCTCGCCGACGAGCCGACCGGCAACCTCGACGAGTCGATGCGCGACGAGATCATGGCGTTGCTGGAGGGGCTGTGGCACGAGTACGGGCTGACGTTCATCCTGGTCACCCATGACTCGTCGATCGCTCGTCGGGCACCCCGCCTCGCGACCATCAAGGCGGGACAGCTCACGTTGACCGAACAGTCGTTGGCTCAGGGGTAGGAGCGCTGTTCGAGGCGGGGCCGCTCACCGTTGCAGAAGGCTGTCGACCTCGGTCAGCTGCTCGGCGGTGAGCGGCCCCTTCTCCATCGCCCCGGCGTTCTGTTCCGCCTGGGCCACCGACCGGAAGCCGGGGATCGGAACCGTGCGCGGGCTCCGGGCCCACAGCCAGGCCAGGGCGCCCTGGGCCAGGGTGCGGCCCTCGCTGGTGAGGATCTCCCTCAGCGCGTCGATGCGGGAGAGCCACTCCGGGTCGGCGGACGTACCGTCGCCGAAGCCCTGGAGCCAGGCCGGGGGCTTGCTGCGGATGTCGCCGGTGTCCTTCGGCCCTTGGCGCTTACCGGCCAGCAACCCCATCGCGAGCGGGCTGCGGTTGATGCTGGCCAGGCCCAACTCCTCGCACAGGGAGAGCATTTCGGGCGTGTCCTGAAGCACGTTGAGCGCGTGCTGCACGGCCGTGCAGTGCTCTCCCTGCGCGAACACCGCGGCGCGGGCCGGGTCGTCGGTGCTCCAGGCGTAGACGCGGATCAGGCCTTCGCCCACGAACTCCTCGCACAGATCCCGGAGTTCGGCCGCGCGCTCGGGGTCCAGGTCGTTCAGGTGCAGCTGGTACAGGTCGACATGGTCGGTGCCGAGCCGGTCGAGGGACGCCGTGAGGGCGCGGCGGGCGTGGGCCGGGGTGTCGTCGACGCCGGTGCGGGTGCGGGTCTCCTCGTCGAAGACGTTGCCCCACTTGGTGGCGACGACCACGTCGTCCCGCCGCTTGCCCAGCGCCCGTCCGAGCACCCGTTCACTGTGTCCGGCGCCGTAGGTGTCCGCCGTGTCGAAGAAGGTGATGCCGAGGTCGAGGGCGCGGTGCACCGCCCGTACGGACTCCTCGTCGTCGACCTTGCCCCAACCGAGGGGCTGTCCGTCGGCGTCCTGCCATTCGCCGCCGATAGCCCAGCAGCCGAAGCCGAGTGCGCTGACCTCGATGCCGGAGCGGCCGAGAGTGCGTGTGATCTCCATGCCTGAACGCTAGGAGTTGAAGTGCGCTTCAGGGCAAGGGGTTGGCGAGGGGGATTCTCGGGATTTCAGGCCTGGCCGGTCTCGAAGCGGGAGATCCTGCCGTCCTCCTCGACCGTGAAGTCCCAGCGGGTGCGCATCTCGCCCCAGGCGTCGTTGCGGTAGTGGGCGAGGAGGGAACGGCCGCCGTTGGACTCGTTGTCGACATCGATGTGGCCGTTGGAGGAGAAGATCTCCCGGTCGATCCACTCGTCGAGGTCACGGTCGCTGCCGTCGTCCGCCATGGTCGCGCCGGGCGCGAGCAGGGACAGGAAGGCCTCGCGGTCATGGGCGTTGACGGCGAAGACGAAGGCGCGGACGGCCGGGTCGCTGAGTCTGGCGGTCTGAATCGTCATGCCAGCCAGACTCACACCGCGCCCCCGGGGCCGCCACCCGAACGGCCGCACGAGTATTCCGGGCAGGTGTGAGCGGTGCGACGGTGGAAACGCGAGGGGGGTCTCGTTCCATTTCTGCTGGGAGTCATCGTGACCGCTTACGACCGACGTGATCTGGGCCTGCTGCTTCTTCGGCTGGGAACCGGGGGTGCGCTGGCCGCCCACGGCGCGCAGAAACTGCTCGGTTGGTTCGGCGGGGGCGGCCTCGAGGGAACCGGCCAGTTCATGGAGTCCGTCGGCTACGCGCCGGGCCGGGCGAGCGCCACGGCGGCGGGGCTGGCCGAGGCGGGCGGCGGCACCCTGCTGGCACTGGGCCTGGCGACCCCGGCGGCGGGCGCGGCGGCGGCCGGCGCGATGGCCGGCGCGTCCGCGGTACACGCCCCCAACGGCTTCTTCAACGCGGGCGGCGGCTACGAGTACGCGGCAACGCTGGGTCTCACGGCGGCGGGCCTGGCGGTGACGGGGCCGGGCCGGATCTCCCTGGACCACGCCCTCGGCCACACGGTCAACCGGGGATGGATGGTGCCGGTGGCCCTCGCGGCGACGGGGCTGGTGACCGCGGCGGTGGTGGGGGCGCGGGCTCGGCGGCTGCGGGAGAAGGAGGACGGGGGCGAGGGCGCGCAGACGGCGCTGTTCGAGGAGGAGGAGGCGTTGTTCGGGGAGTAGCCGAACGGGACCCCACGCCGTGGCAAGCTGCTCCGCATGAGTGATCACGGCATGCCCTCTCCGGACCTCTGGAAGTCCGTCGACGCCCTGTGGGCCTGGCTGGAGACGGATCAGCCCGTGAGCGGCCGCGAAGGCCTCCTCCTGCGCATGCTGAAGCTCTCCGAGGAGGTCGGCGAGGTCTCCGAGGCGGTCATCGGGGCGATCGGCCAGAACCCCCGCAAGGGCGTCAGCCACACCTGGGAGGACGTGCAGGGTGAGCTGTGCGACGTGGTGATCACCGCATTGGTGGCGCTGCGCACGCTGACCCCGGACACCCGCGAGGTCTTCCACCGCCATCTGACCCGGGTGACGGAGCGTTCACTCGGCCCCGAGACGGCCTGAACCCTCACCCGGTCGGCCCACGCCCCCGGGCACCCCGCGCCTGACTCCTCGGACGATGAACCGGACGACGGCAGCGGTCGGAGGAGCCCCCATGAACGACACCCCCGCCCCCTTCACGGAAGAGGACTACGCGGCTCGTATGACCAGGGCGGCCAGGGACGCTGCCGAGACCGGCCTGGCCGGACTGCTCATCACTCCCGGCCCCGACCTGACGTGGCTCTGCGGCTACCGCCCCACTGCGACGACGGCACGCCTCACCCTCCTCGTCCTCACCCCCGGCTCCGAACCCCGCCTGCTGGTCCCGTCCCTCGAACGTCCCGACGCGCAGACGGCACCCGGCGCGGACGCCGTCCGCATCTCCGACTGGCGCGACGGCCAGGACCCGTACGCGGCAGCGACCGGCCTCCTCCTCCCCAACGGCCGCTACGCCGTCTCCGACACCACCTGGGCGCTGCACCTGCTGGGCCTCCAGGAAGCCCTCCCCCTCACCACCTACCGGCCCCTGACCGTCGTACTCCCGCTGCTGCGCGCCGTGAAGGACGACCACGAGGTGGCCCGCCTCGCGTCGGCGGCAGCGGCGGCGGACGCGGTGTACGAGGAGATCCTCTCCGTACGATTCACCGGCCGCCGTGAGTCCGACGTGGCCGCCGACCTCGCCCACCTGCTCCGCGTACACGGCCACAGGCAGGTCTTCACCGTGGTGGCGTCCGGCCGGAACAGCGTGGACCCGCACCACAGGACGGGCGAACGGACGCTGACGAAGGGCGACATGGTGATCCTGGACTTCGGCGGTCTGAAGGACGGCTACGCCTCGCACCTGACCCGCACGGTCCACGTCGACGAACCGACGGAGGAGGAACGCACGGTCCACGACCTCGTCCGTACGGCCCAGCAGGCGGCCTTCGAGGCGGTCGCCCCCGGCGCGACCTGCCAGGAGGTCGACCGCGGGGCACGCCGGTGGATCGAGGACGCGGGGTACGGCGAGTACGCCGCCGAACGCACCGGCCACGGCATCGGAGTCACCGCTCACGAGCCGCCGTACCTCACCGAGGGCGAGGAGACCTTTCTCGTCCCCGGCATGTGCTTCTCGATCGGGTCGGGTGTGTATCTGCCGGGCCGCTTCGGCGTACGGATCACGGACGTCGTGACGTGCACGGCGGACGGGGGGAGGCGGCTCGACGCCACGGATCGCGGGATGGCGATCGTAGCGTGAGAGCGCCGGTCGCCGCAGCCCCTCAGCCGTGCAGCCGGTCGAAGCCGAACGGGGCGAGGACCTCGGGGCGGCGGCCGGTGCGGATGTACTCGGCGAGCCGGTGGCCGGTGGCAGGGCCCAGGGTGACGCCGAGCATGCCGTGGCCGGTGGCCGCGAAGACGTTCTCCCGGCCCGGCAGCCGGTCGATCACCGGGAGTCCGTCCGGCAGGAAGGGCCGGCCGCCGACCCAGGGGTCACGGATCAGGCTCACCAGGTCGTCGGGGTCGTCGAACCACCGGCCCAGGTAGTGGCGGCTGGCGAGCGCCACCGCGACGATCCGGCGCCAGTCGAGGCGGTTGTTGTTGCCGCTCAGCTCCATCGTGCCGCCGATCCGGGTGGTGGTGCCGATCGGAGAGGCGACGGCCCTGCGCTCGCCGAAGTACAGGGTGTGCCGGGGTGCCGGGTCCAGGTCCACCGCGAAGCTGTAGCCCTTGCCGGCCTGGAGCGGCAGCCGGTGTCCGAGCTCGCGCAGCAGCACGGGGGACCGCATTCCGGCCGCGACGACGACGGCCGAACAGGGGATCTCGCCCCGGTCGGTCCGGAGTGCGGTCACCCGCCCTGTCCCGGACCGGAATCCGGTGACCTCCGCGTTCTCGTGGACCTTCACACCCGCGGCGGCGAGCGCCTCGCCGAGCCCGCGGGCGAACCCCTCCGGATCGACCACGCCCTCGCCCTCGACGAGGTAGGCCGCGCGCACCTTGGACGAGAGCGCGCCGTCCAGCAGACGGGCCTCGTCGCCCGTGGTGATGTCGTCGGGCATCGGATAGCGGCCCTCCGCCATCTCCCGCTGGATCGCGAGGTGATGACGGGCCTCGGCCGCCGACAGGAACGCGTGCACCATGCCGGGCCGGGTCAGGGTGGTGGCCACCCCGGCCTCGCGCAGCCCGTCGAAGAGGTCGAAGGTGTCGTGGTTCAGGTCGGCGATCGCGGCGTAGCCCCGCCGGAAGGCGGCCGGTGCGCTGCTGCGCCAGAACCGCCACAGCCAGCGCACGAACGCCGGGTCGGGAAGGGGCCGCAGATAGAGCGGCGAGTCGGGGCGGCCCAGGGAGCGCAGGGCGTAGCGCAGCACGCCGGGGGACGGCACGGGCGTCGAGTGGCTGAGGCAGACCCAGCCCGCGTTGCCCCGGGACACCCCCGAGCCCAGCCCGCGCCGCTCGACGACCTCCACCGGAAGTCCGGCCGCCGCCAGGTAGTACGCGGTGCACAGTCCTACGACACCGCCCCCGACGACCACCACGGGTCCGCTGCCGGTGAGAGCCGGCGTACCGGTCATGACGCGGTTCCGTACGACGCGAGGAACTCCCGGGTGCGGGCCTGGGAGGGGTTGTCGAGCACGTGCTCGGGCCTGCCCTCCTCCACGATCCGACCGCCGTCGACGAACACGACGTGGTCGGACACCTCGCGGGCGAAGGGCAGTTCATGGGTGACCAGCAGCATCGTCATCCCGTCCGCGGCGAGTTCGCGCATCACGCTCAGTACCTCCCGGGTCGCCTCCGGGTCCAGGGAGGACGTGGGCTCGTCGAACAGCAGCAGCTCGGGCTTGAGGGCGAGGGCCCGCGCGATGGCGACGCGTTGCTGTTCGCCGCCGGACAGCTGCTCGGGCCGGCCGAGGGCGCGGTGCGCGACGCCGACCCGGCGCAGCAGCGTGACGGCACGCTCCAGCGCCTCCTGCTCCGGGATGCCCGCCTTGCGCTGGGCCAGGACGACGTTCTCCACGGCGGTCAGGTGCGGGAAGAGGTTGAACCGCTGGAAGACCATGCCGACGGTACGGCGCAGCCGGGGCAGGTCGCGGCAGACCGTGCGGCCGTCGCTGTGCACCACCTCTCCGGCGACCTCGATCGTGCCGCGGTCGGGTCGTTCCAGCAGGTTGACGCAGCGCATCAGGGTCGTCTTGCCGCCGCCGCTCTGTCCGATGACGCTGACGATCCGGCCGCGGTCGACCTCCAGGTCCACCTGGTCGAGGACGAGACGCCCGTCGAAGGACTTGCTCAGCCCGTTGATCCGTACGACGGCCTCTGTCCGTGTCCGAGGCGTGGTCTGCGGGGTGGTGACCGACTCGGTCATACGACACCTGCCTTCATGTCGGCCTCCACGGCTGGGGCGAGCAGGGCGCGTGCCGCCTTCAGGCGCCGTCGTCGCCACGGGGAGAGGGGGATGCCCGCCCGTACCTTGCGTTCGAGGAGCAGGAGCAGCTGGGAGAGCGGGTAGCACAGGGCGAAGTAGATGGCCGAGATGACCAGGTACACCTCCAGGGCCCGGAAGGTGGCCGAGGTGATGAGCCGCCCTTCGGACATCAGCTCGGCGGCGGAGACGGTGACCAGCAGCGAGGTGGACTTCAGCAGGTCGACGAGCATGGTGTTGGTGCCGGGCAGCGCCTGCCGTACGGCCTGCGGCAGGACGATGTGCCCGAAGATTCCCGCCCGGCCCAGGCCCAGCGCCTCCCCGGCCTCCGTCTGTCCGGCGTGCACCCCGCTGATCGCGGAGCGGAAGATCTCGGACAGGTAGGCGGCGTAGAAGACGACGAGGCTGAGGCAGCCGGCGGTGAAGACGTCCAGCCGGATGCCCGCCGAGGCCAGGCCGAAGTAGGTGAGGAAGATGATGGCGAGGAGCGGGACGTTCTTGAACACCTCGGTGTAGACGGCGGCGACGGCACGCGCGGGCCACGCCTTGCTGAGCCGGAGCAGCGCCACCGCGAGACCGAGCAGGACCGCGCCGACGAAGCTGACGACCGTGTAGGAGACGGTGCGCCACAGGGCGTCGACGAGGTCGGGCCGGTAGTCGGACCAGGGCACCTGAAGAAGGCCGGACATGTCGTCCCTCACTTCGCGATGGTCGGCGGGTTCCAGTCCTGCGGCCGGTCCACGCCCCGGCGCGCGGTGGCGACGTCGGCGGCCGGCTTCAGGAACTGCTCGGGGTCGCCGCCGTACTTCTCGACGAGCTTGGCCATCTCGCCGTTCGAGTACATGGCGTCGATCTGCGCGGAGATCGCCTGCTCCAGCTTGGTGGCCTTCCTGGGCAGGTAGAAGCCGGTCTGGTACGGCTGGAAGTAGGCGTACGCGGGCTTCGCTTTGACCTCGGCGGCGGTCGGCGGGGTCAGGTACTGGGTGCTGATCTTCAGCTCCGGGCGTTCCTTCTGCGCCGCGATGATGAGGAGCGGGTCGAGGAAGCCGACGTCGACGCGGCCCGCGCCGAGGTCGTCGAAGACGCCGTTGGCGTCGGGGTAGGCGTGCAGCTTGGCGCCGGGGACGGACTGGATCGACTTGACCCAGACATAGCCCTCGACGGTGCCGAGGCTCAGATTCTCGAGGTCGTCGACGGTCTTGTACGTCTTGCCGTTGCGGACGGCCATCGCCGGGGGCGAGTAGTAGGGCGGGTCGGTGAACAGCCCCTGCTTCTGCCGGTCCGCGGACCAGGCGACACCGCCGACGGTGATGTCCACACGGCGGGACTGCACCCCGGCGAGCATGCCGGCGAAGTCCGTCACCTGTGGTTTCACCTCCAGGCCGAGCTTCTTGGCCACGTGGTTGAGGATGTCGCCGTCCAGGCCGACGATCTTGTCGCCCTGGACGCTGGTGTAGGGGGCGTACGGCTGGACGGCCACCTTGATGACGCCGGGGGTGAGGGTGCCCAGCGCGGCGGTCTTCGCCGACACGTTCTTGGGGCCGTCGTCGTCACCGGAGCCGCAGGCGGTGGTCCCGAGGAGCAGCAGGGTGGCGGACAGAGCGACGGCAAGCGGACGCATACGGATCATCGGCGTGGGCCTTCCGTGACGATGCTGAAGGATGCGGAGGGGAGCCCGCCGACTCACCGCGCTGTGCCCCCGGCGGGGATGTGAGGGGGAGGGATCGGGGATGTGATTGCGGATGCGATTGGGGCCATACGCTACGAACCGGCCTCGGTTACGTCACCGTGTACTCCGTACAGACTTGTGGCCGAATTCGATCGATCGGCTGTACGGTGCGTCCACCCGGGCCCACCCGTCGACGGGAGAACCGCTCATGCTGAGCCCGTCACTCGCGCAGGAGATCGCCTCCGACACCACCGCCGTCATCGGCTTCAACGTGCTGATCACCGACGCGGGCGGCCTGGTCATCGGCAGCGGCGACAGCAGCCGGGTGGGCAGCTTCCACGAGGCGTCCGTCGAGGTCGTCCGCACTCAGGAACCCGCCACGCACAACGCGTCGCAGGCACAGCAACTGCGCGGAGTACGCCCGGGAGTCACCCTGCCCCTGGTCGCGAACGGGAAGGCCGTGGGCACGGTCGGGATCACCGGAACGCCCCCGCAGGTGCGCCGGTTCGGGCTGCTGGTCAAACGCCAGACGGAGATCCTGCTCAGGGAGTCCGTGATGCTGCGCTCCCGCCTGCTCGCCGAGCGGGCGGCGGAGAAGCTGCTGGCCGACGTCGCGTCGTACGACCCGCAGGTCGTGGAGGGCGACTTCCTGCTGTTCCGGGCCGCCGAGCTGGGCTTCGACCTACGGCTGCGGCGGGTCGCGGTCGCCATCGAGGTACGGGTCCCCGACGCGGGCGCCCGCCGCCAGGGGGCGCCCACCAGGGACATGGCACTGGTCCGCTCGGAACTGCTGCGCACGGTCCGCGAGGTCTTCGCCGACCCCCAGGACATCATCGCCTCGACGGCTCCCGGCTGGATCGGCGTCCTGCGCAGACTCCCGGACCGGCGCCCGGTGGCCTCCCTGCTGGACGACTGCCGGCGGGCCACCGATGTCATCGCCGCGCAGGACGGTCTCGTCGCCCGAGCGGGTATCGGCGAACCGGCCGCCTCGGTGAGCGGTCTCCACGACTCCTACCAGGACGCCTGCGACGCGCTCCGCCTCGGGGCGCGGGTGGCGAGCGACTCCCCCGTCCACCTGATCACCGACCTGCGCGTCCACCAGGCCCTCACGGCGGTGTCCCAGCCGGCCCGCAACCGCCTGATCGAACGCACCACCGCGAGCCTGCGCGGCCAGCCGGACTGGCCGGTCCTGCGCGACACCATCACGGCGTGGTGCGAGAGCGGATTCAACCTCGTCCGCGCCTCCGAGGCCCTGCACATCCACCGCAACACCGTCGTCTACCGGATGAACAAGATCGAGCAGGCGACCGGCCGTCCGCTGCGCGAGCACCGGACCACGATGGCGTTGTACCTGGCCTGTCTGGCCGATCGGTTGGGCGGAGGGACGGGGGCCGGCGACGGGGTCGAGTGAGTCTCCAGCCCGATCAGACCGATCAGACCGATCAGCCCGATCACTCCGGTCAGCCGGAGGTCGTCAGCCGGAGGTCGTGGTCACCTCCGGGTTGCCGTAGTACGCGTCGGGCCCGTGCTTGCGGGTGTAATGGCGCTCCAGTAGATGACGCGGTGGCGGGGCGGTCGGGGACAGGGACAGGGTGTGGAGGGCGATGTCGGCGACGGCCTCGCAGATGATCGCGTGTTCCAGTGACTTGCGGGCGGTGGCGCCCCAGGTGAAGGGGCCGTGGCCGGCGACGAGGGCCGCCGGGACCTCTACCGCTTTCCGGTCCTCCTCCCCCAGTAGATCCACGATGACGACGCCGGTGTTGTACTCGTAGTCCTTCGCGCACTCCTCGGGGGTGAGGTCACGAGTGACGGGGATGGGGCCGTTGAAGGTGTCGGCGTGGGTGGTGCCGAGGACGGGGATGTCGCGGCGGGCCTGGGCGAAGGCGACGGCGTGGGTGGAGTGGGTGTGGGTGACACCGCCGATGGAGGGGAAGGCGCGGTAGAGGCAGCGGTGGGTCTCGGTGTCGGTGGAGGGGCGCAGGTCGCCCTCTACGACCGCGCCGTCGGACAGCCTCACCGTCACCAGGTGCTCGAGAGCGAGATCCTCGTAGGGCACGCCCGACGGCTTGATGACGAAGACTCCCGCCTCGCGGTCGACTCCGCTCACGTTGCCCCAGGTCAGCGTCGCCAGGCCTACCTGAGGGATGGCGAGGTTCGCCCTCAGGACCTCCTCTCGCAGGCCGTCACGGACTTGTACGGTCATCGCTCGTCTCCTTCGACGCGGCCGTCTGTCATGGTCACAGGGCCTGGGCGAGGCGGTGGTAGGCGGCGTTCCAGCGGATTTCCTTGGCGAACTGGTCGGTGGTGGTGTGCGCGTCGATGGTGAGCAGTTCGACGCCGGTCATGGCGGCGTAGTCGGTCAGCGTCTCGACGTCGACGGCCGAGCTGAGCACGGTGTGGTGCGGGGCCCCGGCCAGCAGCCAGCTCTCGGCCGACTCCGCGAGTGAGGGCTGCGGCTTCCACACGGCCCGGGCGACGGGGAGGTGGGGCAGGGGCTCGCTGGGGCCGACGACGTCGACGGCGTTGGCGGTCAGGCGGAAGCGGTCGCCCAGGTCGCACAGGCCGACGACGACGGCGGGGCCCTCGGCCGCGTCGAAGACCAGGCGGACCGGGTCCTCGCGGCCGCCGATGGACAGCGGGTGGATCTCGCAGCGGGGGCGGGCGGCGGCCACCGAGGGGCAGACCTCCAGCATGTGCGCGCCGAGAACGCGCGGGGTGCCCGGGCCGAGGTGGTAGGTGTAGTCCTCCATGAAGGTGGTGCCGCCGGACTGTCCCTGGCCCATGACCTTCATCGTGCGCAGCAGCGCGGAGGTCTTCCAGTCGCCTTCGCCGCCGAAGCCGTAGCCGTCGGCCATCAGGCGCTGGACGGCCAGGCCGGGCAGCTGGCGCAGCCCGCCGAGGTCCTCGAAGTTGGTGGTGAAGGCGGTGAAGCCGCCCTCGGTGAGGAAGGTGCGCAGGCCCAGTTCCTGGCGGGCGGCGTACAGGAGGGAGTCGTGGCGGATGCCGCCGGGGCGCAGGGCGGGCACGACGTCGTACGACTCGACGTATTCGGCGGCGAGTTCGGCGGCCGCCTTGTCCTCGACGGCGTCGACCACGGCGACCAGGTCGTTGACACCGTAGGTGTTCACCGAGAAGCCGAACCGCAGCTGCGCCTCGACCTTGTCGCCCTCGGTGACCGCGACGTCGCGCATGTTGTCGCCGAAGCGCGCCAGGCGCAGGGTGCGTGCGCTGTGGCGGCCGACGGCAGCTCGCGCCCAGGCCGCGACACGTCGTACGACCCTGGGGTCGGTCGCGTGCCCGGCGACGATCTTGCGGTCGACGCCGACCCGGGACTCGATGTGCCCGAACTCGCGGTCGCCGTGGGCGGCCTGGTTCAGGTTCATGAAGTCCATGTCGATGCTCGGCCACGGCAGCGACAGGTTGTACTGGGTGTGCAGATGCAGCAGGGGCACATCCAGGGCGGCGAGTCCGGCGATCCACATCTTCGCCGGGGAGAAGGTGTGCATCCAGGCGATCACGCCCACGCAGGTGTCGGAGGCGGAGGCCTCCAGGCACATCCGGCGGATCGAGTCGGCGTCGGTCAGGACCGGCTTCCACACGATCCGCACCGGGACCTTGCCGGGCTGGCCCAGGGTCTCGGAGATACTCCGCGACTGGTCGGCCACCTGGCGCAACACGTCGTCGCCGTACAGGCCCTGGCTGCCGGTGAGAAACCAGATCTCGTGATCGGGGTAGGGGGTGACGTCGGTGTCCATGAGGGGCTGCCTTTCAGGAAGGTCAGGGAGATCAGGAAGACGCGGAGACGTCGGCGCGCAGACGCCGTAGCCGGTGCATGACCTCATTGGCACCGCGGCCGAAGTAGTCGTGGAGGAGCTGGTATTCGGCGTAGAGGCGGTCGTAGGCCGCGGCGCGTTCCGGGTCCGGCTGGTAGACGCCGCGGTCGGCCTTGCCCATGGACCGGGCGGCGGCCTGGATGTCGGGGTACGCCCCGGCCGCCACCGCGGCGTGCATCGCCGCGCCGAGGGCCGGGCCCTGGGCGGAGCCGATGACGCCGAGAGGGCGGCGGGTGACGTCGGCGTAGATCTGCATCAAGAGGGCGTTCTTCGTCAGGCCGCCCGCGATGATCAGCTCGCCGACCGGCACCCCGGACGTCTCGAACGCCTCGATGATGGTGCGGGTGCCGAAGGCGGTGGCCTCCAGCAGCGCGCGGTAGACGTCCTCGGGCCGGGTCGACAGTGTCAGGCCGACCATCACGCCGCTGAGGTCGTGGTCGACCAGCACGGAACGGTTGCCGCTGTGCCAGTCCAACGCGATCAGCCCGTGCTCGCCCACCCGTTGCCCGGCCGCGAGAGCCGTCAGGTGTTCGTGCGCGTCGCGGCCGAGAGCGGCGGCCTGTTCGGCGTACGCGGCGGGGAATCCGGTGCGGACGAACCAGCCGAAGATGTCCCCGACACCGCTCTGCCCGGCCTCGTAGCCCCACAGCCCCGGCAGGATGCCGCCGTCGACCACGCCGCACATGCCGGGCACCGTCTCGTGGCGGTCCGAGCTCATCACATGGCAGGTCGAGGTGCCCATGATGGCGACCATCTGCCCCGGCTCCACCGCGCCCGCCGCGGGTGCCGTCACATGGGCGTCGACGTTGCCCACACAGACCGCGATGCCCTCGGACAGTCCGGTCCAGGCCGCCGCCTCGGCCGTCAACCCACCGGCCAGGCCGCCGAGTTGGCCGATCGGCTGCTCCAGCTTCTGCGTCACGAAGTCGGCGAAGCCGGGGTTGAGCGCCTCCAGGTAGGCACGGGAGGGGTAGGCGCCGTCCCTGGAGCTGACCCTTGTAGCCGGCGGTGCAGGCGTTGCGGACGTACGTGCCGCACAGCCGCCACACGATCCAGTCGGCCGCCTCCACCCAGCGCTCGGTGCGGTGGTAGATCTCGGGGTCCTCCTCCAGCACCTGGAGGGCCTTGGCGAACTCCCACTCGGAGGAGATCTTCCCGCCGTACCGCGGCAGCCACGTCTCCTTCCGTTCGGCGGCCAGTGCGGTGATCCGGTCGGCCTGGGCCTGGGCCGCGTGGTGGCGCCAGAGCTTGACGTAGGCGTGCGGGCGGGAGGCGTACTCGGGCAGTTCGCACAGGGGCGTGCCGTCGGCCAGTACGGGCAGCACCGTGCAGGCGGTGAAGTCCGTGCCGATGCCGATCACGTGCTCTGGGCGCACACCGGCTGCCGCCAGCGCCGCCGGCACCGCGTGGCGGAGCACGTCGACGTAGTCCGACGGGACCTGGAGGGCCCAGTCCGGGGGCAGTCCCCTACCGTCCGGCAGTTCCCGGTCCAGGACCGCGTGCCGGTACTCGTGCTCGGCCGTCCCCAGCTCCGCGCCGTCGCGCACGCGGACCACCACGGCCCGTCCGGACAGCGTCCCGAAGTCGACTCCCACGACGCACGGTTCCGGGTTCACGGCTGTCTCTTGTCCGGCGTTCACCGGCGGCCTCCTCCACACTGAGGTGTTCGACATATCGATCTACGTTCGAAGAAATGCGGGCGAAGGGTCGGCGACGCCACCCGACGTCCTAACTCCGACTCCTGCCGAAGTAACGAGCGCGCGCCCGGTCGAGCAGGATGGCGACGCCGAGGACCGCTCCCTGGACGACCTGCTGGTCGTAAGGGCTGACCTTGAGGGCGAGCAGGCCGTTGGTGATGAACTCCAGCAGGATCGCGCCCGCCGCGATCCCCGCGATACGGCCCTCACCGCCCGAGAGGGACATCCCGCCGACCACCGCGGCGGCGATGGCGGTCAGTTCCCAGCCGGCGCCGACCGAGGGGTCGGCCACGTTCATACGGCCGATCACCAGAATGCCGACCAGACCGGCGAGGGCCGCGCTGGCGACGTAGGTGGAGGTGATCCGTCGGGCGGTCGGGATACCGGCCAGCCGGGCGGCCTCCTTGTTGCCGCCGACCGCGTAGATCTGACGGCCCACGTAGGTGCGCTCCAGCACGAACCAGGCGACGGCCGCCGCACCGACGAAGAACAGGGCGGGGACCGGTACTTCTCCGAGGTAGTACTGGCTCAGGTTGCTGAACATCGGGTCGAGGTTGTTGATGGGCGAGCCGCTGGTGATCGCGAGCGCCGTGCCCTGCGCGACGGTGTAGGTGACCAGGGTGATCACGAAGGGCGGCACGTTGAGGCGGGTGACCATGACGCCGTGCCAGAGACCGACGCAGGCGGTGATCACCAGCGTGAGCAGGATCGCGAGGGGGGCGGGCAGGCCCTCGTTGACGTTCATCCAGCCGGCCAGGATGCCGGCCAGACCGGCCAGCGCGCCCACCGACAGGTCGATGCCACCGGTCAGGATGACCAGCGCCTCACCGATCGCGAGGATGCCGACCTGCGAGAGGTCGCGGCCCATCACCTGGAGGTTGCCCACCGCCGTGTACGTCTCCGCGTTGGCGGCGATCGCCGCGAACACCACCACGCAGGCGATGATCACGCCGGCCTCCGGGGAGGCGGCGAGTCTGCGGGCGAGGGTCGATGCGGCCGAACGGGAGCGCGGCGCGACCTCGTTCGGGGCGAGCGTGCTCTGCGCGCTCATGCTGTGGCTCCGTTCGTCACTTGGTGTTCGTCGAGGGAATCTGTCGGTCGGTGCTCGTCGAGGGAGGAGGTGCCGGCCGCGGCCGTCATGATCCGCTCCTTGGTGGCGTCGGCCCGGTCGATGACCGTGACCACCCGCCCGTGGTTCATCACCGCGATGCGGTGGCAGATCCACAGCAGCTCCTCCAGTTCGGAGGAGGCGACCACGATCCCCATGCCCTGCTCCGCCGCCTGGTCGATCAGCTTGTAGATCTCCGCCTTGGCACCCACGTCCACGCCGCGGGTCGGTTCGTCGAGCAGCAGCAGGCGCGGTTCGGCGGCGAACGCCCGGCCGAAGATGGCGCGTTGCTGGTTGCCGCCGGACAGCGAGCCGATCGGCTGCTCCACCGACTGCATTCGCACGTTGACGTTCTCGGTGATCTTCCGTGCCTCGGCACGTTCCCGGCCCGGTGCGAGCAGGCCCCGGGTGCTGATCCGCTTGAGCACCGAGACGACGACGTTCGCCCGGATCGACGCGAACAGGACGAGCGACTGCTCCTTGCGGTCCTCGGGGATCAGCGCGATCCCGGCCGCCACGCCGTCACCGGCGCCCCGCGGCCGGTAGGGCGTGCCGCCCAGCAGCATCCGGCCGCCGGTCGAGGGCTGTGCCCCGGCGATCGTGTGGACCAGGCGGCTGCGGCCCGAGCCCATCAGCCCGGCCACGCCCAGGATCTCGCCCTCGCGCACGTCCAGGTCGACCGGTCCGAGGCCGTCCGCGGTCAGGCCCTCGGCCTGGAGCAGGACGGGGCTCGTCGCGGGCGGTGCCTTCGGTTCGCCCTGTGCGACCTCGCCGCCGACCATCTCCCGGATCAGCCGTTCCTCACTGGCCTCGGCGGGTTCGAGGTCGGCGACCAGCCTGCCGTTGCGCAGGACCAGGACACGGTCGCTGATCTCCCGCACCTCGTCGAGGCGGTGTCCGATGAACAGCACGGTGCCGCCGCGGTCGGCGAGTTGGCGGGCCAGGCCCAGCACCATCTGGGCCTCGACCGGCCCCAGTGAGGAGGTCGGCTCGTCCAGGATCAGCAGCTTGGGTTCGCGGCCCCAGGCCTTGGCGATCTCGATCATCTGGCGGGTCGGCACCGGAAGGGTGCGGACCTCCCGGTTCACCGGGATCGTCTCGGCGGACAGACCGATCTCCGCGAGCATCGACTTCGCCTCGGCCCGCTGTGCCGTACGGTCCACCAGGAACCGTCGCCTGGACTGGCGCGGGCGGCGGCCGAGGAGCAGGTTCTCGGCCACCGAGAGCTGTCCGACCAGCGGGAACTCCTGGGAGACCATGGCGATGCCGAGCTGCCCCGCGGCCTCGGTGGACCCGGCGGCGAGAGGCTCCCCGTCGACCAGGATCTCGCCGCCGTCCCGGTGCACCGATCCGGCCAGCGTGCCCATCAGCGTGGACTTCCCGGCGCCGTTCTCGCCGACCACACCGATCACCTGGCCGGCGTAGAGGTCGAGTTCGGGCAGGTCGAGGACGCGCACCGGTCCGTAGGACTTGTGCACCCCCCGCAGCCGCGCGGTGACCGCGCGGTCCGGGGCGTTCTTCGTGGCCGTCATGCTCAGCCGATCCCGAGCTGCGACTCGAGGGACTGGTACGCGCTCAGGTCGGACTTGGTGACCAGGCCCACGCCGGAACTCAGGGTCGAACCGTCCTTCTCCAGGTACGGCTTGACGAGCGCCATCGTCTTGTCCTTGCCCAGCACCTTCTCCGCGGCCAGGATGTACGCCCCGGTGTAGCCCTGCTGGTACGGCATCTGCACGACGGTCCCGGAGATCACGCCGGACTTGATGAACTTCAGCGTCTGGGCGTCGGAGTCGTCGGAGACGATGTGCACCGAGGCCGTCTTGCCCGCCGAGGTCACCGCCTGGGCCAGCGCGGGACCGTCGTAGGAGTAGACGCCGTACAGGCCGTTGACGTCCGGGTTGTTCGCGAGGATGGTCTCCGCGTCCGAAGTCGCCGTACTGGCCTGGAGGTTGTCGTTGACCTTCTGGGCGACCGTGATCTTGGTGCCCTTGAGCGCGGCCTCGAAGCCGGCGATGCGCTGCGTGGCGTTGGAGGCGGTGAGGGAGCCGACCAGGATCGCCACCTTGCCCTTGCCGCCGAGCACCTGCTTCATCGCGGTGCCCGCCTGGAAGCCGGCCGTGTAGTTCGGGGTGCCCAGGTAGAGCGAGGCGGCGTCCGTGCCCGGCAGCGGCGAGTCGATCGCGAGGACGCCGATGCCCTTCTGGACGTCGGTGTGGATGGTCCCGGCGGCCGAGGTCGGGTCGATCGCCGAGATCGAGTAGCCGGTGACCCCCTGCGAACGCAGCGTCTCCAGCTCCGAGTTCTGCTCGGTCAGCTTGCCGCCGGGCGGAGCGAAGTAGGTGCACTTGCTCTTCGCGATGCCGAGGTCGGAGCAGCCCTTGAGGAAGCCGACCTGACCGGCCTTCCAGTAGTCGGCGGCCACGTTCACGACCATCGCGATGTCGACCTTGGACAGGTCCTTGCCGGCCAGCGCGGACTTCAGCGCCGCGTCGAGCTTGGCGAGGTTCGTCTGGTTGAAGGTGACCGAGCCGGCCAGCGCGACCGGGGCGGCGGCCTTGGTACCGGCCGAGCCGGACGCGTCGGAGCCGCCCGCGCTCTTGGAGCAGCCTGCGGCGGCGAGCGAGAGGAGCACCGCGGTCGCGGTGGCCAGGGTGCGGGACCTTCTGGTGCGGAGCATGGGTGATCAGCGCCCTTCTTGGCGTGTCTGGTCGGTGTCTCGGGATGGGTGGGGTCTCGGGATGGGTGGGATCTCGGGATGGGCGGGAACGCTGGGAACGCACACCTGTTCACGGGCATGCCGGTGCCGGGGAGGCGGGGGCAGGTGTGGGGGCCACTGGGAAGCGGTACGTGGCGTAGGGCGTCGGCGTCGCCGGGCGGGGGGCTCACGGGGTGAGCGCGGCGAGGGCGCCAGGATGCCTGAGGGTGACTCAGCGCGGAGGAGGGACCGGCCGCTCGGGGCGGTGGGCCGGGGTGGAGCTGTCGTACCTCGTGGACGTCACGGCCGATCGCTCACGGTCGGCGCGGCGGTGCTCCGTACGGCACGCGGCTCACCACAGGTCTTGTCGGCAAGGGCGTTGGGGACGTGGTGCTAGCGGGAGTCGGTCATGTCGGACTTTCCGTTCGGGGTCGCGTGCGGGTCGCCGAGGTCCGCACCACAAGGCTGGGCGGTATGACGATGTGGGGTCTGTCGCCGGATGCCGGGATCCCGGCATCCGGATCGCCGACGAGCTCGATCAGCGCGCGCAGGGCACGGCGGCCGAGTTCGTCGAAGTCCTGGCGGACGGTGGTCAGTGACGGGCCGAAGTACTCGGTCTCCGGCATGTCGTCGAAACCCACGACGCTGATGTCCTCCGGCACCCGGCGTCCTGCTTGTTGCAGGGCCCGCAGCAGGCCGAGGGCCAGGTGGTCGTTGGCGCAGAACACCGCGGTGACCTCGGGGTCAGCGGCGAGCCGACGGCCGTGCTCGTATCCGGTACGAGCCGTCCAGTCGGCGCCGGCCAACGGCTCGGGCACGGGAGCCCCCCGCTTCTCCAGGGCGGCGCGCCAGCCGGCCTCGCGTTCCTGCGCGTCGAGCCAGGAACGCGGCCCGACCAGGTGGTGCACCGTGCGATGGCCGAGGTCGAGCAGGTAGGAGGTGGCCAGTTCGGCGCCCGCCTCGTTGTCCACGGCGACCGAGACCAGCGCGGTGTGGGTGCCGCAGCCGACCGCGACCAGGGGCACGTCCGCCGGCACGTTGGCCAGTGCCCCCACCGCGGCGGTCTGCGGCGCGATGACGACGATCCCCGCCACGTTCTGGTCGCGCAGCCGGTCCACGGCGTCCAGCACCGAATACCGGTCGAGTGAGCCGACCGCCGCCACGGTGACGACGTACTCGTTCTCTCTGGCCGCCTGCTCGATGCCGTAGAGCATGCAGGCGGGGCCGTAGAGCGTGGTGTTGAAGCTGATCACACCCAGGGTGCGGGTGCGGCGGGTCGCCAGGGTGCGGGCGGCCGCGTTGGGCCGGTAGCCGAGTTCACGGACGGCGGCGAGCACGCGTTCCCGGGTGCGGGGCCGGACGTTGGGATGGTCGTTGAGGACCCGGGAGACGGTCTGGTGCGAGACTCCCGCGATCCGGGCCACGTCCGCCATCACCGGTGCGCGATCGCCGTCCATGTCCCGCCTCCTCACACACCGTCGTGTCGTTGTCGATGAGCTGCTTCTCCGGTGGGAGCGGCACGCCGTGACGAATTGTTAGCGCACACATTCCTCCGGAGCAAGGCAGCTCGGGCCCCTCGAACTCGGGTTTTCCGGACTTCGACGCGCAGGCAAAGAGCCCTTTGAGCTGGCAGTACTGTCCAGCCGGACGTCCCTTCCCGCATCGCCGCGCACCCGGGTAAACAGACGGCACAGCTTTTGTTTCCGCAGTCTTGACTGTTCGACCGTGTTGACCCGGTATTCATCCGGCCGTAAAAAGACGGTGCCACAAGAGCAGCCGTCCAGCTCGCCGACCACGCGAGAACGGCACCCCCCACAAGTCCCCCACCCCGGACCGATCCGCCGCCCTGACCAGCAGTGACACTCTCGACGACGCTGCTCGATCTACGGATCGCCCAGTCCGGTCCTCCCCCTCCCCCTCCCCTCGCCCTCCCGTACGGCTCGCACGTGCGCCGACGAGGGCCCGAAATGTTAGCGCCCACATTTCTGTCCGGAGCACACGGCGCCGGACGAGAGAAGAACCAACGACGGAAGAGGTTCACCGTGACAGGTCGAGTGAGTCGAGTGACAGGCCGAGTGAGAAGTCGCGTGCGAGGCCCGCGCCTGAGAGGGCTCCTGCTGACACTGAGCGCGATCCTCACGCTCGTCGGAGGCATCCTGGCCGGGGTCGTCGGCACCGCGGGCACGGCTGCCGCCGCTTCGTCCCTGCCCTGCGACATCTACGCCTCCGCGGGGACACCGTGCGCCGCGGCACACAGCACCACGCGGGCGCTCTACGCCTCCTACGGCGGCTCCCTCTACCAGGTCAAGCGCGCTTCGGACGGCGCGACCACCAACATCGGCGTCCTCAGCGCCGGCGGCTACGCCAACGCGGCGGCCCAGGACTCCTTCTGCTCCGGGACGACCTGCACCATCACCAAGATCTACGACCAGAGCGCGAACCACAACGACCTGGCCATCGAAGGGCCCGGCGGCAACGGCGGCCAGGACGTCGGCGCGATCGCCGACGCCCTTCCGGTCACGGTCGGCGGCCACGCGGCGTACGGCGTCTTCGTGTCCGCCGGCGTCGGCTACCGCGACAACAGCACCACGGGCATCGCCACCGGCAGCTCCCCCGAGGGCGCCTACATGGTGACCAGCGGCCACCATGTGAACAACCGGTGCTGCTTCGACTACGGCAACGCCGAGACGTCCGGCAACGACACCGGCAACGGTCACATGGACGCGATCAACTTCGGTACGGAGTGCTGGTTCTCGTGTTCCGGCGCCGGATCGGGCCCCTGGGTCGAGGCGGACCTGGAGAACGGGCTCTTCTTCGGAGGGAACGGCTCGAATTCGAACAACAAGGGCAACTCCAGTGAGTTCGTCACCGCGTTGGAGAAGAACAACGGCACCACGACCTACGCGATCAAGGGCGGCAATGCACAGTCGGGCTCACTGACCACCTGGTACAACGGGGCCTTGCCCAACCTCGGCGGATACACCCCGATGCACCTGGAGGGCGCCATCGTCCTCGGCACCGGCGGCGACAACAGCAACGGCTCGGACGGCTCGTTCTTCGAGGGCGTCATGACCTCGGGCTACCCGACCGACGCCGCCGACAACGCCGTACAGGCCAACATCACCTCCGTCGGCTACACCACCCCGACCGCGAGCTTCCCCGTCACCGGCACCGCCTACCGCCTGACCAACGCCAACTCCGGCAAGGTCCTGGACGCGGTCAACTGCGGTACCGCCAACGGCACGTCGATCGACATCTGGGCCTCGCTCGGCAACACCTGCCAGCAGTGGAAGTTCGCCAGCGCGGGCAACGGCCACTACACCATCAGCAACGTCAACAGCGGCACGGTCCTGGACGACAAGAACTGCGGGCAGAGCAACGGCACGGCCGTCCAGCTGTGGGCCTCGCTCGGCAACACCTGCCAGCAGTGGGACGTCACCAAGTTCGGCAGTCACTACACGATCACCAACGTCAACACCGGCATGACGCTGGACGTGGCGAACTGCGGAACGGCCAACGGCACGGCGGTCCGGCAGTGGCAGCAGCTGGACAACGCGTGCCAGCAGTGGAACATCGCGCCGTGACCTGACGGTCGGGGTCACCGCGGGCCCGTCGGCCCCCTCCCCGCCGACGGGCCCGCGCTTCATCGGTTCATCTCGTTCATCTGGTTCATCTGGTTCATCTGGGTTCATCTGACACGAAGGAACTGCGCATGCCATCAGAAGCCGGACCGTCCCGCAGGACCGTCCTGACCGCCCTCGGCGTCACGTCCCTGGCCGGGACCTTCGCCGGGTCCGTTCCCGCCGTCGCCGCTCCCGCAGCCGTGGCCGCTCCCGTCGCCCTCCCCGCCGCGGCCGCGCACTGGAGTTTCGACGAAGGCTCCGGCACCACCGCCGCCGACGCGTCCGGCAACGCCCACACCGCCACCCTCCAGGGCGCGGCCGGCTGGGACACCGGCAAGGTCGGCGCCCACAGCCTGAGCCTCACGGCGGGCGGCAACGCCACCGCGTCCGAACCGGTCGTCGACACCTCGAAGGCGTTCTCGGTGGCCGCCTGGGTCAACCTGGCTCAACTGGGCGGCTACCAGACCGCGGTCAGCATCGACGGCAAGGTGGTCAGCGCCTTCTACCTGGGTCTGCGCGACGACACGGGCACCTTCGCCTTCGCCCGTCTCGCGTCCGACGCCACCCAGGGAGCCGCCGTCGCGGCCGCTGCCTCCGCCCCGACCGCCGGCACCTGGACCCACCTGGTCGGCGTCAGCGACCCCGCGGCCGGCGTCACCCGCCTGTACGTCAACGGCGTACTGGAAGGGGAGACGGCCTACACCGCCGGTTGGGCCGGCACAGGGTCGACCGCGATCGGCCGCGCGCTGTACGGCGGCGGACAGGTCGACCAGTGGCACGGCCTGATCGACGACGTACAGCTGTTCCCGACCGCTCTCACCTCCGACCAGGTGGCGACGCTGGCCGGGGTCCCGGTGGAGTCCACGACACCGCTGCTGAGCGTGGACGTGGCGAATCCGGCTCACGCGGTCTCCCCCATCCTCCCGGGCCTGATGTTCGAGGACATCAACCACTCCGGCGAGGGCGGCATCTACGCCGAACTGGTGCAGAACCGTTCGATGATGGCCAGCGACACGTCACCGGTCCACTGGTCGGCGGTGGGAGGCACGACGCTGACGCTGGACACCGCCACGCCGTTGAACGAGGCGCTGAACCGCTCCCTCAAGGTGGTACTGCCGAGCGGTACGGGCGCCGGGAACCGGGCCGGCGTGTCCAACGACGGCTTCTGGGGCATACCCGTACGCCCCCGAACGACCTACACGGCCCGCCTGTTCGCCAAGGCATCGCGCGGGATCGGTCCCCTCACGGTGTCCATCGAGTCGGCGGACGGCGGGACGGTGTACGCCTCCGCGAGGATCGCGCACATCGGTACGACCTTCCCCGACCGCCCCTTCGAACTGACCCTGAGCACAGGTGCGGGCGCCCCGGTAACGGGCGACGCAAGGCTGACCGTCACCACGGCCGACCCGACCGCCGCGGGCGAGACCCTGTGGCTCCAGCACGTCTCCCTCTTCCCGCCGACCTACAACAACCGCCCCAACGGCCTGCGCATCGACCTGATGGAGAAGTTGGTCGCCCTGAAGCCGAAGTTCCTGCGCTTCCCCGGCGGCAACTTCCTGGAGGGCAACACGATCGCGACGCGCTTCAACTGGAAGAACACGATCGGCCCGGTCTGGGAGCGCCCCGGCCACATGGACGACGCGTGGGGCTACTGGTCCACGGACGGACTGGGTGTTCTGGAATACCTGCAATGGGTCGAGGACATGAAGGCCCAGCCGGTCCTGGCCGTCTTCGCCGGCTACACCCTGAAGGGCGAACACGTAACGGGCACCGCACTCGAACCCTTCATCCAGGACGCCCTGGACGAGATCGAGTACGTCACGGGCCCGGTCACGAGCACATGGGGTGCTCGGCGTGCGGCCGACGGCCACCCGAAGCCGTTCCCGCTGGAGTACGTCGAGATAGGCAACGAGGACTGGTTCGACGGGTCGGGCTCGTACGACGCCCGCTTCACGGCGTTCCACGACGCGATCAAGGCGAAGTACCCGCACCTGAAGCTGATAGCCACGACGACGGTGACGAGCCGCACCCCGGACCTGATCGACGAGCACTACTACCTGGCCCCGTCGGCAGCCCAGGCCGCCACCCACAAGTACGACAACAGGGACCGCGCCTCGACGAAGGTCTTCGTGGGCGAGTGGGCGGCGCAGGAGGGCCGCCCGACGCCCGACCTCAACGCGGCCCTGGGCGACGCGGCGTGGCTGGCGGGCCTGATCCGCAACTCCGACCAGGTCCTGATGGAGTGCTACGCGCCCTTGTTCTCCCACGTGAAGAACAACGTCTGGGCAACGAACCTGATCGCCTACGACAACCTCACGAGCTACGTCTCCCCGAGCTACTGGGCGCAACAGATGCTGACGAGCAGGCTGGGCGACACGGTCCTTCCGGCGACGGCACGCGCGTTGCCCGGCCTGGCCACGGTCGCCACCCGGTCAGGGAATCACCTGTACCTCGCGGTGGTGAACTACGGGACGGAGAAGGTGGAGGTGCCGGTGGAACTCCAGGGCTTGGCGAATGGGGTCAAGAGGAGCGCCAGGGCCACGGTCCTGACGGGACCGTCACCGACGGCGACGAACACCCTGACCGCCCCCGACACACTCGTGCCCAGTTCCAGGACGGTGACCGGTGCGGCGGCGACGTTCACGAGCACGCTGCCACCGCTGTCGGTGACGGTCCTTGAGCTGACGCTGACCTGACACTGGGCCGCGTGCTCACCGATCGGGTATGGCCTCCGTCGCGGATCGGAGGCCCTGCCCAAGACAAGGCTTCCGCACTATGAATGCACGTTGCCCGAGCCGCCAAGTGAGTTGCAAGGCGGGCCGGGACATCAGCGCTGAGCCTGGCAGCACCTCAACCCGGGCTGCAGCTCGGAAACCACAATCGCTTCCATCCCTTGGTGTCGATGACGTTCCTCAGAAGGAACCGGCTCGCGGGCATTCGGCTGCCGTTCTCTACTGACCTTGGGAGCGATTGAGTTCGGGACGTGCTGGCGTGGCGGATCGGCTGGTGGGTGATCAGCAGGCGGCCTGTCGGGCGAACACGAGTTCTGTGCTGGGCATGCGGTGGGTCGCCCTGCGGGCGGAGCGGTCGGAGACGAGTCCGGCGATGACGAGGTGGTCTCGGTGTAGGTCTCGCGCCGTCCGGTGAATCGCTGCAGGGACCGCTCCTACCTGTACTCGGCGTTGGTCTGCTCCACGCAGATCCGCTCGGAGGACTGGCGGCGGCGCTGCTCACGCCAGGCGTGGTGCTCGCCGAGCGGGGCCTCGTCCTTCGGCTTCTTCGGTGGGACTGACCTGGGCGGAGAACTCGTCCGCCAAACGTCGGTAGTCTTCGTCGACCTCGGCCTTGACCTTGGGGTGCCTGCGGAATTGCTCGGCGAAGCCCTCGGTGCGCACGGCGGCCTGATAGTGCATCCGGCCGGGCTGGATCACCCCGCTGAACAGGGTGCGGCCCTGATCGTCGCTGAAGGTCGTGTTCTTGATGGTGTTCTGCTTCTTCTTGCCGGACACGAACGACTTGCGGCCCGGGCGGCCTACGCGCGGGCGGCGGACCTGCACCTCGGTGCCATCGATCCGCAGGCTGCCCCCTTCCGCCTCGGCGTAGGCCGACACGTCCTCCAGCGTGCGTAGCCGAACGCCGGGCCGTTCGGGAACAGCGAAGCCGCGGCTCGCCAGCAGCGGCCGGACCTCGCGGAATGCGCCTGAGCCGGTGGAGCGGTCCACTCCGTACAACTCGGCGAGCGCCGCGAGCGGCAGCGGCAGCCTCAGGTGCACCAGCGTGACCAGCAGCCGGTCCATGAACACCAGCTTGCGAGAGGGGCCGGCCCCTGCAGCGCGGCGCCGGTCCCCGCCACGTCGCTCGCGCAGCGCCGACTCCCGTGAGGCCTGCCACTTGGGTGGGAGTTCTTCGAGCCACCCGCCGACATGTGGACGGGGGATACCGGACTGGACAGGATGGGAACGGGCCGCACGGGCCCAGACAAGCATCACAACTCGCCCAACCCGTGCGGCCCTTCTCACGTCACGGACCGACCGCCACCGCCCCCAAGGTCGTTAGCGGAAGTCGTAGTCCTCATCCATGCCGCTGGAGAGCCAAATTTCCTCGGCTCCAGCGAACGAGTAGCCCTCAGGCTCCGCTTCGTAGCCAACGGAGTTCGGACCCTCGATGTGATCCTCGCCGATCATGCACCGGCAGGGGAAGATCTCCTGGGTGAGTTCACCGTTGACGATGCTGTTGACGGCGCGGTCGTGCAAAGGTCCCGTGGGCATATCCCGATGCTACCGAGTCGGACCAACGCTCCCCCAAGGACTGTCCCGTAAATGATCTCCGAGTCGTAACTCGACGGCAGCCGGGGCATGCTGCTTGCGCGCCACCCATTTCTGCCAGTTTTGACATGCCTGATACCCGGCCAGATACGGGTTCCGTGACGCATCAATCACGTTTGGCACGGATCCGCCCAGAGATGTCACTCTACGCGACCAAGGGAGTGCTTGCGGTGCGCCCAGACTCTTCCCAACCACATCCTCCACTGTCCGAGAACGGCTCCGCCGCTGGTAGGTGGTCTTGCGGCCATCGGTCACGGCTCTGACAGTGAGGACCAGGGGGACCGGGCCTGACGACCGTGAGGGGGGACGATTTCGTGGGGGCTGGGATCGGAGATATCGACGAAATGTTGCGGGACCGTCTGCTGATCATGGCCAACGACCAGTCGGCAATCGACCTGCTCCCGTTCATCCCGGCACGCAGGGGCGGGCTGGTGCTGACCGGCGCTGCCGCACCGGTCAGGTGCAGAGAGATACGACAACGGGGGCGGTGGCCACAAGCCGTATCCGGTGGTCCTGGTCCGGCGCCTGCTCCGCTACCACCGCGTGGCCACCCTCCAGGACTGGTTCGCCCACATCGATCCTTGGGTCTGCGACTGCACGGTCTGCAAGGGGGCTGTTCTCACCCGCTTCACGGACAGAGAAACCGACGTCGTCGCTGCACTGCAGCACACTGTTTGCGAACTCTATGGGCTGCATGACGAATTGGACGCGACCCTGCCGGGCGACGAGCGCATCGGTTGGTGGCGTCAGCAACTCGCGGACGCCTGGGAGCACCACCGCTTATTGGCATCTCAGACGAACACGGAGGTCCCGTTCCCGAGGGTTCTTCAGGCCTGGCGCCGCCCGAGTCCACCCGCAATGCCCGCGGCCGCGGAGCGTCGCAGTCAGGACCAGTCCGGCCCGAGTTGACGCCACGCCTGCTCGTGAAAAAGCCACTGGGCGGCGGAGTGCCGCAGGGGGCGGTAGGGGGCGGGCTCCAGAACCCAACGCAGCCCCGCCGACCCTTGGATGGCGACGCCGACTCCATAGAAGCGGGCCTTGAGGAGGAGAAGATCGAAGTCGGGATCGCAAGACGGGTCAGGGTTGTGCAGCGCTCGCTCCGACACCGGGTCCGATACCACGACCCCACGGGCGCAGAACGGAGCGAACTGCGATGCGTCCCGGACCGCGGAGTCCCAGTCGCGGGGTGAAATGCCTTGCGGCCCATGAACGAGAACCAACTCGACGCGGGCGGCGGGCACCAATCGCCGTACCAAGATGCCCTGTCCGTCCTCCTGGTCCACGACGCCGGGCGGTGCGGTGCGTAGCGTCCGCAGGGCATGGGCATCGAGCGCGGACAGGGATAAGGGGAGGTCCACGGGAAGGTCGTGGAGGGCAGTGAGCAGTGCCCGGCTGTCGACGGCTCCGAGCCCGACTGCGGAACGGCGGCGAGCCTCATCGGCGAACACGGTGACAGCGGCCCGCAGCTGCTGTCCGCGCAGCCTGAGCCCGGCAAGTGCCTGCTCGGCCAGCAGCATGTGGTGTCCTGGTTCTGATCGCTCGGTGCCGGTCTGTCGGACGGCGCAAGGCGAAGCAGAGGCCGTTCCCCTCTGTTGTCTATCAGCCCCGCACGCCGCGAGCACGTCTGCCGACGGAATGTGGCCGCCCGGTGGGTGTGTCCCCTACCATGCGCCCCGCTATGCAGCCCGTCCGGCTCCACTGCTCCACCTGACCGAACGCTCCTCCATCCCCTCCACGTGACCGGCACGCTCACCTAGGATGGTGAGCACCATCTCAGCGGCCCGACGGGCTTCCTGGCTCCGCCTCCGCAGCGGACACCCGAGGACATGCCCCCACCCGCACGAGTATTCTTCGTGCTGCCTGGGGGCATTTTCTTGCTGTTCCGTGAGTCCGCGGCGTCCGTGGCCACCCGTATCCTCGAAGGGTCGCTGGCACTGCATCTGACCGAGAACTTCCGTCACCAGCACGGCCGGAGGCCCGCGCCGACGGAGATACGGTCCTGGGAACGCAGCCTGCCCGCGCTCGTCAACGCGCTCATCGAGGCCGATCTCGACGACGTCGAGGTCCTCGTCGAATACAGCCTGCCCCTCACCAGCAAACGTGCCGACGCCGTACTCGCCGGTGTACATCCGACCACCGGCGAACCGTCGTACGTCGTCGTGGAACTAAAGCAGTGGAGCTCGGCCTACCCGGAGGAGGACGAGCCACTGCTGTGCCGGATCGACTCCTACGCGCAGCCCGTACTCAACCCGATCGAACAGGTGCGGGGCTACTGCGAGTATCTGCTGTCCTTCAACGGGGCGTTGGAGCGGATGCCCCATTCCCTGGCCGGCGTGGCATTCCTGCACAACGCGACCGAGTTCCAGATCGCAGGGCTGAGGGAGGTCGAGGAGAACCAGTACGGCCGGATGTACACCGGGGAACAGCGCGGCACCTTCCTGGACTTCCTGCGCTCTCGGCTCGCCGCGAAGCCCGGCGCACAGGTGGCCGACGTCCTGCTCGACGCCAAGGTACGGCCGTCAAAGCAGCTGATGTCCGTCGCGGCAGCCGAGATCCGCGACCGCGAACAGTTCGTGCTCATCGCCGAGCAGAGGGTCGCGTACGAGAAGGTGATGTCCGCCGTCCGCAAGGCCAAGCGGGGAAACCACAAGCAGGTGATCGTGGTGACCGGCGGTCCCGGATCCGGCAAGAGCGTGATCGCGCTGTCGGTCCTCGGTGAGCTGTACCGCCGCGGAGTGCCCGCGCTGCACGCGACCGGGTCGCAGTCGTTCACCAAGACGATGCGCAGGGTCGCGGGGCACAAGAAACGTGAAGTGCAGCAGCTGTTCAAGTACTTCAACAGCTTCATGGACGCCGAGCCCAACGACCTCGACGTGCTGATCTGCGACGAGGCCCACCGGCTGCGGAAAACCTCCGCGAACCGCTACACCAAAGCGGCGCTGCGTACCGGACGACCCCAGGTGGCGGAACTGATCGACGCGGCCCGGGTCCCCGTCTTCCTGCTCGACCAGCACCAGGTGGTGCGCCCCGGCGAAATGGGGACCAGGCAGGAGATCGAACGGGCCGCCGCCGCACAGGACCTCGACTGCATGGTCGTGGAACTTGACGGCCAGTTCCGGTGCGGCGGCAGCGACGCGTACGAGAAGTGGGTCCTCGACCTGCTCGGCCTGGACGGCGACACCCCCAGCCAGTGGGAGCCCGACGGCAAGCTACAACTGCTGACCGCCGACAGCCCCCAGGAGCTGGAGGACTTCCTCGTCGCACGCCGGGAGGAGCGCTACGGCGCCCGCATGTCGGCCGGCTACTGCTGGAAATGGACCACGAAGATCACCCCCGACATGACGGCCCTCCCCGAAGACGTCGTGATCGGCCGATGGTCCCGCCCCTGGAATCTCTACGGCGACCGATCCGCCCTCGGCGCACCACCCGCTCCCCTCTGGGCCACCGACCCGGCCGGCTTCGGCCAGGTCGGCTGCGTCTACACGGCGCAGGGTTTCGAGTACGACTGGTCGGGCGTGATCATCGGCCCCGACCTGGTCTGGCGAACGGACCACTGGGTCGTGGACCGCTCGGCGTCGAAGGACCCGTCTTTCACGAAGGCCACCCCGGACGACGACGTCGACCGCCTCATCCGCAACACGTACAAGGTGCTGCTGACGCGGGGAATGGTCGGGACGATCCTCTACTCGACGGACGCGGAGACCCGAGAGAAGCTGCGGTCGCTCATCCATCCAGCATCTCAGGCCGAGGTGCCGGCGCTCGTGTAGTGCCGCGTGTGCGAAACGCAATCATCCTGCCCGCACGTTCCGAGAGGAGGGAACTCCGCCGGGGCGGAGCGGAAGCCCATCGAGCCGCAGTGACGATTGCTTGAACTGCATCTGAGGGAGCACTTGGCCGCCCCACCCGGACGCCGGAGTACGAGCGCCGCTCAGCCATGTGACCTAGAGTGATCACCTGTCGGATGCGGCCCGACGGGCTTCCCTCAGGACATGCCCCCACCCGCACGAGTTTCTCGTGCCTTGGGGGATGTCCTCGTGCTCCTGCTGCAGTTACCTGCGGTGGACCTTCTCAGACTTGATCAGCGGCGGCTGCTGCTGTCCCATCTGGCCGCGCGCTGGCTGTCTTTCAAGAAGAGAGAAGTCAGCGACGGGGAGAAGGCTGCCTGGAAGGAAAGCCTCATACAACTCGCCACCGACCTGGTGAGTGCGGGCCGTGGCGATGTACGGATGCTCGTGGAATGCGAGCCCGAGGGCGCTGACGCACCGGTGGATGTTGTGTTGGTGGGACGGCACCCGGAAACGGACCGGGAGTCGGTCCTACTCGTGGAACTCAAACGGTGGAGTTCGGTCTCGCACAGCGCCAAAAGACCCGAAAGAGTCGAGGTGCCCGGCTACGCGAAACCCAAGCCCCACCCCAGCGACCAACTCCAAGCCACCTATGACTTCTTCACCGGTGACGAGGGCCCGCTCAAGGGCATGCAGATCGAGTACGCAGGCCTTTCCTACCTGCACAACGCCCACGACTCCGATGTGGCCCCCTTGTTCTCCGCCCGCACCTCCACGGGACCACACGCGTTGACCATCACGGCCGACACACGCGCAAGTCTCCTCGACGAGTTGCGAGAACGCTTCGCGGAGAACGGAAGTGCCTCTGCGGCGGAGCGGGTCCTGCAGCGGCTGGCCATCCGGACCACACCGCTGCTCACCGCGATGATGTCGTCGCGGGGCGAAGACACCGTGTTCACCCTGCGAGGTGAGCAGCGTCGCGTGTTCAGAGACATCCGCCTGGCCCTTGAGCGTCTTCCAGCGGAGGAAGAGCGCGCCGTCTTCATCGTGGAGGGAGGGGCGGGGAGCGGCAAGAGCGCGATCGGCCTGGAACTGCTGCAGCATTTCTCGGCCGCAGGACAAAGCGTCAAGTACGCCAGCGGCTCCCGTGCGTTCGACGCTGCGATGAAGAAGCACGTCGGCTACGGCGACGGAGAGTTCCAGGACAGGTTCGCCTTCTTCAGCAGCTTCATCACTCCACCTCAGCCGCCGTTGGATCTGCTCATCTGCGACGAGGCGCACCGCCTACGCGCGCGCTCGACGTCCCGCTACCTGCCGGAGGAACAGTGGGGGAAGCAACCGCAGGTGGATGATCTCCTGGACGCCGCCCGCGTGACCGTCTTCCTGCTGGACGGGAGCCAAGTCGTACGTCCCGGCGAGGTGGGGACGGCTGACCTGATCCGAGAAGCCGCGGAGAGCCGTCACCTCACGCCCAGGATGTACGAGCTCCACAAGCAGTTCCGCTGCGGAGGCAGCGACCGCTATCGCGACTGGGTCCACGATCTCCTCGGCATCTCCGACCGCGAGCCGGACAGCTGGATACCCGACGGCCTCATGCACGTCGAGGTGGCGGACAGCCCGGAGGAGCTGGAGCGGATCATCCTGGAGGAGAGCGAGGCAGGAGCGAGCGCGCGTATGGTCGCGGGTTTCTGCTGGCCGTGGACGCCGCTGCGGAAGGACGGGACGCTGGAGCCGGACGTGCGCGTCGGGGACTGGCATCGCCCGTGGAACGTCAAGGGAGACAAGCCCGGTGCGAACGACGCGCCTCCCGCCAAGCTCTGGGGGGTACGACGCGAGGGCGTCGGCCAGATCGGCTGCGTGTACAGCGCGCAGGGGCTGGAGTGGGACTGGTGCGGCGTGATCATCGGTGATGACATGGTCTGGCGCGACGACCACTGGGAGTACCGGCGCGCGGCATTGACCCGCGACAAGGAACGCGGGGTATGGCGGGTGCGGACGCCGGGTTCGGCGGACGAGAGCATCCGGTCCAGGAACAACGAGCGGTTCGACGCATGCGTGCGCAACGCGTATCACGTGTTGATGACCCGGGCCAGCCGCGCGACGGTGCTGTACTCGACGGACGCCGAGACTCAGGCGTACCTGAAGAGGATGGTAGGACCGGTCGAGGACGACGGTCTGCGCCCCACGTGGCGCAGCCTGCCGCCGGAAGCACGCGGCGTCCGCCTTCCGCCGGTGCCGAAGGGCAAATACAGGATAAAGAAGGGTTCGAAGGCCGGTTCTCAGGGTCTGCAGCTGAGCTTCGAATCTCTGATCTGAGAGCCGGGTTCAGTGGTGGGGTCCGAGGACCCCACCACCCTGCGGCTACAAACCGCAGACCCGTGCCGCCGTCTGCACCACGCTCCAGAGCGCCTTGGCCACGAGGCCGGCGGCGATACGGAGCGCGAGCTCGCGGTGCCACGCGCGCTGCGTCTGTGCGTTCTTGTCGGAGGCGATGCTCATGCAACAGCCCTTCTGCAAAGCCGCGAGGTAGCCCCCCGCCAAGGCGGTAGAACGGGTCCTGCCCTACCGGGCGGTCCACACCACCGAAGTGGCGTCCACAAGGGATGCGCTCCACTGCCGAGCCTGTGCAGTTCCGACCGCACCTTCAGAAGAAGAGACACGGCGCGAGGCAACGGTAGCCGAACTCCGGTGATTTCGCTGAAGCTTGCAGCCCGACGACGCGGTCGGGGCGTGGGCGGCTTCTTCGCCGGTACGGCCCTGCTCGTCGGCTTCGTCCTGTACGAACTGCGCGCCAGGGACCCGATGCTGCCGATGCGCCTGTTCCGCCACCGTTCCTTCAGTGCCATCAACGCCGCCAGCCTGCTGATGCTGCTGGGCATGTTCGGGTCGATCTTCCTGCTCAGCCAGTACCTGCAGACCGTCGGCGGCTACTCGCCTATGCAGGCGGGCGTACGGATGCTGCCCTGGACCGCCATGCCCATGATCGCCGGACCGTTGGCCGGGGCACTGTCCGACCGCATCGGCGGCGCACCCGTCGTCACAGCGGGCATGGCCCTGAACGCCGTCGGCCTCGGGCTGTGGGCCATCACCGTCGAGCCGCACGTCGCCTACACCCACCTGCTGCCCGCACTGATCGTCTGCGGCATCGGCCTGGGCATGTTCTTCGCGCCCAGCGCGAACCTCGTCATGAGCACCGTCCGCCCGGAAGAGCAGGGCATCGCCTCCGGCGCCAACAACGCCATCCGCGAGGTCGGCGGCGCCATCGGCGTGGCAACGCTGGCCGCGGTCTTCTCCGCCCGGGGCGGCTACGGATCCGCGTCACTGTTCGTGGACGGGCTGATCCCCGCCCTCTGGGTCGGAGCCGGCGCCGTCGCCCTGGCAGCGGCCGTGGCACTGCTCATGCCCAGCCGGCGCAAGGCCGACGACCCGGCCGCCGGCCTCGCCACGGAGGATGCCTCGGTCGGCGCCCCGGTCGCGACCTGAACCCACGACAAAGGGGCGGCCCCGCCGGTCACGGCAGGCCGCCCCTCAGTTCAGGCATGGCCACTTGCGGCGACTCGATGATTCGTGAAGTGGCTTCTCCGCCCTCGGCCGATGACCGGTTGACGGGCCGGGCGTCGACCACCCGGCCCGCAGAAGCCTCCGACGTTCCCAGCGTTCCGCCACGAACTGCTCGTGGGAACTGGAAGATGCCTCCGTGGCCGGCGTCGGGAGAGACGACCAGGTCGGCGGCCGGCAGTCGCCGGGCCAGGTCGTACGAGTTCTTCGTCGGCAGCATCCGGCGGTGAGCAGGACGACCGATGCCGTGCGCTGATGGGCGTCCGCGGCAGCAGCCCCTCCCCCGCAAGCACGATCATCCGCGCCCGATGGCGTCCGCGGTCAGCCACCAACACATTCCCTGACCCCACGACTCGTTGCCCCTCACGGCAGGAGTCACCTTCGCGAACCGCGGGGTGGGCGGGCCGGGTGGCTTCACGCCGGACACGATCAAAGGGATGGCCGGCTCGGGTTCTCGGCCGAGGAGCTCGCCCCCGGCCGACGCCGAGCACACCGAAGAAGGCCCCGATGAACACGCTGGACACTCCTGCGTCTTCAACGGTCGGAGCCCGCGCTGAGCCCCTCGGACAAGCCGCGCAACCCGGCGGAGCATCTCGTCGTCGGCTCCGACGGCGGCGTCTGCTTGGTGCCTGAACCCGCTGAGTCCAACGCGAATTCACCGATCCATGACGACGGTCGTGTCGCCATCCGTCGGAGACGGACCTGAGGGCTTGGACGGCAATCTATGTCGTCAATGTCTACTCCACGGTCAGCACGATCTTGCCGGTGGTGCGGCCGGTCTCGCCCAGGGCGTGAGCCCTGGCGGCCTCGGCGAGCGGGAAAGTGGCCTCGATGTGGGCGCGCAGGGCGCCGGTTCCGACCAAGTTGGCGATGGCCTGCATACCGGCGCGGTCGGCCTCGACGAGGAGGGACTCGAAGCGGATGCCCCGCTCGGCGATGTCGGCCAGCTCGGCGGGGTCGACGGGTACCGGAAGAATCGAGACGAGGGTGCCTCCCGGGCGCAGCACGGCCAGGGAGCGGGCGCGGGCGCCGGTGTCCAGGGAGATCGAGTCGAGGACAACGTCGACGTCCTTGACGGCCTCGGTGAAGTCGACCTCGTGGTAGTCGATGGCCTCGTCCACTCCCAGGGAACGCAGGAAGTCGTGCTTGGCGGCACTGGCGGTGCCGATGACGTACGCGCCGCGGGACTTGGCGATCTGGACGGCGAGATGGCCGACTCCGCCGGCGGCCGCGTGGATGAAGACGCGCTGCCCGGGCTGGACATCGGCCGTCTCGACGAGTGCCTGGTAGGCGGTCAGGGCCGCGAGCGGCAGCGCGCCGGCCTGGACGTGGTCGATACCGGCGGGCTTGTGGACGAAGGCGCGGGCCGGGCCGGTCACGTACTCGGCGTGGGAGCCGACCCCGTGGGGATAGGGCAACATGCCGAAGACCTCGTCGCCCGGCTTGAACAGGGTGACGCCGGTACCGACTGCCTCGACGACTCCGGAGACGTCCCAGCCCAGGATGAGGGGCAGGCCGTTGACGGTCATCGGCTGGGCGCGGTTCCACCAGTCGGTCGGGTTGACGCCGGCCGCACGGACGGCAATCAGGATCTCACTCAACCCCGGCTCGGGCCTGGGAAGTTCGACTTCCTTGAGTACCTCCGGGGAGCCGTAGGTGTCTTGGCGGATGGCGCGCATGGTCGCGGTACTGGGATTCGTCATGCGTCCAGCGTCGCGGCCTGCCACTCCCCAGCGCCATGGCATGAATGCCAACTTTCAACGGGATCCTGCCAGGACGTGTTTTTTTCGTCGACGCATTGCATCGACTGCCCGGACCGAGGGACTCCACCGCTCGCGTGCTGTGGACGGCAGGAAGGGGGAAACGGCGGGAACCGTGTCAGCAGCCCGCGTGATTCACCCAGCAAGTTGCCGTGACCGTCCGATAGCATGGCATGAATTCTATCTTTCGACGGGATCACGCCATGACATCCCCTCACCGAGTCGTCGTCCTGGCCGTCGACGGGGTGTACCCCTTCGAACTGGGTATCCCCAGCCGGGTCTTCGAGGCCGCGGACGGCCGCTACGAGGTGCTCACCTGCAGCGTCGACGGCCTACCGGTGCGCACCAATTCCGACTTCTCGATCACCGTCGAGCACGGCCCCGAGGCGCTGCGCACCGCCGACACCGTCGTCATCCCGCCCTTCACCACTACCGACGTCACGGCGGAAGTGCCCCAAGTCATGGTCCAGGCGCTCGCGTCCGTGGCACCAGGCGCCCGCCTCGTATCGATCTGCACCGGCGCCTTCGTCCTCGCCGCCGCCGGTCTCCTCGACGGCCGGCCGGCCACCACCCACTGGATGGTCGCCGACCTCTTCCGTGCCCGCTTCCCACACGTCGCACTCGATCCCGACGTCCTTTTCATCGACGACGGGGACGTGCTGACCTCGGCCGGTGCCGCCTCCGGGCTCGACGTCTGCCTGCACATCATCCGCAAGGACCACGGCAGCGAAGTCGCCAACCAGGTGGCCCGCAGGTGCATCGTCCCCCCGTGGCGCGAGGGAGGACAGGCACAGTACATCCAGCACCCGGTGCCCGAGGCCACGGCCAGCGGAACGGCCACCGCCCGCCAGTGGGCCCTGGAGCACCTCCACGAGCCCATGACCCTGACGGACCTCGCCGAGCACTCCCACATGAGTCTGCGCACCTTCGCCCGGCGCTTCACCGAGGAGGTGGGCATGAGCCCGGGACGCTGGCTGATCCAGCAGCGCGTCGACCGGGCACGGCACCTCCTGGAAACCACCGACCTGCCGGTCGACGAAATCGCCGGCCAGGTCGGCTTCGCCGGCGGCACATCGCTCCGCGAACACCTGCATGCCGTCATCGGCGTCTCACCGCTCGCCTACCGGCGCACCTTCCGCGGCGCCCTGACCCCCGCCCACTGAGTGTGCGGGCTCGGCGGGGTGGTCGCGCCGTGCGCACGGAACCTGCCGTCAGTACGGCGGCCGGATCGTTTGAGGCAAGGCACGGTGACGGCGCCCCGGGTGCTGGTGGCCACCCGCCCGCGCAACGTGCTGCCCGAGAGGCCCGGGCCTGGCCGGGCACTGGGCCACAGAGTTGGTGTACTGCCCCTACTGCCATGGCTGGGAGGTACGCGATGAGCCGTTCGGCATCTTCGCCACGGCCCCGCCTCGGTCCACCACGCCTGGCTGTTCCGCCGGCTGGCCGACGACCTCATCGTCTTGAGCTGGTCTGATCCCGATCGTGGCGCATGGTCAGACCGTCGCGAACCCCAGTACCAGCGGCGCCAGGGCAACGAGCATGATGGCGGCCGGGATGCCGACTCCCTTCTTGTCGCCTCCACGGAGGTGCGTGATCACGGCGCCCAGGAAGTACAGGACCACGCCGATCGCCGCCGCGATGCCCAACGGTCGGTAGGCGATGCCGGCGAGCAGCCCCAGAGCGCCCGCGATCTTGACCAGGCCGAGCGGCAGGAACCAGCTGTCGGGCACCCCGAGCGCCTTGAGCCCGTCTGTGACCTTCGGATCGCCGGTGAAGTCGGGAACGGAAGAGAAGACCAACGCCAGGGACACCACGACAGCGAGGACGACATAGGCGATGAACACGGAGAACTCCTGAGGAGGAAGGGGACCGCCGATCGGTCCTGGAGTACAGGGGCGGCAAGCGATGAGCCGCGGTCGTGCGACTGCCTCGTGTCCCGGGCAATGTTGGGGGGGTGGGCGAGGTGATCCTGTCGATGCCGAGCCGGCGGCGATCGCAGCCACCGGTCGGTCGGCAGGGTCTCCCCGTCGACGATCTGGGAGCGGTGGGCCGGCGGTACTGCCGGGAGGGTGATGATCCGGTGCCGTCGACGATCTGTGGCAACTGCCGTGTACTGCTCCGGTCACTGCAACGGCACCGGACGATCAGTTCTGCTGCTCGGCATCCACCAGTGCGAGGGCGTTGCGGATGCCCTGTTCGAGGAGTTCGTCGGCGAGTTGCCGATCGGTCAGGGCCCGGGAGAGCTGCAGCGTCCCGGCCATCATGCCGAGGAGGCCAAGTGCTTTCAGACGCGCTGACGGCGGGTCGTGGGGTGCCAGGCGGGCCGCGAAGCCGTCGATGAGAGTCAGCGCGCCGTCGGTGTACGCCTGCCTGGTGGGATCCGTGGAGCGTCCGATCTCGTCGAGCAGGGCGGCGTTGGGACAGCCGTCCTCGATGCTGTCGCGCTGCTCGGGGGAGAAGTACCAGCGCACGATCTGCTCGAGTCCGGCCCGGCCGGGCGCCTCCTGCGCGACGATGCTCTCGTGCTGTGCGCGCATCTGGTCGGCGACCGCCGTGGCGACGAGTTCGTCCTTGGAGGCGAAGTAGGCGTAGAAGGTGCCGTGGGTCAGGCCCGCGTCCTTTATGAGCGTCGCGACTCCGGAGCCGTCGATGCCGTCACGCTTCAGCCGGCGGCCTGCGGTCGTAATGATCCGCCGCCTTGTCTCCTGCTTGTGTTCCTTCGTGTACCGCACTGTGCGTTCCTCCATCGGAGCCGGGGGCTCGCGCCCCGGCTGCCGCGCTGGTCAGGTCAGTGTGCCGCGCCTGCAAGGAGAGCGGGGAAGTTGATCCTGGCGGTCTGCAGTTTCGGGTCGTGGGGCTCGGGGACCCCGCCGTCGGTGATGTACAGCCGGTCGCCGAGGACGGCGGTCGCGGAGGGCGAGGCGAGACCGTCCGCACTGGTCAGAACGGCCTTTTCGGTGCCGTCCGGGTAGATCACCACGACCCTGTCCGGACCGTTCTGCGAGGAGGAGCCGTTCTGCGCCGCGAACACCACATCGGACCAGGGGGTCAGGAAGCTGAGGTCGTCGATGTTGGGCAGGCCGCCCGCGACGACACGGATGGGGCCGGCCTTGCCGGTGGCGGTGACCGGTACCCGCAGCAGTGTTCCCTTGTTGAAGTTGCTGATCCACAGGGCGCCGTTGTGGAACCTGAGCCCGTTGGCGCCGATCGGCAGGGCTTCGGTCGGCACCGGCGCGAGAGCGGCGTCGGTCAACCACGGGGTCACCGATCCGCCCGAGACCGGAACGGACCAGATGGTGCCCTTCAGGCTGTCCGCGATGTAGAGGGTGCGTCCGGCCGAGTCGACGGCCAGCCCGTTGGGGCCCGAGTCGGCGGGCAGAGCGGCGACGCGCTGAGAGGCACCGTCCGCAAGCAGCTTGTACACGCCGTTGCGGTCCGCGTTGCCCGGGGCCCACAGCGCGTAGTAGACGGTGCCGTCAGCGCCACGGGCGTTGCCGCTGATCGCCTCACCCACCTGCCCGGTGGCGAGCACGGTGCGCTGTCCGGACGCGCCTATACGCATCAGTTCCGGACCGTGGGTGCGCTCGCACACCGCGCAGCTGCCGAGCATGGACAGGGTCACCGAGCCGTCGGGGTTGGCGGTGATGTTCTCGGGGATCTCACCGGCGGCGAAGTAGAACGTCGCCGCGGTCCGCACGTCGGTGACAGCGGCTCCGCTGTACGAGTGTCCCGTCCATGCGGACGCGGACGTCGCCGACCCCAGGACGGCCGCCGTCGCGGTGACCGCCAGCGTGATCCCGACCTTCTTCTTCAGAAAGCGCCTTGCACTGGATGCACTGGGCCGGGCCGTGGGCTGACGTTGCTGGATGACTCTCCTTGGCGAATCAACGAGTGGTGATCGATGTACTTCCGCCGACATCAGGGATGTCCGTTATGCCGGGTTGTCGGAGACATACGGGCGGAGCCGGACCTGGTTGTCAGCCGGGCAGCCGGTTGTTCTTGCGGATCTGCTTGTCGAACGTTCCGGCGGGGACGAGGCGGCGCGCCTTGGTGACGCGTGAGGCCAGCGGTCCGGCGGTGTAGCGCAACTTCGGCTTCTTGTCGGTGGCCGCGGTGACGATCGTTTTGGCGACGACGGCGGGGTCGTCGCCGTCCCTCATCGCATCCGCGATCACCTCGTCGAAGACACGCCGCCGCTCCGCGTACAGAGGCAGCGGGGTGTCGGGCTGCGCGGCGTTGGTGTCGAAGCTGGTCTTGGTGTAGGCGGGCTGGACGAGGAGGACCCGGACGCCGAACTCGCGGACCTCGTGGTCCAGCGACTCGGAGAAGCCCTCGACGGCGTGCTTCGACGCGACGTAGAGGGACATGAAGGGCTGGGGGGCGACCCCGAGGACCGACGAGATGTTGATGACGCGTCCGCCGCCCCGGGCGCGCATGTGTGGCAGGACGGCCTTCGTCATACGGATGACGCCGAGGACGTTGACGTTCAGGACGCTCCGGGCCTGGCTGACGGAGTTCTCCTCGACGGCGCCCGCCGAGCCGATGCCCGCGTTGTTGACCAGGACGTCGATGCGTCCGAACCGGTCGATCACCTGGGCGACCGCGGCGGTGGCCGAGTCGTCACTGGCCACGTCGAGATCGAGATAGGTCACACCGGCGGGCGGGGTGAGCCCGGAGGTCGTGCGGCCGGTTCCGATCACCTCGAAACCCGCCGCTACGAAGGCGCGGGCCGCCTCCTTGCCGATCCCTGATGTGGCCCCCGTCACGAGTGCCACCGGTCGAGTTGTCGCCATCACGTACTCCCTGGTTTGTATTACGTCCGTATGTCTTACGTTCGTACGACCATATGCTGACCGTCGGTCGATGGCAAGGGGTCAGGTCCGGCAATCCCGGAGAGGCGGGGAAACGTGGGGCGCGGTACGGGAAAGACCACGAGTGGGCGACGCGGCGGGTACCGGGACGGCCGGTCGTCGCATGACCCGCCGCGCTCGTCGATGGCGGCCTCGGTGCAGGTTGGCCGCGGTCTTGGCGAGGTCGCACCCGTTCGCATCCGGGTGGTCAAGGAAGGCGGTGACAGCTGATGGCTGCGGTGGTCTACGAGGAGGCGCAGGCCGCGGACCGGCAGACGGTTCATCGCGCGCTCGCGTCCGTCCTGACCGGCGAGAACGCCGACGAGCTGCGCCCCTGGCACCTCGCATCGGCTGTGGAAGCCGCGGGCGGACCCGACGAGGAGGTGGCCCGGCTCCTTGAGGAGTCGGCCCACCGCTCCTGGGCCCGCGGCGGCTCTGCCACGGCGGCCCGTGCCCTGGGGCGTGCGGCGAAGCTGTCCCCCTCGACGAACGGCGCGGCCAGACGGCTGGCGCACGGAGCGAGGGCGGCCTGGGAGGCCGGCCACGTCGACGTGGCACTGGGCATGCTGGAGCGGGCCGAAGGGTTTTCCTCCCCCTCCACGGTCGCGGATCTCAGCGAGGGGTTGCGCGGGCTGATCGAGTTCGCGCACGGCGATGTGGAAACCGCCTGCCGTCAACTGACCCGGGACATGGAGCGGGTGACCGATGCCGGGCAGGCGTTCAGACTCGGCAGCATGGCGCTACGGGCGGCGTGGGCGGCCAATCATGGCGAACTGCAGCGCGAGACGCTCCAGCGGCTCGAACGGCGGCTCCCGCAAGGGAACTTCCCGAACGCCGATCTGCTGCCGTTGCTGCGCGAATGGTGGACGGAGGAAGGGGGCGGCGGCGCCGATGACCGCGACCAGATCGTGGCCCCCGGCGCTGACATCCTCACCGAGCTCAGCGGCAGTTCCTGGCTCCTGATGCCACCGTCACCGATGGCGGTGGCCTGGGGCATCGACTCCGCCCTTCAGGAGGCGCTCCGCCGCGAGACCGACACGCTGCGGCACACGGACCAGATGACCGCCCTGACCCAGGCGCTGGCCCAGACCGTGGCGCTGGACATCGCGCAAGGCTCCTGGACCTCGGCCACGGCGAACGCCCTTAAGGGGTTCCAAGTGGCCGAGGGGATCGGTGACGACCACTTGGCGGAGCAGTGCCGCGCCGGTCTCGGATGGCTGGCAGCCGTGCGAGGCGACGAGCAGACCGTCGCGGACTTCGCCGCCCGGAGCAACGAGGTGTGGGTGCCGCGTGGGGTGCGCGTCTTCAGCGCTTGCGCGGAGTGGAACCTCGGCATGTCGGCGCTCTTCGCCGGCCGGGCCGAGGAGGCGCTGGACCGCCTGGTCCGGCTGACCGAGCAGGGGCACGAGGCGGCACACCCCACCGTCGCCGTGCTCGCCGCGCCCGACACCGCCGAGGCCGCGGTCCAGGCAGGACAGCGAGCGAGGGCCGAGGAACAGGCGCGGCGGCTGCGGCGGTGGGCCGAGCGGACCGGGGCGGCGTGGGCGATCTCCGCGACGCACCTTGTCCATGCCCTGCTGGCCTCCGGAGCGGACGCGGAGAAGCAGTTCCGGCTTGCGCTGGATGTTCCCGGAGCCCGGTCGCGGCCCTTCAACTACGCCCGCACGCGCCTGCTGTACGGCGAGTGGCTGCGGCGGGCCCGCCGCCGTACCGACGCCCGGATCCAACTCGCCGAAGCGGCGGAAACCTTCCGGCGACTGGACGCGACGCCCCTGCTTGACCGCACCCGGGCCGAACAGGAGCTGACAAGGCAGCACCTGCGCCGCGACTCCGCACCGGCCCGGGACACCGGGGCCGTCCTCACCCCGCAGGAGTTGAGGGTCGCACGGCTGGCCGGGCAGGGGCTCACCAACCGGGAGATCGGGGCACAGCTGCTGATCAGTCCCCGCACGGTGGGTCATCACCTGGCCAACGTGTTCCCCAAGCTCGGTATCGTCTCGCGCGCGGATCTCGCGCGCATCGACTTCGGGGACGGGCTGCATCTGATCGGCTGACCGGCCGTCTTTCTCCCCGCCATGCCCACCGGGCGCGAGGCAGCCGACAGCCCCCGCCCTTGCGACCAGTTCGGCTCCGCCGAGCCCTCGAACGCGAAGTACGCCTTCGCGTCGGAGTCGGTGAGGTGGTACGCGACCTCGCGGGCCTTCAGCAGCACGTTCAGCGGCACGACCGCCGCCCCGGCCAAGCCGTGGTCGTGGTCCGCGTCCCGGCCTCGCCTGCTGGACCGGGACGAGGTCGTGCGCGTCGCGGACCTGCGCGCCGGCGCAGGCCATGTCAGCGCCCGTCCACCGTCCCGATCCGGCAGGCGCGCGGATCTTGCGGCTGCCGAGGGCGCGGTCAGATCTTCGTCTTCTCCCGGACCCACGCGCCGATCTGTGCGATGGCGGCGTCGGTCTCCGGAATCCGGCCGGCACCGTAGACGTAGGAGTGCTGGCCTCCGGGGACCACAACGGTCGTGGTGTCGATTCCGGCGTCCTTGACGCGGGCGGCGAACTCCTCGTCCTCGCCGGCCAGCACCTCGTACGTCCCCCAGGAGACGAGGGTCGGGGGCAGACCGCTCAGGTCCGCCCGGTTCAGATTGACTCGGGGGTCCGTGAACTCGATGCCCGTGCCGCCGACCCAGGACTCCCGGAAGAACTCCAGCAGACCCTTGCTGAGTATCTTGTCGGTCCCGGCGTTGGTCGCGATGGTCGCGTTGGCCATCTCGAGGTCGCACCAGGGGGAAATCGACACGATGGCACCGGGCAGCGGCTGCTTCTTGTCGCGGAGGCGAAGCGCCAGGGCGACCGCGATGAACCCGCCGATCGAGTGGCCGATCGTGATGATGTTCCCCGGCTCATACCCTTCCGACAGCAGCCAGTTGAAGGCCGCCTCCGCGTCGTCCACCTGAGCCGGGTACTTGTGTTCCGGCGCGCGCCGGAAGTCCAGGACCAGTACGGGGGCCCCGGCGGCCTTGGCGATATGCCCGGCGAGCTTCCGGTCGACGTGTGCTGACGCCAGAACGGAGCCCCCGGCGTGACTGTGCAGGAGGACGTAGTCGGTGTTGGCGTCGACGGGTTCGCACCAGATTCCCAGCACGCCACCCGCGTCCACCTCCCGATAGGTGACGCCTTCCGGCTCCCGGGCCGCGAGATGGACCTGCTCCGCCTGGATGCGCGCCGCGTCCAACTCGGACGGGGGATTCGCCCCTGTGGCCAGCCATTCCGCGAATTGGATCGCTTCCGGGCTCAGTTCGACTGCGGGGTGCTCAGACACGTGGTACCTCCATGGGCCCAGCTGGGCGTACCGGCCCGCCAGGACCAGTGTCGCCGGGGTTTGTCAAGCGGTGTGGGCAGTGTGGGTGGGGTAGTCGGTGTAGCCGGTTGGGTCGCCGCCGTAGAAGGTGGCGGGGTCGGGGGTGTTCAGCGGCACGCCGGCGCGTACGCGCGCGACCAGGTCGGGGTTGGCGAGCGCCATGGTGCCGACGGTGACGACGTCGGCCAGTCCGTCTTCGACGTCCTTCGCGCGGGTGGCGATGTCGGTACCGGCCCGGTTGAGGACCAGCGTGGTCGGCCACAACTTGCGCAGGGTGTGCAGAAGTTCGTCGTCACCGCCGTGGGCGATGTGCAGGTAGGCGAGGTCGAGCGGGGCGAGGGCGCGCAGGAGTGCGGGGTACAGCTCGTGGGTGTCGCTCTCGGCGATGTCGTTGAACGGGTTGCCGGGAGAGATCCGGATGCCGGTGCGGGCGGCGCCTATCTCGTCGGCCACGGCGGTGGCGACCTCGACGGCGAAACGGATGCGGTTCTCGAGGGAGCCGCCGTACTGGTCGGTGCGCTGGTTGGTGTTGGTGGAGAGGAACTGGTGCAGGAGGTAGCCGTTGGCGCCGTGGATCTCGACGCCGTCGGCGCCGGCCGCGATGGCGGCCGCAGCGGCGCGCCGGAAGTCGTCGACCGTCGCGGCGACCTCCTCGGTGGACAGTTCGCGCGGTACCGGCATCTCCTGGAGCCCCGACGCGGTGAACATCTCACCCGTCGGCTGGACCGGAGAGGGAGCGACCGGCTGCCGGTGGTGGGGGGTGTTGTCGGGGTGGGCGATGCGGCCGGCGTGCATGAGCTGGATGACGATGCGTCCGTCGGCCTTGTGTACGGCGTCGGTGACCTCGCGCCACCCGTCGATGTGCTCGTCGGTGTAGATGCCGGGGGTCACCGGGTACCCCTGGCCGTCGGCGGAGGGCTGGGTGCCCTCGGTGATGATGAGGGCGTGCGAGGCGCGCTGGGCGTAGTACTCGGCGTTCAGCTCGGTCGGCACGCCGTCCGGGGTGGACCGGTTCCGCGTCAGGGGGGCCATCGCCAGGCGGTGCGGCAGGGCGATCTCCCCGGCGACGATCGGGTTCCACAGGGCGTTCAGCATGGAGGTTTCCTCAAGTAAAAGGGTGAGACAGCTGCGGGGTGGTGGGCTGCCCCGCAGGAGCGCCTACGCGGTGACCGGCGGGATGGGCCCGGTGACCTGCACCGAGGCGGCCGGACTGCGTGGAGGGAGATGGCGGTGCGGTCGGGCTTGCCGCGCAAACATGACCGCCGCCATCGCGGTGGTGGGTCGCGGCTGTCAGGACTGGGGGAGGATGGTGAGCGCGTCGGTCTTCTCTCCGCGCCGGAGGACGTATCGGTCGTGTGCAGTGGCGACCGTTCCGTTGTCACAAAGGGTTGTCACAAAGGGAGGACTTCCGCACCTGAGCCGGTGCGGTCTTCAGCCGCGGTATCGATCAGCCGGGACCCGCTGCGACAGGTTCGGGACGAGCGCCTGACGGGCCTTCTCGAACGCCTCCCAGTCGCTGATCCGGGGCAGTGACGGGATGGTGACGGGCTCCCCGGCGTCGAGGCCGGCGAGCGCCGCGTCGACGGCGTCGTCCACGCTCATGACCGACTCGTCGGGAAGTGCCGCGAGTTCGATGCCGGAGCCGTCCCAGAGCTCCGTGCGGACAGCGCACGGCAGCACGGCCTGCACCGTGACGGGGCTCTCGGCGAGTTCCTGCTGCAGAGCCTGGGTGAACGTCAGCACGTAGCTCTTGGTGCCGCTGTAGACGGCGCCGCCGGGCAGGAAGTTGAGAGCCAGGGCGGAGGAAATGTTCACCACGGTGCCGTGGCCGCGGGCCAGCAGGCCCGGCAGGACCGCGGTGGTCAGCCTGGTCAGCGAGGTCACGTTGAGGTTGATCAGTGCCTCGGAGACCGCCGCGTCGGAGGTTGCCAGCGGGGAGAACAGCGCCCCGCCGGCGTTGTTGATCAGTACCGCGATGCTCTCGTCGGTCCGCAGACGCTCCTCGACCACCGAGATCTGCGCCGCATCGGTGAGGTCGGCGGTGATGATGTCCACCGCGCGGCCCGTGCGGCTGCGGATGTCCGACGCCAGCGTTTCCAGCCGCGCAGCGTTGCGGGCCACCAGGATCAGGTCATAGCCCCGGTCGGCAAGCCGCTGCGCGTAGGCGGTGCCCAGGCCGGCGGAAGCGCCCGTGACGACGGCGGTCTTGTTCTGCGTGGTCATGGGTGGATCTCGTTTCTCGTGGCGTGTGAGTAGGGGCCCAAGGGTCTGAGCAGGGGTCCAAGCGTCTGACCCGCTTTAGATTACGATAGGTATCTAATGCCGTCCAGTCAACGGCCCTCCCGATGCCCGCGGTCACCGCCCTCGGCGCCTGAGGCTGCTCGACGCGCATGCCAGGCTTAAGGCTCGGCGGTCGATCAGGTACGGATGGAGACACATCGGGTGCACGGTCACCTCGGACGGTTTCGGGTATCCCCCTCACGCCGCATGCGCGGGTACGGCGAACGACACCTCGGCGGACGCGGAGCACCTCGCGAGCCGCCTTGCGTGACTCAGACGCTCAGCCGCGGGGACTGCCGCCGAAGGGCTCGAACAGGCTCCGTCACGCACCGTGCGCGGGTTCCACGAGACTGGGCATCGACGCCCCGATGCGGGCCCACAAGCTTCTCGTCCTGCGGCAGCGAGATAGAGCTGCGAGAAAGAGGGCACTGCGACCGACCCCCGACGCTTCACATATGATAGATGCGCTTCACTATCTAACAGGGGCAGGTGACTGATGAGTCGCGTTTCGCAGGCTCAAGCGCTCGAGAACCGCAGGCGCGCGGTCGCCGCGGCCTCCCAGCTCTTCCGGGAGCGCGGCGTGAACGGCATCAGCGTCGCCGATCTGATGAAGTCCATCGGGCTGACCACGGGCGGCTTCTACAAGCAGTTTCCCTCCAAGGAGGCCCTGATCGCCGAGGCGGCTCAAGCCGCTTTCGGGGACCTTGACCTCCTCCTGGCCGAGTTCGACAAGGCCCACGGCGATCACGACACCGCGCGCGGCGCCCTGGTCGACTACTACCTTTCGGCCGAGCACCGAGACCAGCCCGGCACCGGTTGCCCCACCGCGGGATTCGCAGGGGACATGGCTCGCGAGCGCACAGCTGAAGAGGTGCGCGAAACATACGCTGCCGGAGTCGAGGAATTCGCCACCTGGATGTCCACCGACGCCAACGACGGCCTTCCCATGGTGGCCACTCTGGTCGGGGCGATCCTGCTCGCACGGGCCACGGCGGGCACTGAACTGTCGGAGAAAATCCTGGAGTCGACCCGCAAAGCCCTGACTGCACCACACGGGCAGTGACCTGGAATCCTGGACACCAGCTATGCGACTGGGCCCAACGCCGCGTGGTTAAGGGGCTGTTGGGCTCGTCACGGCGGGCTTGTTTTTCCATGCGTCGGCAAGGACGTGCTTCCCGTGACCAATCTTGCGGAGGCCCGCTGCTGCCGCTGTCCTGGCGTCGGGCCACGACTGTGCGAGACGGTCGACCGAGCCGCCGGGATCCGGTGTGCACGCCTCTGCGGCGCGGACATGTGCGCCCTGTGCTTCCTGGACCGCTCTCCTCGTCCACAACCGCCGTTGGCGCTCCATGTCCCGCTGCGGCAACCGGCCCCGGTCCGCCTCCAACAGCTCCTGGGACGATCGCGGGCCCCCTCGCTCCTGAGCTTGTGGGTCAGTTCAGTGAGCGAAGGGCGCCCTCGGCGTCCTGTGCTCCCGTCATGTCAACGTCTGGGTCACAGCTTGACTTGCTGAGTCACCCACGACGCGTCGCTGTGTCAGCCTCGTCGAATGCGCTGCCGAACGGAGTGCCGCCGAGTCGACCGCGTAGAACGAAGTCGGCTTGCACGGCCGCACCGGACTGGAGCAGCTTTTGGTGCACTACCGGTGTTTGTCCGGAATGCGAGACCACAACGCTGATGTACCCCTCTGGCAGCCCGGTCACGGCGTACTCCCCCTCCGCGTTTGTCGTGGTCCGAACCAACTGCCGACCGCGAGTGTCGATGACCGTTACCGCGGCATGGCGCACGGGTCGCTGCTGGGCGTTGCGGACGGTGCCGAAAAGCATGGGCACCGACTCGCCGAAGTGGTGATGATGGTGGACCGGGAGCGCAGTGGGCGTGGGCGTCTCCACGGAGGGGTCCTCGACCGGTGGCTCCTCGACATCTTCCTCGGTGTCCAAGCCCTGTCGCGCAATCTGGCGGTGATGCCGCCAGGCATCGAGGCCCGACAGAGCCAGGCCTACCGTGATCCATGCACAGAGCACGAGGATCGGCCTGAGCACCCCGGCACCGTCGAAGTACAGGAATCCGCGCAGAGCGTCCACCGCGTTCCCCAGCGGCATGACGTCGTGCAGGTACTGGAAGAACGTCGGTAGCATCGCGACGGGTGCGACACCGCTGCTGGGAACGCTGAGCACGATGAACAGGCCCATGCCCACTGCGGGGAAGAACTGCTTGGTGAAGGGTGCGACACCGGAGGAGAAGGTGGCCACCGCCGTGGTGAGCAAGAAGGCGACCACCATGGCCGAGGGGTCGTCGGGAAGGTAGTCCAGCCCCACCCCGGCCAGGAAGCCCACGGAGCTGAGGAGGGCGGAGAGGCCTACGACAGTCAGCAATTTCCGGCGCCGGTTGAAGGTCACCGCTCGCAGCAGCGTGGTCGCGAGGATGTAGCCGGGAATGCTCCAGGCAACTCCGAAGTAGACCAGGGTGGTTCCCATCTGGTCTTTTGCCACAGTGGGCGCCACGTCCTCGACCTGCAGCTTCACGCGGTCATGCGCGGCAATTGCGCCGAAGTCCTTGATGAGAGCCTGCTCGAGTGAGGCTCCGTTGGCCTTGGCCACGTAGAGCACACCGTGTGTGCGCCCGGGGACGTAGCCCGCCACGGCATCACGGTCGAGTACTGCTCGGCGGGCTTCTTGGCCGCCGGCCACATCGGTGACGTCGAATCCGCCGGGGTGCTGTCGCTGCACGACTGCCTCGACACCGGAGTCCAGTGCGCTGTGAGCGACTACGACCTTCGCATGGTGAGGCTGAGGCGCATGCAGAGCCGGGGCCATGCAGAACAGGAGGCCGAGGAAGAGGATGGTGGGGAACCACAAGGCTTCGGCCAGAGTCCTGGCCGGGTGTGCCCCCTGGGGGCGTTCGATCCGGTGCCTCACAGATCCACACCCGGGACGCATCGATGAAGGCCGTACTTGCGGGCCTCATTGCCGGGCTTGTCGCCGGGCCTTCGCAAACTCAGCGAGGGTTCATGCATGCGGACCCCATGCGTTGCGCTCCTCTGCGGTGGAGCCAGCTCCATGGCGCCTTCTCCGTTCCTCGCACCTGACTGCCGCCATTGCACACATTCGTTACTGTACCGATCGGAACATCTATGCTCAGCGGAGCCTACGCGTACCGATCGGTACAGTCAAAACGCGCCTGGACCCGCCGGCGTCGAACGCCGAACCACTGGCGCAGACCACGCGTCAGACGAGCAGTCGGTAGGGGTGGGTCACGGCGTCCACCAGCGCGTCCAGCCACTGCGCCGCGAGCGCACCGTCCACGGCGCGATGGTCGACGGAGACCACCAGGGCCAGGACCGAGGCGGCGACCACCTCCGACTCGCGTACCACCGGGGTGGGGCGCACGGCGCCGACGGCGAGGATCATCGAGTGCGGGGGGTTGATGACGGCCGCGAACTCGTCGACGCCGTACATCCCGAGATTGGTGACGGTGATCGAGCCGCCCTCCAGGTCGCGTTGGCTCAGTGAGCCCTCGTCGGCCTGCCGGACGAGGCCGCGCACTTCTGCGGAGACCGCGCCGATGGGCTTGTCGCCGACCGCGCGCAGCACGGGGGTGACCAGTCCGCGGGCACAGCCTCCGCCTGGACGAGAACGTCGAGCCGCACGTGGTGTTCTTCCCGCCCACCGACGGCAGCGCCGACCACGACCACGGCCACAGGCACTGACGGACAGCCACCGACCGGGCTCATTTCACAGTGCCGGCTGCGGGCAGGCCTTCCCGCCGCCGGCCCGTAGCCCCCGGCACAGGGCGCGACTCAGGTTCGAATTTGACGGCTATGGACGTCGCGGTCGCCCCGGCCGAGGGATGATGGTCCGGTGGATACTTCGCCAGCACACCGACCGGCCGGCGACGGCCCGAGCACCATCGTCACCGGCGTGGACGGCTCGCCGACCTCACTGCGGGCGGCCGCCTACGCGGCAGGGCTCGCGCGCCGCCAAGGAGCCCGGTTGGTCGCCGTCCACGTCGCCCATCCACCGGTCACGGCACACCTCGCTCCGCTGGTCGAGGCGGAGTTGCGCGGCACACTGCGGGAAATCACCGAGGAGGTCAGGGGCGAAATACAGCAAGGCGCCGGGCATGTCGGCATGAACATCGACTTCGTCGCCGTAGACGGCGACCCATACGGACAGCTCGTCCGGGTGGCCGACGAACTCGAAGCGGACGCGATCGTAGTGGGCGCGTCGGCACACACCGGACACCGCATCGTAGGCTCGCTCGCGGTTCGGTTGGTGCGCGCCGGGCGGTGGCCGGTGACGGTAGTGCCCTGATCAGTCGGGACACCGACAGCGCGACCCCATGCGTACCGACCGGTACAGTCCGGGGCATGCCTCGACCGGTCAATGTCGAAAAGCGCGCCGAGTTGCTGCGGGAAGTGGTGGCGCACCTTCAGGACCACGGACTCGCGCAGATGTCGCTGAGCCCGCTCGCCGAATCCATCGGCACCACGAAACGCATGCTTCTGTACTACTTCGGCAGTCGTGAGAATCTGCTGGCGCAGGCACTGATCGCCAACCGACCCGATGCCCGTGCGATGTTCGACGACGTCCACGACGTCGCCGACCTGCGTCGGGCCGCCCGCACGTTGTGGGAGGCGATGACCGTCGGGGAGCAGTCCGGACCGATTCGTATGCTCTTGCAGCTGTTGAGCCTGGCCGTCACCGACCCGCAGCAGTACGGCGAGCTGGCCGCCGACACCGTTGAGGTCGTGATCGGGCCCATCGCCGCCGCGTACGTCCGGCTGGGCCACCCACCGGAGCAGGCACGAGCCGCAGCCACGCTGCTTGTTTCCGGCTTGCGCGGATTGTGCCAGGACCGCCTTGTGACCCATGACGTCGCCCGTACCGACGCGGCAGCCGATCGTCTCATCGACGGAGCCACCGCAGCGCCTCGCTGACCCACGGCGCTGATCACCCACCGCTCCCCCGGAACCCGTCTCCCATCGGAAACGGGTAAGCACTGGGGCCCAGGGTGGTCGCATTGAGGCGTCAGGACAGTTCGAGTCCGCCGTCGACGGTGAGCACCTGCCCGGTGAGCCAAGCGGTGTGGGGGCCTGCGAGCCGCAGGATCCAAGCGGCGATCTCAGCGGGGTCACCGCGGCGGCCCAGCGGGATTCGTACGGCCTCGTCGGCTTTGATCTGGTTGATGGCCGCGTCCGGGAGACCGGCGGCGGTCAGGGCTTCGCTTTCGGTCGGCCCGGGGGCCACTGCGTTGACCCGGATACCGTCGGACGCCAGCTCCAGGGCCCAGCTGCGGGTGAGCTGTTCGAGCGCGGCCTTGGACGCGGCGTAGTGACCGGCACCGGCCGCAGGTCGGTGCCCGAAGGTGCTGGAGACGTTGACGATCGCCCCGCGAGAGGCTTTGAGATACGGCAAGGCCGCGCCGGCCAGCAGGCTGGGCGCGACGACGTTGACGGCCAGCAGTTGGGTGATACGGGCCGCTGTGGCCTGCTCCAGCGGCATCGCGGCGAACGCTCCGGCGTTGTTGACCAGGACATCGATGCGACCCCACCGGCTGAGGGCGGCCTGGACAACCGCCTCGGGTGCGTCGTCCTGGGTGACATCGACGGAAAACGGCACGATGGACGGATGCTGCGCGGCGCTCTCCGCGAGGGCGTCCGGTCGGCGGCCGACCCCCAGGACGTGAGCGCCCGCGCCGGCGAACATGGCCGCGGTCGCGCGTCCGATCCCCGATCCGGCTCCGGTCACGACCACGACCTGATCAGCGAAGTGACTGTTCATCGGCTCTGGTGCGGACACAGCAAACTCCAATGTTCGATGTTCGATGTTCGTCGAATGTCGATTGACGTTAACATGTGGGTATGAGAGACCCGCAGCACCCCGACCCCGGCGACATCACGCTCATCCGCGTGCTCGGCGCGCTCAGCGACCCGATCCGGCTCGGTCTCGTGCGGCTACTGTCCGATGGCCAGGAACGTGGCTGGGGAGAACTGCGGACACCCGTGGGTAAATCCACCTTGAGTCACCATCTGAAAGTCCTGCGGGACGCGGGCATCACCCGCACCCGTCAGGAAGGCACCCGCTGCTTCGTCCAACTGCGCCGTACCGACCTTGACACCCGGTTTCCGCACCTGATGGCAGCATTGCTCTCCGTGGCGGCCGCCGACGGTATCGGCGAAGACGTCACCGCGACCAAGTGACGGTCGTCCGGGGCCACTCAGTTCGCATCATTCGGTTCGGATCGCAAGGTCGTGGGCGCCCCGGTGGCCATGTCCTCGGTGGCCATGTCCTCGGGGGCCGACGCCGCAGAACCCGCGTTCCGCGGCGGAGCGATCACGAGACGGGACGGTGCGGGGACGAACGACGCCTGGGGTGCCGGGGCTTTCTCGCGGCCGCCGTTGGCGATGACGACGGCGATGTAGGGCAGGCCGATACCGAGGACCAGCGCGACAAGCGCAACGGGCCGTTCGACGTTCCACAGAGTGGCAGCCAGGATCACCGACACCGTACGCACCGACATGGCAATGACGTAGCGTCGCTGCCGGCCGCGGACGTCCTCGTTCAGCCCCTTCCGCGCCGCGGTGATCCGGAAGACCTGGACCTTGTTCTGCTTGCTGATCACGCTTCATCGCCTGCCTGTCTTGGCACTTCCTTCAGCCCGCGTCTCTCGCAGGAGAACGTCGTGGACGGTCGTGCTGTACGTATTGACAGCATCGCCGCCGCATCTGTGACAGCAGTCCCCGCGAAGGTCCTCACCAGGGGCGGGCCGGGTTGACCGAACTCGCCGTCCCCTCCGCGATGGGCAGCAAGGACAGGAGTTGCAGGTTGGTGTGGCTCTCCGTGCCCGGTACCGCTGTGTAGACGACGAGCCGCTGCGACTGCTCCGGGTCCACGAGCGTCTGGCAGTGCAGTTCGAGCGCCCCGACCTGTGAGTGCAGAAAGCGTTGGGAGGCGCAGTGGGGCCCCAACACGAGGTGTTCGTGCCACAGTGCGGCGAATTCGGTGCTCTCCTGGCTGAGTGCGTCGACCAGCTTCGCGGCACGGGAGTTCTCGCCGTCGTGTGTGTAGGCGACGTGGAGGTCCGCTGCCATCAGACGGCTGTGTGCGGCGTGGTCGCTCTCGGGATGTACGAGCCGGGAGGCCGGGTCGGTGAACCAGCGGTAGTGGGCGCTGCGCGCCAAGCCCGTGTAGGCGGTCTCGTCGCCCAGGAGCGCAACCGCGGGCCGTGTTTGCTTCAGAGTTTCGCCAAGGTGGTTCATCACCTGGGCGGGGGTGTCTTCCAGACGGTCCAGGATGCGCATCATTCCTGGACTGATGTGGTCACCGCGCCGCACCCGGCGAGGTGCGGTGTGGCCGGCGATCCAAAACAGATGATCTCGCTCTGCCAACGACAGATGCAGACCTCGGGCTATTGCGGCAAGCACCTGCTCAGACGGGTGAGGGCCCCGCGGTTGTTCGAGCCGGCCGTAGTAGTCGACTGATATGTCGCACAGTGCCGCGACTTCCTCGCGGCGCAGTCCACCCGTGCGCCGGCGACGTCCACGGGGCAGACCCACGTCCTCAGGCTGCAGTGACTCTCGGCGCGCCCGCAGGAACGCTGCCAGTGCTGCTCGGTCTGCCATGGCTTCCCCTTCTCCTTCTTACGGGGCCGTGCCGACTTCCACGGGGTGTCGGCACCGGGATGCCGGGGTGCCGGGGGTGGGCCGGCCTGAATGGATCCGGTGCGTGGAAGGCGGCTGCGGCCGGCGCGTGGGTGGGGGGCCGCGCGCCGAGCCGCTTCGCGGCGGCTTCCACGGTCTGCGCGAGCAGGACGGCAATGGTCATCGGCCCGACACCGCCGACAACCGGGGTGAAGGAGCATCCCGGCCGGTTTGCCGGGAATCCCCCCACGACTGCGTGCTTGCCGGCGAGGCCGACGTCCCGTACGCCTCCCACCTCTGCGCGGTGACGTCGGTGCTGGAAGTGAACGAAGCCACCGCCAGCATGATCACCGCAGGATGACCTTGCTGGCGGCAGTCGGACGTGCTTGTGTCACGCGGTCGAAGTTCCCGCAGACACGGTCTAGTTGTCTTCCCAGTGCCGCGTGGCGGTGGTCGCGGTGACGTCATTGGCGTAGACGAGTGCCACGCGGTGGTTGTACTGGATGGTGTACATCTTCTTGCTGCCGATGACGACCGTTCCCGATGAGGCGAAGTAGTCGTCGGTGGCTGTCGCCGGCTGGGTGGCGACGTAGGCCTGGCCCGCCGGGACCGAGTACATGCTCAACGGTGCTTGCGTCGACGCGCCCAGACCGGCGGGGTACTCGGACTTGTCCGGGTAGCTGGATCCGTAGACGGCCACGGGTGTGGTGCCTGCGGGCTTGATGATCTTCACGCCGTAGACGGGCCGGGTGTTCTTGCCCGCGGGGTTGTGGAACCAGACCTTGGCGCCGCTGTACCAGACGGCAGTCCAGTCGCCCTGAACCTCGGCGACGACAAACTGCTGGCCGGCCTGTGCGGTGCTGCCCCAGTCGTTGATTCGATTCGTGCCGGCAGTGGTCCCATGGATCGCCTGGTCACCGAAGAGAGGTGCCTGCGCGTCGGGAGCGGTGCGCAGGTACACGAAGTTCGACGCCTGCTGCTTGTCCGTGCAGGACGTCGTGGCGCCGGTCGGATCGTCGGACGGGCAGACCTGGACCGTCTGCACATTGTCGTCGAAGGGCGGGTCGATGGATACGACCGAGCCCTCGGACGGGACGCTGGGCAGTCCGCTGATGGGGCGGCCGAGCAGGCGCATGAAGTGGTCCCAGTCCCAGCCGTTGCCCGGGTCCCAGTGCATGCCGGACACCAGCGAGGAGTTCGGCCCGGCAACGTTGTCGTGGCCCACGACGTGCTGACGGTCCAGGGGGATGTCGAAACGGTCCGCAAGGTACGTCACGAGGTCGGCCGTGGCCTGGTACTGCGCCTCGGTGTACCAGGTCGCGCCCTGCACGGCGTATCCCTCGTGCTCGATACCGATGGAGTGCAGGTTCGTGGAGTAGTTGCCCGCGTGGAAGGCGATGTTCTTCGTGGGCACCATCTGCGTCACCGCGCCGTCCGAGGACCGCATCACATAGTGCGTCGAGGCGACGTTCTTCGGGTCTGCGAGTCCCGCGACCCCGGCGTCGTAGGAGCCCTCCAGGTCGTGGATCACGATGGTGTCGATCCGTATGCCGTTGGCGGGCCGGTTCGAGACCTGGCCGCCGGCCGGAGAGCCGGCGACAAACGTGCAGGCCACGGTCGACGGACATTCAGTGGCGGCGTCTGTCGTGGCCTTGAGCCGCAACTCGTCGATCTGCGCATCCGCGGTCCGCACCGAAGGGCTGGCTTTCAGCTGGACCCGACCGTCCTCGGTGGCACGGGCAGCTCCGCTGCGGATGGTGCCGTAGACACGGTTCGCGAAGCGAACGGCGCCCTGCCTCTGGGTCGACTGGCTGTAGCGGGCCACAGCGCCGTACCACTGCGACGGATCTTCCGGCGTGCCGTCAGTTACCTGCTTCGCGTAGGAGGCAAGGAGCGCCGCACCGCCTCGAATGTTCTCTGCGGGGTCCTTCCGCAGTGTCTCCGGGCTCTGTCCGGTGAGCTTGGCGGCAGCCTGCAGCGTGTGCAGGGCCGGATTCGAGGCGAGGGAGGCAAGGTCACTGCGTCCCGCGGCACCCGCGTCACCGCCGGCGAGCATGGCCGGGGTGACGTCGGTGAGGTGCATGGGCCCAAAACCGCCGTCGGTGCTGGGCTGTGCGCCGTGTGACTGCCACCCCGACTCCTGGTAGGCCACGCCGAGCAGGACGCTGACGGGAACGTGGTACTCGGCGGCTGCCGCTGTGAAGTCCTGCTGCCGGGAGTCGCCGTGGGAGTCGCCGGCACCGTCGGCCAGCGCGGTGAACGGCACGGTAGCAAGGCCCCCTGCTACCAGCGCGCCGATCGCAAGGACGACCGAGGGACGGAGCCGCACTCTTCTTTTGTGCAAGATGCTGATCCTTATGCGGTTGAAAACCTGTCGAAGAAGCCACCGCCGGGCGGTCGAGCAGCCCAATCGCTGGAACGGTCCGGAGGCGCCGATGCCAACATGACAGGCCAGCCAGGCGAGTTGTGACAACGATGCCACGGACCGGAAGGTATCAGTGCCGTGATCTGTCCGCGAGGCCACGATCCTTCTCGACCCAGCGGCACGGGTGCCAGGCCACCCCTCAGCGATCGGGCCGGTCGGGGCGGTCGCTTCCCCTCCGGCGAGTGCTGTACTGCTGCAACAGTGTGTCCGCCGCAATCAGCGCCTGCTCGGCGGTGCGCACTCCGGTCATGACACACAGCGTGTACTTGGCGTCCTCCAGAGCCCGGCTGGTCCGGCCCGTGGGACAGATGTCGTACTCGATCCGCGCTTGCGCGAACCTGGCGAGCGCAATACGCACTTGCTTCTCCACAGGAACGATCACTGCGGCTCCCTCTCCCTCTTGCAGCACCATCCTTCAGGCGCCCTTATTCCTCCGGCACGTTGGCCCACCGCACGCCAACTCCCCCAGCAGAGGACCACTCAGAGCACCTGTTTGTGACACCACGGCGGGAGGGACGAGTTTTACGCGCTGGCCGCTCGCCAACACGGTGTCACACCTGGGGCAGGCACTCGGTCTCTATGGTCGGGCAGCCCGGCCGTTCAAAGTCCGTCCCTGTCTGCGGATTTACCGGGGCACGGCCGATACTCGACGGCAGGGACACACGGAACAACATCTCTTGGTGCGTTTCATGGATACATCAAAGGTCCAATCCAGGCGCGGGACTTTCGCGAGACGCATCTGGTTCCAGAGGCTGCCCGACCAGCCGACGATAACGACCCCCCGGCTCCGGCATTCCGAGGCCTTCCTCGACGCCGAACGTGCACGCCTCGCCGCCCAGCCGGGTCTTGGATTTGCCGGACTATTGGTAGTCGTTCCACTGGCCGCACTGCTCGCCTTCGGACCGGACGGCGCCGAGAGCGCAGTGGTCATCCTCTCGCCACTGATGACGTTCGCACTGCCGGTTCTCTCCATGGTCGCGTTCTGGTGGGAGGACTGGCCGGGTTCGACCCTGCGCCCTGGTTGGTCGGCCCTTGTGGACACGCTTCTCATTGCAGCGGCGGGTGTCGCCCTGGCTGCCGTCGGCCAGATGATCGTGGGCCATTTCGACGTGTCCGGTCTCTTCGACCCCACCCCGGAACTCGGCAGCACACCGTTGTACCCCGCCGCAATACCGCTGGGACTCACGGTCTTCACCGCGATGCTGCAGCTCACCCTCGTGTGCGAGGGCTGGCCGTTCAAGCGACTGCCCAGGCTGGTCGCGGGTTTCGCGGCGCTGGCACTCTCCTGGGGGCTGGCTCTCCTCGTGCAGTACACGGCGTACACATTTCACGCGCCGGCGGGCTCCGGCCTGATCAGTCAGGACGGTCCCTTCTCGCACGAGGACCTCAGTGCCGTGTTCGCACTGTGCGGGGCATGGCAGGTTTGGTTCTTCATCGTTTGGCGTGGCTGGCCGTTGAACGAACTCGGCCGGCGATGGCTTCGGATCACTCTGGGGAATCTGCTCGTGTTCGCCGGCACGGCGTTCAGCTTCGCACTGCTCGACGGTTTGTTCGGCGTGGCGGCACGTACCATCCTTGCCACCGTTACCAGTTTCAGCGCAGCCGGGCTGCTGGTGGCCATGCTCTTCGAGGGAGCCTTCCGCTCCGGGATGTCCGCGTCGTGGGAGCGGGCGACGACTCTCTTTGTCTCAGTGGTTGTGGGTGCCGGGCTCTTCGGCGGGCTGATCACCTATGCGGGCACGCTCACCTGGACAACCTCGAGTGCCGAGGGATGGGTGTCCCATGTCTGCGTGAACGCCCTGGGCGCGGGCGTGCTTTTGCATGTGGGTGTCAGCCGCCGTTGGCCGCTGAAGGGTATGACCGCGCCTGTGCCGTGACCGGCTGCACAGAACCGGAGCTCACCGTGACATCATCATTTCGGCCTTGATCGACTACGGCGTTGTTATGCTCGCCTACGGGGGTCAAGGTGAGCGGACAGGGTCGTAAGCAACTGCGCGGTCGGCGCCACGAGTGCAATGCGCTTGAAGAGCTGGCGTCGAAAGTCGAGGCCGGACAGAGCTCAGCTCTTGTCCTACGCGGTGAGGCCGGAATAGGAAAGTCCGCTCTGCTCGATCATCTGGCCGGGCACGTCGCCGGATACCGCGTCGCCCGCAGTGCGGGTGCCGAGTCGGAGATGGAACTCCCGTTCGCAGGCCTGCACCAGTTGTGTGCGCCATTCCTCGGTCACGCCGCCTCCCTTCCGCTCCCGCAGCGAGAAGCGCTGACCACGGCGTTCGGGGTCAGCACCGGCCCACCACCGGACCGGTTCCTGGTCGGTCTCGCCGTGCTCGGACTGCTGACCGAGGTGGCCGCCGAAAAGCCGCTGTTCTGCCTGGTGGACGACGCGCAGTGGCTCGACCGGGTGTCCGCACAGACTCTGGCCTTCGTGACACGGCGGATGCTCGCTGAACCCCTCGCACTGGTGTTCGCCACGCGTGAACTGAAGGCACGCGACGAGTTCGCCGGACTGCCTGAACTGACGATCGACGGCCTCGACAACAGCGACGCCCTCGCGCTTCTGGCTTCGGATGCCGGCGGTCCCTTGGACGAGCGAGTCCGCGACCGAATCCTCGCAGAAGCCCGCGGCAACCCCCTCGCGCTTCTGGAACTTCCGCACAGCCGGGAAGAGACGGAACCCCTTGACGGATTCGGCCTGCCGGACCCCGGGCCGGTGACCGGCCGCATCGAGCGGAGCTACCTCGAGCGGGTCCGCTCGCTTCCGCCCGCGACGCAGCGACTGCTGCTGGCAGCCGCCGCCGAACCGATCGGCGACGTGACACTCCTCAGACGCGCAGCGGCGCTCCTGGACATCGGTCCTGAAGCGGCAGCCCCGGCAGTGGCAGCGGGGCTGTTCGACATCAGTGCTCTGGTGCGTTTCAAGCATCCGCTTCTGCGCTCGGCAATCTACCGGTCGGCCGATCTCGCGGAGCTGCGAGAGATCCACCGCGTCCTGGCAGAGGTGACCGACCCCGGCCACGATCCCGACCGTCGTGCATGGCACCTGGCACGATCAACCGTGCGGCCCGACGAGGCGATCGCCGCCGAACTGGAGTCATCCGCCGTGCGGGCGCAGGCGCGCGGCGGCACCGCCGCGGCCGCGGCGTTTCTCGCACACGCGGCTGTATTGTCTCCGCAGCCACAACGGAAAGCGACGCGCGCCCTCGCGGCAGCTCAAGCGAAGCTTCGGGCCGGTGCACCAGCCGCTGCGCGTGATCTGCTGTCCCTCGCCGAGAGCGGAGTCCTGGACGAGACCGGTCGCGCTCGCGTGCACCTCACCCACGCTCAGATCGCCTTCGTCGGCAGCCGCGGCGCCGAAGCGCTCCCCCTCCTGCTGGCCGCCGCGCAGCGCTTGGTCCCGCTCGACGTCGACCTGGCTCGCGAGACGTTTCTGGACACCGTGTCAGCGGCCATGTTCGCAGGGCGCCTCGCTGTCGGGGCGACGGTGCGAGAGGTGGCGGAAGCAGCGCAGAGGACGTCACCGTCCGGCACACGGCTGTCACGCAACGTCGACCTTCTCATGGACGCCTTGGCCCCCCGGTTCACCAGTGGGTACCGTGCCGCCGTCGCCGGCGCGCGTGACGTGGTGACCGGGCTCCGTCAGGAGACCGACCCCGAGCAGGTCCTGCGCTGGTCATGGTTGGGCGGCGCCCTCGCTGCCGATATGTGGGACGACGAAGGTTGGACTGAGCTGGCGACACGCCATGTGCAGACCACCCGCACCGTCGGCGCGCTGACAGAGTTGCCCCTCGCGCTCCACTCACGGTCAGTCGTCCACACGTTCGCCGGTGAACTGGACGCGGCGGAACTACTCCTCGCGGAGAGCCTCAGCGTCCAGGAGGCCGCCGGCAGCAACAGCTTCACGCCCTACGGAACGATTACCCTCGCCGCCTGGCAAGGAAGGGAACGCGAGGCCGTAACGCTTATCAGGGCCAGCCAGGACGAGGCCATCAATCGCGGTGAAGGCGCCGGCCTGTCCGTCGGCCATCGGGCCGCAGCAGTGCTCTACAACGGTTTGGGCCGATACGAGGAGGCATTGGACTCCGCCCGTCAGGCGAGCGCGCACCCGCAGGATGTCGCCGTATACAACTGGGGACTGACTGAACTGGTGGAGGCCGCAGTTCGCAGCGGTCACCGTGAGGCGGCCGAGGCCGCACTGGCCGAACTGACCCGGGCCACCGAAGCCGCGGGCACGGACTGGGCCTTGGGGGTTCAGGCACGCTCGCAGGCTCTGCTCGGCCAGGAGGACTCTGCCGAAGAGCTCTACCGCGAGGCTATCGAGCGACTCGGACGTACTCGGGTCAGGACGGATCTGGCACGGGCACACCTGGTGTACGGCGAATGGCTGCGCCGGCAGAACCGCCGCGTCGACGCCCGCGAGCAACTTCGCGTGGCGCACACCCTCTTCAGTCAGTTCGGCGCCGGCGCGTTCGCCGAGCGCTCCGTCCGTGAACTACGGGCCGCCGGCGAGACCGTGACCCGGCGGACCGGTGTCGCCGCGGCGACGCTGACCCCCCAGGAAACGCAGATCGCGCAGCTGGCCCGTGCGGGGCTCACCAACACCGAGATCGGCGCACAGCTGTTCCTCAGCCCGCACACCGTGGAATGGCACCTGCGCAAGGTGTACGCCAAACTCAACATCACTTCTCGCCGGCTCCTGCACACGGTGCTCTGACTGATTGACGGACCGGCCCCAGGGGCTCTCCACGGGGTGACCACGGAGACACCTACGGCCTGTCAAGGGCGCGACCAGGTGCCTCTCTGCGTGAACCTGATGTCAGCCCCCCTTCAAGGGGGAAATCGCTGGCTCAGTCCGGTCGACACTGCAAACGCCCCGGGTCTCTAAGAAAAGGGACGGTAATCAATCCATGGGGTAGACCAGAAACGGCGCCGATGAGTCCGACCACGTTCTTACGCCGCCCGCGCCCCGGCCGTCCTCGCGGCTCGAACTGTCGGGCCGGTCTCCGACAGGAGGACCCGCTCCAGGCGGTCCAGGTCGCCTCCCTGTGCCGCCGCGAGGAAGGCCTGCACAAGACGGCGATGGCTGATGGAGTCCACCGGTTGCCGGTGACGCTTCGCGCCCAGTCGCCGCTGTGCGCGAGTGACCTGCTGCCTGGCGTTGGCGACGCTGAGATGCAGAAGGCCGGCAATCCGCTCGTACGGATAACCGAACCCCTCCCGGAGGACGAACGCTGTGCGCTGCGGAGGTGTCAACGTCTCCAGAAGCAGCGAGACCGCTCGCTCCACGGTGTCTTGCTGCTCGGCTGCTGATTCCGGGCCGGGGCCCGGGTCCAACGCCTCCGGAAGCCAAGGGGTGGCACTTTGTTCCCGGCGTCTGTAAGCCGATTGAACCGAGTTGATCGCCAACCTGACGGTGATCGTCCGCAACAGCGCCTGCGGGGATCGTACAGACGTTCGATCGGCGCGCTGCAGTCGCAGCCATACCTCCTGGACCACCTCTTCGGCCTCGTTCTCGTTGTCGAGGATGCGATGGGCGATCTTGAGGAGTGCCGGCCGATTCCGCAGGTATATGGACGCCGCATCCTCCAGATCATCAATGGTCGAGGGCGATGCGTGGCCCCCGTCCATCGGCAAGCGTCTGGCTTCGAGCAGGTACCTGTCCATGGTCGGATCCTCCGCTGGGTGGGTCAGCAACCTGGAAATTCGAGCTGCGACCAACCTCGCGCCGACACCGCGTGGCCCGCGCCTTCAAGACTCCGTGGGGGACTGCGTGGTGATGCCGTGGTGAGTCCGTGGCCGCCCCACTCGGCCGTGGACTTGGACAGGCCCTACACCGAGCGCGGGCGACGCGTTGGGCACGGTCAACGTGTGGCCGTCAGGCCTTCCGGCCGCACCGAAGAGATCTCTTTGCGGGAGGAGATACCCAATTTCGCGAACACCTTGCGCAAATGCCAATCGACCGTATGAGGGCTGAGGAACAGTCGGGCGCCGATCTCCGGGTTGGTGAAACCCTCCTTGGCAAGCCGCGCGATCTCGACTTCTTTTGCCGTGAGGATCGCCGGCGCGACTGAGGCTCGTTTGCGCACCTTCGCTCCCGCAGCCTGGAGCTCACGTCGTGCGCGCTCCGCGAATGCCTCGGCGCCCGCCTCGCTGAGCATCTCGTGCGCTTCGCTCAGCCGTTCACGAGCGTCCGCCGGCCGGCCTTCACTTCGCAGCCATTCACCGTACCTGAGTCGGGCGCGGGCGCTGTCCATCCGGGTCTGCGTCCTGTCGAGCAGCTCGATGGCTTCTCGGTGCAGATCCTCGGCTGCCCGTCCGTCGCTCACCAGGGCACGGGTAGCGGCCGAAATGCCGAGTGCCCAGGTGGTTTTGCTGGCCTGGGCCATCTCTTCGATCATCCGCGCGGCTTCGGCCGCCCTGGTTGTTCGCCCCGACCGTACGGCGGCTTCGACGAATTCCACCCTGGACTGGAGGGACAAGCCGAGTTCCTGCGGGTTCTCGCTTCCACGTTCTGCGCACGCGTAGGCCTCTTCATATCGCCCAAGGCCGTTGTAGAGCACCGCCAAGGCCCATTGCGTGGCTGTCGTCACCTTTCCCTCGTCCTGCAGGAGACGGTCTTGCGTGAGCGCTTCGATCGCCTGATAGGTCGTGGACTCCCGCCCCTTGAAAGGTTCCAGAACCAGTGCGCCGTAGTGCGCGAAGAAACTGCTGCCCGTCGCCTCACCGATCGCGTTCGCCTCCGCGACAAGGGAATCGGCGCCCCGCAGGTCGCCGGCGAATGCCCGATTCGACAGACGGAGCAGGAGGGACGACGGCAGAAAAGCCAGGGCTCCTGTGTCGCGGCCCATGTCGACCAGTCGTGCGGAGAGCTCTGACCAGGCGTCGAAGTCCCACGTCGTGTGTGCCATACGGCACACGAGCGGGAGCCACCCAAGACCGTCCTCCGGCGCGACCTCCTCCGTGCGGAAGGCGGCCACGGCCTCCATGAGAACCGGCGCACCAGCGGCGTAACCCTCGGTGATCACCCGTGCGACCCCCTGCAAGAGGAGATCCTCACGGGTCGCGGGGTGCGTCGAGGGCGGTGCGCTCAGCACCGCTTCTGCAACGTCGCGGACGCCCCCCGCGGCCAGTCGGCCTGCGGTCAATGCCGCGTAGAGAGCGTCCCGGTAGGTCTCACGGGCGAGCTTGGCGTCGAACGGCTGGAGCCGCTCGGCTGCTTCGAGCAGCAGTGGTAGTCCGGCACTGGCGCTTTGGGAGACGGACATGATCTGCCCGCGAAGCAGCATGGCTTGCGCGGACCTGACGTCGTCGAGGCGGCTCAGTTCCGCCGCGTCGACCAGCTCCCGCGCAACGTCGAAAGCGCCTGCTCGATACTTGGCCTGCGCCGCAGCCAACGCCCGGTGCCCCCAGCGTGTGGGGTCCGAGGTCAGTTCGGTAGCTCGCTGGAGGAAGGCCGCTGCCGTGGCCATTCCGCCGCGCAGTTGCGCGCGCCCGGCCGATCTCTCCAATTCGGAGGCCACGGCTTCGTCCGGTCCCGTCGTCGCGCTCGCCAGGTGCCAGACACGGCGTTCCGGATCGAATTGCGCGTCGATCGAGTCCGCCAAGGCCTTGTGGACCCGTCGCCGTTGTTCGAAGTCTGCGGCGCGATACGCCGCAGACCGAACCAACGGGTGCCGGAAGCGAACCCAGGTACCGAACGAGATGAGTCCGGACGTTTCGGCGCTGGTCTCGGCAGAGCTCACAGCGATTCCGAGACGTTCGGCAGCCCGCCGCAGCAAGGCCACATCACCGACCGGCTCTGCAGCGGCGATGAGCAGCAGTTGTTGCGTTTCCGCCGGGAGCGACTGGACGCGACGGAGGAAACCGTTCTCGATCTGGCTGGACAGTGGGCCGCGCTCGAGCCCGGCGAGCCCTCCTGCCAATTCGACTGCGGTCAGGCCCCTCGGCAGCTCCACGAGTGCCAGCGGATTGCCGTGCGTCTCGGCCACGATCCGGTCCCGCACGCGCCGGTCGAGCGGGCCGGTGATCACCGATTCGAGGAGCCTGCGGGAATCACTGTCGCTCAGCCCGCGCACGTGCAGCTCTCGCAGGTCGGTGAAAGCCTCGCCAGGCCCGGACTCGCGGACGGCGAGAACGAGCAGAACCGATTCCGCAAGCAGCCGACGAGCGACGAACTCCAGCGTCTGGGCCGACACGCGGTCCAGCCATTGCGCGTCATCCACGAGACAGACGAGCGGCTCGTCACCGGCAGCGCCGGCAAGCAGACTGAGAGTGGCCAACCCCACCAGAAAACGATCCGGCGCGTCACCGGCCCGCATCCCGAAAGCCGTGCGCAGCGCGTTCTGCTGCGGTTCGGGAAGATCATCGAGGTGGGACAGCAGCGGAGCGCAGAGTTGGTGCAGTCCAGCGTAGGAGAGCTCCATTTCGGACTGGACGCCGGCCGCCCGGACGACGCGGCAACCGATGGCACGCTCGATCAGGTAGTGCAGCAGTTCGGTCTTCCCGATGCCTGCCTCACCACGCACCACCAGGACCCCGCTCTGCCCGGCCCTGGCTTCTGCCAAGAGGTGGTCGAGATATCGGCACTCGTTCCGGCGCCCGACGAGCCCGGCCCGCACTCCGTCTCTCCCCATGGCAGCCTCCCGGCTGCCACCATACCTCCGCCTCGTGTAGGCGCTGTCTCAAAATCGTTCACTGCCCACGCGACAGGACAACGAGCGTCCGCGAGCCGTTTCCGTCAGCTCTGGTCTGCGGTCGCCTCCTTCGATCAGCTCGCCCTCCCCGCGATCAGGGTGGTTCCGAGCCGCGGCCGACGGGAGGCCGGTGGTCGACCACCGACCCCTGCGTCTCCTCAAGCAGAAGAGCCGAAACCAGAACTGGTCAGCCGCGAGTGGACCTCGGCAGCAGGACACCATCGACGTACAGGTCGACGTGCTCGTTGTAGAACGCAGTCAGCCCCGCGATGCGGTTGGCATGAATGGTCGGAAAGTCGTAGCCCCAGGCGATGTCCTCATGGGAGGCCCTGTCGCTGTCGAAAGACCAGTAACTGCTCGTCGTCCCCTTGTAGGGACATCGGGTCACGGTGTCTGAATGCCGCAGCAGGGTCCAGTCGACGCAGTTGCGATCAAGGTAGTAACGGGTGGGAAGGCCCGTTTCGAACAGCTTCACACAATTGGGGGCCTCGGCCAGCACCACACCATCCAGCTCCACCCGAACGCTGCTGGTGGACCGCAGAGCGTCCACACGGGAGTAGGGGCTCCTGGGATGAACGAAGACGGGCTCGTCTTCCTCGAACCAGGCGTCCAGGGCCTCCCACTCGAAGCGCACGGTGTCGTGCAAGGGTCCCGGGGCGCCCTCGCCCCAGAGCCAGGCCGCGCCCGCGCGGACGTGAGGGCCTACCCGCAGAGTGTGCCGGTGTGCCGGGCCGGCACCGAGCTGTTCCGTGTGGTTGTCGTCTTCGAGCACACCGTCCACGAGGTCCTCGATCGGGATGCTGAACTGAGGGTAGGCCCGCCATTCCCACACGTACAGGGCGCGGCGGGTGTCGAAGGCGACGCGGCCACCGATCGTGCCGCGGATACGGCGGGGCACGGGCTCGACGTGCCCGATCGGAACGATCAGGCTTGGATGCAGAACACTCTCGGTTGCCATGGTGATCACCTTGATTGATTCGCCGGCTGTGCGCCCTCCCAAGGGGGCCACACATCCACTCAGTCGATGCTATGGGCTGGGCCTGGTGGTGAGTCACCAGGTTGTTGTCACATGGTGTCCCAACTCGATGCAATCCGCTGGGTCACACGTGCGGAGTCGAGGTCAGGCGGTGGGTCGCGGGGCGCGGAGGTGGGCGCGCTGCTTGAGTTCCTCTTCGTCGACGAGTTCGACCATGGGCTTGCCCGGCGCGCACATCATGGTGACCACGAACTCGGTCGCCTCGTCCGCCAGGGCGTTGCCGTCCTGGTAGTGGATGGCGTCACCGCCCGGCTCCCAGAACGTGCCGCCCGCCTCGACGACACGCTCCGGCTCCCCCTCCAGCTCGAAACGGACCGCACCCTTGGTGACGTACCCGAACGCCGGGCCGGGGTGACGATGCGGCGGAGTGCCGGGGTCCCCGGGCTCCCAGTGCACGTGAATGGTCATGGCCGAGGCACCCTCGGGAACCGTGATCGGCGCGGCGTCCTGAAGCAGCGTCGCCGCCCTGGTCCAACTCGGCCCGTCCTCGCCGCCGTCCCCATGACCGTGCCCATGCCCGTGAAGCGCACTCTCCGACATTGTGTCGCACCTTCCATGATGTCGACGAGCGGACGCCATGCCGTCCGCCCCAAGCGTGACCGCATAGTCATAACGGCTCGTACATCCAGACCGAGCGACGCCCAGATGTGTGACAGCGGAGCCGACGGTTCCAGCCAATCGCAGTCGAAGTCCGACCCGGGATCATGTGTGCATCTCGCCGACTGGAGTTCGGGCACCGCGCTCGGCAGAGCCCCGAGCCCCGTCATCTGCCGCCGTTCCACGGGGTCGTCACGCACACGGTGGTGTCTCGAGACCGGGCCGCCTCTCATCCCAGTGCGGGGATATGTTCCTCGTCCGGTCGAGGGGCCGTGCCGTACGCGCTCCCCCGGAGATAGCGGAGCAGATCTTCGTCGGTGTCCCCGGCGTCGAGTTCCCGCACGGCCTCCTCGACCGCCTGGTGGAGGAGCGGCGAACCCACCCGCAGTACGTCGTGCGCGACGGCGGTGAGTTCGGTCTCGACGCTCCGACGGTCGTGCAACGAGGTGTGCGTGGTGATCAGGCCGCGATCCCGCAGACGCGCCACGAGACGGCTGGTGGCGGACTGGCTCAGCCCTATCCCGTTGGCCAGGTCGTTGAGGTAGAGCAAGCCCGTCCCCGCCCGCATGCCCTCCCACAAGGCGCGAAGGGCGTAGAACTCGCTGACCCCCAGGCCAAGATGTTGATGAAGGTGTCGCTCGATCCGGGTCTCGATCCGGCGATGGACAAGGGTCAGTGTGTTCCACTGCGTGATCAACGTGGCATCGTCACTCATCGGGGATGGCCTCCATGCTGTCCGCAGCGCCCGACCGCTTCTGCCGGAACGACGTCCCAGCAGGAGGAAGCGGCGTTGAGCCGCCGCCGCTTGCCCATACCGAGTAGACAAGCCAGCGGCCATCGTTGTGACAGCCATGTTCCCTATGCCGCTTGTCGCGCGGATGGGTGATCCGGACGAAGCGATCGAGGGGCCTGTGACGGCAGGCGGTGCACAGTGCCGTCAGGGGCCAGCAGTTGTATGAGGCCCTCCAGGTCACCGGTGCCGGCCGCCGTCCGGAACGCGGCGACGAGGCGACGGTGTGACTCAGCAGGGATTGGTCGCTCGCGGTCAGATTCCAGGCGGGCTTGCGCGCGGTGGACCATGACCCGTGCGTTCGGGGCGCTGATCCGAAGCAACCTCGCAAGATCGGCATAGGCGTAGTCGAAGCCCTTCCGCAGTACGTAGGCGGCCAGCCCTTCCGGCGTCAGCCTCGCCATGAGCAGGGCCAATGCCGCCTCGACGGCCACGGCTTGTTCAGCACGCAGCACGGGATCCTGGGCGGCCCGGTCGCCGCGGCCGACCAACTGCGACTCGGCCGGGGTTTCGTGGCGGTGCCACGCGGACTGAATCACGTTGATCGCCAGACGGGTCGTTGCCGTGGTCAGGAACGCGGCGGGATTCTCGATCGACGCGCGGTGGGTGAGCTGCCAGCGCAGCCACACCTCCTGGACCACGTCTTCGGCTCCCGAAACGTCGCCGAGGATTTGGTAGGCGATGCGGAACAGCCGTGTCCGCTGGGCCAGAAAGTCGTCGAGGGCAAGGTCCAGGTCGTCCTCGGCTGACTGGGCGGCAGGCGGTTCGGCGTGCGTCGTCGCCTCCGTGCTGGGCGCGGACATCGAGGACTCCTCTTCGTGGGCGGCGCCCATCGAGGGCATTGGTTCCACCCTCGGTCCGCAGCACTGCTCACCGCGCCCTTGGTGCCCGTGGTCGAGTCCGTAGGGACCCCATGGGGTCCCCTGGGGGTCCCCTGGGGGTCCCCTGGGGAAACCGGGGGACCCGGGACAACTCCGGGCCCGCGACCTCAGCCGGATTGCGCCGCGCCCGCGCCTGTCGTGTCCCTGACCGGGGCGCTCGCGAGGGCACCCGACAGCGCGCGACGTGAGCTGATCCCGAGCTTCGTGTACACCTTTCGCAGGTGCCACTCCACGGTGTGTGGGCTGATGAACAGCTCGGCGCCGATCTTCGCGTTCGTCATGCCGCGGGCGGCGAGCGCCGCGACCTGCGACTCCTGGGGGGTGAGGGCGCTTGTCGGCTTGACCTCCCGCGCCCGGACGTGCTCGCCAGTGGCGAGCAGCTCGCGGCGAGCACGCTCGGCGAACGCGTTCGCCCGCATGCCGTCGAACATCTCGTGGGCCGTGCGAAGGTGCCTCCGGGCGAGCGCACGGCGCTGGTTGCGGCGCAGCCACTCGCCGTACAGCAGGTGGGTGCGTGCCAACTCCACCTTCACGGCCACGCGGTCGCGGCCGAACTCCTCGATCGCGATCCGGTACAGACCATCGGCCTCGTCCCCGTCGGTGAGGAGAGCATGGCTGCGTGCGGTGACGCCACGGGCCCAGCCGGTATCGGCGGCGCGGGTGAGTTCGACCAGCCGGGCAAGCGAGGCACGGGCCTGGCCGAGCTCGCCGCACCGGGTCGCGGCCTCGACGTGTTCGACCAGCGAGAGGCCGGTGAAGTTGAACCCGTCGTGGTCGATGCCCGAGCGAGCGGCCACCAGAGCCTGGTCGTAGCGCGCCAGGCCGTTGAACAGCACGCCTTGGACATAGCCCGAGACGCCCAGGAGGCCCACCTCGCCGTGCAGTGAGGCGGTCGCCTTGGCGTCTTCGATGAGGCTGATGGCAGCGTCCTCGTCGCCTCGCCACCCAGACAGAACAAGCGTCGCGTATTTGTGCGGGGCGTGGCCCGTCGCGGCGGCGAGCACGTCGGCTTCGTCCATCATCCGGGCCGCCTCGGCGAAGTCGCCGGTGTGGATGTGCACCCCGCCTGCGTAGACCAGTGCCGGTGGCAGCGCGCCGAGCGCTCCGATGTCACGAGCCAGGCGCACCGCACGAGTCGCGAGCATGTCCCACGCGGTCAGGTCCCAGGCGTGGTGAATGAACGCCTCCAGTGCGACCGGGGCCAGGAGAAGCCAACGCATCGTCGCCTCCCGGGTGCCGACGTCCTCGTGTACAAGAGGTTCCAGCGCGCGGCGCAGCGCCGCTCCACCGGTCTCGTAATCGCCTGTGAGGAGCGTGGCTACACCGTCCAGGAGCAGGTCGGCGGCCTCGGAGCCCGAGGAGGGTGCCCCGGACCCGCGGGCCGCGATCGCCGCGGCGCGGGCGCCCGTCGGACCGTGGAGCCTGCCTGCGAAGATGGTCGCGCTGATCGCCTCGAGGTAGGTCTCCCGTGCCAGTGGCGAGTCGGCGGCAGCAAACTGTACGGCGGCGTCAAGGAGCAGAGGTGCCGCCTCGTCGCTGCGGTGGCGGGCGAAGAGGATCCTGGCACGCAGGCGCGCCAGGCGGGCGCGGTCCAAGGGGCTGAGGGGACACATTTCGGCCAGCGTCGCCAGTTCCGTGGCGCGGTCGGGCGCGGCGGCCGAGAAGTACGCCTCCGCGGCCGCGAGGGCTCGGCGGCCCCGCTGCCAGAGGTCCGGCGTCACCTCGGCCGCGCGCTCCAGAAGTACCGCCTCGGCGGCCATGCCGCCGCGCTGCCGCGCTCGGCCGGCGGCCTGCTCCAGCCCCGCGGCGACCTCCTCGTCCGGCCCGTCGGCGGCCTGCGCGGCATGCCAGGCGCGCCGGTCGGGATCCAGGACCGGGTCCGTGGCCGCGGCCAACGCCCGGTGCACCGCTCGGCGTTCTTCGGGGTCGGCTCGGTGGTAGACCGCCGAACGCACCAGCGGGTGTCGAAACCGAACGGACTCACCGAACTCGATCAGGCCGGCCGCCTTGGCCGGTGCGGCATCGGGAGTGATCTTCAGAGAGGCGGCTGCGCGGACCAGCAGGCGCGCGTCACCCACCGGTTCCGCCGCGGCGATCAGGAGCAGTGTCCGGGTCTCCGGGGGCAGCGAAGCGAGGCGGCTGGCGAAGTCGCGTTCGACGCGGCTCACGACCGGCCCCTGGACAATCGGGGAACTCGACGAGTCCAGGCCGTAGGCCAACTCCGCAGCACTGCGGCCGCGGGAGAACTCGAGCAGCGCGAGCGGGTTGCCGTGCATCTCGGCCACGAACCGGTCCCGGATCCGCTTCTCCAGCCGTCCACCGACGGCGGCTTCCAGGAGCTCTCCGGCCGCGGCGGTGTCGAGACCGGCGAGCCGTAGCGCCGGCAGACCGCTGAGTGCGGCCTGCCCTTCGGGGTCGCGTACCGCGAAGGCCATCGCGACCGCCTCGGCGAGCAGTCGCCGGGCCACGAACTCCAGGGTCTGCAGGGACACTTGGTCCAGCCACTGGGCGTCGTCGACCAGGACGAGCACCGGTCGGGTCTCCGAGGCCCGGGTGAGCAGGGTCAGCACGGCGAGGCCGACCAGGAAGCGGTCGGGCGGGTCGCCGGCCGCCATTCCGAACGCTACGCGGAGGGCGTCTCGCTGGGGTGCCGGTAGCTCTTCGAGCTCGTCCAGGAACGGCGCACACAGCTGGTGCAGGCTCGCGTACGGCAGTTCCATGTCGGCCTCGATGCCGCGTGCCCAGGTCACCTTCACCCGTGACGCCTGCGCGGCCACGTACTCGAGGAGCACCGACTTTCCGATGCCGGCTTCGCCGCGGACCACCATTACTCGGGAGTCACCTTCGCGCAAGCCGACCAGCAGGTCGTCGAGCGCCGCACACTCCCGATGCCGCCCGACCAGGTCGGGAAGGGGGCTGGCGATCATGCGACGCGGCTCCTTCGAGGAATCCGGGGGGAGACATACACAACGTTTGTTCGGAACGATCCTTGCAACGATACCTGGGGGGGGTCCCCGCCGCGTGTGTCGGATTGCTGTGATTGACTCCACGCCAAGAAATTCCCTGATGCTGTCACACATGGTGCCACTATCCGGTCGACCACTGCCCATGATGTCGTCTGTCCGCTGTCGCAGGAGGTCCCATGTCTTCGCTCGGTCACCAGCTCGCCACGTCCGTCCTCGTGGTGGGGGCGGGCAAGTCGGGCCTCCGAGCGGCCATCGAGGTCGCCGAGGCCGGTGTCGCGGTCATCGCGGTACTCAAGCGCCCGGCTGACGATGTCCACACTGTTACTGGATTCAGTGGTTCCGAGGGAGTACCCGCGATCCCCAGTGCCGGCCCCGGGCGCAGTGACGCGTGCGAGCGGCATGCGGCCGACACGTTGCGTGAGGGCCACTTGTTGGCCGACCCGCGCACCGCCCAGGTCGTGGCCCACTACGCCGCTCAGGGATTCCATGACATGGGGCGCTACGGCATGCGTTTCGACCGACAAGGCGACGGTGGGCCCACCCGGCGGCAGCTTGGCGACGGCAGGTACCGTCGCGCCGCGTTCACCGGCGAGTACACCGGCCTCGAGGTGCAGCGAGCGCTCCGCGACCGCGCCAAGCAGCTCGCCATTCCCGTTTTGCCGGGCGTGTACGTCACCCGGCTGCTGGTCGACGACGGGGCGGTGTTCGGTGCCTACGGATTCGACGTCGTCGATGGCTCGCGCTATCTCGTGCACGCCGATGCGGTGATCCTCGCGACCGGAGGGCACACGCGCGTCTGGCGGCGTACGTCCTCGCGTCGCAACGAGAACACCGGCGACTCCTTCCGCCTCGCCGTCGAAGCCGGTGCCCGGTTGCGCGACCCCGAGCTGGTGCAGTTCCACCCCGCCGGGCTGATCACGCCGGAGAACGCGGCCGGCATGCTCGTCAGCGAGGCGGCACGCGGCGAGGGCGGGGTCCTGCTCAACAACCTCGGTGAGCGGTTCATGAAGCGCTACGACGCCGAGTGCATGGAGCTCTCCAGCCGGGACAGGGTCGCGCTGGCGTCCTACACCGAGATCAGGGAGGGACGCGGCACCCAGGCCGGCGGTGTCTGGCTCGACCTGTCCCACCTGCCGCGCGAGACGGTCCTGACGCGGCTGCCGCGGGTGCACCAGACCCTGTTGGACGTGCAGATGCTCGACATCACCCGCGACCCGATCGAGGTCGCGCCGACCGCCCAGTACTCCTTGGGCGGCGTCTGGGTGCGGCCCGAGGACCACAGCACGGATGTCAACGGGCTCTTTGTGATCGGAGAGGCGGCCAGTGGTCTGCATGGCGCGAACCGGTTGGAGGAGAACTCGCTGATCGAACTACTCGTCTACGGCCGGATCACCGGCCGGGCCGCCGCGGAGTACTCGGCCGGGCTTACCAGCCAGCAGCGGTCGCCGGCAGCGATTCGCGCCGCGGAGGCGGACGTGAGCCGGCTTCTGGCCGCCGACGGCGACCAGAACGTCCGCGCGCTGCAACGGTCGGTGCGCCACCTGATGACGGAGCACGCCGGTGTCGTGCGGGACGCGGCCGGGCTCGCCGCCGGACTCGCCGGACTCGACGAGATCGAGGCCCGCATGGCGGACGTGGGTGTGCACGTCGACGTCGGCGGCTTCCAGGACCTCGCGTACGCCTATGACCTCAGGTCCACCGTTCTCGCCGCTCGCGCGACACTTGAGTGCGCCCTGGAACGGCGGGAGACGCGGGGCTGTCACCACCGGTCCGACTACCCCGATGTCGACCCGGACCTGAAGGTCAACATGGTGTGGTCCCCGACGACCGGGGTGCGCCGCGAACCCGTCCCGCCCATCCCCACTCACATCGCCGAGCTGATGTACGACGTCTCGGCCGAGGCCGAGTTGCTCGGATAGGACCCGGTCGTGAGGGCCGCCGCCACCGGGGACGTCGTCGAGTTCACTGGTGCCGACGTGCGGTCCTCACCCGCGTGACGGATTCGCCGTACCTACGACAGCACCGCCGTCGCCAGGTTCGGCGACGGCGGTGCTGTCGTAGGGGTTTGGCGCGTCTGCACTCGACGTCCAGAGGATCTGCCGCGCTGGGTCAGGCGGTGGGTCGCGGGGCGCGGAGGTGGGCGCGCTGCTTGAGTTCCTCTTCGTCGACGAGTTCGACCATGGGCTTGCCCGGCGCGCACATCATGGTGACCACGAACTCGGTCGCCTCGTCCGCCAGGGCGTTGCCGTCCTGGTAATGGATCGCGTCACCGCCCGGCTCCCAGAACGTGCCGCCCGCCTCGACGACCCGCTCCGGCTCCCCCTCCAGCTCGAAACGGACCGCACCCTTGGTGACGTACCCGAACGCCGGGCCGGGGTGACGATGCGGCGGAGTGCCGGGGTCCCCGGGCTCCCAGTGCACGTGAATGGTCATGGCCGAGGCACCCTCGGGAACGGTGATCGGCGCGGCGTCCTGAAGCAGCGTCGCCGCCCTGGTCCAACTCGGCCCGTCCTCGCCGCCGTCCCCATGACCGTGCCCATGCCCGTGATGTCCGTTATCAGACATTGTGTCGCACCTTCCATGATGTCCACCACGTCATGAGGCTGTGAAGTAGCCGAAGACATGGTTGTGAAAGTTGGTTGCTCATCCCGTTGTTCCATATGACCGGGGACGCGGCAGATCTGTGACAGCCGGGAAGGGGGCCGACGTCACGGCTTCCCGGGACCCGGCGATGTCACAGAACGGACGTCTTCCCTGTCTTAACCAGCGGTCGGTCGGCGATGCGCTTTCCCGCCGGCAGTGGCATCCGACGGTTCTGACCAGCCGGTGACGCGAGTGGGCAGCATCGGCATCACGCCCATCACCCCTGCACCCGAAATGGGAAACCCGTGAACAACGAAGAAGTGTCACACGTCAGCCAGGCAACAGCAGCACGGATCGAAACGCTCGACAGCCTTCGCGAGCACCTTCAATGGGCGATCGAACTGGAACACGCCACCCTGCCGCCCTATCTCTGCGCTCTCTACTCTCTCGACCCGCAGGCCAACCCGGACGCTGCCCAAGCGGTCGGCAGCGTCTTCGTCGAGGAGATGATCCACCTGGCGCTGGCGGCGAACCTGCTCAACGCGGTCGGCGGGGAGCCTCGGCTGGATCCGGCGACGCTGCTGCAGCGTCATCCTCGCCCTCTCCCCCATGGCGACCGTTCCCTGCGGTTGTCACTCGTTCCGTTCGGGACGGAGGCACTCGAGATGTTCCTCCGTCTGGAACAGCCGGCGGCGCCCAGCGCTCCGCCGGAAGGTGACGACTACGAGACGATCGGTCAGTTCTATGACGCGATCGAAGAAGGGCTGCGTCACCTGTGCGCTGAACTCGGGGAGACAGAAGTCTTCTGCGGTGACGGGGCGCGCCAGGTGGCAGCTGGTCCCTTCGCCCATACCGGCGGCACCTTGACCGCGGTCACGGACCTCGCTTCGGCGCTCGCGGCTCTGGAGGAAATCGTCGAACAAGGTGAGGGGACGGCACGTGGCGAGGTCTGGGACGGCGACCGGGACATCTTCCATCCCGACCGCGATGAGGTCTCTCATTACTACCGGTTCCAGGAACTGAAGCTCGGACGCCGCTACCTGCGCGGTGACACACCGCAGTCCGGACCCACGGGTGAGGCCGTCGTGATCGACCCGGACGGCGTCCTGCCGATGCGCCCCAACCCCCTGCTGGCAGACCATCCCCTGGGCAGCCCCATCCGGAAAGCTCAGGAGAAGTTCAACCGGACGTACTGCCAACTGCTCCAGCAGCTCGAACAGGCTTTCAACGGCAGTCCGCAGCTGCTCGGAGCCGCAACGGGCACGATGTACGCACTCAAGGCGGAGGCGCAGAATCTGATGACGATGCCCGACGGAGACGACACGACGGCCGGCCCGACATTCGAGTACGTCGAAACCCAGTCCTGAGACTGAGAGATCTGACTGCTGCCGCGTTCCGGGAGTACGCGAACCGCATCCGATGGAGCGCCTGCTCCCGGACTCCGTAACGGCCGCAGGGCTCGCCGGGCGTCTCGGACATCACTCGGCCGCTTCACGATGCCGATCTGTTCCTCGACATCTCGGCCACCCTGCGCGCCGGATGCTCGTTCACCGACCGGTCGCCATGGGCCGCGCCAAGCCCGCGAGATAGTCGTCGAACGTCAACGGGCCCTGGTCGTAGTCCCCGTGAGGCAGCAGACCCCCTCCCGACATGGCTTTGCCGACCTTGCCCGGGAGCGACACAGGAACGACGATCCGGTGCCGGCCCTGGGCGCGCACGATACGGCGCGCCATGTCCACCATGCCCAGTTGCTGGGGTCCGGCGATTTCCCGTGCCATTCCCGCAGGGTCCTGCGTCACGTGGTCGACGAGCCGTTTTGCGACATCTCGGGCGGCGACGGGGCGAGCCAGCATGTTCGGCATCAGGACCACCGGTGACCGGTTGTCCAGCAGCGGCTCAGGGAACTCGAAGAACTGGGTGGCGCGGAGCACGGTCCATGACAGATCTCCGTCGCGGACCAGTTCCTCCTGCGCGCGCTTGCCCATGTAGTACCCGAAGTCCACCTCGTCGCTGCCGACGATCGACAGGGTGATCACATGCTTGACCCCTGTTCGCCGGGCGACGGAGAGCAGATTGCCGGTGGTCCGGGAGAAGAAGTCGACTGCGACCTTCGCTCTCGTCGTGACGACGTTCGCAACGTTGATCACCACGTCACAGCCGGACAACCGGTCCTGCAATCCGACGCCGGTGGTCAGATCCACGCCCTGCGAGCGGGCGAGGATCACTGGCTGATGTCCCGCCGCTCGCAGCTCGGCTACGACGAACTTCCCCACCAGGCCGGTTCCCCCGGCGACAGCGACCTGCATGCGCTTCCTCCTCGTACCCGTCGGTGGTTCCGACCACGGCCCTACAGACGCCCTATAGACAAGGCAGACGCTGATCCTGTGACAGGGCATCACTCGAGGCCGAGGTGCAGTCGGCCGGTACGACCAGGTGGCCGATCGCATGCGCGACCGGCCACCCGACGGTGCCGTACTCAGAAAGCCGTCCGCTCAGGCGGTCGCCTGCGCCGCCTCGTTGATCAGGCGGGCGACATCACCGGGGTGCGAGACACTGACCGCGTGGGAGGCGTTGAGGCTCACGAACGTGGCCTTCGCACGCTCAGCCATGAAGATCTGCGCCTGCGGCGGAATGTTCCGGTCCTCGGTGGCCACGAGAACCCATGCCGGAAGGTCCTTCCACGCAGGGGCCGCGGCGCCCTCTGCCAGCGCGGCATCGGTCACGGGACGTTGGGTGGCGGCCATGACCGCAGCCGTCTCGTCGCGGACGTCGGCGGCGAACTGGTGGTGGAACTTGCTCTGCTCGATATAGAGATCCGCGACCTGCCTGCCGTCGGGCAGCGTGACCGGCACGGGGCGCAGCGTCTCTCCGAGAGTGCTGCCGGGGAACTTGCCCGACAGGGTGACCGCGCTCTCGCCCTCGTCGGGCAGGAAGGCCGCGACGAAGACGAGCGCCTTGACGTTGTTCAGTCCCGTCGCGGCGTTGCTGATGACCGACCCGCCGTAGGAGTGGCCGACGAGGACGACCGGGCCGTCGATGGAGGCCACGAGTTGCCTGACGTGATCGGCGTCGACGGCCAGTCCACGCAGCGGGTTGCTGGCGGCCACCACCGGATAGTCGTGGGACTGGAGCCTTTCGACGACGCCGTTCCAGCTGGAGGAGTCCGCGAAGGCGCCGTGGACGAGGACGATGGTCGGTTTCAGTGCACTCACGAGAGTGGCCTTTCCTTTGCCGGTGCGGCATGCGCGGCACACCTGGGCTGCCGCGGGGGCGTCACCGCCCGATGGGTGTCAGTTGGTTCCCAGGGCCTTGCGCAGAACGTGGATGGCCTGCTCGATCGCCGCGCTCGAGGCCTGGGTTCCGCGGACCGTGTTCAGCATCATGAAGTCGTGCAGGCTGGCGTTGTAGCGGATGCTCGTGGTCGGCACGCCGGCCTGGACGAGCTTGCGGGCGTACGCTTCGCCCTCGTCACGCAGTACGTCGTTCTCGTCGACGATGACGAGCGCCGGCGGCAGACCCTGGAGGTCTTCCAGTGTGGCGCGCAGGGGCGACGCGGTGATCTGGGCGCGCTCGGCCGGGTCGGTGGTGTAGGCGTCCCAGAACCATTCCATGGCCTTCGCCGTCAGGTGCGGGCCATGGGCGAAGGTCTGGTAGCTCTCGGTGTCCTGGGCCGCGTCGGTGACGGGGTAGTACAGCGACTGGTGCAGGAAGGTCACGTCACCGCGCTGCTTGGCCATGTGGGTGAGGGCCGCGGTCATGTTGCCGCCGACGGAGTCACCGGCGACGACGAGGCGGGACCCGTCGAGGGATTCCTCGCTCCCCTTCGTGGTGATCCACTGGGCGGTGGCGTAGGCCTGCTCGATGGCGACGGGGTACTTCGCCTCAGGTGAACGGTCGTATTCGACGAAGACCAGGGCCGCCTTGGCCCCCACCGCCAGCTCGCGCACCAGACGGTCGTGTGTACCGGCGTTGCCCAGAATCCAGCCGCCGCCGTGCACGTAAAGGATCACGGGCAGGACACCGCTGCTGCCGACAGGCTTGACGATGCGCACCCTCACGTCACCCACGCGGGCGGGGACGGTGATCCACTTTTCGTCCACGTCGAGCTTCTCGATGGGCTGGGACTGCACGTCATCGAGCAGCTTGCGGGCACCGTCGACACCGAGCTCGTACAGCAGCGGCGGTTTGGCGGCCGCGTCGGCGAACTCCTGCGCGGCGGGCTCGAGAATGATGTCACTCACAGTGTGCTCCTACAGAGAGGGTGGGGTTTCACAGGACGTCCACACCATCAGACCGGGCCAGGAGCCGATGTGTGACACACCAAGAAAAAGGGACCAGGGCGGGTGAATCACGGCGCGACTGTGCCGTGCAGGGCGGCGTCGTCGGCGAACGCTGTCACAGATCGAGGGCGGTCCCGGTCAGTGCGTTGTAACGGTCCAACATCTGAGGAGAACCCGCCGTGGACGCACGTATCAACTACTTCGGCAACGCCCTTGCGGGCAAGGTCATGAGGCACCTGAACTCGATCGCCCCAGTGGTGAGCTCGGCGCTTCCGACAGCCACCGTGGAGCTGGTGAACCTCCGTGCCAGCCAGATCAACGGCTGCGGTTTCTGCACCGACATGCACACCAAGGACGCCCTCGCCGCGGGCGAGGACCAGCAGCGTCTGAACCTCGTGGCCGCGTGGCGTGAGGCCACCGTCTTCACCGACGCCGAGCGTGCGGCGCTGGAGCTGGCCGAGCAGGGCACCCGCACCGCGGACGCCGCGAACGGTGTGTCGGACGAGGCATGGGCGAACGCCGCGAAGCACTACGACGAGGACCAGCTCGCCGCGCTGATCTCTCTGATCGCTCTCATCAACGCCTACAACCGCATCAACATCATCAACCAGCAGCCCGCGGGCGGTTACAAGCCCGGCATGTTCGGCTGAGACGTCCGCTCGGGGCACACCGGGCACACCCGCCCCCCGTCTCCTGGTCGTCCTGGTCCTCGACCAGGACGACCAGGAGACGGACGGCGCGCCGTCGCCACCCCACTCGTACCGGAATCCAGAGGCCTCTCATGCCAGATCGCCCCGCACTCGCCCCTCTGCGACGAGTCAGAACCGACGTGCTGGAGGTCGCCTACTACGAGACGGGTCCCGCGGACGGTGACACTGTGCTGCTCCTGCACGGTTTTCCCTACGACGTCCACAGCTATGTCGACGTGGCCCCGCTGCTCGCCCGGGACGGTTTCCGGGTCGTCGTCCCCTACTTGCGGGGACACGGGCCCACTGCGTTCCTGTCCGAAGCGTCCCCGCGCTCGGGTCAGCAGGCAGCCCTGGGAGCCGACGTCATCGCGCTCATGGACGCTCTGGGCGTCGAGCGGGCTTACGTGGCCGGATACGACTGGGGCGGACGGGCGGCCAACATCGCCGCGGCCCTGTGGCCCGAGCGGATCCTGGGTCTGGTCTCGGTCAACAGCTATCTCATCCAGGACATCGGTGCGGCGATGACCCCCGTGGCCCCCGAACTGGAGGCCGGGTTCTGGTACTTCTACTACTTCCTCACCGAGCGAGGCGAGGCCGGTCTGGCCGCCGACCCCACGGGTGTCGCCCGGGTCATCTGGAAGCGGAACTCCCCCCGGTGGCCGTTCGAGGAAGAAGATCTGGCGCGGGCCGCGGAGGGCTTCCGGAATCCCGACTACACCGACGTCGTCATCCATTCGTACCGGCACCGGCTCGGCTTCGCGCCGGGCGCAGAGGCGTACGTGGACCTCGAGAGGCGTCTCGCCGAGCTGCCCGCGATCACGGTTCCCACCGTCACCCTCGACGGCCTGGCCGACGGTAACTTCCCGGCGACGGACGGCTCGTCCAGCGCTCACCACTTCACCGGTCCCCGGTTGCACCGGCAGGTGCCGGACGCCGGTCACAATCTCCCGCAGGAACGCCCGGAGGCGTTCGCGGCCGCCGTGCGTGACGTGCGCGCCCTGCGGCAGGAACACGCCGGCCGCGACGACTTCGCCACCTGACGCCGGGACGCGACATGACGTCATCTCCGTCTTCGTCCTCCTCCTCGTCTCCGGACGACCGGGGTCCCCTCCGTGTCGCCAGTGCGCGCGGCCGGTGGACCCTGCTGGCCACCGTTCTGGGATCCAGCGTGGTCATGCTCGGCTCGACCGTCACCAACGTGGCGCTGCCGCACATAGGCGCCGACTTCGACGCCGACCTCGGCGTTCTGCAGTGGATCGCCAACGCCTACATGCTCACTCTGGCGGCCCTGATCCTGCTGGGCGGCTCGCTGGGCGACCGTTTCGGACGGCGTCGCGTCTTCGTGGTGGGCATCGTGTGGTTCGCGGTGGCGTCCCTGCTGTGCGGTCTGGCTCCCGACACCACCACGCTGATCACCGCGCGAGCGCTGCAGGGCGTCGGCGGGGCCCTGATCACCCCCGGCTCACTGGCGATCATCGAGGCCTCGTTCCATCCGGACGACCGGCCCCGCGCGATCGGTCTGTGGTCGGGATTCGGCGGTATCGGCGCGGCCCTCGGACCGTTTGTGGGCGGTTGGCTGGTGGACGGCCCCGGCTGGCGCTGGACCTTCCTGCTCAGCGCTGTGCCGGCGCTTCTGTGCCTGCCCGTCGCGCTACGTCATGTCCCGGAGTCCGTGGGCACGCCCCGCGAGGACGGTCTCGCGGTCGCCGCCGGTGGCAGAGGGCGGCTCGGCTTCGACATCCCCGGTGCCGTGCTGGGCGCTGTGACGCTCGCCCTGGCCACCTACGCACTGACCGAGGCCCGGGACGGCGGACCGGTGGTCCTGGCCGCGGCCGTGGGCAGCGCAGTGGCGGTCTTCGCGTTCCTTGTGGTGGAGGGACGCAGCAACGACCCGATGATGCCGTTGTCGATCTTCTCGTCCCGCCCGTTCCGCTCCGTCAACCTGCTCACGCTGTGCGTGTACGCGGGCACGGGCGGGTTCTTCTTCCTGACCGCTCTGCAGTTGCAGATCGTCGTCGGGTACTCGGCGCTGGCAGCCGGCGCGGCCATGCTGCCCAACACGGTGCTGATGGTGCTGTTCTCGTCCCACTCCGGCATGCTCGCCCAACGGCTGGGGCCGCGCATCCCCCTCACCGTGGGCCCGCTGGTGTGCGGGGCCGGCATGCTGATGATGCTGCGGGTCGGCCCCGGCACGTCCTACCTCCACGACGTCCTGCCCGCCCTGATGGTGATGGGCACCGGCATGGTCATCATGGTCGCCCCGCTGAGCGTCACCCTGCTGTCGTCGGTGGAGGCCGCGAACGCCGGGCTGGCGAGTGGCATCAACAACGCAGCGGCCCGCGCCTCCGGCCTGGTCGCCGTGGCAGCGCTGCCGCTGCTGGTGGGGATGGGGCCGGACGCCTACCGATCAGGTGCCGCCTTCGACGCCTCGTTCAGCCGGGCCATGCCGCTGTGTGCGGGCCTGTTGGCCATCGGCGCGTTGGTGGCCTTCGGCACGCTGCGGCAGGCCGACACGGTCCGTCATCCACTGCGCGGGCGGGCGCACGGCTGGCTGGCGGAGCCCCCGCTGGTGTCCCGGTTCGCCCACCACCGCGTCGTCGACTGACATCCCGTCCAGGGGCGGCAGTGTCACATCGGTGGGTGCTCATCGGTCTCACTGTTGAGAGGACCGCTGTTCAGCGGCCCGCGCCGGCGCGTCACAGCGTGCCTGTCGCAGGAAAGGAATCGCGACATGTCGTACCCGTATCCGGAGCAGAAGTACTGGGGAGAGGACGGCGAGGTCAGCGCCGTCTACCGGCCTGCCACCACACCGCCGGCCCTCGGCGAGAGCGGAACCGGCAAGGACGCCACCCACTATCTGGCGACCACCGACACCACGCGGGGTGAGTTCGGCCTCTACCGGGTGGAGATGAGGCCGAGGGCGGGCGGGCCTAAGAAGCACTTCCACAAGCGGATCTCGGAGTCGTTCTACATCCTGGACGGCACGGTGCGTGTGTTCGACGGTGTGCAGTGGGTCGACACGCGCAAGGGTGATTTCCTGCATGTGCCCCAGGGCGGTCTGCATGCCTTCCGCAACGACTCCGACGCCCCGGCCGACATGCTGCTGCTGTTCACCCCGGGCGCACCGCGTGAGGAGTACTTCGAGCAGGTGTCGCAGCTGGCCCACGCCTCCGAGGAGGAGCGTGCCGCGTTCTTCGACAAGCACGACTCGTACTTCGTCGAGTAGCAGCGTGATCAGCGGCATCGATTCCGCGCCTCTCACAGAGGTCCAGAGAGATCGTGCCGGTCGCCATGTCGCCGTATGCCGTTGTTCGGGGTTCTTGCGTTCGTCGGCGTCGTGCCCGCTGAGCGGACGTCCTCCGGGCCGAGCACGACTTGGACCACCACAGGTTTGACCCAGTAGCTCAACGTGCGTTGCCCCCACCAGGGCGGCGGCACCTGTCGCCGCCCGTGCTTGCCGGCCGGCCGTCTGTGCGACACCGACCCTTTCCGCCGCCGGCACTTCCCCCCTCTCCCCGCCGCGACAGGAAGGCTGCCATGAGTGATCCGTCCCGGCCCACTGACTCCTCTGCGATCAGTGAGCTCGACCAGATACCCGACCGTGACCGCGAGGAGACCGCCGAATGGCAGGCCTCCCTCGACGCTGTCGTGCGGAACGCCGGGCCGGACCGGGCGGTGTACCTGATGCGACGGGTGCACGAGTTCGCGGCGCGGTCCGGGATGTCCCTGCCGGGGCTGCTGTCCTCGGACTACATCAACACCGTCCCGGCCTCCGCGCAGCCGGAGTTCGACGGGGACCTGGAGATGGAATCCAGGATCACCGCGCTCAACCGGTGGAACGCGGCGGCGATGGTCACCCGCGGTTCGCGTCTGGGACTGGGCGGCCACATCTCCACCTACGCCTCTGCGGCCTGGCTCTACGAGATCGGGTTCAACCACTTCTTCCAGGGCAAGGACGGTGGGGGCACCTCCCGCTCGAGCGGAGCCGAGAGTGGGGGAGGCTCGGGCGATCAGCTGTTCCTGCAGGGGCATGCCTCGCCGGGCATCTACGCCCGGGTCTTTCTCGAAGGGCGCCTGAGCGCGGAGCAACTGAACGCTTTCCGCAGGGAGGCCGGCGGCCACGGCCTGCCGTCCTACCCGCACCCGCGCCGGCTGCCATGGCTGTGGGAGTTCCCGACGGTGTCCATGGGGCTGGGCCCGCTCGGCGCGATCTACCAGGCCCGGTTCAACCGTTACCTCCAGGCTCGCGGCATCAAGGACACCTCCGCCTCACGGGTGTGGGCGTTCCTGGGTGACGGGGAGATGGACGAGCCGGAGTCGATCGCCGCTCTCACGCTGGCGTCCCGCGAGGGCCTGGACAATCTCACCTTCGTCATCAACTGCAACCTCCAGCGCCTGGACGGGCCGGTCCGGTCCAACTCCAAGATCGTTCAGGAGCTGGAGGCCCGGTTCCGCGGCAGCGGCTGGAACGTGGTCAAGACCCTGTGGGGCGAAGCCTGGGACCCGCTGTTGAACCAGGACACCACCGGCGACCTGGTGCGGCGCCTGGGCGAGGTGCCCGATGCGCAGATGCAGACCCTCGCCGCGCGGGACGCCGCCTACATCCGCAAGAACTTCTTCACCGGCGATGCCCTGTCCGCCGTCTCCGCCTCTCTGAGCGACGCCCAGGTCGTCGAGCTGTTCGAGAACTCCCGCGGCGGCCATGAGCCGTTGAAGGTGTACGCCGCCTACCGGGCCGCCGTGGAACACCGGGGCGGGCCGACGGTGGTCCTCGCCCAGACGGTCAAGGGCCACACGCTCGGCTCGGCGATCGAGTCCCGCAACGCCAACCACCAGATGAAGAAGCTCACGATGGAGCAGTTCCGCGAGATGCGCGACCTGCTGGAGCTGCCCATCCCCGACAGCGCGCTCGCCGGTGAGCAGGTCCCGTTCTGGCACCCCGGCAAGGACTCGCCGGAGGTGCGGTACCTGCACGAGCGGCGGGCGGCGCTGGGCGGCCCCCTCCCCGTTCGCCGGGTGATCGCCAAACCCCTGCCGGAGCCGTCCGCCAAGCCCTTCGAGTCCCTGGAGAAGGGCTTCGGCCATCAGGAGGTCGCCACCACGATGGCGCTGGTCCGCCTGGTCAAGGACCTGATGCGGGATCAGCGGACCGGGGCGCGCTGGGTGCCGATCATCCCCGACGAGGCCCGTACGTTCGGGATGGAGTCGATGTTCCCGACGGCCGGGATCTACTCACCGCTGGGTCAGAACTACGACCCGGTCGACGCCGACCAACTGCTCTACTACAAGGAGAGCAAGACCGGGCAGCTGATCATCGAGGGCATCACCGAAGCGGGTTCCGTGGCCGAGTTCGCTGCCGCGGCGACCTCGTACGCCACGCACGGTGAGCCGATGATCCCCTTCTACATCTTCTACGCCATGTTCGGGTTCCAGCGCACCGGCGACCAGTTCTGGGCGCTCGGTGACCAGATGGGCCGCGGCTTCGTCGTCGGCGGCACCGCCGGACGCACCACCATGACCGGCGAGGGGCTGCAACACGGCGACGGGCACTCGCACTTGCTGGCCTCCACCAACCCGGCGGTGATCAGCTACGACCCGGCGTTCGCCTTCGAGATCGCGGTGATCGTCCGGGACGGCCTGCGCCGGATGTACGGCGAGCAGCCGGAGAACGTCTTCTACTACCTGACCGTGTACAACGAGCCCAAGCACCAGCCGGCCATGCCGGCGCTGCCGGGTATCGAGGAGGGCATCGTCCGGGGCATCTACCGGTACCGGCCCGCCGAGCCCACCGCGACCGGCCCCCGGCTCCAGCTGCTGTCCTCCGGTACGGCCATCCACTGGGCCCTCCGAGCGCAGGAACTCCTCGCCTCCGACTGGAACGTACACGCCGACGTGTGGTCGGTGACGTCCTGGACCGAGCTGCGCCGCGACGCGATGGACACCGACGCCGCCCGCATGCGCGGCGAGGAACGCACCCCGTACGTCACCCGGGCGCTGGCCGGTGCGCCGGGCCCGGTGCTGGCCGTCAGCGACTGGATGCGGCAGGTGCCCGACCAGATCAGCCAATGGGTCGAGCAGGACTACTACTCCCTGGGCACCGACGGTTTCGGTCTCTCCGACACCCGTGCGGACGTGCGCCGCCACTTCCAGGTGGACGCCGAGTCCATCGTGGTGACGGCGCTGTACCGGCTGGCCAGGACCGGGCAGGTCGCCCCGGAGACCGTCGCGCAGGCCCGCGCGCGCTACGGCCTCGACCAGTGAGCGGCGAGGTGCCACGACCCGGACCTGGGTGACGCCGGCCGTGGACGGCCGGTTCGGTGCGGACGAACCCCTGCGGTCGGCGCCGAGCTCGCCGTCATCGGCACCCCGAGCACGATCCCGGCGTCCGCACCCACGCCACCGTCCGATGCCGCTCCGGCAACCACGGCACCGGCTGGTGGACGCGGCAGACGTTTCCCCCTGTCCGGTGACGGTAGGCATTCTGGAGGCTGCGGCGCTCGAGGGCTGTCTGTGCGGTAGGAGGTTCCCGCCCCGCCTGCCGGTCCTGGCTCCCTTCACCGGGGAACCGGGGCCGGCTGCACGCGTTCGGGCTTCCCCACGCCGCCCGAGTCCACGGGGCTCAGACCCGGCCGGACCTGTTCCAGCCCAGATGCAGGACGGCCACGTCGTCCAGCAGTCCCCCGAAGGGCGCGGCCAGCAGCGACGCACCCCGCACCAGGGCGTCGACGAAAGCCTGGGGTTCCAGGTGGGCCAAGCGGGCCGCCAGGCGAAGCAGCCCCTCCTCACCGAGCCTTCCGCGTGCGGTGCGGCCTTCGTAGAGCCCGTCGGTGAAGAGCACCACGCTGTCCCGGTCGGTGAGGGCCATCTCGGTCTCGGACCAGTCCCCCCGCCCGGGGAAGAGGCCCAGCGCGATGCCCGGCTGCGGCTCCACCCAGCTGACCTTGCCCGAGTGCCGGTGCAGCAGCCCCGGGTGGCCTGCGCTGATCACGCGGACGGACCGTCCGTCGGGCGGGAACACCAGGGAGACGACGGTGGCGTAGGTGTCCTCGTCCAGCCGTTCGTCGAGCAGGATCCGTTCGAGCAGATGCAGTTGTTCCAACTGACTCTGGCCGCACAGGACGGCGGTGCGCCAGGCCAGGCGCAGATGGACGGCCAGTGCTGCCTCGGCAGCGCCGTGCCCGGAGACGTCGCCCATCACGACGTGGACCGTGGAGTCATCGGTCTGCACCACGTCGCAGAAGTCGCCCCCCAGCAGGGAGTGCGAGCGACCGGGCGCGTAGTGCAGCCCGGTGGTGAAGCCGTCGCCGCGCAGGGTCACATCGGGAAGCAGGCCCCGCTCCAGCAGGGCATTGTCCTGTGCGATGAGCTCCTCCGCCCGTACGGCGGCCGGTGCTGTGTCCCGGTGGGCGCGCTGGAGGGCCAGCCAGATCTCCCGGCGGAACTCGTGGGGTGCCGTCCGCCGGTGATCGATCCAGCCCTGCACCCATCCCGCGAGGGGGTTGGCACCGAGGCGCGGATTCCTGGCGGCCTGCTTGTTCATGCCGGCGAGGAGGAGTACGGCCGCACGGGGGGCTCTGCGGCGTATCGAGCCGACGACATCGGACAACGACTGCCCCACAGGTGTGCTTCCCACCAGAACGCACACCGGAGCGCCGCGCGAGGCGGACAAGTGGCGGGCGTCCCGGAGGTGACGGTGCCAGACCAGCGACTCGGTCAGCCGACTCGGGGTCAGAAGGCGCCGGACGAGGGTTGCGTCCTGCTCGTCCTGCGACAGCAGGACCAGGGTGAGGTCACGGCAGAAGGTGAAGTCCACCAGCGGGCGGGCGTCCTGCTCGACATCCCCTCGGCACGGATCGCCGGCAGGCACATCCGGCCATGGGAAAGGGCTGATCATATGTGGTCTTTCATACGGCGAGTCGATACTGCTCCCGAGACCCCCGTGCAGGGGGATGATGCGGCACACGGCGCGGAGCGCCCCTTTTGATGTGGGCCGGGCCGGTTCGTACATGAGACAGGCAAGGCATCGGATCTGTGACACACAGTGTCCAGCAGCGGGGTCTCGGCCCGGCCACCACTACGCGCCGCACATGATGCGCCCGGTGCCATGTCACACCTGCCTCCCTTGTCCTGTCACTAGGGGGTACGGAAACCAAACAATCAAGGAGGAACCATCATGAAGGTCGTAGTCATCGGCGGAACCGGTCTCATCGGCTCCAAGGTGGTCGGCAAGCTCACCGAACACGGCCACGAGGCGGTTCCGGCCGCGCCCAATACCGGTGTGAACACCCTGACGGGCGAGGGCCTGGCTGAGGTTCTGCAGGGCGCTCAGGTAGTGGTGGACGTATCCAACTCCCCCTCGTTCGCGGACGACGCGGTCATGGAGTTCTTCCGCACGTCCACCACGAATCTGCTCAAGGCGGAGAAGGAGGCCGGTGTCACGCACCACGTCGCGCTGTCCGTGGTGGGCACGGAGCGGCTCCAGGAAAGTGGTTACTTCCGTGCCAAGCAGACGCAGGAGGAGCTGATCAGGGACTCCGGTGTGCCGTTCTCCATCGTGCACGCCACCCAGTTCTTCGAGTTCATGAAGGGCATCGCGGACTCCGCCACCAAGGACGACAACACGGTGCACCTCGCCCCCATCGCGATCCAGCCCATCTACTCCGACGACGTCGCCGCCGCGGTGGGCCGCACTGCCGTCGGTGAGCCGGTGGGCGGTGTCGTCGAGGTCGCCGGGCCTGACACGTTCCAGCTGGACGAGCTGATCCGCAAGGGCCTGGCCGCCAAGAACGACCCGCGCACGGTCGTCTCCGATCCCAAGGCCCCGTACTTCGGCGCCCAGTTGGAGGAGAAGACGCTGCTGCCCTGTCCGGACGCGCGCCTCGGCGAGACGCGGTTCACCGACTGGATCGCGCGGCAGGGGAAGTAACTCCGGAGAACGACCAGGGCGCGGGATCCGCTCCCGCGCGACCGGACCGCACGACGGCCGGTACCGAGACACTTGTCCGGTACCGGCCGTTGTGGTGTGCCCATCCAGGTCGGAAGGGTCCTCGCCGTCCCCCACCTGTGACCGGGCCGCACCGGGCGCACATGGGATCAGGACGGACCGTCTGGTCCGTCCTGATCCCATGACCGGCATGCGTAAGAGGCGTCAGCGCACCGAGTGCGCGGCGTCCTCGATGACGTCGGTGACCCTTCCGGGCTGTGAGACGCTCACCGCGTGCGACGAGCGGACCTCCGTGGTGTGGGCGCCTGCCCGCTCGGCCATGAACTCCTGAGCCTTGGGCGGGATGTTGAGGTCCTGCGTGGCAACCAGGACCCAGGAGGGAATGGTCTTCCAGGCCGGCTCGGCCGCACCCTCGGCCAGGGCGGCGTTGGTGACAGGTCGCTGGGTGACGGCCATCAGGTCGGTCTTGTTACGGGGCACGTCGGCGGCGAACTGGTGACGGAACTTGTCGTTCTGGATGTAGAGGTCAGTGCCCTGGGAGCCGTCCGCCTCGGTGAACGGCACCGAGCGGAGGGCTTCGCCGAGGGTGCTGCCGGGGAACTTGCCCGACAGGTCGGCCGCGCTCTCGCCCTTCTCGGGGAGGAAGGCGGCGAGGTAGACCAGCGCCTTGACGTTCTTGTTGCCGGTGGCCGCGTTGCTGATGACGGAGCCGCCGTAGGAGTGCCCGGCCAGAACGATGGGGCCGTCGATGCCCGCCAGGACGTCCTTCAGATAGGCGGAGTCGCCGCTCAGGGACCGCAGCGGGTTGGCGACCGCGACGACCGGATAACCGTCGTGGTGAAGTTTCCTGATGACGTCGTTCCAGCTGGTGGAGTCGGCGAAAGCACCGTGGACCAGGACGACGGTCGGCTTGGGACTTGGTACCTGGACACCTTTGTCGGCGGAGGCGGGGGCGATCGCGGTGGCCAGCAGGGCCGCGGCGATGCTGGCCCCGGCGACAACGGTGAGCGGGGTACGGGACCGGCGGGCGAGGGATGAACGGAACATGTGCAGACACCTTTCGAGGTTGCGCAGACGCGCCGACTTCTTGTGGAAGGAGCGCGGCGCTGATGGTCGGCGGCCACGACAGCCCACTGCTGAGGCGGGGCTGGAGCCGTGTACGGCGGCGCGGTCAGCATCGTTGCTGCGACGCGGAAACCAGGTAGGAGGCCGACCGGCAACGTGGACGTGCCGGGTGCCAAGCGCCGGGTGGGGCGGCGGGTTGACGCGACGGTCACACTTACCGCCTTTCGCCCTTATGACAGAACGCTCATCTGATGTGTGACATGTGCCCCTCGTCGCCACGGGCTTGAGACCGCAGCGCTTTCGCAGGCACTTCCCTCCCCCCGCGTCCCTGCCCGTGTCACATGGTCCATGCCCATCCGGTCTGCACTGTCAAGAACAGCGTGACAACAACGTGGGACACGACAGGTCGGGACAGCGCGCTCGGTCCACCGAGGCCGTTCCGACGTCGGCCGAGACGTCGCGGTGGTGGCGATGGACGGCCGTGTGAGAGGGAAGATGCCGTATGGACCAGGGCGATGACGCGGTGCCGATCGCTGAGATGCTTGACGAGCGGCAGCATCTGCTGGCCGTCGCCTATTGGATGGTGGGCACAGGTCCTGATGCCGACGAAGTCGTCACCGAGACCTACCGACGGTGGTACGGCCTGCCCGATCGGGAGAGGGCGCGGATCGCGGAGCCGCTCTCCTGGCTGGTGAAGACGGCGGGCGCCATCTGCCTGACGTACCTTGCCCTGCCCGAGCGTCGAGGGCTGGGTGCGGCAGGGCCGGCCGGTGATACGACGGTGAGCGCTTGTCCGTCTTTGGCGGACGAGGTCAGCGAGGTTCTGCTGAACGCGTTGGATTCCCTGCGCCCGGCCGAGCGGGCAGCGTTCGTCTTCAATGATGTTTTCGGGATGGCGCCACAGGTGGTCGCCGAGATCGTGGGCCAGACGGAACGGGAATGTGCCGAACTCGCCGAACGGGCCCGTCGCACCCTGCGGACCAGGCGTTCGAGTCCCACGATGCCGCAGCAGCACGACCGGATGGTCCGGGCGGTCCGTGAGGCCTGCGCCGCGGACGACTCGGCCCTCCTGTCATCTCTGCTGGCCCCCGACGCCACGGCCTTCTTCGACGGCGGCGGCAAGGTGCGGGCTCTGGTCCGGCCGGTGCACGGTGCCCTCCAGGTCGCCCGCAGCCTGCTCACTCTGCTCTCCCACTGCCCCCGTACCGCACTGGAACTCCACTCCGTCAACGGGCAGACGGGGATCGTCGTGCGCTACGACGGCCAGGTCGCCGCCGTGATCAGCTTCGACATCGCCGGCCACCAGGTCGTCCAGGTCTGGGCCGTTCTGAACCCCGACAAACTGCGCCTCTGGAACCGGCCGGATGCCTCTCCCGGTGTACATCAGGTGAACTGAGCATGGTCGCCATAGTGTGACCACTCTGTCGAAGGCGACAGTGTGATGCCCGCCGGAGTCAACAAACCATGGCGGATCTGTAACGAAACGAGGGTGCGCCCGGTCGAAGAGACGACGCGATCGACCTGGTGCCCGCCTCGTGGTGACACCGGACTCCGTGGCGGCCGGCCCCTCCCCTGTACGCGTGCGGCCAAGACAACCGTGTACGGGTGCCCAGGGGGCAGGACCGCCACACGGTGACCCGACGAGTGCGCTATCGACAGCACCGGTCCTGAGAGGAACGGAGACAGAGGAACATGCATCTTGACAGGCCCTCCACTGCGAACACGATGGACGAGGCCGTTTCTGTCTTCGTGGAGCTCCGTCCACGCCTTTTCGGTATCGCTTACCGCTTGCTGGGAAGCGCGGTGGAGTCCGAGGACGTGGTCCAGGAGGTGTGGCTGCGCTGGCAGAAGACTGACCGTTCGGCGGTGGTGAGTCCCGTCGCGTTCCTGTCCAAGGCAACCACCCGGCTGGCCATCAACGTGGCTCAGTCCGCCCGTGTGCGGCGTGAGACCTACATCGGTCCGTGGCTGCCCGAGCCCATAGACACGAGCAACGACCCGGAGGTGGGCGCGCAGCGGGCAGAGGCCCTCGAACTGGCCCTGCTCCTCGTGCTGGGCAAGCTGAATCCCACCGAGCGGGCCGCCTACGTGCTGCGTGAGGCGTTCGACTACGCCTACGCCGATATCGCGGAGATACTCGGGCTCACCGTCGTCAACGTGCGCAAAATCGTGAGCCGCGCCCGCAAGCACCTGTCGGGCGACCACCAGGAGACCGTGGACGCGGCCGAGCACCGTCAGCTTCTCGCCACCTTCGTCTCGGCGGCGCGTACCGGGGACATCGCGTCCCTGGAGGCTCTCCTGACACCCGACTCCGTCTCCCTGCCCTGCTGACGATGGCCAACGAGACGTCGCTCGGACCTCTGCTTCACCGACGCGCGCTCACCGTCCTCACCCGCATGAGCAACCGCGTGCCGAGCGCTGAGGCCGCCTTCGCGGTGTCACAAACCACGGCCGGACCTGGTCCTAGTCAGTGACCACCCGGAGCGATGGGAGCAATCGTGGCTATCACCGAACAACGTCTTTCCACCATGGTGCTGGTGATCGGTACCGGCGGGGCCGGCCTCAGGGCGTCGATCGAGCTGGCCGAGGCCGGTGTCGATGTCATGGCCGTCGGCAAACGCCCCAAAGAGGACACGCACACATCCCTGGCCGCCGGTGGGATCAACGCGGCCCTGGCCACGATGGACCCCGAGGACAGCTGGCAGCAGCACGCCGCGGACACGCTCAAGGAGAGCTACCTGCTCGGCGATCCCCGCACCGCCGAGATCGTCACCCAGGGCGCCGCCCTGGGCATCGACGACCTGGAGCGCTACGGCATGGCCTTCGCCCGCGAGGAGGACGGCCGGATCTCGCAGCGCTTCTTCGGCGCGCACAAGTTCCGGCGCACCGCCTTCGCCGGTGACTACACGGGCCTGGAGATCCAGCGCACCCTCATCCGACGCGCGAGCCAGTTGAACATACCCATGCTCGACAGCGTCTACATCACCCGCCTCCTCGTGCATGACGGTGCCGTCTTCGGTGCTTACGGCTTCGACCTCACCAACGGACAGCGTTACCTCATCCACGCCGACGCCGTGATCCTCGCGGCCGGCGGCCACACCCGCATCTGGCGGCGCACCTCTTCGCGCCGTGACGAGAACACCGGCGACTCCTTCCGCCTGGCCGTCGAGGCCGGTGCCCGGCTGCGCGACCCCGAACTGGTCCAGTTCCACCCGTCCGGCATCATCGAGCCGGAGAACGCCGCGGGCACCCTCGTCAGCGAGGCCGCCCGCGGCGAGGGCGGCATCCTGCGCAACGCCCTCGGCGAGCGCTTCATGACCCGCTACGACCCGCAGCGCATGGAACTGTCCACCCGCGACCGGGTGGCCCTGGCCGCGTACACGGAGATCAAGGAGGGCCGCGGCACCCCCAACGGCGGCGTGTGGCTCGACGTCTCCCACCTGCCCCGGCAGACGATCATGAATCGACTGCCCCGGGTCTACCAGACGCTTCTGGACCTCCAGATGCTCGACATCACCCGCGACCCCATCGAGATCGCGCCCACGGCGCACTACTCGATGGGCGGTGTCTGGGTCCGTAGCGAGGACCACAGCACGGACGTCCGCGGCCTGTACGCCATCGGCGAGGCGTCGAGCGGCCTGCACGGCGCCAACCGTCTCGGTGGCAACAGCCTCATCGAGCTTCTCGTCTACGGCCGCATCACCGGCCAGGCCGCTGCCGCCTACTCCGAGTCACTCACCGCCCAGCCCCGGTCCGCGGCAGCCGTCGCCCAGGCCCGTGGCGAGGTCGACGAACTCCTCGCCGCCGACGGACCCGAGAACGTCCGCGCCCTGCAGCGCGCCATCCGCAACACCATGACCGAACACGCGGGCGTCGTCCGCGACGAAGAGGGCCTGCGCACCGGTCTGGCGGAACTGGACACCATCGAGAAGCGCATGGAGAACGTCGGAGTCCACCCCGACATCGCCGGGTTCCAGGACCTCGCGCATGCCTTCGACCTCAAATCAGCCGCCCTGGCGGCCCGCGCCACCCTCGAAGCGGCACTCGAACGCCGGGAGACCCGCGGCTGCCACAACCGCAGCGACTACCCCGCCATGGATCCCGCCCTCCGCGTCAACCTCGTGTGGTCCCCGACCACAGGAATCACCCACGAGAGCATTCCGTCCATCCCGAAGGAGATCACCTCACTCATGGAGGACGTCTCCACCGACGGAAAGCTCGTCGAGTAGCGCGCTGCGGGAGACCACGCTGCTTCCCGCCCCGGACGCGCACATCGACCGCGCGGGGCTTGTCGTCCGCACCGCGGCACGGCAGGCCCCCGTCCACAGTGGCCGAAGCGGGCCCTGAGACAACGCGCCTTGTCACCGCAGTAACCGTAGAGAAAGCCATTCACCATGCTCACAGGACGCGACCGAACCGCTTCTCCCGGATCCGGCACCTACGCGGCGGTCACCGGTGCCTACACCATCGATCCGGCCCACACGACGGTCGGATTCTCCGTCCGGCACGCCATGATCTCCACCATTCGCGGCAGGTTCGACCGTTTCGAGGGCCTCCTCCTGCTGGACGGCTCCGACCCCTCCCGGTCAACGGCGTACGTGAGTGTCCAGACCGACAGCATCGACACGGGAATCCAGGAACGCGACGCGCACCTGAGAGGACCCGATTTCTTCGACTCCGCGACGTTTCCCCTGATGGCCTTCCGCTCCACGGGAATCGTCCAGCGCGGCGACGACGAGTTCCGTCTCACCGGCAACTTGCGCATCAAGGACGTCGAGCTGCCGCTGGACATCGATCTCGTCTACGGCGGAGCCGGCGTCGGCGTCGACGGACAGCACCGGGTCGGCTTCGAGGGGACGGCCACCCTGCGGCGTTCGGACTGGGGGCTCACCTGGAACACGACTCTGGAGGCGGGAGGCGTACTCGTCAGTGACAAGGTGACTCTGACCCTGGACGTCTCGGCGGTACGGATCGATCAGGACGCGGCGGCGTGAAGGCGGTGAGGTCGTCGAGGGTGACAGTTCTGGTGTCCTCGCCGCCCTCCGGTGCCTGGCACCGGCCGATGCTCGCCCGCCATGCCGGTGAGGAACACCGCACCGCCACCGCGCTGGAGTTGTTCTTCGACCTGTGTTTCGTCGCCGCCGTCGCCCAGACCGCCTCGGCGTTCGAGCACGAAATCGCAGCGGGCCGTCCAGGTCACGGCCTTCTCGGCTACGCACTCGTGTTCTTCGCGATCTGGTGGGCCTGGATGAACTTCACCTGGTTCGCCTCCGCCTACGACACGGACGACGTGCCGTATCGCCTCCTCACCCTGGTCCAGATCACCGGAGCTCTGGTCATGGCCGCGGGGGCCACCAAGGCCCTGGAGCACGGGGACTTCCAGATCATCACGTGGGGTTATGTCGTCATGCGGCTCGCCATGGTGAGCCAGTGGCTGCGCGCCGCGTACACGGACCGGGAACGCCGGCGGTCGGCACTGCGGTACGCCCTGGGCATCTCCGTCCTGGAGATCGGCTGGCTGGTCCGCCTGGCCCTGCCCCACGACGGCGGCATCGCCTCGTTCGCCGTCCTCGCGGTCGGTGAACTCGCGGTTCCCGTCTGGGCCGAACGTGCCGTGGGCACCACGTGGCACCCGCACCACATAGCCGAGCGCTACGGGCTGTTCACCCTGATCGTGCTCGGCGAGTCCATCACCGCCGCTGTCCTTGCCGTCCGCACCGCCCTGGACACCGATGCGGAAGCCGGCTCCGTCCTGCTCATCGCACTGGGTGGCATCCTGACCGTCTTCGCCCTGTGGTGGCTGTACTTCGCCCAGGACGCACCGCGTCGCCTCAAAACCCAGAGCACGGCCATGATGTGGGGCTACGGGCACTACGCGGTGTTCGCCGCGGCAGCGGCCGTAGGGGCCGGACTGGCCGTCAACGTCGCCCATCTCACCGACCACGGCACTCTCACCGACGTCCAGGCCGCGGCCACGTACACGGTGCCCGTCGCCGTCTTCATCGCCTGCGTGTGGCTGCTGCACCGGCGGACCGTACAACTGCCCACCACGGCCAACGTCCTTCCCCCGGTCGCGGCTCTCGCCGTCCTCGCCACCACCTTCACGACGGTCGCCGTGTTGTGCACCGGCGTCATCGCGTCGCTCCTGATCGGTGCGTCCCTCGTCGTAGCCCGGCGCGAAGCCCATGCGTCCTGAACGGTACCGCCGCACGACTTCACACTTAGTGGCATTACAGTGTGTTCTGTCAAACACACTCCCACGTGACCTCCCCCCTGGGGGTCACCACCTCCTCGCGCCCGAAAGGGATCATCATGCGCAATATGCTGCGTGCAGCAGCTGTCGGTGCAGCGTGCACCGCGCTTTCACTCACCTCCGCGGTCGCCCAGGCGACTCCCGGAGGTCCCGGCGTCACCGGCAAGGTCCTTGCCCAGAAGACCATCGGGGACCGGGACTACATCCTCCGAGAGGTCACCATTCCGCCCGGCCAGGGAACGGGCTGGCACTACCACGACGGCACGCTGTACGCGTACGTCAAGCAGGGAACGCTGAGCCACTTCGACGCCACGTGCGCCTCCGACGGCGTCTACGACAAGGGCAGCTCCCTGAAGGAGCCGTCGGGCGCGGACCACGTGCACCTGGGCCAGAACCGCGGCGCGACGGACGTCGTCCTGGAAGTCCTCTACGTGCTGCCGCACGGCGCCCCGTTCGCCGAGGACGCCCCCAACCCCGGCTGCACGTTCCAGTAGCCCGGCGCGCGCCGCACTACGGCCGCGTCCGTCGTACGGACGCGGCCGATCGCCGACAGCTGTCACAGCTCCTCCCGCTGCCCGGTCAATCGGGTGTCAGCAGCTTGCGGTGGCGTCCACCCGAGCCCCGCAGCGAGGAGGAGGCAACATGGCAGGGACCCAGGTCAGTCGACGCACTCGGGCGATCGCTGTAAGCCCGCCGACAGAGCTCCGGCACGAACCGAGGGAGGACGGGCAGATGCTCCGAGGGACCGACCGGCAAGCCGATCCCGCCGCCGCCACCGCGTCGCTGGCGGCAGAGGCCGCCCTGCTCGAGGGGCGGCTGAGCCAGCTCAGAGAGGCCATCCACACGGTGGACGCACGCATCGAGTCGATCTCGGAGACCCTCCGGCGGCTGCGCCACACGGCGTCCGGGTCCGACGACGGCGAGTCTGACTCGGCGACGCACCACCACTGACGGACCGAGCAGACAGACGGAGCGTGTCGTCCCGGGTCGTCGTGGCACGGCAGGCGAGCTGACGGGGCCGCCCGCTTTCATCGCCGACCGGCGCCCATGAGGGGATGCGCACCCGGACGTTCCGGAGCCGAGCCGGGTCGCCGAGCACCTGAGCAGGCGCGGGCCGAACCCGCGCCGGCTCGGTCTCCGACAGCCGGCACCACGAACAGAACGGCCGGGTTCAGTTCGTTGCCTCCTGAAGCACCCACCCGTTGCCGTCCGGGTCACTGAATTCCGCATACGAGCAATAGCTGCGACGTTGCGGATCAGGGCCGCTGACCCGCCTCTCACCCGTGCAGCGGTGGAACAGCTCGCTCGTGTCGTGGAAGATCCCACCCATCTCCACACCCCTGCCGAGGAGCTCTTCGTGGGCCTTCACGATGTCGGAAACGACGAGGTGGAGCCCCTGAGCCGAACCCGGCGGGGCAGTGGTGACCCCGACGCCGAAGAGGATCGAGCACGGCGAGCCGGTGGGCGTCATGTGCACCACCCGGTAGGTGTCATCGGTGACGCGATCGGCATCCAGGCGGAACCCCACCGCCTCGTAGAACGCTCTGGCCCGGTCGACGTCGGAGACGGGCAGAACCACAACTTCCAGTTTGAAATCCACTGTCGTCATCACTTTCACGGACGGAGAAACGGTGTCGTCGTCAAGTCCCAGCAGTCGGCGGCTCGGGAAGGTCCTCCAGGAAGTCCGCAGCCGGCGAGAAGAGCAGGGAGCCTGTCACCGGGACGGAGAAGTCCAGGATGCGGTCGTACGGCGCCGACTCCGTGCCCAGGAACATCCGCTCCAGCATCGTCTCCGTCACCTCGGGGGTGCGGGCGTAGCCGATGAAATACGTGCCGAACTCCGCACGGCCCACGGCGCCGAAGGGCATGTTGTCGCGGAGGATCTCGAGTTCTCTGCCGTCCGCGTCGGTGAGGCTGGTGAGGGCGACGTGTGAATCCGCGGGTTTGACGTTGTCGGCGAGCTCCACGTCGGACAGCTTCCGTCGGCCAATCGCTCTCTCCTGCGCCTCGACGGACAGTTCCTCCCACGCGTCGAGGTCGTGCAGGTACTTCTGCACGACGACGTAACTCCCGCCCGAGAAGGACGGATCCTCGTCGCCGACGACCACCGCCGCGTGCGCCGCGGGACCCGTCGGATTCTCCGTTCCGTCGACGAAGCCGAGCAGGTCGCGTTCGTCGAAGTACTTGAAGCCGTGCACCTCGTCCTGGACCGTCACTGCCTGGCGCAGTCGGCTCATGATCTCCGTGGCAAGCGCGAAGCACAGGTCCAGACGGGAGGCGCGGATGTGGAAGAGCAGGTCACCCGGGGTGGCGACGGCTCGGTGCACCGGGCCGTTCACTTCCCGGAAGGGATGGAGCCGGGCCGGACGCGTCCCGGAGAACAGGCGGTCCCAGGCGTGCGAACCGATGCCGGTGACGCAACTCAGCCTGCCGTCGGGCTGGGCACGGAATCCCACGGCCCGTTCCAGCGAGCCGATGTCCGACAGCAGCTCACGGACGGTGGTCTCGCCGCCGCTGTCGATCGTCACGACGAGAAAGATCGCCGCACTGGTCAGCGGGGACAGAACCATCTGAGGCACCGGTTCCGCGACGTCTCCGGTCATGAGGGCTTCCCTTCCGGCCGCCGGCCGCGGCAGATGTGTCATCAACGCCAGTAGTCGTCCAGACGATCGGTCCGGGACAACTCGCGTTTCTCCTGGTGAGTCAACGGATGCGCGGTAGCGGCACGCTTGATCGCGTCGAAGGCGTCCTTGTCCAGGACACCTTTGGATCGCAGCTCTTCCAGTAGCAGGGCCAGCGCGTCGGTGTTCGCGCACGCCTTCTCCATGGTCCGCTCGAGTTGCGGTTGGTTCACCAGAGCAAGAGGATCGGGCGCCGCTTGTGACGTGTCCTCGTCGGCGATCAGCACCAGGTTGTGACGACGGGCTCCTTCCCCGGCCCGCTGCCACACGCGGCGCCCGAAGCGCATACGCAGAGGTTCGTCGCTGATGCCTCGGCGGATGACGTCGAAGAACTCATGCGGCTTCCCGAGAAGCTCCTCCAGCCGCTCATCGTTTTCGTCGGACACCTCGGTGACGAACGTCGCCGTGATCGTCTCCTCGCCGACGTCCTCTCTGTACCTGATCGGAACGAGAGTGAGTCCTTCGATCTCGAGAGCGGAGACGTGGAGCTCCTCCACCTCCTGGATCTCCGCCTTGTAGATGTAGATCTCGGGTCTGCGTCCTTGGGAGACCGCGGTCCAGCCCTCCGACACGCGCCAGGTCGCGTCCGTCCCCTGAATGTGCGGTCCATCGGCCGTGGAGGCCGCCTGGAGCTCGGCGTCCAGTTCCTCGTGCCGTTCGTCCGGCACATGGAGCTCCAGCGCGAAGCGGCGCAAAGAACGGCCGTTGTGGACGGAGGCGACGGCAGGCAGCTCCGCGGCCGGGAGTTCGCGGACCGCGCCGAGCAGAGTGAGATGCAGTGTCGTCATTGCCGATTCTCTTCCATGCCGGTCTCAAGGGACTCTGCTCGACGTCTCGGACGGCCGCAGTCACACGATCCGCCCGGAACACAACAGTGGTTTCCACACTATCACTGCATGGCAGGTGTCAACCGGTCCCCAGCACCCGGCAGAGATCAATGACCCGGCAGCCCACGCCTCACCGGCTGAACAGTTCGAAGACAACAGCCGGCACCCCACCGAAACGTGGGCTCAGGGCGCTGGTGCTCTCGGTCAGGAATCGTCGTGCATACGATTCGGGGTCCTCGGCGGTCAATGCCTCGAGGTACGTGCGGTGCTCGCGAAGCGACAGCACCGCACGCTCCAGACCGTGATCAGCACGCACCGCGTGCGTGGGGTTCGGGGAATTGGCCACGGCCACCCATCGGACCCCGTTCCAGGGCTGGAGACCCGCCTCGGTCAGTTCGGGAAAGATCCAGCGATTACCGGCATCCGCCGCCGCGTCGAGAGCGGCGTGCGCTACGGCCACGTGGTCCGGGGTGTTCCAGGCCCCGGCACTCCAGGTCGTGTGATGGTTGAGCGTGATGACCAGTTCGGGCCGGTGGCGGCGCACGGCCGCAGCGATGTCGCGGCGCAGCGGGAGGCCGTATTCGATCATGCCGTCGCGATGGTCGAGAAACTCCACGGCTGACACGCCGACCACCGCCGCACTGGCACGCTGCTCCCGTTCCCGCAGCGGTCCGCACTCGGTCGGCGCGATCGTGTCGATGCCGGCCTCGCCACGAGTGGCCAGGAGATAGGACACCTCGCGGCCGGCATCGGTCCAGGCGGCGACGGCGGCCGCGCAGCCGTATTCGAGGTCGTCGGGATGGGCCACCACCGCGAGGGCACGCTGCCAGTCGGTCGGCATCGGCTGCAGTTGACCGGGCATCGACTCGATCATGATTCGTTCCCTTGTTCCGACGCGTGCCGGCCGCTTCGCCCGAGCCGCAGGATGCTCACGCCTCGTCGTTCACCCATGACATCAGTTTGCGCAGTTCCTTGCCGGTTGTCTCCAGCAGGTGCTCGGAGTCCTGCTTCTTGTACTCGTTGTACTTCTTCAGACCGCCGTGGTACTCGTCCATCCACTCACGGGCGAAGGTGCCGTCCTGGATCTCGGCGAGGACCTTCTTCATCTCGGCCTTGGTGGCGTCCGTGATGATCCGCGGGCCGGTGACGTAGTCGCCCCACTCGGCGGTCTCGGAGATCGACCAGCGCATCTTCTCCAGGCCGCCCTCGTACATGAGGTCGACGATGAGCTTCAGCTCGTGCAGGCACTCGAAGTACGCGATCTCCGGCTGGTAGCCGGCCTCGGTCAGCGTCTCGAAGCCCGCCTTGACCAAGGCGGTGACGCCGCCCGCGAGGACGGCCTGCTCACCGAACAGGTCGGTCTCGGTCTCCTCGGTGAAGGTCGTCCTGATGACGCCCGCACGGGTGCCGCCGATGCCCTTCGCGTACGACAGGGCCAGCGCAAAGGCGTTGCCGGAGGCGTCCTGCTCCACCGCGACGAGACAGGGCACGCCGCGACCCTCCTCGTACTGACGGCGCACCAGATGGCCCGGGCCCTTGGGTGCCACCATGCACACGTCCACCCCGGCCGGGGGCTGGACGAAGCCGAAGCGGATGTTGAAGCCGTGGCCGAAGAACAGCGCGTCGCCGTCCTTGAGGTTCGGGGCGATGGACTCCTCGTAGACCTGGCCCTGGACGGGGTCCGGCACCAGGATCATGATGACGTCGGCCTCGGCGGCGGCCTCCGCCGGCGTCACCACGCGCAGGCCCTGCTCCTCGGCCTTGGCCTTGGACTTGGAGCCCTCGTGCAGACCGACACGCACGTCGACACCCGAGTCACGGAGCGACAACGCGTGGGCATGGCCCTGGCTGCCGTAACCGATGACCGCGACCTTGCGGCCCTGGATGACGGACAGGTCGGCGTCGGCGTCATAAAACAGCTCGGCCACGGCAATCACCTTTCACTTGGGGGGTAGGAGCGAAACACTATCGCACTGTGTGTTGTCACAGCTCGTGTAGGTTCGAGGCTCGTCTTCACATGTCACGAGGGAAGACATGCCGTCGAAGAAGCCCACACCCGCTTGGGGATGAAGGGAAAACATGGTGTCTGTGAACGCGACGCCCCCAGTGCCAGTAAAGGTGATCCCGTGACAACACCCGCGCCCTTCGGGTCATGGGGATCCCCCGTCGACAGCGCGGCCGCGACGACAGGTCTTGCCGCAGGACAGATCGCGGCGCCGTCGTACGTCGGCCTGGTCGACGGCGAGGCGTGGTGGGTGGAGCCGCGTCCCCAGGAGGAAGGCCGGTCGGCACTCGTGCGCGGCCGAGCCGACGGTACGACGGAATCGCTTCTGCCCGCCCCGTGGGACGTGCGCAGTCGGGTCATCGAATACGGCGGCCGGCCCTGGGCCGCCGCCCAGGACGGCGCGGACACGCTCGTCGTCTTCGTCAACCATGCCGACCAGCGGCTGTACACATGTCGTCTGCACGAGGGGCGCAGCACCGCGCCCGTCGCGCTGACCCCCGTTTCACCGGTGGGCGGAGGCATCCGCTGGGCCGAGCCGGTGCTCGATCCGGTACGCGGCGAAGTCCGTTGCGTCATGGAGGAGTTCACAGGGGGCGGCCCCAGCGATGTACGAAGGCTCCATGCTGCCGTACCGCTCAATGGCGCGGCCGCCGCGAACCGCTCTGCCGTCCGGGAGTTGTCGGCCCCAGACCATCGTTTCGTCTCCCAAGCGCACCTCTCGCCCGACGGACGACGTGCCGTATGGCTCGCCTGGAACCACCCCCACATGCCCTGGGACGCGGCGGAACTGCGTATCGCCGAGGTGACCGACGACGGCTCCTTGCGGCGTGCCCGGACGCTGACCGGAGGGCCGGGCGACCCGGTGGCGCAGGCCGAGTGGTCTTCCGCCGGCACGTTGATCGTGGCTTGTGAGGGCACCGGGTGGTGGAACCTGTACGAGGTGGACCCGGACACGGGTGACAAGCGTCCGCTGCACCGGGCCGAGGAGGAGTTCGCCGGTCTGCAACGCCTGGGGCTCCGGTGGTTCCGGCCACTTGCCGACGGACGACTCGCCGTCCTCCATGGTGTGGGAGGCCAGCGGCTCGCCGTCCTGGACCCCGCACGGGGGCAGTACGTCGACGTGCCCGGACCGAAGGACGAGTGGCTGCCCCACATCGATGCCGTCGGGAACCGCATCGTCGGGGTCGCGGCGGGACGCTTCGCTCCCTACGAGGTGATGGAGGTGAACGCGGACTCCCTGGCCACCCGCGCCATGAGTCGTACGCCCAGGATGGCGGTGGACACCGCGTACCTGCCGGTACCCGTCCCTCGGGTGTTCAAGGGCCGTGCGGGACATGCCATTCACGCGCAGGTTCATTCCCCGCGCAACGCCGCCTTCTCGGGCCCGTCCGGCGAAGTGTCCCCGCTGGTGATCTGGGCGCACGGTGGGCCCGGTCTGAGGGCTCCTCTCGCTCTCAATCCGGAGATCGCCTACTTCACCTCTCGGGGCATCACCGTGGCGGAGGTCAACTACGGTGGCACGCCGGGATTCGGACGCGCCTACCGCGAGAGACTGCGCGAGCAGTGGGGCGTGGTGGACGTCGAGGACTGTGCCGTGGTCGCACAGGAGTTGATCGCCGAGGGCACGGCCGCCGCGGGGCGAGTGGCGATCCGGGGCGTCAGCGCGGGCGGTTTCACCGCGGCGCTGTCGGTCGCGGCACACGATCGCCACCTGTACGCCTGTGCCACGCTTTACTGTCCCGTTCTGGATCTCCTCGCTCTGTCCGCGGGAGGGACACACGACTTCGAGTCGCACTACCTGGACTCGCTGGTCGGTCCGAAAGAGCGCGCGGACCTCTACCGCGCCCGGTCCCCGATTTATCAAGCGGACCGGATAGACGTACCGCTGCTGCTCTTCCAGGGACTGGACGACGTCGTGTGTCCGCCCTCCCAGGCAGACGTGTTCACCGGTGCTCTGTCCCGGCACGGCGTGCCCTACAAGTACCGTACTTTCGAAGGCGAGGGCCACGGTTTTCGCCGACAGTCCACGCTCATGACGTGCCTCGAAGAGGAACTGCGGCTGTACGCGGACGTGTTCCGCTTCGCTGTGTCCTAGCGTCGACGAGACCGGCTCCGGGCCTCCGGGCGGCCGCACAGTGTGAACGCCTGGCGAGACAGTGTGTGATGCGGGGCACAACGTATTGCACTGGGTGCCCGGATGCCGCAGCATCTCGGAGATGTGAACGCCGCACAGGGGCCGACGGCCCTTTCTCGCCCCGCCGTTGACCCGGACTCGCCTCTCTCTCCCGCCACTCACACCATCTCCGTACGGCACGGAACCTCTGTCGTGGACCAGCGCTATCACGTCACCGGCACCGGCCCCGTATGTCTTGTCCACCCTGGGGGACCGGGCATCGGCTGGGAATATCTGCGCATGCCCGAACTGGAGCGGAGCATGACGATGGTGTACCTGGAGCCCGTCGGCACGGGTGCGTCCGGCCGGCTGGCCGATCCCCGTGACTACAACCTGTCCACGTACACACACTTTCTGCACGCGGTGATCGAGCATCTGGCGCTGCCGCACATCATGTTGCTCGGCCATTCTCACGGTGGGTTCGTGGCCCAACGCTACGCTCTTGATCACCCGGACCGCGTGGCCTCGCTGATCCTTTACGACACCTCTCCGGTGACCGGTGACGACTTCTGGCGGACCGCGGTCGCCAACCTGGAGCACTTCGCCCGTCACCACGTCTCCGAGCACCCTGAGGTGGCCGGCTACGTCGCCGGGCTGAGCAGCCGGCCCGACCGGTTCGACGACGAAGGCGCGACGGCGGTCCTGCGCACGATCACTCCGGCCTACTTTCACGACTACTGGGGCCGCGAGGACGATTTCGCCCCGGGGCGCCAAGCCCTGCGCATGTACGCGGCACCGTCCTGGGGCGAGGGTCCCGCGTTCGACGTACGAGAAGAACTGTCCGCCCTCACCGCCCCCACGTTGGTGCTGGTCGGAGACGACGACTTCATCTGTGGGCCGCACTGGGCCAGGATGATCCACGAGGCGGTTCCCGGGTCACAGCTCGCCGTCCTGCGCAGGACAGGGCATCTGGGCCATATCGAGAGCTCCGAAGAATTCACCACCGCAGTGGTCGAGTTCCTCTCCTCCGTCTCCGGGGACACCGCGTGAGGTGACGAGAGCACTCGAGAACTGCCGTTCCCGTCACGGCAGTTCCCACCACCGAATGTGCCGTCCGTCATGGATCACCGGCGACTCCCCGCGCCCGCACTGCCCCCTCCGCGCCGCACCGGGGCGTTTGCGTATGACTGCTCCGCCGGCCACGGTCACGTGACCGATGCGTCAGCCGTACGTCACGGGCAAGAGTGAAGCGGCAGTTCTTCAGGGCAGTCACGCTCCCCGCCGGGCAGACGGCCGTTTCGGGATCCCGGGGTCCGTGGACGACGTAGGGAAGGCAAGGGCAGCGGCGAGATGAACGCGTCAGTGCGTTACTCGATTCTCGGTGCCGTGCGCGCCGTGCGCGGGGAGACCGAGTTGGAGATCGGGCCGCCGAAGCGGCTGGCGCTGCTGTCCTTGCTGCTGTTGCGTGCGCCCGAACCCGTGACCCTGAACGAGGCGGTGGACGTCCTGTGGGACCGTACTGCCCCGTCGAGTGCGGTCAACGTGGTGCACCGGCACATCGGTGGGCTGCGGCGGACACTGGAACCGGGGCTGCCCAGCCGGACGCAGGCCGAGCATCTGGTGCGTACCGCCGGCGGGTACCGGCTGCTGGTCGACACCTCCACATCCGATCTGCTGCGATTTCGTGGCCTGCGCGCACAGGCGCAGCAGGCGGTGAGAGCGGGCGAGCCCGCACGGGCAGCGCGGTATTTCCTGGAGGCGGTGCGTCTGTGGCGTGATCCGGTGGTGGCGGCGGGCACGCCAGTGGCGCGGCATCCGCTGTTCACCTCGGTGGGGCACGAGTTCGTGGCGACGGCGAAGGAGGCCGCCGATGTGGTCCTGACAGCGGCGCCGAGGGCGACGGAGGAAGTGCTCACCGCACTGTGCCGCGCGGTGGACCACCATCCCCTCGATGAGGCGCTGCACTCACGGATCATCGCCGCGCTGGCCGCCACCGGTCGGCAGGGCGAGGCACTTCGGCAGTACGAGATCATCCGGCGCACCCTGGCCGAGGACCTGGGAGCAGAACCCGGACCCGACCTGCGCGCCGCCCGGGAGCGCCTGCTCCGGCTCATGCCGTCCGACGGGGCGACCGGCCCGGCTCTGGTCCCGGCTTCCAGCCGGGCGCCGACGGTCCCGCTCTTCCGGAGCGACGGCGTCGCAAGGCCGGCCCAACTCCCCGGAGACTGTGTTCCGTTCACCGGTCGAGGCCAAGCTGTCGAGCAGTGCATGGAACTTCTGCCCACGCCCGCGCAGAGCCGCTCGTACGGCACGACCGCGGTCCTGTGCGGCATGCCCGGAGTGGGTAAGACAACGCTGGCGGTGCACTGGGCCCACAGGATCGCCGACCGCTTCCCCGGCGGTCAGATCCATCTCGACCTGCAAGGCCACCACCCGACGAACCCTCCCCTCACCAGTCGACAGGCGATGCGGGAAATCCTTGACGCACTCGACGTCACCGGCACGAGTGCGAGCGACACCGCGCTCACCAGCCTGTACCGGACGACACTGGCCAACCGGCGCCTCCTCGTCCTCCTCGACGACGCCCGCGACTGCGAACAAGTCCGCCCGCTGCTTCCCGCCACCTCCGGCACCCTCGCCATCGTCACCAGCCGCCGCCGTCTTGAGGGCCTCACCGTCACGGACAACGCCCACGTCATCACCGTCCACCCCATGACCCCGGCGGAAGGCCTGGAATTCCTCGATCGCCGTCTGGGAATCCGCCGAACGCGCGCCGAGCCCACCGCCACCCGGGAGATCGTGGATCTCTGCGCCGGCCTCCCCCTCGCGCTCGCCGTCACAGCCGCCCGCGCTGACGCCAACCCCACCTTCCCCCTCACCGCCCTCGCCGCCCACCTCCGCGCCGACACCGAAACCCTGAACGCCTTCGCCGGTTGGGACTCCCACACGGACCCCCGACGGCGGTTCGACCACACCTACCGATGCCTCTCCCCCGGCGCCGCCCACCTCTTCCGGCTCCTCAGCCTTCATCCCGCAGCCGAGATCACCGTCCCCAGCGCCCTGAGCCTCACCGGCGGCAGCGACCCGCGCATCGCTCAGCAACACATCGTCGAACTCACCGACCACCATCTCCTCACGGAACAGGCCCCCGGCCACTACACGTGCCACACGCTCCTGCGCACCTACGCGGGGGAAGTCAACCGCGCTCATGACGACCCGGTCACTCGAAACCACCGTGAACCACCGGCTGTGCCGAGTGTGAGCGGCTCTCCATGACGGCATGGGGGAAGTCCGCGCACACGTCGAGGTCGGGTGGGCCGGGGCAGGTGTCAGGGTTTCCGCTCGCCCGGCTCCGTGTCCCGGGCGGCCAGCGCGTCCCGGAGGGCCGTACGCGAGCTGATGCCGAGCTTGGGGTAGATGCGGTAGAGGTGCGCGCTGACCGTGCGGTGCGAGATGTAGAGCCGCTCGGCGATCTGCTTGTTCGTGAGGCCGGAGGCGGCCAGCTCGGCGATCTCACGTTCCTGCGGTGTGAGTTCCTCCGCCCCGCCTCGCTCCTCGTGGTTCGCGACGGACTGGCCGGCGGCACGCAGTTCCTTCGCCGCGCGCTCCGCCCAGGGACCGGCACCCAGCTGCTGGAAGGTGCGGAGTGCGGACAGCAGCGGGCCCCTCGACTCCAGGGTCGCCCGGGCCCTGCGAAGGCGCTCACCCTGCGCCAACTGCACACGGGCCCGGTCGAACGGCCAGAGGTCCACGTCCGGCGCGGACAGCGCCTTGGCGAACAGATCGGCCGACACGTCGTCGTCCTCGGCGACGAGGGCGGCAGCGCCGCCGGCCAGGAGCGCCAGCCGGGGGGACAGCGTCTCGGCGCTCGACTTCTGTACAGCACGCACATGCGCGACCGCCTCCGCCCGGCGGCGGGTGCGGACGGCAGCTTCCACCAGCTCGAAGAAGACCCAGAGCGCGTGGTGGGCGTACGGCGCCAGACTGCCCGCCGGGCTGATCGCATGCGCGTGCCGAAACGCTTCTTCGAAGTCACCGGTCGCCAGGTAGGCAAGGACGTGCACCTGATGTGCGTACTGCACCACCGACCGCAGGCCGCGCGGAGACGCCCAGTCCGTCATGCCCTGTGCGAGCTCGTGGGCTGTTTCGACATCGCCGCGCACCGCGGCCACCAGCCCCTTCGTGAAGTGGAAGTACCAGGAGAAGAAGCTGTACCCGGTCTTCGCACACAGCTCGAGTCCTTCGTCTGCCAGCTCCACGATCTCGTCCCACCGCCCGGTGTGGAAGTCGTCGAGGCTCAGGTACAGCAGGCCGCTGAGGGTCCTGCGCACCGGGCCGCCTTCCCGGCCCTGACGTACGAGACGCCATGACGGCTCCCGCAGGGCCGCCAGGCGGTCCGGGTAGATCGAGGCGATTCCGATGCGCACGATCCGGACGGGATCGGTCTCGTTCACCGCACCGTCGACGAGCCGGTCGAGCTGCCGAAGGGTCGCGGCTTCGGTACGGGCCGGATCCGAGAACGTGCTGCCGGCGACGGACAACAGCTCCGGCGGTTCGGGTCGCATCCGGGAGAGCGCCGTGTGGAAGGACTCCCACAGCTCCGCCCTGGCTCCGTAGTTGCACAGCAGCAGGAGCAGGTGCAGCGCGTCGACGATCGCGGCGTTTTCGGCCTCGTAGCCGTGTGTGCCCTCTTCGATGGCGCCGGCCAGCAGACGGTGGGCCGTGTTCGCGTTGCCGTCGCTGTTCAGCAGCAGCTGGACCGCGGCGGCGGCCGCCGAGTGCGGTGAGTTGGCGTAGTCCGGGTCCGCGCGCCGCGCGTCCTCGAGGAGTTGTGACGCACTCTGCAGCGCTCCCATCGCCTCCGCGCCGATGTACGCCGCCTCCTCCAGCCGGCGAGCACGGTCCGGGCCTCGCGGGCTGAGGTCCGCGGCCCTGGTGAGCGCCGCGATCGCGGCCACGGCGTCACCGCGGTTCAGGACGTGGCGCGCCGCCTGCTCCAGCAGAGCGGCCACGTGCTCGTCAGGGGCGAAGGTCGACTCTCCCAGGTGCCAGGCCCGGGCCTCCGTCCGGTCGCTCAACACCTGGGCCAGGGCCCGGTGCGCGGCGCGCCGATGGTTGCTGGTGGTGGCCTCGACCACGGCGGAGCGGATCAGTGGATGGCGGAACACGAGCCGGCGGGTGCCCTCGTCCACGGACAGCAGTTGGTCCCGCTCGGCGGGCACCAGGTTTTCCAGGTCGCCCTCACCGCCCAGTTTCCGCGCCGCCGCATGCAGGACGCCGAGGTCGCCGCTCCCTTCCAGGGTGGCCAGCAGGAGCAGGTCCTGCGTCGCCGCCGGGAGGCTTTGGATGCGGGAGACGAACATGGACTGCAGGCGCTGGCTGAGCGGCAGGACGGCCGGCAGGGTCTCCAGCGCCCTGCGCTGCTTGGCCCGCAGCCCGTTGGGCAGCTCCAGCAGGGCCAGGGGGTTGCCCTGCGCGGTGGTCAGCAGGCGCTGACGGACCTGACGGGCCAGGTTCGGGAATCGTTCGTCGACCAGGCGGGTGGCCGATTCCGTGTCCAAGGGAGGAAGCTCGTACGTCGGGAGGCCACCGCTCTCGAAGAAGCCCGCCGTTCCGGAGCGCATGGCGGCCAGGAACCTCAGTCGGCTGCCGGCGAGCCTGCGGGCGATGAAGGCGAAGACGGCGGCGCTCGACCGGTCCACCCAGGGAAGATCGTCGACGATGACCAGCACGTCGCTCTCGGCCTCCTCGGACGCGGCCTGCAGCACGGCCAGGGCGGCGTTGGAGACGACCAGGCGGTCCGGCGGCTGACCGACGCCGAAACCCAGGGCGACGCGTATGGCGTCCCGATGAGTGGCGTCCAGGGTGTCGAACGCGTCCTGCAGCGGCAGGAGCGCCTGGTTCAGTGCCGAATAGCTGACGTCCGCCTCGAACTGAACGCCCGCTGCACGCAGCACGCGAGTGCCGGCGTCCACCGCCGACTTCGCGACGGCGTCCAGGAGCGCTGTCTTCCCCACGCCCGGCTCTCCGGACAACAGCAGGGCGCCGCCGGAGTCCGTGTGCGTCAGGAAGCCGGAAACCCATTCCAGGTCCCGGTCGCGCCCCACCAACGGGCTGGTGACACCCAGCAGCAGCGGGTTGGTGACTCTCACCGGACGCCCCTCCCAGCCCACGTCAGGCCGACGACGCGTCCAGCCGTGTCCCCGGGGTGGTGAGGCACGCACATCTCTTCCCCGCCCGCGGCCACCGATCATGTGCCGAACTTGTGTCGTTTGAACCTTGCTGTGAGGGTAACCTACACAGTTTGCTCCTCGAAGAGATGCAATCGGCACAACTCAAGCTTTTCAGCCAACTCAACCTGGCAGTAGTCGCAGGTCACACTGGTTGAGTACACACGGTGTCGCGACGGCACATGGACGTCACTCCGCGCGCGGACGCCACGGACGCTCAACGGCGCCCCGCCCCGCACGAACCGGCCGACGCCGGCAGAGTCGTCCCCGCTGCGGGAAGAGGACGCCGGCGATGTCGCTGGTCTGCGCCCGAGCTGTCGTCACGCCCCCCCTCCCGGACATGGCGGATCGGAACACCGGTACGGCGCAGCATGGCCGTCATGCGCTCGTCCCCGGGGAGAATGAGGCCGTAGACCTCTCCCCAGCCCTGTTCGACGGCGCTGCGGCCGAGACCGTCCAGGAGTCGGGTCCCCAGCCCCTTGTTCTGCCAGGCGTCTTCGACCAGGAGCGCTGCCTCGGCGTTGCCGTTGTCCGGCATCAGATGGCCCACCGCGACGAGACGTCCGGACGGCCCCCGGACCGCCAGGTGCACCGACCCTCGGCGGGACAGCAGCGCCCCCAGGTAGGAACCGGGATCGCCCATCGCCCTGTGGCAGCGGCTCCACAACGTGTGGGCGGAGCACCGACGGTGCAGGGCGACCACGCGTTCGGTGTCACCCTGACCTGACCGGACGATCAGTGGTTCGTGACGCATGTCCTCTTCCCTTTCCGCAGGCAGGAGAGCGACATTCGTCGGCGGTCCCGTTCACCCACCGGCCTCCGTGCGATGGGCCCAGGCATGAGACCGGGCAACGCGGGGCGATGTGACAGTCGGGCATGCGAAAAGGCCGCGACAGTCGGCGACAGCGGCAGCGCAGACGTCACCCGGGCACGGGGGCCTTTGCAGTCGGCTCGCCGATGCTTTCAGCAGCTCCGCGAGGTGGAATGGCCCGATGAACTCTCCTGAACACGGCACCGAACGCCCCGAACGCGCCCGACCCGCCCCGAACAGCCTCACCGGTGTCGGCCTCGCGGTCCTCGATTCCGCGGGTCGCGTCCTGCTCGGGCTCGGCCATGACGGCCGCTGGGAACTTCCTGGCGGCAAGGTCGACACCGGGGAGGATTTCGAGACGGCCGCCGCCCGGGAACTGGCGGAGGAGACCGGGCTCGTGGTGCCCGCGACGGCCGTACGGGTACTGGCGGTTCTCGTCGACGGCCTCAACGGTCTGACCCGCGTGACGGCCGCAGCGGTCACCGAGAGCGCAACGGGTACGCCTCGGGTGACCGAGCCGAACAAGATCGTGCGCTGGGACTGGTTCGCCCGCGCGGCGGTCCCTTCCGCGCTGTTCCCGCCGTCCGCCGCGGTCCTGGACTGCCTGTGGCCCGAAGCGGAACCGCGAGGAACAGCCGGGTTCCGCCATTACGGGCTTCTCGGCCATGCCCCCGACCGGCTCCGCTGAATCCGGGGTCGGCATCCGGCAGCTGATGCAGCCGTCACAGCCTCCCCAGCTACTCGGTCATGAGCTGTGAGGGCCTGCGCCGGCGGCCTGCGAAGCCTCTCGGCGAGGAAGGGAGCGAGCGTGGCCAGTGCCTGCCACCATCGGGGATCGCCGCCTGGGCATCCGCTCCAGCGCCGACGCCCGCACCGACGCCGACGGAACGGACCACGCTGCTCGCGCGCGTCTCCGACGGCTCAGATCCATGTCGGCGCGTCAACCGGCGCCGCCGCGCCCCGCAGTCTCCACGGCCCCCGCATCACTTGGGACTTGCCGGACACCCAGTTTCAGCACGAGGAAGACAGAAAATGCCGCGAAACCCTGACCCGCGCTCGGACCGTGCCGCGATCGGCGCCACGCTGGCGGCAGAAGCCGCCCTCCTGGAAGCCCACGAGCGTCTGCTCCGAGAGGCCCTCGATGCGGTGGACGCACGTATCGAGGCCGCCTCCGCGGCCTTACGGCACCTGCGCCGTTCGGCGGCCTCCGCCGAAGCTCAGAAGCGGGCGGACCCGGGCGACGGCCTCCGACACGGCGTCGCCGACTCCGACGACGTGTGTCTCACGTGGCTCGACGGCTCTACGACATGTCGCCCTTGACGATCATGGCGCTCTGCTCGCGGAGGGACTGAGAGGCGGCCCGCGCCCGACTGGCCGAACGCGTCAGACAGGGCGTCCTCGCCGGGCACGACACTCACGCTGAACGCTGTGCTCGGGCGCGGGTCGGTTTCCCGTACCCGATCCCCGTGTGGCGTCGAGGGGATGAGCCTGCTCCCTCCGCTCCAGGCGCGCATGGGTGGATCCCGTCCCCGACGCGTCAGCCGTTGGGGAAGGCCGCCCAATGAGCCTCCAGGAGTGCGGCGACCTCTGCCGGCCGCTCGAGCACCGTCCAGTGGTTGCAATCGAGCTTGGCGACCTTGGAGGCGCGCAGGGACGCGCCGAGCCTCTCACCGAACTCGATCTGACAGGCGGGGTCGAGCGCTCCCCAGAACACGAGAGACGGCGCGGACACGTTCGCCAGTGCCGGTTCCCATTCCGCCCCCATGGTCACCGCGGAGCGGTAGATCTTGAGGATGCTGTCCTTCATCACCCCGTCCACGCGGCTGACCATCTCCTTGGCCGGTCCGACGGGGAGGTCGAAGCCCTTTACCAAGTCGTCGGCGAAGGACTCGGCTTGCAGCTCGTTCATGAAGCGGTCGCCTTCGACCGGGTCCTGCCATGTCACGGCAAGCGGATGCCAGACGTAGTCGGAGCTGATCGGGCCGTTGCCCCCGGCCCAGGTACGCACGAGATCGGGCCGAAGGGACGCGACACGGGCAGTGAAGATGCAGCCCCAGTCATGACCGACCAGGTCGACCGGCTCACCGATCCGCTCCAGCCGGTCGATGAGCCAACTGACGTACTCCTCCTTGGTGGACCCGAAGTCGTCCGGCCGGGCGGCGGCGAACCCGGGCAGGTCCCAGGCTTCCACGTCGGTCCGGGAGAGGTGCCGACGTACGTCGTCCCACACGTGGTGGGTATCGGGGACGCCGTGGATCAAGATGGCAGGCATGGGGGTGCCCTTCGTCGATCGGGGATGGGCCGACTGCCGTGGGACGAGCAGCCGTACCTCGCGTGAGGTGTCCGGCAACCATATTGCCAGGAACAACATCGTGTCACACGGTGTTGTCGCCCTCACCGGCTTCGGGTCGTTTCTTCAGATGGTGCCCGGTGATTCATGTCATGTCCGATTGATCCATGGTCAATCAGCACATGGATCGGGCCGCGCACCGCGTGGACGCTGGTGACCCGGAAGTGCCGCCCGACCAGGAGTGTGTGATGAACGAAATGACGGAGCCCGACCTGCGAGGAAAGCTGGCCGTGGTCACCGGGGCGAGCGACGGCGTCGGCCTTGGGCTGGCCACACGCCTCGCTCATGCCGGCGCCGAGCTGATCCTGCCGGTACGCAACATGGCCAAGGGAACCACCGCCCTCGAACAGATCCGGACGAGCGTGCCGGATGCGCGGATCTCCCTTCGCGCCCTCGACCTGGCTTCCCTGGCGTCGGTGGAGGCCCTCGCCGACACGCTCAACGGGGAAGGCAGGCCGATCCACCTGCTCGTCAACAACGCGGGCGTGATGACGCCGCCCGTGCGGCACACGACCGAGGACGGATACGAGCTGCAGTTCGGAACCAACTACCTCGGTCATGTGGCCCTCACCGGGCGGCTGATGCCGTCACTGCGGGCGGGGCAGGCTCGTGTGACCACGGTGACCAGCAGCGCCGCGCGTAACAGCCGGATCAACTGGGACGACCCGCAGGGTGTGAAGCGGTACTCCCCGGTGCGCGCGTACGGACAGTCCAAGCTGGCCAACCTGTTGTTCGCTCTGGAACTGGAGCGGCGCAGCGCATCGGGCGGCTGGGGCCTCGTCAGCAACGCCGCCCATCCCGGTACGACTCTGACCAATCTCTACGCGGCCGGGCCCAACCTCGGCCGCGCCCGTCCCGCGCCCCACGCGGCGATCATGAGGCGGCTCGCACGCTGGGGCGTCTTCGTGCAGACCGTCGACGCAGGCCTGCGTCCGCTGCTGTACGCGGCGACGAGCCCGGAAGCCAAGGGCGGGCGTCTGTACGGCCCCGACGGCTTGGGCCAGTTCACGGGCAGTCCCACCGAACTGGCGATCTACAAATCGGCCCGGAGCCAGGCGGACGCGTCCCGGCTCTGGCAGCTGTCCGAGCGTCTCACCGGAGTCACCTTCGCGGCGGTCTGAAGGCGTCCGACGGACCAGGGCAGCGTGACTGCGTCGGCGTTCACACCGACCAGGCCGGACGCGGAAACGTGCCTGACGGACCGTAAGGCAGCCCGGTCCGCGCTGAGTTCGCGCCTTTCCTCGCCCCGCGACGGGTGTCACACAAACCGGAGGACCTCGGTCTTGTATGGGGGGACGTGGCCGTCAGGCCTGGTGCACCCATCGGGGTGGTGCGCCCGCGCGTCACCGCAGCGGGGTGGCACAGACACGAGCCTGTCCCGTGGGTGCCGGCCGCGCCGGTCCTGCCCCGCACCCCGGCACCGGCCTTACGGGCTTCGAGAAAGGACGTTGCGATGACGGACGAGTTGACCATTCTGGACGCCGGTCCCTTCGACCGCGTGGACCCGGACGAGTTCGTCCGGGCGGCCATGCGGTGGCACTTCGACCCCGCGACCGGTTCCCGGTACTGGCTCGAGCGGGCCGCACGGCTCAACTTCGACCCCCGGCACGACGTCAAGGGCGTGGCGGACCTGGGCCTGTTTCCCGACCTGGCGGACGAACTGCGCGGGGTACGGGTGGCGGATCTCATCCCCAGGGGCTACGGATCCGGGGCCAGGCTGCTGAACGTGTTCGACAGCGGCGGGACGACCGGAGCACCCAAGCGCGTCATCCAGCTGGACGACTGGATGCGGCACAGCACTGAGCAGGTGAACCGACGGCTCAGGGCACACGGACTGCCCGACGGCGGTCTGTGGCTGACGGTGGCGCCGACAGGGCCGCACCTCGTGGGAGACGTGCTGCAGCGGGCGGCGGCGGGTCTCGGCAGCGTGGGCCTGAGCGTCGACATGGACCCCCGGTGGGTGAGGAAGCTGGTCGCCGCGGGCCGGGCCGACGACGTGGACGCCTACACCGACCACCTTGTCGACCAGTGCCGGCGCATCCTGCTCAGCCAGGACATCGGCGTCATCGCGGCCACCACCCCCCTCCTGGAGCGGTTCGCCCGTGAGGACGGTCTCGTCGAGATGATCAACGGCAGTGCCAAAGCGATCATCTGGGGCGGTACGCACATGGACCCCGACACACGGGAGCTGTTGAGCACCGAGGTCTTCCCCGACGTGCCGGTCATCGGCATGTACGGCAACACCCTGATGCTCACCGCGCTCATGGAGAGGGTCGGTCTCACGGCCTCGGAGCCGTGCGTGTTCGACCCGGTGTCGCCGTACGTCTTCCTGACGGTCGTGGATCCCGGCACCGGGGAACAGGTGGAGGTCGGCGAACGCGGTCAGGTGGTGGTCAGCCACGTCAGCAAGTCCATGCTGATCCCGAACAACATGGAGCGGGACACCGCGCTGCGGGTCCGCCCGGACGAAGGCCACGCGGGCGACGCCGTAGCGGACGTCGCGCCCGTACCCACGGTCAAGGGCGAGACGGTGATCGAAGGCGTCTACTGATGACAACCGTGAACGTGGCCGACCCCCTGTACCTGGACGCCTTGGGCCCTCGGGGTGCCTACCGGACGCGTGTTCCGACCTCGGTGACGGACGTGACCGGCACCGAGGTCGCGCGGCTGAGCCTGGTACCGCCGCTCTTCGTGACGCGGGCGATGGCCGCCTTGCGGCAGGCCGGGCCGATACCCGCGGCCGACCTCGACGCCCTGCTCGCGGCGGCGGCCGACGCGTTCGCCTCCGGCACGATAGGCGGTCTGAACGTGCGGGAGTACGAGCACCTCGTGAGCCGGACGTCGGGCACCCCCCTGTCGGTGGTGCACGCCGCGACCGAGGGCACGGCTCGCTTCGTACGGCAGGCCCGCTCGTCCGCCTGGCGGGGCAGGCCGGTGGGCGCGGCCGGCGGTCTGCGTGACTCTGCCGTCCGCGAGGGACACGCGGTCTGGGTGCGTCAGGGCGACGTGTTCGCCGTCAACGCCTCCGGTAACCACCCCGGCGTTCACCGTCTGTGGCTGGAGGCGCTGGCGCTGGGTTACCGCGTCGCCGTCCGCCCGTCGAGGCGTGAGCCGTTCACCCCGTACCGGTTGGTCGGGGCGCTGCGTCAGGCCGGGGTACGAGACGACCAGCTCGTGTTGCTGCCCACCGACCACCGGACCGCCGACACGGTGGTCCGCGACGCCGACCGGGCCCTGGTGTACGGCGGTGACGACGTCGTCGCCAAGTACGCGAACGATCCCGGGGTCCTGCCGCAAGGACCGGGCCGGTCGAAGATCCTCATCACCGCGGACACGGACTGGCGTGACCACGTGGACACGATCGTGGCGTCCGTCGCCGACGAAGGGGGAACCGCGTGTGTCAACGCCACCGCGGTCCTTTTCGAAGGCGATCCAGCACCTCTCGCCCAGGCCATCGCGGCGCGCCTGTCAGCACTGCCCAGCCTCCCTCCGCAGGACGAGAGGGCGGTTCTGCCGGTCTGTCCGCGGGAGCGGGCACAGGCCCTCAGCGCATACCTGGGAACCGTGGCCGCGGGGACGCGCGCCTGGCTCGGCGGAGACGGGATCGCCGACGATCTCGGCGACGGGAGTGCCGTACTGCGCCCCGCCGTCCACCAGACCGACAGCGCCGACGCCGTCCAGCTGCGCAGCGAACTGCCCTTCCCCTGCGTGTGGGTCGCACCCTGGAGCCGGTCGGACGGCATTGCCCCGCTGAGGGACACGCTCGTGCTGTCGGCTCTGACGCGCGACGGGGAACTGCTGGACGCCCTGCTCTCGGAACCCACCATCGCCAACCTGTACATCGGCGATCAGCCCACCTACTGGATGGCTCCGGGAGTGCCCCACGACAGCTACCTCTCGGATTTCCTGATGCGCAGCAAAGCCGTCTTCGACGCCTGGTGAGACGGGGTCGGCCGTCGTGTCCGTTCAGTGGTGCATGAGCAGCATGATGACCGTCCCCAGGGCCATCGACCCGTCCCAGAAACAGCCGTAGGGATCCCTCGCAGTTCCGGCGTCTCTCCTGTCGGCGGTGGAGCGCAGCGCGGGCATCTCGCGGGTCAGCGACTGCAGAGCACAGCCGAGGAGGTACAGCACCAGCATCGTGACGACCACGTCAGCGATGGCTGAATCCCCTGCGGAATGGGCGAGATGCCGTGCCGGGGCAGGACCGTCGGCCAGGTTCTCGTGCGACGGACCCGCCATGGAGCGGGACGTCCATGCCATCCAGCCCATTGCCGCCATCCCCGCCGCCTGGGGCAGCCTCCTGACCTGTGCGCGGAGTACGGATTCCTGGCGGCGGACAGCGGTCAGCGGAAACCACGACGCGGCGGCGGCGAAGAATCCCATCTGTGCCGCCGCGGGCACCGCTTGGGCGAAGCCCCACGGCATCGCCGCCATGACCAGGGCCATCGCGGCATGCAGCAGATGATCGACACGGGCGCGCCATCCCGGTCTGCCGGACAGCAGGCCGCGGCGCAGTCCGTGGACAGCCGCGGCCACGAAGAGCGCCGTCAGCATGCAGTACACGACGTCGGAGGGACTCATGCCTTGGCGCACTCTCCTAGGGAACCGACCGGTTCTTCAGGAACCGGCGTGTGTGAGCGATGGCGCTCCAGCCGGTGAGCCGCGAACCGCGCAGGCGGTGCCGCCGCGCCGGGCCGTGCGGCGCGCGCGTCAACGTCCGCACCGAGCGGACGGGCGCCTACGTCAACACGTCGCCGTGCTCGTATGGCAGAGCGGGCTTGCCCGGCTCATGAACGCTGTGCAAGGGATGACCGGGCAGGCCGTGGATCTGTGACATGAGTGGCCGCCACCCGTTCCTCGGGAGAGTGTCACAGGTACCGCACACGATTGGTCTTGCTGGATATGCGCACCCTTGTACACACGTCACGGCCGGTCCGGGTTCGCCAGGACGACTACGTGGTCAGCGCCGAGTTCTACGACGTCCTTCAGGCCGAGCAGGACGCGGTGCGGGTACGTCGTCTCTACGGCCGCGCTGTGGAAAGCGCCCGGCTCGGTGTACTGGATGTAGGAGCCGGAACCGGACGGGTGACCCTGATGAGCCTTCTCGCCTCTCAGGTGGACGTACACGCCATCGAACCCGCACACGCCATGCGGACACCGCTGATGACGCGCCTGGCCTCCCTGTCCGCCGAGCTGAGGGCTCGGGTCACCGTCCATCCCACGACTCTCGGTGAGGCGGGGCTCCGAGATGTGGCTGATCTCGCGATCTGTCACAACATGATCGCCTGTTTGTCACCCTCCGCGCGACACGTTCTGTGGCCGGCTCTCGCCGAGGCCCTGGTACCGGGCGGCTCACTGCTCCTTCAGCTTCCGCCGTCGGGCCTGTTTCCCGGCGAGGTGACCGAGCGTCGCTTCCCGGAGCAACAAGTCGGGCGACACGAGTACGGAGGCCGCATGGTGCTGTCGGCGGAGGGGGACCGGATCCGCACACGCTTCGATTACTGGGTGCGGGAGAGTGGGCTCATGCTGCGTGAGCACACGGAAACCTTCTGGATGTGGCCGGCGTCCCGCACGGAGATGATCAAGGATCTGGAAGATCACGGATTCGTGCCGCAGCCGGCGTGGGAAGATCCGGCCGTGCTGGCGATGACTCTCGGTCCCCACCCGCAATGACTCCGTTACGCTCGGCGAGACGGCAAAGCGTGCGCCCGAGCCGCGGACACACTTGGCTTCTGCGACTTGTAACATGGTGGCGTTGCAGCCGAAGGGACACCTATGCACGCCGAGGCCGACGCCAACTCCCTCGAAAAGGCGACACAACACTTCCTCGCGGCACGTCCGCAGCTCTTCGGTATCGCCTACCGCCTGCTCGGCAGCACGGTGGAGGCGGAGGACATTCTTCAAGAGACGTGGTTGCGGTGGCAGAACACGGACCGCACGAAGGTGGTGGAGCCGACGGCCTTCCTCACCACGATCACCACACGTCTGGCCATCAACCTCGCTCAGTCCGCGAGGGTACGGCGGGAATCGTATGTCGGACCGTGGCTTCCCGAGCCGGTCGACACCGTCGAGGACCCTCAGCTGGGCGCGGAGCGCGCTGAGGCGCTCGAACTGGCGGTGCTGTTCCTCCTGGAGAAGCTGAACCCGGTGGAGCGAGGCGCGTACGTCCTGCGGGAGGCCTTCGGCTACCCCTATCCGCAGATCGCGGGCATCTTGGAGATCAGTGAGGCCAACGCCCGTCAGCTGGTGAGCCGTGCGCGCAAGCACCTGGCCGCCGAGCGCCGGGAACGCGTGAGTCCGAGCGAGCACCGCCGCCTGCTGCAAGTGTTTCTCACCGCCGCGCAGACAGGTGATCTCGCGGTGCTCGAGGATGTGCTCACCGCAGACGTCGTCAGTTACTCCGATGGCGGAGGCATTCGTGGTGCCTCGAAGATCCCGGTGTTCGGACGCGTGCACGTTTCCAAGTACCTCGCCGCGTTCGCGCCACGGTTCTGGCCCGAGTCGGAGATCCGGTGGGTCGAGGCCAACAGTCGGCCGGCCGTCCTCATCTCTTCCGGCGGAGCAGCTGTGGCCCTGCTGACCGTAGATGTGTCGGCGGAAGGCATCGACCGGATCATGTGGGTGATGAACCCGGCCAAGCTGTCTCCCTACGTGGCGTCGCTGAACGAGTGACCGCTTCCGCGTAGTCGGGCGATCGTTTACTGGGCGCGTGTCACAAGGGTCGTCACTCATCGGTCTACAGGTCGTCCGGAATCCGGGATCCGGGATCCTACGAAGCGTGAGGAAAAGACAACGTGACGATGGTCATGAGCGGCACGGTGGCCCGTGCCAGCAGCTGGGCGCACAGCCCGGCCCGCCAGAAGCACATTCCACCGGGAGGCGCGTGCCGCGACGATGCCGGAGTCATGTCGTGACCGAGCGGATCCACTTGCCCGATCTGTCCATCGAGAAGGACTACGACGGGGCGTCCTTCTCTCCCATTTACACCACGACGGTGACCGTACACGGCGGCGCGGTCTCACACGGTCGGGCCTCGGGCAAGGCACGTTCGTCGGACGGAGCCTTGGACCTCGATCTGCGCATGCCGGCCGAACTCGGAGGGGACGGTCAGGGCACGAACCCTGAGCAGTTGTTCGCAGCCGGCTTCGCGGCCTGTTACCACGGAGCCCTGAGCCTGGTGGCCCGGCGGGAGGAACTCGATCCCTCCACGATCTCGGTGGAAGCAACCGTCGCCTTCGGGCGGGATCCGGCGGACGGTGGCTACCTGCTCCAGGTTGATCTGGTGGTGAAGTGGCCTGGCATCGACCGCGAGATCGCGGCTCCCCTGCTCGAGACGGCCGACTCGTTGTGCCCCTACGCAAGGATGGCGTGGCAGGGAACCCCGACCACCATCACACTGGCCCCGTAGCGGACCAGCGCGGACGATGGGTGCGTCCTCACGTGCCGGCCCTCCTGGCCATGGACCGACGCCCTGCGCCGTGAGTTCCTGGCTGGGGATCGGTTCCCTGCACGTGAGCCGGCACTCCGCATGTCAGCTCCGGTGACTGCTGGTGATCTCCTTGTATTCCTGCACCGTGGGTTTGGGTATCTGGGCTCCGTCCCCGTAGAAGCTCCGGCTGAGCCTGACCCGCAGCCGTTGCGCCCGGGTGGGGCTGCCGTTCACGCTTCCCGCCTGGGCTGCCGTAAGAGGTTTGTCCTGCTCATGCGCCGTGAGGATGTGCAGCTGTTCCTGGCTGAGCGGTTCATGCACCTCGACGAACTCGCCGTACGGAAGGCGTTTGATGACGCCGGTCTCGCGACCGTGCAGCACCTTCTCCCGGTCGCGCAACTGGAGGGCCAGGGCCCAGCGTTTCGTCACGGCGAAGACGACTAGGGGCACGGCGAAGAGGCCGATACGGACGGCCCACGTCACCGCGTTGACAGAGACGTGGAAGCGCGTGGCAATCACATCGTTCGCGGCGCCGAGAAGGGCCACGGCATAGACACTCAGCCACGCGGCACCAAGTGCCGTACGCACAGGCCGGTTCCGCGGACGGTCGAGGAGGTGATGCTCTCGATCGTCGCCGGTAACCCACGACTCGATGAAGGGGTAGGCACCCAGCGCGAGGAAGAGGCCGACACCCACGCCCAGCGGTATGAGGTTGTCGAGGGCCAGGGTGTGGCCCCAGGCGTCGATCTCCCAGCCAGGCATGACGCGCAGCAACCCGTCGGCCACGCCCATGTACCAGTCGGGCTGGGATCCTGCCGACACCTGGTCGGCCCGGTAGGGGCCGTACTGCCAGATGGGGTTGATCTGCGCGATCGCCGCGATGACGAAGACGAATCCGCACACCATGAGGCCGAATGCCGCCGTCTTCACGGCGTGCACCTTGAACGGCAGGCCGACGACGTTCTCTTCCGTACGCCCTGGCCCGGGGTACTGGGTGTGCCTGTGGCGCAGCGCCAGGACCGCGTGGGCGACGATCAGCAGCAGCATGGCGGCCGGGATCACCAGGACGTGGATCGTGTTGAAGCGAGCCACCAGGTCATTGCCGGGGAACTCGCCGCCGAAGAGGAACCACGACAGGTAGGTGCCGATGATCGGTACGGAGAGGAGGGTGCCGTTCACGACCGCCAGCCCGGTGCCCGAGAGAAGGTCGTCCGGTAGGTCGTAGCCTGTCAGGCCACCGAACATGCCCAGGATCAGGAGGAGAAAGCCGAACACCCAGTTGAGCTCGCGCGGCTTGCGAAACGCCCCGGTGAAGAAGACCCGCATCATGTGCGCGAGCATGCTGGCGACGAACACCAGCGCCGCCCAGTGGTGGGCCTGCCGGATCAGCAGCCCGCCACGGACATCGAAGGAGATGTGCATGGTCGAGTTGAACGCTTCCGACACCAGTTGGCCCTGGAGGGGGACGTAGCTTCCCTGGTACTGCACCGGTGCTGATGAGGGATGGAAGTAGAAGGAGAGGTAAACGCCTGTGACGATGAGGATGAGGAAGCTGTAGAGACAGATCTCCCCCAACATGAAGGACCAGTGGTCAGGGAAAACCCTTCGCGCGGCAACCCTGGTCACGCCACGGGTGCCCAGGCGGGTGTCGACCCAACGGGCGACGCTCTCACCTTTTGGCCGTTGCTGTGGTGCGGCCTGCCGGCTCTCGTTGCTCATCGTTCATCACTCATTCCTCGCCCACGGCTGCCTCGGCCGGATTTTGATGCTCTGTCCTCATTACGACCGGTTGGCCAGTGATGGTGTGACACACCCGTGCCGAACCGACGTTGCGGCCAGGAGCAACCGCCCGATCACTCCAGACTCGTACGGCGTCTCGGTATGCGCGCGATCACGCCGCGGGCTTCGCCGTGGGCCGGTCGGCACGTGCCGCACTCCGCCGCCTCATGGCCCGCCGTTCCGCTTCTGTGGTGCCGCCCCAGATTCCCTCCACCGGATCGGCGTCGAGGGCCCAGCTCAGGCACTGGTCGATCACCGGGCATCGGTGGCACACTGCCTTCGCCTCAGTGATCTGGATGAGCGTGGGGCCACTGCTCGCATTGCCGACAGGGAAAAACAGATCAGGATCAGTGCCTTGGCAGATCGCCGATTCATGCCAGTCCACGAAGAACCTCCTGCGGTGCGAGATGCGTAGGATTCAACGGCTCAACTCGTCGTACGGCGGGAGCCTCTGCGGCTGTAGACACCCGTCAGGTCTCTGACAGATGAGACCGAGCGGTCGGGGTATATGTGACACCGGGGGCCTGTCGGCCACCGATTGCGAAGCCCAGGGGGTCGACTCGGTGACGCACTGTAGTCATTGTTTTACCGTGAACGATGCTTCCGCTGTCTGTTATGCCGATGTCACAATGTCTTTGGCTGTCCTGTCTCTGTCTCGTACCAGGGCCTCGTCGTCTGCCGCTCAACTTCCTCTGGTGCGGACTCGTCACAGCAGGTATCCGCCGGCGGGACGGTGGAGCCGCTGAAGTGGTAGGTGAGAGGAAGGATGCGCATGAAGTCCGTCGGACAGGTGGTGCCGATCGCGGAGCTGACCGAGGAACGGCAGCACCTGTTGGAGGTCGCGTACTGGATGCTCGGCAACGGTCCAGGACCTGAGCACGTCGTCGATGAGGCCTATCGGCTGTGGTACGGGTTGTCCGATCATGAGCTGGCGCGGATCGTGGAGCCGCGCGCTTGGCTCGTGAAGACCGTCGGCGGTATCTGCGTGGCCCGGCTTGCCCAACAGGACCGGGAGCATTCACGTACGGTCGCCGAGCCGGCGTCGGAGCGGTACGAGATGCTGTCACAGGAAATCCACCAGGTGATGCTGAACACGCTGGAATCCCTGTCTCCGACCGAACAGGCGGCGCTCGTACTGAACGACGCTTTCGGGACGACGCGGAGTACGGTCGCCGACATCGGCAGTCAGCCACAGCCGGAGTGCGGGCAGCTCACCGACCATGCACACCGCAGTCTGCAGCACCGGCGCGCACGGCCCACGACGCCGAAGCAGCACGACGCGGTGACCGGCGCGGTTCACGACGCCTGCGTGGCGGAGGAAGCCGGGCTGTTGGCGTCCCTGCTCGTACCGGACGTGACCGTCTACTTCGACGGCGGTGGCAAGATACGAGCCCTGGTCCGGCCCGTCCACGGCAGACAGCAGGTCACCCGCAGCCTGCTGACGCTGCTTGCCCGGCACCCTCGCACCACCCTGGACACCCATCCCGTCAATGGGCGTACCGGTCTTGTCGTTCGTTACGACCGCCAGGTCGCCGGGGTCATCAGCCTGGACGTCGCCGGATCCCAGGTCGTTCAGATCTGGGTCACCCTGAACCCCGACAAGCTCCGTTCATGGAACCGGTCCAGCGCCGCTCGATAGTGCCGCACGGCCCTGGGAGCGGGCATGGTCTTGGGCGACCGGCAGTCACCGACTGCCACTGTCTCCTCGCACGGGTCAGTCCGGGTGGCACCCGTCCCCATACCGGAAGGGACGTGCAAGCGGGCGGTCCACATCGGACGGCGCCTGGTCCGACCACGGTTGTGCGCATCCGCCTATGATGTTCCGGGGCACCCGTCTCATCGTATGGGGCGAGCGAGCGGCACCAGAGGTGTGCCTGACGAGCACGCAAAAGTATTGAGGACAAGAGGACACATGGTCTCCGCAAGCCACACGGCGCACAACATCGAGATCACCGCCGAGAGCCTTCAAGAGGATCTGGCCCGCCTGGAGATTCAGAAGCAGGCGCTGGAGAGGGAGCTCGCCGCGGTCGTCGCTCATCTCGGCTCCGTACAGCGGGCCCTCACTGCCCTCGAAGCCCTCATGCACGGAGGTGCCCAGCCGCAGGCAGTCGACGCGGCGGCCGCGATGTCCACGAAACGGCGTCGCCCCTCAGCACCCGTGCCCCCACAGGAGGGCACCTCCTCCTCGGAATCCGCGGACGACGCCACCATCACACGTGGTGCCCAGAAACAGCAGCCGGCGGTGAGCCGACGGGATCCGGGGGACTCCGCCTCCCCGGCCGTGGCCGGCGCGGTCAGCCGTACCCCCGCGCCTCACACCAACGATGACGGCGACGATGACAAGAAGTACGGCAAACTCACCGAACAGATTTTGGAGTTTTTCGAGGGAGCCGGCGACGCCGACGTGCGGGCCCGGGATGTCGCGGCGGCCCTCGGCCGCGACAAGGACAGCGGGAGCATCAACGCGGTCCGCAGCACCCTGGACCGGCTGGTAGGCACTTCTCGCATCCGGCGGACGGGGCGCGGCCTCTACGCCAAGCAGGTCTGAGACCGTCGGCGACCAAGCCTTGCTGCTCACCTGATCAGCGTGACTCCGGGCACCGTCCACGGGGGGAGGACGGCACCCGGAGCACCGCACCAGGTCTGCTCTGAGACCTCGGTGCCAACGTGCGACATCTTCACGATGACCGTGTCGAACATGACGTCGCGAACGTTGTGATCAGTATACCCACTAACAAGCGTGGTCGGCACTGCCGAAAACACTCTTGAGATGTTGTTGACTGCGCTGTCGGCCTCCCTCACAGGGCGGCGGCCTCGGGCTGCTCACTCCGGCGTGGGTTGCCCCGAGCCACGAAGGCGGTCGTCCAGACAGCCCGCACGCGGACCTTGCGCCAGATCTCACGCACGGTGTCCCCTGCTCGGTACCACGAGCGTGGCGGGTCCCGCCCTCCTCCCATAGTCAGATGACTGATGTCTCAGAGCTTGACCGACCGGAGACTTGCAGTAGCCCGATCGACCCGGTGCAGAGGTGCGAAGTCTCCGATCCATTCGGCGCCCGTCGGTCCGGGAAGAACAGGAAGGGATGACACTGATGAGCGGGAACGCCTTCGACACCGACGACGATCGCGGGTGTGCTGACGCGGAAAACCACCGCCATGAAGGTGTCCACGCGGAACGTACGGGAATCGGAAGCGAGACGGTGACCTGCCGCACCCTCGTACGACTGGTTCAAGGTCATGAATACCCGCAGGCGACAACAGATCTCCGGTATGACAGCGCCGAACCTTTCTCAGTGGGCCTGGAGTTCAATGTGGGCACCGATAGGTCCGTCGAGTGGACATTCGGCCGCGAACTCCTGGTGTCCGGTCTACGGCGGCTCAGTGGTCTCGGTGACGTGCAGATCTGGCCCGCCAGGATCCGAGGTGCGGAGCTCGTGTTCATTTCTCTGCACTCGGGTGACTCAACAGACCTGGTCGCCGCGCCGGCGATAGTGATCAAGGCCTTCCTTGAACGCACCTTGGCGGTTGTACCTCTGGGAGAAGAGACGCGCTATCTGGACATTCAGAGCGCCAGCGCCCAACTCCTGAACGACACGTGAAAAGTCTGAGCGGAACAGATGCCTGCCCCGAGTGCCCGGCCCGCTCGGGTTTTCACTCCTGAGCCAGGCTCAGGAGATCCCCCGCTGCCGGGAACCTGTGTCACACCTGCACGGTGAGCGTTGTCTTACTGGTAGCGCCGAGGTTCGTGCCCCTGCCCAGGGACGCGAAGGCCGCAGATTGCTTGTCCTCCCCAGAGAGGTTGACTGATGTCCACGCGCACCGTTTCCGTCAGCGAGGGCACACGCCTCGCACGCACCGTTGTGATCGGCACCCACCTTCTGAGATCCGATGAACCGGAGCCCGTCAGTTCCGACACCGGTCCCACCCCAGGAGAGCTGCTCCTGGCGGCACTTGGGTCCTGTACCTCGATGGCGGTACGCGCCTATGCCGACCGGCACAGCTGGCCGTTGCATCAGGTCGACGTAGATCTCAGGTTCGGTTCGGACTCAGAGATCATCAAGGAGATCCACCTCTCCGGCGAACTCGAACCTTCCCAGTCAGAACGGCTGCTGGCAGTGGCCGGCCGCTGCCCGGTGCACCGACTACTGACGAATAGTGTCTCGGTGGTGACCCTCTCCACCGTGCGGCAGGAGTCAACCGTTCAGCCCGGACCGCCCGCGTAGGGGAAGTTGGGCGCCCCTGCGCCGGCAGCAACCGGAGCCGATCCGAGATTTCCCCCTGCTCGGCCTTTGGCACTCGGGCTGCAGCGGTGACATCACCTCGGGTCTGGAGAGGGTTTCGCTCGGAGACCCTTGATCAAACCAGTCGACTGGCCTACCTCGATGAGGTATCCGTCGGGGTCGCGCAGGTAGCAGCGCAGCTCGGAGACGCGGTCGACCGGTTCGGTGAGGAAGTGGGCTCCGTTAGCCACGGCATGTGCGTAAAAGCCAGCCATATCGGCTACACGCACGTTGAGGAAGCAGGATGCCCGGTCGCCGTCCTGGGGTGCTTCCAGTGTGACGCCCGGCTTGTCGGGAGTGGGTCCACCTCCGGGATTCATGATGATCCAACTGTTAGCGATCTTCACGATCGCCGGGTTCTCCTCCATAACGACCTCGCCCCCGAAGACGTCCGCATAGAACCGTCGCGAGACAGCGACGTCGCGCACGGTCAGGAAGTGCGTGATGAGCAGGCCGTGTGTGGGTGCGGGGAGATCACCATGTAGTTCCATTTTTTGTCATTCCTCGGTCGCCGAAGTGGTCGCACACGGCAGCGTCTTGCTCGATTCAGCGCGTGGCCACAAGCTGAACCAGGCTGGTGAGATATCCGCAGAGTGCCGCAGATGATTGACCGCGCACCTCTCTCTTCCGTGACAGGCAAGCTCACAGGCCGGTAGCTGGGGCTCCTCGCAGGGGCGGGAAACGGCTGGTCAGCCCGGGGCGGCAGCTGATCGAGCCATCCGAGGGCGTCGGTGACGATATGAGTCCAGGGCCAGTGGCGGGCAAGGCGGAGGATCTGACGGCAGTCGGCGGTGACGACGCGGTGTCGTGCGGGGCAGGTTCCGCAGTCTGCGCAGCACTCGCTCGGCACCCCGTCTGACGAGCCAAGTCCCGCTCCGCCAGCCGCTTTCCCCTTTCACGACCGTTGCACGATCACGCGGTACTTCCGGAAGCCTGCGGGTGGGAACGGGAATCTCGGTCCCTCAAGAAATGGCCTTGACCTGGGCAAACCACCAGGTCAAGGCCATGACAGCAGACGAGTCGGGCTGTACGCCGGATTCTGTCGCCCGGTCGCCTCACGGCAGCCGGGGAGACGGCCATCCATCTAGGGCCGACGTTGCCGCCGGCCTCCTGCGGTCTACCCGCGGACTCGGGCGGGCAGCCCTCGAACGTCCGCGCAGAGCGTCTGACGGCGCTCCTTTTGACCTTGCTCCGGGTGGGGTTTACCTAGCTGCCCAGGTCACCCTGGGCACTGGTGGTCTCTTACACCACCGTTTCACCCTTACCCAGCGCCTGAGCGCCGGGCGGTCTGTTTTCTGTGGCACTGTCCCGCGGGTCACCCCGGGTGGCCGTTAGCCATCACCCTGCCCTGTGGAGTCCGGACGTTCCTCGGGAAGCCCCTGAGGAGCTCCACGCGGCCGTCCGCCCGGCTCGTCTGCCGTGTCGACCATGGTAGCCGACCAGGCGCGGCTCCTTGCTTCTTCGATCAGCGACCGACGAGCGGATCCGGCGTCTCCTTGATCTGCGGCCCAGCCGCAAGCTCCTTCGTCGAGTAGCCGAGCCAGAACTCTCCGGTCACCCTGTCCCTCGCGCCCGGCTGACGTCGCACCCCGCTCGGTCGAGCCGGAAGGAAGCCGTCACCCGGTCCGGGCCCCGTCCGCTGCCACCGAGGGCCTCGCCCGTGGCTGAGCCCGGTTTGGACCGCGTGCGTCTCGCCTTTGGAGGCAGCTGGACGTGGACGCTGCCTGGCCTGTGTGACCAGACATCCGCGGTGTCGGACGGCAACGACATTCGGGGGCTGCGCGGGTCCTGTCGCCCGCTCGCCTCGCGGCGGCCGGGGAGACGGCCCCACGCACAAACACCAGGGTGTTGCCTTTTCACCTTGCTCGCGGTGGGGTCCTGCTCAGCTGCTCAGGTCGCGCTGGGCGCTGGTGGTCCAGGGTGGCCGTCAACCATCACCCTGCCCTGTGGAGCCCGGACGGTGCTCGGAGAGCCCTCCCAGAGGGGACTCCACGCGACCGTCCGCCCGGCTCGTCTGCCGTGGGTGCCATGTGGCCGGGGACTCGCAGCAGGATGGTTCCGCGGTGACCTTGACCGGGCCCGCCGTCGCCAGCACCGAGCCCGCCAGGATGAGGGCGAAGGCCACACCGACGCCCACCGTCAGGGGCTCGGACAGGAACAGCACCCCCGCCGCCACCGCCACCGCCGGGTTGACGTACGTGATCACCGTCGCCCTCGTCGGGCCGACCTCCTTGATCAGTTCGAGGAAGGCCACGAAGGCCACCGCCGTGCAGATCACTCCCAGGCCTGCGAGAGCTGCCAGGACCGAGGCGGAGGGCACCGAGGAGGGCCAGGTCAGCGCCGCGCCCGGGGCGTACACCAGGGCCGCCAGCGCCAGGCAGGGGGCCGTGAGCTGGAGGGACGGGATGTCCTTCAGGTGCCGCGCGGCTATCAGCGGGGCCGTCGCATAGCCCACCACCGTCACCAGCACCTCCGCCATCGACTTCGCGTCCCCGCCCGTCAGGTGCGGGACCGTCAGGACCCCTACGCCGGCCAGCCCCAGCCCCAGACCCGTCACCCGCCGCGCTCCCAGCCTCTCCGTGTCCCCGAAGAAGCGGGCCAGGACCACGCCGACTATCGGTACGCCCGCTATCAGCAGGCCGGCCGTCGAGCTGGACAGGTGGCGTTCCGCGTCCGTCAGCGTGTACCAGGGGCCCATGATCTCTATCACCGCGAAGGCCAGCATGGGGCGCCAGTGCGACCGTACGGTCGAGGACAGGCCGCCCTGCCGGATCGCGAACGGCAGCAGGAGCAGGGCGCCCAGGGCGCAGCGTACGAACACCACCGTCGCCGCGGACAGCGGAGCGTCCACCGCCACTTTGATCATCAGGTAGGGGATGCCCCAGACCACTCCCATCAGGGAGAACAGGAACCAGCCGCGTGCAGTCATACGGCCATGTTCATCGGGTCAACGGCGGCTGTCTTGAACGCTGTTGCGGTACGCCGCCGGGGTCACCCCGAGCACCCGGCGGAACCAGCGCGTCAGGTGGGCCTGGTCCGCGAAGCCCACCAGGGCGGCCGCCTCGGAGGGGCGCCGGCCGGACTCCAGCAGGGTTCGGGCCCTGCCGACCCGGTACTGGGCCAGCCATGCGTACGGCGGTACCCCCATCGTCGTACGGAAGGCTCTGAGGAGCTGGTAGCGGGACAGGCCCAGGTCCGCGGCCAGGTCGGCGAGGGAGGGCGGCGACAGCAACTCGTCGGCCAGACGGTCGCGTACCGCTCTCGCCACCGCCTCCGCGCCGGGGATCACGCAGGTCGTCACGCGTGCCGTGGAGTGGCGGCAGGCCAGGGCCGTCAGCAGCCAGGGGAGGCGGGACTCCGTCTCCAACGGGTCGGGGCAGGCGCTGAGTTCGGAGTGGGCGGAGAGGAGGGCTGCGGCCAGCTCCGGGTCGTCCAGGAGGGGTTCACGGAAGTGGGGGAGGTCCGCATCGGCCGACATGAGGGAGGGCGCCGCGTACAGGGCCCGGTACGCGTAACCGTCCGTCGCGCTTCCCGGGCCGCCCGTGTGCATCTCGCCCGGGGCCAGGACGACGATCGAGCCGGGGCCTGTGCGGATGTGGCCGCCGCGGTAGTCGATGAGCTCCGAGCCGCCCACGCAGACGCCGATCGTGTACTCGTCGTGGGCGTGCGGGGCGTAGACGTGGCGGTCGAAGCGGGCGGTCAGGAGGTCCAGCGGGGGGCCGCAGCGGCCCAGCCGTGCTCTCGTCCACCGTGCTTGTTCCATGCGGCGCCGCCCCCTCTGTCCGTCGACCTCAGGGTGCAACGCCGCAACTCTCACAGAAAGTCCGCTGTCTCCATGTCGAAGGCGAAGGGCTCGGGGAGCCTGAGCGGCTTGCCGAAGGGGCGGGTGCAGTGCTCCCGGTAGTCGCCCTTCTCCGGGTCACTGAACAGCGTGACCGACGACGCCTCGCGATCGATCAGCAGGTAGAGCGGGATGCCGCCGCGGGCGTAACAGCGGCGCTTGGCCTCACGGTCGGCTTTGGGCTTGGTGGACGTCACCTCCAGGACCATGGCGACGCCGTCGCAGGGCATCCAGGAGTCGGCGCCACGGTAGAGCCGCAGTTTCCTGGGAGCGAACGTGCCGTCCGGGATCACGTGATCCTTGAGACAGTCGCTCCCACTCTGCAACTTCAGCCCCTTGTTCCCGGAGAACTGCATATCGGTCCCCGACCGCCTGTACACCTGGTTCACGACCAGTTCGATGTAGTCCTCGTGATCCCCGTCCGGCGGCGGCGTCACAACGATCTCCCCCTCGATCAGCTCGGCCCGGAAACCCTCCGGGGTGTCCAGGGCGAGAAAGCCCTCCAGCAGGACCTCTTCCTGCGTGAGCGGCTCGTGGGCCATGGCAGTCATGTCACGCCCCTCCTTCTGTCGCTCGCCAGACTGGGACATCGGAAGATCACCTGTCCGAGAGATCGGGAACCGTTCCCTCGATCGTGGCACACGATCATGAGCGACGTCAGTCGACGAGCCCGCTGCCCTACCACGCCGGCACTCTCGTACACGCGACAGGGCATCGACTCAGGCAGGCGCGAACCGCACCTTCGCCCCTTCAGGAGTCGCCGGATCCGCCTGCGTGAGCCTGACCCTGAGCCGCTCCCCCAGCTCGAGCCCCGCCCCCTCCACCCGCCCGATCACGGCCGGTGTCTCCAACTGCACGGTCCCGACGGTCGGTCGGCGTTCCTCCACGTCCACCACGCACCCGTCGAACACCTCCCCCACCCGGTCCTGCAGCAGTGCCGCCTCGACGATGTCGACGCACTCCCGTTCGGCCTTCGCGGCGAGCCGGCCGCCCTCGGCCATCTCGCGGGGCAACGCCTCGAAAGCCGCCGGCACCCAGTCCGGTACGGCCGTCCCCGCCACCGCTGCCAGGCAGATCTCCGACGCGTACCGGTCGGCGAGGCGGCGCAGGGGCGCTGTGCAGTGGGCGTAGGGCGAGGCCACGGCCGCATGGGTGGTGATGGCCGGCAGGACCCCGTCCCGGAAGACCGTGTAGCCGGCGCCGCGCAGCAGGGTCGTGCACTCCTGGAGGAAGGCCGCGTGGTGGGGGTTCCGCGGGTCCAGGGAACGCACCAGCGCCGCGTACGACACATGGTGCGGCCAGTCGATGTGCAGGGCGTGGGCGGTACGGCGCAACCGTCCCACCGCGCCGTCGGGGGCGGCGGGCAGGGTGCGGAGGACGCCCGTGCCGTATGCGAGCATCAGGTCTGCCGCCGCCATGCCGGTGAGCAGGGAGATCTGGGCGTTCCAACCGTCGGCGGGAACGCCGGCGCGGTACGTCAGTACATATGTGCCGTCCCGCTCGACGATCTCCTGTTCGGGCACCCGCAAGGAGATCCCGCCCCGCTCGACCTCCAGCGCCTCCCGCAACCGTCCCACCTCCGCCAGCAGCGCGAGCGGCTCCTCGGCGGTGCCCGAGTCGATCGCCTTCTGCACGCTCTCGTAGTCGAGCCCGACCCGGCTGCGGACGAGGGCGCGGCGGACGTCGGCGGCGGTCGTACGGCCGTCCGCGTCGAGGTCGATCGTCCACAGGGCGGCGGGGCGGACCTGGTCCGGGAGGAGGCTGGCGGCGCCCTCGCTGAGCAGCGGCGGGTGCAGGGGGACCCGGGTGTCAGGGAAGTACAGGGTCAGGTCAGCACGCGCCGGTGGGTCTCCGCGTCCAGCGTCGATCCGGGTACGACGAAGGCGGCGACGTCGGCGATGGCGTACCGGACGCGGTAGCCGGTGCCCCGCCGGGAGAGGTGCATCGCCTGGTCGAGGTCGGTGGAGCCGGGTGGGTCGATGGTGAAGAGGGGGATGTCGGTGGCGTCGTCGTACGCCTTCAGGAGAGGCGCTCGCTCCGCCTCTGCCGTCACCTCGGGCGGGAAGCCCGAGGGCACGCCGAGTTCGGCGCGCAGGGCCGTGAAGGCGCTCATGAAGAGGGCGTCGGTCACGCGTATGCGGCGGCGGGGCATACAGCGAGCGTAGGACCGGGACCACCGAGGAGCACGCCGTACGCTGTCTCGGAGCTCAACCGAAGGAGATCGATCCCGTGCTTGTCCTGCTGCCTCCCTCCGAAGGCAAGGCGTCCTCCGGTCGTGGCGCCCCGCTGAAGCTGGAGACGCTGTCGCTGCCGGGGCTCACCGAGGCCCGTGCGGCGATCCTCGAGGAACTCGTCGAGCTGTGCGCCGGGGACGAGGAGAAAGCCCGCGAGGTGCTCGGGCTGAGCGAGGGACTGCGCGGCGAGATCGCGAAGAATGTCGAGCTCAGGACCGCCGGCGCGCGGCCCGCCGGGGAGATCTACACGGGTGTCCTCTACGACGCCCTCGACCTGGCTTCTCTGGACGCGGCCGCGAAGAGGCGTGCCGGGCGTTCGCTGCTCGTGTTCTCGGGGCTTTGGGGAGCGGTCCGGGTGACGGACCGGATTCCGTCGTACCGCTGCTCGATGGGGGTGAAGCTGCCGGGGCTCGGAGCGCTGGGCACGCATTGGCGTGCGCCGATGGCCTCTGTGCTGACCGAGGCCGCGGGCGACGGGCTCGTGCTCGATCTGCGGTCCTCCGCGTACGCGGCCGCGTGGAAGCCGAAGGGTGAGGTCGCGGGGCGGACGGCGACCGTACGGGTGCTGCACGCGCCGACGCGGAAGGTCGTCAGCCACTTCAACAAGGCGACCAAGGGGCGGATGGTGCGCAGTCTGCTGTCGGCGGGAGTCTCTCCGAAGGGCCCGGCCGAGCTGGTGGAGGTGCTGCGGGAGCTCGGGTACGTGGTGGAGGCGTCGGCGCCCGCGAAGGCCGGGCAGGCGTGGGCGCTGGATGTGCTGGTGGACGAGATCCACTGAAGGCGCCGCAGCACAAGGCACCATTGCACAGGGTGCAACGACCTTTGCGCACATCGCACCGCTTCGGCAGGATGACGCCATGGCCTCCTCCTCGCCGCACTCCTCGCTGCTCGACATCGCGCCCGTCGTCCCCGTCGTCGTGCTCCAGGACGCGTCCGACGCCGTACCGCTCGCCCGCGCCCTGGTCGCCGGAGGACTTACCGCGATCGAGGTGACGCTGCGGACGCCGGCCGCGTTGGCCGCGATCCGGGCGATCGCGGAGGAGGTGCCGGACGCGGTGGTGGGTGCGGGGACCGTCATCACGCCGGAGCAGGTGAGGGACGCAGTGGCCGCCGGTGCGTGCTTTCTCGTCAGCCCGGGCTGGACGGACGTACTCCTGGAGGCGATGCGGAGGTCCGGGGCGCCGTTCCTGCCGGGGGTGTCGACGACCTCGGAGGTCGTGGCACTGCTGGAGCGGGGTGTGACGGAGATGAAGTTCTTCCCGGCGGAGGCCGCCGGAGGTGCGGCGTATCTGAAGTCGCTCGCCGGGCCGTTGCCTCAGGCGCGGTTCTGTCCGACGGGAGGGATCGGGCCCGGCAACGCGCCGGATTACCTGTCCCTCCCCAACGTCGGCTGTGTGGGCGGGACGTGGATGATGCCGGCGGACGCGATCGCCGCGCGGGACTGGGCACGGGTCGAGAAGCTGGCCCGCGCGGCGTCGGGGCTACGGGCGCAGGTGTGAGGTGTCATTGAGGAGCCGTACGCTCGCGTTGCCGTCGGCGTAGTACGCGACCGAAGACAGGGAGGCCGCCGAGAGTTCCATGCGGAACAGGGACTCGGGCGGGGCGCCGAGGGCGAGGCGTACGAACGTCTTGATCGGGGTGACGTGGGTGACGAGCAGGACCGTGCGGCCCGCGTACGCCGCGACGAGCTTGTCCCTGGTCGCCGCGATCCGGGTCGCCGTGGCCGCGAAGCTCTCGCCGCCCCCGGTGGGTTCGGCCTCCGGGTCGGACAGCCAGGTGTTCAGGTCGTCCGGGTAGCGCTCGCGCACCTCGCCGAAGGTCAGGCCCTCCCAGGCGCCGAAGTCGGTCTCGATCAGGCCGTCCTCGACGGTGACCTCGATGCCCAGACGCTCCGCCACGGCGGCGGCCGTCTGCCTGGTCCGGGTGAGCGGCGAGGCGAGAATGTGCTGGATCGTGCCCCGCCTGGCCAGGGCTTCGGCAGCCCTCTCGGCCTGTTCCCTGCCGATGTCGGACAGCGACGGATCGGTACCGCCGCTCCCCGAGAACCGCTTCTGGGGAGTCAACGGGGTCTCACCATGGCGCAGAAGCACGAAGGTGGCCGGAGCCCCCATGTCGGCCGGGGCCCAGCCGGGACTGGCGACAGCCTTGGCGGCCCGTACGTCGGCCTCGGCCCGGGCAGCACGCACGTCGGCCTCCGCCTTGGCACCAGCGGCTCCGCCGCCCCGGGACTCCGCCGCCCCGCGGCGGGAAGAGGCGGCCGGAGCCCCCTGCCGTACCGAACTCGCCGACGCCCCCGAGTCCATCGCCTCGTTCGCCAGCCGATCCGCCCGCTTGTTCTGCTCGCGGGGGATCCACTCGTACGTCACCCGCCCCGGCGGAAACACCCGCCCCGCCTCCAGAGCGAGCGGCTTCATGTCCGGGTGCTTGATCTTCCAGCGCCCCGACATCTGCTCGACGACGAGCTTGGAGTCCATGCGGACGTGCACGGTGGCGGACGGGTCGAGGTCGTGCGCGGCGCGCAGGCCGGCCAGCAGACCCCGGTACTCGGCGACGTTGTTCGTGACGACGCCGAGGTACTCGTACGTCTCGACCAGCGTCTCCCCCGTCGCCGCGTCCAGCACCACGCAGCCGTAGCCGGCGGGGCCGGGGTTGCCCCGCGAGCCTCCGTCGGCCTCGACGATGAACTCCCGCACGCCCAACGCCCCCTACAGGCCGGACTCGGACGTGCGCACCAGGATCCGGCGGCAGTTCTCGCAGCGCACCACGGTGTCGGGCGCCGCCGCGCGGATCTCGTTGATGTCGGTGATGGCCAGCTCCTGGCGGCAGCCCTGGCAGGTGCGCTGGTACAGCTTGGCCGCGCCGATGCCGCCCTGCTGCGCGCGGAGCTTGTCGTAGAGCTTGAGCAGATCGGCGGGGACGGTGCCGGAGATGACCTCGCGCTCCTTGGTCACCGAGGCGATCTCGCCGTCCAGCGACTCGAGGGCCGCGTCCCGGCGGGCGGTCGCGTCCTCGATCTTCGACTGGACGGAGGCGACCCGCTCGGTCAGCTCGGCCACCCGCTCCTGCGCGGACTCCAGCCGCTCCATGACCTCCAGGACGATGTCCTCGAGGTCGCCCTGGCGCTTGGCGAGGGAGACGATCTCGCGCTGGAGGTTCTCCAGGTCCTTGGGCGAGGTCACGGCTCCGGAGTCCAGGCGCTGCTGGTCGCGGGCGGCGCGCTGGCGCACCTGGTCCACGTCCTGCTCGGCCTTGGTCTGCTCGCGGGCGGTGTCGCTCTCCTCGGTCTGGGCGGCCACCAGGAGGTCGCGCAGCTGGGTGGCGTCCTTGGTGAGCGACTCGATCTCGGCGTGCTCGGGCAGCGACCTGCGCTTGTGGGCGAGCTGCTGGAGGCGGACGTCGAGGTCCTGGACGTCGAGGAGTCGGATCTGGTCGGCGGGCGCGGCGTTCAGTTGGGGGCTCCAGGTGAAGGGGAGTGGCTGGTCCAGGGGTCGGTGACCGTCCTGGAGACGTGCACGCGCAGGTCCCAGCCGTGGCGGTCGGAGATCTCGTCGAGCTGGGCGGCGGCCAGCTCGCACCAGGGCCACTCGGTGGCCCAGTGCGCCGCGTCGAGCAGCGCGAGAGGACTGTGGGCGCGAGCCGCGATGAACTCTGACACCGGGTGGTGGCGCAGGTCCGCGGTGAGGAAGGCGTCGACGCCGGACGCGCGGACCTGGTCGAAGAGGCTGTCGCCGGAGCCGCCGCTGACGGCGATCGTGCGGACCGTGGCCTCGGGATCGCCGGCCACGCGGATGCCCTGCGCGGTGGCGGGCAGGCGCTCGGCGGCCCGCGCGGCGATCTCGCGGACGGTCATCGGGGGGTCGACCTCGCACACCCGCCCCAGCCCCCGGCGCCCCGACGTGTCCGTCGGGTCCGGCACCAGCGGCCGTACGACCCTGAGGTCGAGCGCGCCCGCGAGCGCGTCCGAGACGCCCGGGTCGGCGGTGTCCGCGTTGGTGTGGGCGACGTGCAGCGCGATGTCGTTCTTGATGAGGGTGTGGACGACCCGGCCCTTGAAGTGCGAGGCCGCCACGGTCGTCGTGCCCCGGAGGTACAGCGGATGGTGGGTGACCAGCAGGTCCGCGCCCAGCTTCACCGCCTCGTCGACGATCTCCTGGACCGGGTCGACAGCGAAGAGGACCCGCGTGACCTCCTGGTCGGGGTCGCCCACGACGGTGCCGACCGCGTCCCAGGACTCGGCCCGCTCGGCGGGCCACAGGTTCTCCAGCGCGGCGATGACTTCAGACAGACGGGGCACGGGGAAAGGCTACCTGCCTGGTCTGTCCTGCTGAACCTGTGCCGTCGGTCGACGGGAACCCGTGCCCCGGCGAGCACAGTCGCCTCGGTTTCCTCAGGCGAATCGTTCCTGTGCCACCCCTTTGTGTGAAGGGGGTGCCCGCCCGTCCCATGCCTGTGGGTGCGAAAACTAGTTTCGTGACTGGAGGTGACCGGACGATGACGGCCTGTGCCATCGAATCCGCGGCGGCGAACGAGAACGAGAACGGGGAGACCCCGCGGACGGAGTGCGCGATCGCCGAGAACGGGAAGACGCCGCGGACCGAGTGCGTGATCACCGTCGACGGCTCCTACGCGGCCCGTCTCGCCCAGGACGGCGGCTGCTGGTTCCCGGAGCGCTGGACGCTGGACGGGCCGGAGCCCTACGCGGTGCCGCTGCCGGGCAACCAGCCCGAGGAGCCCGGCACCGAGGTGCAGCCGATGGGCGACGGACGGGTGCTGATCAGGCGGTTCGCGGACGGGCGGCACAACTTCTCGCTGCTCTACCCGACCGGCCCGAGCACCGGCGAGCTGCCGCTGGGCGCGGTCGAGTGCCCGGAGGAGGGGGCGGTCCTACGGCTGCTGCCGCCGGCACCCGGCGGTGAGAAGGCGTACGCCCTCGCCGTGGGCCCGCGCTCCAGTGCCGTGTGGCTGGTGGCGGGCGGTGCCTTCGGCCCTGAGCACCTCGCGGAGATCCCGGGGCGCTGCTCGGGCGGGGTGTGGCTGGACCGGACCGGGCGGATGCTGGCCCTGGACCGGGAGGCCGGCGGGCGGACCAAGGCGGTCGTGGTCGACCTGGGGCGCGCCGGGGAGGTGTCGCCGCTGCTGCAGATCGCCGACGGCAGTGATGACCGGCTGCTGCTGGCCGACCCGGACAGCGGGCTGCTGCTGATCTCCTCGGACGCGCCCTCTCCCGGGCGGGCGCGGCTGGGCTGGGGGGTGCTGGGCAGCACGTTGCCGGTGCGGTTCCCGGAGTGCTTGCGGGTGCCGGACTGCGCGGTGACGCCGTTCGCGATCCAGCCCGGGCAGGTGCTGACGCCGGAGAGCTGCGGTGTGGCGCTGCGGATCGACGGCCCGACGGGCGGCTGGGTGGGGGTGTGGCGGCCCTCCGCACGGCAGGTCCAGCATCTCCCGGGGCCCGAGGGGTGGTTGGTGGGTTCCGGACTGTGGACCGAGGCCGGTGAACTGCTCCTGCCGTACACGACGGCGGACGCGCCGTGCGGGGTGGCGCGGTGGGCGGCGGCACCGCGGAGGGAGGCCCTCACCGGGGAGGCGGAGGGCCCGGGGGGAACGGGGGGAACGGGGGCGGGGCACGCGGGCCCGGAGGATCCGGAGGGCGGCGGCGGTACGGCCGCGCGGTCGCCCGAACCGGGCCCTCCGGAGACTGGCGCGGCACGTCCTGTGCCCTTGCAGCAAGCCCCGTTGGGCAATCTTGTAACGAAGTAGTGCCGGTTGGCCCGGCCGCCTGGATTCGGCCCGTAGTGCTCTGGTTAAACTCGCCCCGCTGTAAAGAAAGATCATGTTGACGGGGTGAATTTCTTCCATGAGCGACGCCAGCACGAACCAGTCGACTGCGGACGTCCAGGAGTCCACGGGCCACGGTAAGCACCGGGGCCCGGTCTCGGTCCAGGACAGCGAGACGGCCCCGCGTGGCCGTCACCGCAAGTCGGTCGAGCAGACCGAGGCCGCGGCCTGAGGGCAGACGACGACACACGGCCCGCTCCTTGTCCGAGGAGCGGGCCGTTGCGCGTCTACTCCCTTTTGAGTCCCAGCACTTCGGCCGCCGCGAACGTCTCCCCCGCCGGCCGCCGCGCGTAGTGCGGGGTGAGCAGGGCGTCCAGTTCGTCGTAGGTGAAGGTGTCCTGCTTGCTGTCGAACTTGGCCTGCACCCGCGGCCGTTCGACGACCGCGACCATCCCGCCGTGTACGACCATCAGCTGGCCGTTGACGCGCTCGGCGGCCGGTGAGGCCAAGTAGCCGACGAGCGGGGCGACATGCTCGGGGGCGAGGGGGTCGAGTCCCGACTCGGGCTGTTCGAGGCCGGCGAAGACGTCCTCGGTCATCCGGGTGCGGGCGCGCGGGCAGATGGCGTTGGCGGTCACGCCGTACTTGGCGAGCGCGAGGGCCGTCGAGGTGGTGAGCCCGACGATTCCGCCTTTGGCGGCGGCGTAGTTGGGCTGCCCCGCGGACCCGGCGAGGAACGCCTCCGAGGAGGTGTTCACGATACGGCCGTACACCGGCCCTCCCGCCGCCTTGGACCGCTCCCGCCAGTGGGCGGCCGCGAACCGGGTCGTGTTGAAGTGGCCCTTGAGGTGGACCCGGATCACCGCGTCCCACTCGCCCTCGGTCATGGAGAAGACCATGCGGTCGCGCAGGATGCCCGCGTTGTTGACGAGGATGTCGAGCTTGCCGAACTCGCTGATCGCCAACTCGACGAGCACGCCGGCCTGTTGGTGGTCGGCCACGTCCCCGGTGTGGGCGACGGCCTGTCCGCCTGCGGCCCGGATCTCGTCGGCGACCTGCTCGGCGGGGCCCGCGGAGGCCTCGCCGGAACCGTCCCGGCCCGGCTGTCCGTAGTCGTTGACGATGACGGCCGCGCCGAGCCGGGCCAGTTCCAGTGCCTCGGCCCGGCCCAGCCCCCGGCCGGCGCCGGTGACGATCGCCGCGAGCCCTTCGAGTGGCAGTGGCTCGGTCATCGCGGCCCTCAGATCTCGATGCACGTACGGAGCGAGGCCCCCGTGCGCATCTGGTCGAGCGCCTCGTTGATCTCGCTCAGCGGCACGCGGTGGGTGATCAGACGGTCCAGATCGACGCGGCCGGCCCGCCACAGGGCGATGGTCCGCTCGTAGGAGCGCAGGACGTCCCCACCGCCGTACATGGACGGCAGGATGCGCTTCTCGTCGAAGAACAGCTCGAACATGTTGAGCTGGAGGAAGTCGTCCATGGCTCCCGCGCCGACGACGACGAGGGTGCCGCCGCGCCGGGTGGTCTCGTACGCCGTCCTGGCGGTCGCCGACTTGCCGACGACCTCGAAGACGTAGTCGAAGCCCTCGCCCGCGGTCACCTGCTGTTTGGCGTCGGCCAGTTCGTCCGGGGAGACGGCCCGGGTGGCGCCGAACTCGAGGGCGGCCTCGCGGCGCGAGGCGACCGGGTCGACGGCGACGATCTCGGCGGCGCCCTTGAGACGGGCCCCCTGGATGGCGGAGATGCCGACGCCGCCGCAGCCGATGACGGCGACCGACGAACCGGCTTCCACGTCCGCGGTGTTGAGCGCGGCGCCGAGTCCGGTGGTGACCCCGCAGCCGATCAGTGCCGCGATGTCGAAGGGCACGTCGTCGGGTATCGGCACCGCGCAGCCCGCGTCGACGACGACCTCCTCGGTGAAGGTGCCGGTGCCCGCGAAGCCGAACACATCGCCGCCGGGGCGCCTGAAGTTGGGGGTGCCGGCGTTCATGAACCCGGCCAGGCACAGTTCGGTCTGGCCGCGCTTGCAGGCGGGGCAGGCCCCGCAGGCGGGCAGCCAGCAGACGACGACCCGGTCGCCGGCCTTCAGGTGGCTGACTCCTTCCCCGACTTCGAGGATCTCGCCCGCGCCTTCGTGCCCGGGAACGAAGGGCGCGGGCTGCGGGAGGACCCCGGCCATGGCGGACAGGTCCGAGTGGCACAGTCCGGTGGCCCGGACCCGGATCCGTACCCTGCCGGGCCCGAAGCCCACCGCCTCGACGTCATCGAGGACTTCGAGCTTTTCCTGGCCGATCTCGTGCAGTACGGCTGCGCGCATGGTGCGGCTCCCCTCGTACGGCGTTCTGGGTTCAGGAGTGTTCGACGATGGTGTCGGCGAGGACGGGCGCGTCGTCCCTCCCCCACGCTCGGCTTCGCTCGCGCGGGGGGACCCCCATGACCGCGCCGACGGCGACCCGGGTGGACCGCGGCGTGTGCCACATACGGATCCGCAGGGTCTCCCCCGGGTACACGACCCCGGCGAACCGGGTGACATACGACCGCACCCGGGTCACGTCCCCGCCGAGCAGCGTGTCGACGACCGCCTTCAGCGTCATGCCGTAGGTGCACAGCCCGTGCAGGATGGGCCGTTCGAACCCGGCGACCTTGGCGAACTCCGGGTCGGCGTGCAGCGGGTTCCAGTCGCCGGAGAGGCGGTAGAGCAGGGCCTGGTCCTCGCGGATGGGCCGCCGCACGGTCCGGTCGGGCTCGCCGGCCGGGGGGTCCAGGCGAGCGGAGGGCCCTCGGTCGCCACCCCAGCCGCCCTCTCCGCGTACGAAGATCTGGGCGTCGTTGGTCCACAACGGGCCCTCGGTGTCCGCGACGTCGGTCCGCATGACCAGGACGGCCGCCTTGCCCTTGTCGTACACGGCGGCGATGCGGTTCGTGGCGGTCGCGGTGCCCTGGACGGGGAGGGGACGGTGGATGGTCAGTGCCTGGCCGCCGTGCAGGACCTTGGCGAGATCGACGTCGATGCCGGGCATGGACAGACCGCTGATCACTCCCGGTGAGCCCGAGCCCGCCACCGTGGCGAAGCTCGGCAGGACGTGCAGCCGGGATTCGAGGGTGTAGCGCAGTTCGTCGGGATCGGTGGCGGGGCTGGGTTTGTCAGGATGCGAGCCCGCCCCGATGCCGAGGTGGTAGAGCTGGACGTCCTTGGAGTTCCACGAGATCTCGCCGGTCCGGGGCTCGGCGGCGAGGGCCTTGGCTGGGTCGATGGGCATACGGCTCCTGACAGTGGCGGATCCGACCGTGGCGGAGTCAAGACCTCGGTACGGCCGTCCGCACCGTCGGCCGCACCGAGGTCGTCGCGGGCCGACCTAGAACGCGTTCCAGTCCGGCGCCCTCTGTATAGCCGAGCCCACCGCAGTTGTGAAGACTCCTGACGGAGTGTCAGGTGGGTCGTCAGGTAGGGCTCGCCCGGGTTCCGGCACCGTGACATTTGTACTGCCCAAGTCCGTACACGCACATCTGCCGGGCGGATTCCGCGAGACGTAGCGTCGTCGGTATGACAACAGGGGACAGGCTCTCGTGCCGCGTGGACGAGATCCGCGAGAAGGTCCGCGAGGCCCGGAAGCACCAGCGGTACTACGAGGCGAACAAGAAGCGCCTCAACGCCGAGTACAAGGCCGCGCAGAAGGCAGGGGAGGTCCCCGCGAACGCGGGCCTGGGCAGCGGGTTCGGTCTGCTGCCCTGGCTGCTGATGGGGATGGGCGCCTTCTCCAACCTCTTCCAGGGCGAGACTCCCGACCCCTGGATCGGCGGCCTGGGGCTGCTCACCTTCAACTCGCTCTACATCTACGTCGCCTTCCGCGCCTTCCACAAGGAGACCCGGGACGCGGTCTCCACCCGGGTGGCACTGGTGCTGATGGGACTGGTCACCTGCGGTCTGGCCCTGGCGTACGGCGGCAACTGGCTGCTGTTCTTCCCCCTGTTCGGGCTGGCGACGGGCGCGGTCGTGCGGCTGCCGCACCTGCGGTGGGTGGGTGCGGTGGTGACCGTCGTCGCCGGCGCGGCCTCCGTCTTCCGCGACGGCTGGGGCGGGCTCGACACCGCGTACGCCACGTGGATCTCCACGATGGTGACGGCCGCGATCATGTCCCTCTCGGAGGCGGTACGGCAGTTGCGGGAGGCCCGCGAGGAACTGGCCCGGCGCGCGGTCGAGGAGGAGCGGCTGCGGTTCTCCCGCGATCTGCACGACCTGCTCGGGCACACGCTGTCGGTGATCGTGGTGAAGTCGGAGGCGGCCCGGCGCCTCGCCTCCCGTGATCTGGACGCGGCACTCGTCCAGGTCTCCGACATCGAGTCGGTCGGCCGCCAGGCACTCACCGAGATCCGCGAGGCGGTGACCGGCTACCGCGAGGGCAGCCTCAGCACGGACCTCGACCTGGCCGCCTCGGCCCTGCGCGCCGCGGGCATCGAGCCGGTCGTCCACCGCTCCGGCCACCCGCTCGCCGCCCAGACCGAGGCCCTGCTGGGCTGGGTGGTCCGCGAGGCGGTCACCAACGCGGTACGGCACAGCGGGGCGGAGCGCTGCGAGATCTCCGTGCAGGGCTCGGCGGAACGGGTACGGCTGCGGGTCTCGGACGACGGCCGGGGAACGGCGGCGGGCACGGCGCCGACCGTGAGTGAGCGCGCCCCTGAGAACGCCGGAACGGTGCCCGTCCCGGCCGTCGGCGGCACCGGTCTCAAGGGGCTCGCCGAGCGGCTGGCCGCGGCTGGCGGGTGGTTGGAGGCGGGCCCGGGGCCACGGGGCGGATTCGTGGTGCGGGCCGAGCTGCCGGTCGAGTCGGAGGCGCCGGAGCGGCCCGGGGAGCCGGCGGGGGCGATGCGCGGGGCCCGGATCGGCGATGTGGCCAGGTGACGCCGTGGTGGGTGGTTGGAGGCGAGCCCGGGCCACGGGGCGGATTCGTGGTGCGGGCCGAGCTGCCGGTCGAGTCGGAGGCGCCGGAGCGGCCCGGGGAGCCGGCGGGGGCGATGCGCGGGGCCCGGATCGGCGATGTGGCCAGGTGACGCCGTGGTGGGTGGTTGGAGGCGAGCCCGGGCCACGGGGCGGATTCGTGGTGCGGGCCGAGCTGCCGGTCGAGTCGGAGGCGCCGGAGCGGCCCGGGGAGCCGGCGGGGGCGATGCGCGGGGCCCGGATCGGCGATGTGACCAGGTGACGCCGTACCGGTCCGTCCACTGTTCTCTTCTCAAGGACCAGGCGCGTCGGCGCAACGAAGTCGCACCACCACCGCTCCCGCCGGGGCGCCCTACTCTTGGGTCGTGAACGAGATGCCCCGGGAGCACCGGCCCGCCAGGTCCATCCGCGTGTTGCTCGCCGAGGACCAGGGCATGATGCGTGGGGCGCTCGCGCTGCTGCTCGGGATGGAGGCGGACATCGAGGTCGTGGCCCAGGTCGCGGCCGGGGACGCGATCGTGGACGCGGCGCTCGTCCACCGCCCCGATGTGGCGCTGCTCGACATCGAGCTGCCGGGGATGAGCGGTCTGGACGCCGCCGCCGAACTGCGCGAGCAGGCGCCGGACTGCCGGGTGCTGATCCTCACCACCTTCGGACGACCCGGCTACCTCCGCCGGGCCATGGAGGCGGGTGCCGCCGGTTTCCTCGTCAAGGACGGTCCCGTGGAGGAGCTGGCGGTCTCGATCCGCCGGGTTCTGACCGGCGAGACCGTGATCGACCCCGCCCTCGCCGCGGCCGCCCTGAGCGCCGGCCCCAACCCCCTCACCGCCCGCGAGTGCGATGTCCTCAAGGCGTCCACGGACGGCGCAACGGTCGCCGACATCGCCGGCAGGCTCCACCTCTCCGAGTCCACCGTCCGCAACTACCTCTCCTCCGCCATCGGCAAGACGGGCACCCGCAACCGAATGGAGGCGGTACGGGCGGCCCGGCAGCAGGGTTGGCTTTGAATCCTCCCCTCCCTGAAGGGAGGGGATTCCTGGCTCAGGCCGCCTCCTGGAGCAGCGCCCCAGGAGGTCTTGCGCCATCAGCACCAGCCGGGTCGAGACCAGCCCGGACGAGCATCACGCGTGCGGAGTTCTTGTCCCGTGGGGACACGTTTCCGCACGCGGTGCAGGTGTAGGTGCGCTCACCCAGCGGCATTGCGTGCTTGGCTCTCGCATCGCAGTGCGCGCAGTCCATCGTGGTGTGCGCGGGGTGGACCAGGCGGATGTCCCGCCCGTGTTTGCGGCCCATCTCGATCAGGGCGGCCTTGGTGGCGCCGATGGTGGCGTCAGCGGCCTTGCGGGCCATGGTGGTCCTGGCCAGGAACTTCGGGCGGAAGTCCTCGACCGCGACGGCGTCGTGGTCGAGGACCACCTTCTTGGCCCACCGCGGCGCGTTCGCCGACGCCACCGCCCGCACCCTCAGCAGTCCGAGGGGCATCAGCGGGGCGGCCGTACGGGACTCGACGAGGAGGAAGCCCCCTACCAGCGCGAGGCCGGCGGCCAGCGGGAGCAGGGTGGCGGCCGCCGTCCACCCCTCGGCCTCGGTCTGCGAGATGCCGTACGCCAATACCGCCAGTCCCCCGGTGACCAGCACCGCTCCCGGCAGGTCGAGGCGCCGCCCGTCCCCGCTGCGGCTCTCGGTCAGCCACAGCAGCGAGCCCAGCAGGACCAGCGAACCGACGGGCACGTTGATCAGCAGCACCCAGCGCCAGGACAGGGTGTCCACCAGAAGTCCGCCGACGAATCCGCCCGCGGCGCCGCCCCCCGCGCCCACGGCCGTCCAGGTGGCGATGGCCCGGGCCCGCGCGGCCCCCTCCGGGACGGCCGACGTGACAATGGTCAGCGTCGCGGGCGCCAGTACCGCCGCGCCCAGCCCCTGCACGGCCCGCGCGATCAGCAGCTGGGCGTCCCCCTGGGCCAGCCCGCCGGCCAGCGAAGCCGCCGTGAACAGGCCGAGGCCGACCAGGAACATCCGCTTGCGGCCGTAGAGGTCACCGGCTCGGCCGCCGAGGAGCATGAATCCGGCGAAGGCGATGGCGTAGGCGTTCACGACCCACTGGAGTCCGGACTCACTCATGCCCAGGTCGGCGCGCATGGACGGCAGCGCCACGTTGACGACAGACACGTCGAGCACGACCAGGAACTGTCCCGCGCACGCCAGCGCCACCACCAGCCAGGCGGGCGGCGCGGACCGGGGACCGCGGGGTCTGCGGGCGACTTCAGCGGCGTCGAGCATGGGCGTCATGCTCTCAACCCGGCTCCGCTTCCCCAAGAGAATATAAAGAAATCGTTAGTACGCCGAAGCATCGGAATAGTTGCCCATGCATACGTAGTTCAAGCCACACGTAAGCCGATCTTCCAGGCCCGGAGGCCTCCCTCACATGACGCACACGCCGACCGACCAGCCCACCCGGAGAGCGTCCGGCGCTGTCGTCCCGGTGCTCGCCTTCGCGGGCATCGTGGTCGCGGTGATGCAGACCCTGCTCGTCCCCGTCATCAAAGACCTGCCGCAACTGCTGGACACCGCGCCCAGCAACGCCACCTGGGTCCTGACGTCCACCCTGCTCTCGGGCGCCGTCGCCACCCCGATCATGGGCCGCCTCGGCGACCTGTACGGCAAGCGCCGCCTGCTCATCCTCAGCCTCGCCGTGATGGTCGTGGGCGCCCTGGTCAGCGCCCTCACCAGCGACCTGCTCACGATGATCGCCGGCCGCACCCTCCAGGGCTTCGCAATGGGCGCGATCCCCCTCGGCATCGGCCTGATGCGGGACATGCTGCCCCGCGAGAAGCTCGGCTCGGCCATGGCCCTGATGAGCTCCTCGATCGGCGTCGGCGGCGGACTGGCGCTGCCCCTCGCGGCACTGATCGCCCAGCACGCCGACTGGCACGCCCTCTTCTACGGCGCGGCCGGGCTCGGCGCCCTCTCGATCGTCCTCACCCTCCTCGTCGTACCGGAGTCCCCGGCACGCGCCGAAGGCACCTTCGACGTCCTGGGCGCGATCGGCCTCTCCACCGGTCTCGTCCTCTTCCTCCTCCCCATCACCAAGGGCAGCGACTGGGGCTGGACCTCGGGCACCACGCTCGGCCTCTTCGCCGCCGCCGCGGTCGTGCTCGTCCTGTGGGGCGTCATGGAACTGCGGGTGAAGGCCCCCCTGGTCGACCTGCGCACCACGGCCCGCCCGGCGGTCCTCTTCACCAACCTGGCGTCGATCATGGTGGGCGTCTCGTTCTACGTCGTCTCGCTCGTCCTTCCCCAGCTGCTCCAGCTCCCGAAGGCGACCGGCTACGGCCTCGGCCAGTCGATGGTCGTGGCGGGCCTGCTGGTCGCTCCGCTGGGCCTGACGATGATGTTCACGGCGCCCGTCTACGCCCGGCTGTCGGCGAAGTACGGCCCCAAGTTCACCCTCATCCTCGGCATGCTGATCATCGCGATCGGCTACGGCGCCGGGCTGGGCCTCATGAGCGCGGCCTGGCAGAGCCTGGTCATCGCGGTGGTCCTCGGCGCGGGCATCGGGCTCGCCTACTCCTCCCTGCCCGCGCTGATCGTGGGCGCGGTCCCGGCCTCGGAGACGGGGGCGGCGAACGGGCTCAACACGCTGATGCGGTCCATCGGTACGTCCGTGTCGAGCGCCGTGATCGGCATGGTGCTGGCGAACACGGCGGACAACGTCGGGGGCGTCGCGATACCGACCATGCACGGGTTCCGGGTGTCCTTCCTGATCGCGACCGGCGCGGTGGCGGTCGGGCTGCTGATGGCCCTGTTCCTGCCGAAGCCGAACCGGGCGCCGCAGCTGCGTGCGAGCAGCGAGGAGGAGGCGAACCTGGAGCGTGCCGAGGCGGTTCTGCGGGGGTTCCGGGGCCGTGTCCTCGACGCTTCCGGTGCTCCGGTCCCCCGGGCCAAGGTCACGTTGATCGATCGGCGGGGGCGGCAGGCGGGGGCGACGCTGTCCGGTGACGACGGCACGTACGCCCTCACCGTCCCCGCCCAGGGCGCCTACGTCCTCGCCGCCCGCGCCACCGGCCACGGTCCCCTGGCCTCCTCGGCCACCCACGCGGGCGACGACCGCGCGATCGACCTCGACCTGGCCCTGCCGGGCGAGACGGTCACCACCTGACCGACACGAAGCCGACCCACATCCCCGCCCCACCCCGGGGCGGGGATGTGTCGCGTCGGGGGAGCCCGGAAGGCCGTAGAACCGACGGTGCCCACTCCGACCGAACCCGCCCGTCCCGACGCCCCGGCCCCACCCTGGCCGGCTCCGGCAGCTCGACGGTCGGTGGCTCCCGCGTGCATCCCGCGCCCCCTCCCCGTACGTTCCGCACCCCCTGTCCCCCGTCGCGCGGAGGGTGCGGCAGCATGGGGCGTCCGGAGGGGCGTACGGCGGCATGGCGGTCGTACGACGCCTGCCCACACGTACGACCGAGAGGAACCCCATGTCCGCGGCCGCACCCAAGCCCGAGATCCTCGCCGCCTTCGAGGCCGCCAAGGGGTTCATGCCCCTGGGTGAGGGGCTGGCCCTTCATGAAGCCGCTCTGGACGCCGGGCGGCTCGGGCTGCCGCTCCTGGAGGTCGGTACGTACTGTGGCCGGTCCGCGATTCTGCTGGCCGACGCGGCCCGGGAGGCCGGGGTCACCGCGCTGACCGTCGATCATCATCGCGGCAGTGAGGAGCAGCAGCCGGGGTGGGAGTACCACGATCCGGAGACGGTGGATGCCGAGCTCGGCCTGATGGACACGCTGCCCACCTTCCGCAGGACCCTCCACCGGGCCGGGCTGGAGGAGCACGTGGTCGCCCTCGTCGGGCGGTCGCCGCAGATCGCGGCGGTCTGGAACTCCCCCCTCGGCCTGGTCTTCATCGACGGCGGTCACACCGACGAGCACGCCAACGCCGACTACGAGGGCTGGGCCCCCCACGTGGCCGAGGGCGGGCTGCTCGTCATCCACGACGTGTTCCCCGAGCCGGAGGACGAGTTCACCGGGCAGGCGCCCTACCGGGTCTACCTCCGGGCCCTCGCCTCCGGCGCCTTCACCGAGGTCTCGGCGACCGACTCGCTGCGGGTGCTGCGGCGGGTGCGGGCGGGGATCTGAGAGCGCGGTTAGAGTCGCAGACGTGTCGTACGCAGGCCCTGAATTCGATGCCCCCCAGCCCCGCCGCCCCCGGCGCCGCCCGCTGGCCCTCGCCCTCGCCGTGCTCGTGCCGGGCGCGCTGCTCGGGTGGCTGGTGTACGCGGGGGTGAGCGGGGCGGCCGACGGCGGCGGGACGACGGCCGCGGCGAGTCCGCGCGCGAGCGCTCCGCCGACCGTCTCCTCCACCACCGCCGAGGACAAGAAGCCGCTCGGCTTGCTCCGGGGCAAGGTCGTCGTCATCGACCCCGGACACAACCTCACCAACTTCCGGCACACGGCCGAGATCAATCGCAAGGTGGACATCGGGACGAACCGCAAGGAATGTGACACGACGGGGACGTCCACCAACTCGGGTTACGCGGAGGCGAAGTTCACCCTCGACGTCGCCGACAGGCTGCGCACGCTGTTGGAGAAGCAGGGCGTGACGGTGAAACTGACCCAGGACGGCGACCGGCCCTACGGCCCCTGTGTGGACGAGCGGGCCAGGATCGGCAACAGCGCGAAGGCCGACGCGGTGGTGTCGATCCACGCGGACGGCGCGGGGGCCGGGCAGCGCGGCTACCACGTGATCCTTCCGGGCCGCGTCCACCAGGGCATCGCCGACACCCGCCGGATCGTCGCACCCTCCGCCCGACTCGGCGAGCGCATCGCGGACGACTTCGGACGCGCGACGGGCACCGGCCGCTCCAACTACATCGGGGACGGCACCGGACTGGACACCCGCACAGACCTGGGCGGCCTCAACCTCTCGAGGGTTCCCAAGGTGTTCATCGAATGCGGCAACATGCGCGACAGCAAGGACGCGGCCCTGCTCACGAGCGGGGCCTGGCGGCAGAAGGCGGCGCAGGGAATCTCTGAAGGAATCGTGAGTTTCCTGCACGGCCGACGATCTGCGCGCTGATCCCCTCGTACGCTCCGCCGGGCGGACGATAGGGTCTACCGACAACGACCTACGAAGGACTTGAAGTGAATATCCGCTCCCTCACTCGAGGCGACGGCGTGGTGATCGGTGCAGCGGTGTTGCTGTTCATCGCGTCGTTCCTTGATCTCTACTCGGTCGACGGAGCCCCCGACGACGCCGACCTCCCCAGCGCCTGGGCGAGCGGCCCGGTCGTGATGGGGGTTGTCCTCGCGGGCATCATCGGCGCCGCCCTCGTCGTTCTGTCGCGCGGCCTGCCGCAGCTCCCCAAGGTGGCGGGGCTCGACCTCGGTCAAGTCGGCGCCGCGTTCACGGTGTTCGCCGCCTGGAGCGCGCTCGGGAACGTGTTCGATCCACTGAGCGCCGCGGACTACGGCTCCAGTTCGGACACGGTCAGCGCCGGTATCGGCCTGATCCTCGCTCTCGTCGCCACCCTGGTCATGGCCGCGGCCGCCGTCGCCACACCCCTCGTCCCCGCGCTCCAGGCCGGCCTCGTCCCGGCCCCCAAGCCGCCCCAGCCGCAGCCCTACGGCGCCCAGCCGCCCGGTGGTTACGGCTACCCGGGAGCCCAGCAGCCGGGGCAGCCCGGGCCGCAGGGTCAGCCCTACGGCGGTCAGCCGCAGCCGGGGCAGCCGTTCGGCGCGCAGCCTCAGCCGCAGGCGCAGGCCCCGCAGCCGCCGGCCGCGGAGTTCTCGCCGTTCTGGTTCGCCGTGCCGGTGCCGCGCCCGCTGTTCGCGGAGGACGGTTCGCCGACGCCGATCGCCGAACTCGCGCCGGGCACCTGGTACCTGGCCGTCGAGCAGCGCGGTCCGGGTCTGGTCGCCCAGACGCAGGACGGCCGTCGTGGCGTGCTGCAGGACACGAGCGGCATCCAGCGCGGCTGAGCCCTTCGAGGTCGTAGGACGGCCCCTCGCCCCTTCCGGGCGGGGGGCCGTTGCCGTACATTCGCGAGCGCTCCCGAATATCTGACATACCGTCAGGAGGCGTCGTGCGACTCGGTCTTGCGCTCGGCTACTGGGGCCGCGGCCCCGACCCCCGCCATGTGCCGCTGGCCCAGGAGGCCGAGCGGCTCGGCTATCACTCGGTGTGGACGGCCGAGTCGTGGGGGTCGGACGTGTTCACACCGCTCACCTGGATCGCGGCGCGGACGTCGACGATCAGGCTGGGTACGGCCGTTGCCCAGATGGCCGCCCGCTCTCCCACCACGACCGCCATGCACGCCCTCACCCTGGACCATCTCTCCGGCGGGCGGGTCATGCTGGGGCTCGGGCTGTCCGGGCCGCAGGTCGTCGAGGGCTGGTACGGCCGTCCGTTCCCCACGTCGCCGCTGACCGCGACCCGGGAGTACGTCGACGTCGTACGGCAGGTCCTCAGGAGGCAGGCGCCGGTCGAGCTGGACGGCCGTTTCCACTCCCACCCCTACCGGGGCCCGGACGGCACCGGACTCGGCAAGGCGCTCAAGCCGATCACGCATCCCCTGCGCGCCGATCTGCCCATCCTCCTGGGCGCCGAGGGGCCGAAGAACGTCGCCCAGACGACCCGGATCGCGGACGGCTGGCTGCCGTTGTACTGGTCGCCGAACCGGCCCGAGGTCTACGAGACCTCGCTCGCCGGCGCCCCGGAGGGCTTCCTCGTCGCCCCCATGGCCCAGGTGCGGGTCTGCGACGACGTGGCCGAAGGGCTGCTGCCGGTCAAGACGATGCTGGGCTTCTACATCGGCGGAATGGGCCACGCGGCCCGCAACTTCCACGCCGATCTGATGGCCCGGATGGGGTACGAGGAACAGGCTCGCAGGATCCAGCGGCTGTTCCTCGAAGGCCGCCGCGAGGAGGCCGTGCTCGCCGTGCCGGACGCCTTCGCCGACGAGATCTCCCTGGTCGGACCGCGCGAACGCATCGCCGAGCGGCTGGAGTCGTGGCGCAAGGGCCCGGTGACGGACCTGCTGGCCCTGGCCCCGGACCGAGAGTCGCTGCGGGTGCTGGCGGAGCTCAACGCGTGACGCCAGGTTTCGTCAGGGAATTCGGGGCCATTCGAACACCATGTCCACTCATACGCGCCGTGGTGCCAACTCAGCCGGGACGGTCATAGCGGTCGTCGCCGACATCATGGCCCTCATCCTGGGCCTGTGGATCCTGATGTACCTGCTGGACGCCAACCGTGCGAACGACTTCGTGCAGTTCATCCACGACGCCGCTCGCTGGCTCGCCGGCTGGTCCTACGACCTCTTCACGTTCGACGAGGCCTGGGCCCGGGTCGTCGCGGGCTACGGCCTGGCAGCGGTGGTCTACCTGTTCGTGGGCCACGCCATCGCCAACCGGGCCCACCGCCACTGAGACGTGCCCCGTAGGGGCGCGGGGAACTGCGCGACCAGCCACTGACAACGCGCACTCGCTGTCGCGCAGAACCCCCCGAGCTCTCAGGCGCAGCAGTCCGGGTCCAGCCCCAGCGGCAGGCGCTCCCCGCCGAACACCGTGCAGGTGGCCTCATGGCCACCCAGCGCGGCGACGGCCAGCAACAGCGATCCCGCCGTCCACGTGGTCAGCTCCCGCGGCCACACCGCCCCGTCCTCGAACACGTACCCGGTCCAGTACAGCCCGCTCTCCGCGTCCCGCAGATGCTGGATGGACTGGAGGATCTCCAGCGCCCGGTCGGACTCGCCCGTCGCCCACAGAGCCAGCGCGAGTTCGGCCGACTCCCCGCCCGTCACCCACGGGTTGGGGACGACACAGCGCACCCCCAGAGCGGGCACGACGAACCGCTCCCAGCCCTCCTCGATACGGGACTTGGCCTCCGCGCCGGTCAACGCCCCGCCCAGGACCGGGTAGTACCAGTCCATCGAGTAGCGGTCCTTGTCGAGGAAGCGTTCGGGGTGCCGGCGGATCGCGTGCCGCAGCGCCCCGACCGCCAACTCCCAGTCCGGCTGGGCCTCTTCGCGCTGTTCGGCGATCGCGAGGGCGCACCGCAGCGCGTGGTGGATCGAGGAGGAGCCGGTGAGCAGGCCGTCGGTGAGGGCCGTGCCGTCGTCCTCCAGCTTCCACCCGATCTGCCCGCCCGGCTGCTGGAGTTCCAGCACGAACTCCATCGCCGCGTACACCGTCGGCCACATCCGGTCGAGGAACATGTCGTCGCCGGTGGACAGATAGTGGTGCCACACTCCCACGGCTATGTAGGCGACGAAGTTCGTCTCGCGGCCCCGGTCGGTGACCTGTGCGAAGTCCCCGTCCTGGTAGGCCGCGTACCAGGAACCGTCCTCGTTCTGGTGCCGTGCGAGCCATGCGTAGGCCCGCTCGGCCGCCTCGTGCTCGCCCGCCGCGTCCAGCGCCATCGCGGCCTCGGTGTGGTCCCACGGGTCGAGGTGGTGCCCGCGGAACCACGGGATCGCCCCGTCCTCCCGCTGCGCGGCCAGGATCCCGGCGACGGTCGCGGCGGCCTGCTCGGCGGTGAGGACCCCGGGCAGGACGAGGTGTTCTGTCCGGGGAGTGGTCACGAGGTGGCCACCCGCGGAAGGTGCGGCTTGGTCGCGTACGCCACGAAGCTCTTGCCGATCAGCGGGTTCAGTGCCTGCTCGGCGACCCGGGTGGCCAGCGGCTTCTTCATGATGTCCCAGACCAGCAGCTTGTGGTACGCCTGCACCGGCAGCGCCTTGTCGTTGTCGACGCCGAACGCGCACTTGAGCCACCAGTACGGGGAGTGCAGGGCGTGCGCGTGGTGGGTTCCGTACGGCTTGAGGCCGGCCTCGCGGATCTTCGCGAGCAGCTCGTCCGCCTTGTAGATGCGGATGTGGCCACCCTCGACCTCGTGGTAGGCGTCGGACAGTGCCCAGCAGACCTTTTCGGGGCCGTAGCGCGGGACGGTGATGGCGATCCGCCCGCCCGGCTTCAGCACCCGGACCATCTCGGCGAGTACGCCCTTGTCGTCCGGGATGTGCTCCATCACCTCGGAGATGATCACAACGTCGAAGGACTCGTCGGGGAAGGGGAGGGCCAGGGCGTCGCCCTCCATCGCGGTGGCGGTGGCCCCTTCCGGTGCCTCACCGGCCTCCTTCATCGCCGTGAACCACTTCGCGACCTCGCGGATCTCCTCGGCGTTCTGGTCCAGCGCCACGACCTGCGCGCCGCGCCGGTAGCACTCGAACGCGTGCCGGCCGGCCCCGCAGCCGAGGTCCAGGACGCGGTCGCCCGGCGCGAGCGGGAACCGGGAGAAGTCGACGGTCAGCACGTGGCCCTGCTTTCGGGATTGAGATCGGCGTCGGTCACTCGTGGGGCGGTCAGCGGTGCGCCGCCCGTTGCTGAGGCCGCGGAACGGGCGGGGGGCTTGGCCGGGGAGCGGGGCGGGGCCTCGGCGGCGGACCCGGCGATCGCCTCGCGGTACCGGGACACCGTGCCCTCCGCGGCCTTCGCCCAGGTGAACTTCGCCAGTACCCGCTCACGTCCGGCCCGGCCGAGTCGCACCCTCAGGTCCGGGTCGCCCAGGAGACGGCTCAGGGCGGTCGCCAGTGCGCCCGGGTCCCCCGGCGGTACCGCCAGGCATGTCTCCGCGTCGCGCCCTGCGACCTCGGGGATCGCGCCGCCCGTCGTGGCGACCAGCGGGGTGCCTGTCGCCATCGCCTCTGCCGCCGGGAGTGAGAAGCCCTCGTAGAGCGAGGGCACGCAGGCGACCTCGGCCGAGCGGACGAGGTCGACCAGTTCGGCGTCCGAGATGCCCTTGACGAAGTCGACGGCGCCTTCGAGGCCGTAGCGTTCCATGGCCTGGGCGACCGGGCCCTCGGCCGGACGTTTGCCCACGACGACCAGGTGCGCCCCGGGGTGTTCCGTGCGGACCTTCGCCAGCGCCTCGACGAGGAAGACGAGGCCCTTGAGGGGGACGTCCGCGCTGGAGGTGGTGACGATCCGGCCCGGCACCACGCGCACCGACGGATCCGGCGAGAACTGGTCCGTGTCGGCGCCGATGTGGACGACGTGGACACGGTCGCCGCGCACGCCCAGGTGGTCGACGATCTCCTGGCGGGAGGTGCCGGAGACGGTGAGCACGGACGGCAGGCGGCGGGCCACGCGCTTCTGCATACGGGTGAAGGCGTACCAGCGGCGCTTGGACAGCCGCTGGAGCCGGCCCTCGGCCGCGTCCAGCTCCAACTGCCGGTCCACGGTGATGGGGTGGTGGATGGTGGTCACCAGCGGAGCGCCGACATCGCCCAACAGGCCGTAGCCGAGGGTCTGGTTGTCGTGGACCACGTCGAACTCACCGCTGCGGGCCCGGAGATGACGTCGGGCCCGCAGGGAGAAGGTGAGCGGCTCGGGGAAGCCGCCGGTCCACATCGTGGCGACTTCCAGGGCGTCGATCCAGTCGCGGTACTCGTCGCGTTTCGGGGTGCGGAAGGGGTCCGGGGAGCGGTAGAGGTCCAGGCTGGGCAGCTCGGTCAGGCTCAGACCGTCGTAGCCCGGATCAAGAACGGGGTACGGCTGGGAGCCGATGACCTCGACGCGGTGGCCGAGGCGGGCCAGTTCGCGGGAGAGGTGGCGTGTGTAGACACCCTGGCCGCCGCAGAACGGGTTCCCTTTGTAGGTGAGGAGCGCGATACGGAGCGGTCGCTCGCCGTCGGCGGCCGGGCCGTCAAGGGCCCCTGCCTGACTGGCCTCAGCGGTCACTCTGGGCCCCCTTCTGCCTGCACTGTCCCGCGAGATTACGACGAGAAGGTAATCTAGAACAAGTTTCAGACTTGATCGTTCAGGAGGCTCTGAATCTACCGGCAGGTAGGGGTCCTGTGAGCGGTGGATCAGGTGATTCACGCCACGACCGGGACCCTGGCATGCTGAGTGATCACACATCCTCACGGACTGTCACGGAACCCAAGGTGGACAAGGTGGCCAAGCCCGCCAGAGTGGAAGCCGGCACCGCGCGACCCGACGCACCGCCGCTGACCGAGCGGCAGGAGGCGCGACGCCGCCGCATCCTGCACGCGAGCGCGCAGCTGGCGAGCCGCGGCGGGTTCGACGCGGTGCAGATGCGGGAGGTCGCGGAGTCCTCACAGGTGGCGCTCGGCACCCTCTACCGGTACTTCCCCTCCAAGATCCATCTGCTGGTCGCCACCATGCAGGACCAGCTGGAGCACATGCACGGCACGCTCCGCAAGAAGCCCCCGCAGGGCGAGACGGCGGCCGAGCGGGTCGCGGAGACCCTGATGCGGGCCTTCCGGGCGCTCCAGCGCGAGCCGCACCTGGCGGACGCGATGGTCCGCGCACTGACCTTCGCGGACCGCAGTGTGAGCCCGGAGGTCGACCAGGTCACCCACCAGACCACGCTGATCATCCTGGACGCCATGGGGCTTGAGGACCCGACGCCCGAGCAGCTCTCCGCGGTCCGCGTCATCGAGCACACCTGGCACTCGGCCCTGATCACCTGGCTCTCGGGCCGGGCCTCCATCGCCCAGGTGAAGATCGACATCGAGACGGTGTGCCGACTGATCGACCTCACGCAACCGCGGTCCTAGCGCCCCGGCGTCAGCCGACGGCCCCCAGTCCGCTCCAGCTCCGGCCGATCGCCGTCTCCCCCGCCCACCGCTCCAGCAGCCGCCGGGCCTCCTCCTCGGGGGCCGCGAGGGAGACCTGCTGGGCGCCGGCGCCGACGGCGCGCTCCTGTTCGTGGGTGCCCTCGCTGCAGCAGGCGCACAGCATGCGGACGCTGCTCGCCGGCTCGGCGCCGAAGCCGTGGCCGGTGAACAGCTCCAGGAGTGCCTCCAGGTCGGCCTTCTCGCCCGCGGCCACGGTGACCTCCAGGGTGGGCAGTTCGGACTCCTCGAAGAGCAGGAGTTCGTCGAAGACGGGGCAGCTCACCCCCTCGACGACCCGCTCGCCCTTCGGTTCGCCGTCGTGGACGACGATCTCGCCGTAGCGCCGCCCGCCCGTGACGGGCACGCTGACGACCCGGCCGCGGGTCGGGCACAGCCGCTCGATCCAGACGACCTCGCGCTCGCCGCCGGTGTCGAGGCGCACGCAGGCGTACCCGAGGCGGGCGTCGATCTGCCCTTCCCCGTCGGGGAGTTCGATGCCGAAGCCGCTCCACGCGTCCCGTGCCGTCGCCCAGTCCCGCTGGATCGTGGCCGCGATGCCGAGGTTCCAGTACGCCGGGTCGCCCTCGCCGCGCGGGGAGCGGGCCGCGGCCTCCCGGCCCAGCTCGTACGCCTTGGCCCAGTTCCGCAGGAACTTGTGGGCGAGCGCGGCGTCGTACCACCACGCGGCGCTGGCCTTCAGGTCCGGGAAGTGCGCGAGCACCCGCTCGTACAGCTCGGCGGCGCGCAGCCACTCCTCGGCGTCCCAGGCGTCACGTGCCTGCTTGATCAGCTCTTTGGCCTCGGACTTCCGCACGCCCACCCCACTCCCACGACGACCGCAGGAGCGTACGCCATCGCGCGAGAGGACCTACGAGACGGGTTCCCTTCGCCGGCATGGTCCGGATCAGGTTCTGGGGGTCGCCGTCGAGCCTTCCCGCTGCTCTTCGGCCTCTCAGCCCTACCGTCGACGTCGGCCCCGGCGGAAGCCTGCGCCTCTCGCCCAAGTCGGCTACTTCGGTCGGACTCCCTCACTCGCCTCGTAGGCCTATGTCCAGAATAGAACGCTCGTCCGGGAATGCACCCCCTCGCTCCATGATTTTTTCGGCCCTTACTTCTTCTCGGCCCCTACTCCTCCGGTGGGAACACCGGCTCCCCGCTCCCCAGCAGCGTGATCATGATGGCCTCCACCGGGCAGTTCTCCGCCGCCGCCAGGATCTTCTCGTTGGCGTCGGCCTCCGGGTCGGCGGGGTGGGACTGGCGGGCGGTGTCCAGGCGGAAGCCGTCGGGGGCGGTGTGTACGCACTGCGCGGAGCCGATGCACAGGGAGCGGTCGACCTCGACGCGCCAGCGGTCTCCCATCGCCGCTCACGCCTCCCAGCCGGCCGGCAGATGGATCATCTTGTGCTCCAGGTACTCGCCGTAGCCCTCCGGGCCGAACTCCCTTCCCAGCCCGGAGCTCTTGTAGCCGCCGAAGGGGCCGAGCATGTCGAGGCTGAAGGTGTTCACGTTGTAGGTGCCGGTACGGACCTGCCGCGCGACCTCGATGCCGCGCTCGACGTCGGCCGTCCACACGCTGCCGGACAGGCCGTAGTCGGAGTCGTTGGCGATCTTCACCGCCTCGGACTCGTCTCCGTAGGGAAGCAGACAGATCACCGGTCCGAAGATCTCCTCGCGCGCGATCCGCATCGAGTTGTCGACGTCGCCGAAGAGTGTCGGCTCGACGTACCAGCCGCGGTCCAGGCCCGCCGGGCGCCCGCCACCGGTGAGGATCTTGGCGCCCTCCTCCTGGCCGATGCGGATGTAGTCGAGGTTGCGGCGCTGCTGGCGTTCGGCGACCAGGGGGCCGACCTGGGTGGCGGGGTCGAGCGGGTCGCCGACGACCAGTGCACTCGCCGCCGCGGCAAGGGCCTCGGCGAACTCGTCGTAGCGGGAGCGGGGCAGCAGGATGCGGGTCTGGGCCACGCAGGCCTGTCCGTTGTTCATCCAGGCGGACGGGACGATCCCGGCGACGGCCGCCTCGAGGTCCGCGTCCGGGAGGACGACGGCCGCCGACTTGCCGCCCAGCTCCAGGGTCACACGCGTGAGATTGCGGGCGGCGACCTCCATCACGCGCTTGCCCGCGCCCACCGAGCCGGTGAAGGAGACCTTGTCGATCCCCGGGTGCCCGACCAGGTACTCGCTCACCTCACGGTCGGCCGGGAGGATGGACAGGACGCCGTCCGGCAGCCCGGCCTCCTTGGTGATCTCGGCCAGGATGTACGCGTCCAGCGGCGACTCGGGCGACGGCTTGAGCACCACCGTGCAGCCGGTGAGCAGCGCGGGCGCGAGCTTGGCGGCGGCGACGAACTGCGGGACGTTCCAGGGCACCACGGCCGCCACGACCCCGACCGGCTCGCGGCGCACGAGGATGCGGCCGAGGACTCCGTCACGTGTCTCCTCGTACGTGAAGTTGCGTGCGACCGTGATCGCCGAGTCCCAGACCATCATCGCGCCGAGGGCCTGTGCGAGGACGCTCCAGGAGTACGGGGAGCCGTTCTCGGAGGAGATCACGCGGGCGATCTCCTCGTGCCGGACCGCGATGGCGTCCTTGATCCTGGTGACGACCTCGATGCGCTCGTCGAGCGACATCCGCGGCCAGGGTCCCTCGTCGAAGGCGGTGCGTGCGGCGGCGACCGCCGCGTCCACGTCCGCGCGCGAGGCGTGCGGCACCCGTCCGATGACCTCCTGGGTGTGCGGGGAGATCACCTCGATGACGTCCTTGCCCAGGGGGTCGGTCAACTCCCCGCCGATGAACAGCTGTCCGTGTTCCACGAGCTCGGTCATGGCGAACGCCTCCCAGGGGCGGCTTGCTGACGAACCATCAGATACGGAACTGATACCAGTTCCACTCCGAGGAGTCCACGGCCCGCGCACCGCGGCTGTTGGTGACCTCGGGCTACCGTCGAAACTCGTTCTAGTTATGATGACGGGATCGCGGTGATTGGGGAGCTCATGGCGCAGGTGTACGACCATGGTGGCGGCGTCCGGTCCGTTCAGGTGCCCATCCCCGACAATCCGCTCGGCCACACCCTCGTGTACGTCGTCGAGACCGACCGGGGGCCGGTGCTGGTCGACACCGGCTGGGACGACCCGGACTCCTGGGACACCCTCACCGAGGGGCTGACCGCGTGCGGGGCCGACGTGGGCGAGATCCACGGCGTGGTCATCACCCACCACCACCCCGACCACCACGGCCTCTCCGGCAAGGTACGGGAGGCCTCCGGGGCCTGGATCGCGATGCACGCCGCGGACTCGGCGATCGTGCGGCGCACCCGCGAGACCCGTGCCGAGCGCTGGTTCACCTATATGACGGCCAAGTTGGTGGCCGCGGGCGCCCCCGAGGACCACGTGGCCCCCCTGCGCACCGCGCGGGGCCGCGAACTGCCCGGGTTCTCGCCCGCCCTGCCCGACCGTGAGATCGTCCCCGGCGAACTCCTCGACCTGCCCGGCCGCAGGCTCCGCGCCCTCTGGACTCCGGGACACACGCCCGGTCATGTCTGCCTGCACCTGGAGGAGGAGCACCCGTCCGGACTGCCGGGTCACGGGCGGCTGTTCTCCGGCGACCATCTGCTCCCCGAGATCACCCCGCACATCGGCCTGTACGAGGACCCCGACGACGCCACCGTCACCGACCCCCTCGGCGACTACCTCGACTCCCTGGAACGCGTCGGGCGGCTCACCCCCGCCGAGGTCCTCCCCGCCCACCAGCACGTCTTCACCGACGCGAGCGCCCGCGTAGGGCAGTTGCTCGCCCACCACGAGGAACGTCTCACCGACCTGCGCTCCCTCCTCGCCGAGCCCCTCACCCCCTGGCAGCTCGCCGAGCGCATGGAGTGGAACCGGCCCTGGGACCAGATCCCCTACGGATCACGGAACATCGCGGTCTCGGAGGCCGAGGCGCATCTGCGACGGCTGGTGAAGCTGGGCCGCGCGGAGGCGGTGACGGGGAGCGATCCGGTGACGTACGTGGCTGTCTAGCCCGCGCCGAGGCTCCACAGGCGGCTCTCAGACGCTTCCCTACGGACGAGTAGAGTAGCCGGGTCGTCATCACATGCCGTACGGGGGGAAGCCGGTGCGATTCCGGCGCTTCCCCTTCCCCAGTGCCTCAAGGGCCTGGGTGACCGGCCGGTGCGCGGCACCGTCGAGGTATACGGAGCCGAGCCGCCCGGGGGTCCTCCCGCGCCGCCCGGCTCTCCGCAGGGAGAAGGGCATCCGCCGATCATGAACGTCCGCCGCAGCGCCGCGGTCCTGGCTGCCACCGTCGCCATCGGTACGGCCCCACCCGCCGTGGCCGCCTCGCCGTCCCCGGCTCCCTCGTCCCCCTCCGGGCTGTACGGCAGCACGGATCCCACGTACGACGGGGTCTGGCGCCAGTCCCTCGCCCTGATCGCCCTGCACCGGGTGGACGTGGAGCCCGCCGACGCGGCCGTCGACTGGCTGGCCGGCCAGCAGTGCGCGAACGGCGCGTTCCCGGCGTTCCGCGCGGATCCGGCGAGGGCCTGCGACGCCAAGGTCATGGTCGACACCAACAGCACGGCCGCCGCCGTCCAGGCCCTGTCGGCGTCCGGCGAGCACGACAGCGCGGTCGGCAAGGCGGTGACCTGGCTGAAGTCCGTCCAGAACAAGGACGGCGGCTGGGGCTACACCCCCGGCGGGGCCAGCGACGCCAACTCGACGTCGGTGGTGATCGGCGCGCTGAAGGCTTCCGGCGACGACCCGGCCAAGGCTCTCAAAGGCGGCAAGGCGCCCTACGACGCCCTGTTGAAGCTGTCCCTGCCGTGCGCCGACGGAGGCGCGTTCGCCTATCAGCCGGACAAGAAGGGCCAACTCACGGCCAACGCGGACGCGACCGCGGCGGCCGTCGTCGGTGCGCTGGGCCAGGGCATGGTCTCGGTGAAGGCCGGCGACAAGAAGAACGCCGCCTGCACGGACGCGGCCCGCCCCACCCCGGAGGATGCGGCGGCCAACGGCGCCGCCTACCTGGCGAAGGCCGTCGCGAAGGACGGCCACCTGACCTCCGCCCTGCCCGGCTCCGAGAACCAGCCCGACTACGGCAACACGGCCGACGCGGTCGTGGCGCTGGCCGCGCGGGGCGGGACGGCGGCGGCCACGGGTCCGCTGCGCTGGCTGGAGCGGAACTCCGCGAAGTGGGCCGAGCAGAGCGGCCCCGCGGCCTACGCCCAGCTGATCCTCGCCGCGAAGACCGGCGGCGCCGACCCACGCGACTTCGGCGGCACGGACCTCGTGGAGCAACTGACCGCGACGGGCCCGACACCGGCGCCGACGTCGGCCGCCACGTCCCAGGACGACGACTCCGACACGTCCGTCTGGTGGATGGTCGGCGCGGGTCTCGCCGCCGGCGCGGGCATCGGCTTCCTGCTCAGCAGCCGCAACAAGAGGAAGCAGCCGTGACCCGGCGGGCGCTCCTGCTCTCCCTCCTGGCGGGCCTCCTCCTGGCCACCGCGAGTCCGGCCCACGCTGCCGGGTACCGCTACTGGTCCTTCTGGGACCGCACCGGCTCGACCTGGACCTACGCCACCGAGGGCCCCTCGACGGCGGTCCCCTCCGACGGCGACGTCCAGGGCTTCCGCTTCGCGGTGAGCGAGGACTCGGCGGACGCGAACACGCCCCGGGGGACGGCGTCGTTCACGGCGATCTGCGGGGACACGGCGGCGCGGGACGGCCGTAAGCGCGTGGCGTTGGTCCTCGACTTCGGTACGGCTTCGGACGCCCCGTCCGGCGAGACGCCCCCGGCCCGGCGCACCGAGTGCGCGGTGGTACCCCGCGACGCGACGACGGCGGAGGCCCTGGCGACGGCCGCCAAGCCGCTCCGCTACCACACCAACGCCCTGCTGTGCGCGATCGCGGGATATCCGGAGACGGGGTGCGGGGAGCAGGTGACGGGGAGGAAGACGGGCCCGGAGGAGAGCGGCCCGGACGGCGGCCCGTCCGTGGGCCTGTACGCGGGCCTTGCGGCGATCGCCCTGCTGGGAGCGGCGGCGGTGTGGCAAACAAGGCGGCGCGGGAATGCCGCCTAGCTCACCTGTTCCCTCCGCGCCCCTGCACCCCGGCGCCTGGTGGCTGTGGTCCCTCTCCCTCGGGATCGCGGCCACCCGCACCACCAACCCCCTCCTCCTCGCCCTCCTCATCACCACCTCCGCGTACGTGGTGGCGACCTGCCGCCGGACCACTCCCTGGTCCCGCTCCTACGCCGCCTTCGTCAAACTCGCCCTGGCCGTCCTCCTGGTCCGTCTCCTCTTCGCGATCACCCTGGGCTCCCCCATACCCGGCACGCACGTGCTCGTCACCCTCCCCGAACTCCCGCTCCCCGACTGGGCGCAGGGCATCCGGCTGGGCGGCAGGGTCACCGCGGAGTCCCTCGTCTTCGCCCTCTACGACGGCCTGAAACTGGCCACCCTCCTCATCTGCGTGGGCGCGGCGAACGCCCTCGCCAACCCGCACCGCCTCCTCAAGTCCCTCCCCGGCGCCCTCTACGAACTCGGCGTCGCCGTGGTGGTGGCCCTGACCTTCGCCCCCCATCTCATCGCCGACGCCCAGCGCCTCCGCTCCGCCCGCCGCCTGCGAGGCCGCCCGGACACCGGCATCCGCGGTCTCCTCCAGGTCGGACTCCCGGTGCTGGAGGGCGCGTTGGAGCGCTCGGTCGCCCTCGCCGCGGCGATGGACGCCCGCGGCTACGGCCGTACGGCCGAGGTCCCGCCCCGAGTCCGCCGTACGACCACCGCGCTCACCCTCGGCGGCCTGCTCGGTGTCTGCGCGGGAACGTACGGACTCCTCACCGCCGAGGGCGGCACGTACGGCATCCCCGTCCTGCTCGCCGGCCTCACCGCCGCCCTCGCGGGTCTGCGGCTGGGTGGCCGCCGCACCCCGCGCACCCGTTACCGCCCGGACCGCTGGGACGTCCGGTCCTTCCTGGCCGCCGGTTCCGGCGCGGCCGTGGCGGCGGCGATGTTCCTCGCGGGCGCCACCGATCCGGCGGCCCTGCACCCCGGCGTGGTGCCGCTCGTCGCCCCCACCCTGCCTCTCCTGCCGGCCGCGGCCGTCCTGCTCGGCCTGCTGCCGGCCTTCCTCGCCCCCACGCCCAAGGAGCCGTCGTCGTGATCCGCTTCGAGGATGTCTCCGTGACGTACGACGGGGCGTCCGAACCCACCGTCCAAGGCGTCGACTTCGAGGTGCCGGAGGGGGAACTCGTGCTGCTCGTGGGCCCGTCGGGGGTCGGCAAGTCCACGATCCTCGGCGCGGTCAGCGGGCTCGTCCCGCACTTCACCGGCGGCAGCCTGCGCGGCCGGGTCACGGTGGCCGGCCGCGACACCCGTACCCACAAGCCGCGCGAACTGGCCGACGTGGTCGGCACGGTGGGCCAGGATCCGCTGTCCCATTTCGTGACGGACACCGTGGAGGACGAACTCGCCTACGGCATGGAGTCGTTGGGTCTGCCGCCGACGGTGATGCGCCACCGGGTGGAGGAGACCCTGGACCTGCTGGGCCTGGCACCCCTGCGCGACCGCCCCCTGGCCACCCTCTCCGGGGGCCAGCAGCAACGCGTGGCGATCGGCTCGGTCCTCACCCCGCATCCCCGGGTCCTGGTCCTGGACGAACCGACGTCGGCCCTGGACCCCGCGGCGGCGGAGGAGGTCCTCGCCGTCCTCCAACGGCTGGTCCACGATCTCGGCACCACGGTCCTGATGGCCGAACACCGCCTGGAACGCGTCATCCAGTACGCCGACCAGGTCGCCCTCCTGCCCGCCCGAGGGGAAGCACCGGTCTTCGGCACCCCGGCCGAGATGATGGCCGTATCCCCGGTGTATCCGCCGGTGGTGGACCTGGGACGCCTGGCCGGCTGGTCACCCCTCCCGCTGACAGTGCGGGACGCACGCCGCAGGGCGGCAGACCTGAGAGACCGGCTGTCCGGACGCACTCCCGTGGACGCCACGCCGACGCCCATATCCGATGTGACCGTCCCGCACGTCGAACCCGCGGCCACCGACGGCGAGACCACCTCGCACGGCGAACCCGCAGCCACCAAAGGCGAACCCACCCCGCAGAGCGAACCCGCAGCCGACGACGAGAGCGGCACGGCTGGTGCGGGTGGGAGCCACGGAACGCCCCGCCGAAGGCGGACGTTCCGCAGGCGAGCCACTCCACCCGCACCCCCCGCCACCCCCCACCTCGCCGAAGTCCGCTCCCTCTCCGTCCGCCGGGCCCGTATCCAGGCCCTGAACCGCATCGACCTCACTGTCCGCCCCGGCGAGACCATCGCCCTCATGGGCCGCAACGGCGCCGGGAAGTCGACGCTCCTCACCACCCTGGTCGGCCTCGTGGAACCCGCCGCCGGAACCGTCCACGTCGGCGGCGCCCGGCCGCACCGCACCACCCCGCGGGACCTCGTCCGCCGCGTGGGCCTCGTCCCCCAGGAGCCCCGGGACCTCCTCTACGCCGACACGGTCGCCGCCGAATGCCGGGCCGCCGACCAGGACGCCGGCGCGGCATCCGGCACCTGCCGCGCACTGGTCGACGACCTCCTCCCCGGCGTGACCGACGACACCCACCCCCGCGATCTCTCCGAAGGACAGCGGCTCACCCTCGCCCTCGCCGTGGTCCTGGCCGCCCGCCCGCCCCTGCTGCTCCTCGACGAACCGACCCGCGGCCTGGACTACGCGGCGAAGGCCCGCCTCGTCGCTCTGCTGAGGGAACTCGCCGCCACCGGCCACGCGATCATGCTGGCCACCCACGATGTGGAACTCGCCGCCGAGCTCGCCCACCGGGTGATCCTGCTGGCCGAGGGCGAGGTGATCGCCGACGGCCCGGCGGCGGACGTCATCACGGCCTCCCCCTCCTTCGCCCCGCAGGTCAGCAAGATCCTCGCCCCTCAGCGGTGGCTCACGGTGACCCAGGTGAGGAAGGCCCTGCCATGACCCGAGCCGTACGCCTCGGCCCCCGCTCCCTGCTCACTCTCGCCCTGGTCAGCGCCGTGGGCGTCGTCGCCTTCGGCTGGCCCTTCCTCGCCCCGCCCACCTCCCGGGTCGGCACCCACACCCAGGACGCCCCCTGGCTCTTCGCCGGACTCCTCGTCCTCCTCGTCGCGGTGGTCGCGGCGGCGATCGCGGAGTCGGGGCTGGGCCCCAAGGCCGTGGCCATGCTCGGGGTACTCGCCGCGACCGGCGCGGCACTCCGGCCGATCGGCGCGGGTACGGCCGGCATCGAGCCGATGTTCTTCCTGATGGTGCTCAGCGGCCGGGTTCTCGGCCCCGGCTTCGGCTTCGTGCTCGGCAACGTCACGATGTTCGCGTCCGCCCTGCTCACCGGCGGGGTGGGCCCGTGGATGCCGTTCCAGATGCTGGCCATGGGCTGGTTCACGATGGGCGCGGGCCTGCTGCCGGGCCCCGAGCGGACAAGGGGCCGCGCCGAGGTCCGCCTGCTCGCTGCGTACGGCTTCCTCGCCGCGTTCGCCTATGGCACCGCCATGAACATGGCCGGCTGGCCCTTCATGGGCGCCCTCGCCTCGAACATCGCCTTCGACCCGCACGCCGGCGTCCCCGCCAACCTGGCCCGTTTCGTCACGTACTGCCTGGCCACATCCCTGGGCTGGGACCTCGGCCGGGCCCTGGTGACCGTCGTCCTGACGCTCACCCTCGGTCCGGCCCTCCTCAGGGCGCTCCGCCGGGCCACCCGTCGCGCCGCCTTCGAGGCCCAGGTCACATTCGAGGCGTCCGGGCGGTGAAGCACCCCACATGACCCAGCTCACCTACTAACGGGAGCAGTAGGAATATCTCAGATATAACGCCCGCTAGGCACCCCCTCCGACCTGCGGTTTGAGAGCCGGATCACACGGCTTCCCTTTCCCGGCGATTCGACCACAACTAGTAAATGGGGTCATTGCGGACGCCTTCCGAGCCTGTTTCTCTGGACCACGTCGCACGGCGCCGACAAGCCCACGGGCCTCGGCGCCGATGCATGTCCCCCGGGTCTGCGAGCGGCACCCACGTCCCCGAAGAAAAGGTTCTCCGTGTCCGTCTCCCGTATCGCCCGCCGCATCTCTTCTCCGAAGAAGGCCATCACCACCGTCGCGATGGCCGCCGCCACCGCCGGCCTGGTCCTGACCGCGGCGCCGGCTCAGGCGGCCACCACGAACTCGCCCGCCCAGGCCAAGGCCGTCGCGCACAAGATGATCCCGAACGCCGCGCAGTACGCCGCGTTCAGCAAGATCGTCGAGCACGAGAGCGGCTGGGACGTCGACGCCATGAACTCCTCCTCCGGCGCCTACGGCCTGGTCCAGGCCCTGCCCGGTTCGAAGATGGCCGCCGCCGGCTCGGACTGGAAGACCAACGCCAAGACCCAGATCAAGTGGGGCCTGGACTACATGAACTCCCGCTACGGCAGCCCGACCGCCGCCTGGGCCTTCTGGCAGGCCAACGGCTGGTACTGAGCCGCCGCGCGCATCACCCCCGGACGCCGTCGAAGAGCCGCACCACCTGCGGCGCCGACACGGCGAGGGAGCCGAAGTGATCCACGGCTCCCTGCTCGACCACCCGCACCCTCGCTCCCTGACCTGCGAGGGTGCGGGCGCATGTCCGGGTGTTGCCGATGGGCACGTCGGTGTCGCCGGCACCGGCGTACAGCCGCACGTCCGAGAGTCCCCCGCATCCGTGGTGGACTTGCGTGCACCCTGCCCGTCCGGCCGCCCGGAGACTCGATGAGCGAACAGAGCAGCACCGACCCGAAGACGGCCGACGATCCCGAGGCGCGCGGACTGCGCCTGGTGGTTGTGCTGTTGGGGCTGACGGTGGTCAGCGGACTGATCGACGCGGTCAGCTATCTGGGCCTGGAGCATGTCTTCACCGCGAACATGACCGGCAACGTGGTCGTGCTCGGGTTCGCGGCGGCCGGGGCGCCCGGCTTCTCGGTGCTGCACACGCTGACCTCGCTGGGGTCCTTCGTCGTGGGCGCCATGGCGGGTGGCCGGGTCGCCGTACGGCTCGGCGGTGGTTCCCGGCGGACCTGGGCCCGGCTCACGCTCGCGGCCGAGGCGGTGCTGCTGGGGATCTCGGCGGTGGTCGCCTTCGCCGCGCCCGGCGCCACGGCCACCGCCTACACCCTCATCGCCGTGACCGCCTTCGCCATGGGCCTGCGCAACGCCACGGTCCGCAAGCTCGGCGTCCCTGACCTGACCACGACCGTGCTGACCATGACGCTGACCGGCCTCGCCGCCGACTCCCGGGCCGGCGGCGGCCCCGGCACCCGCTCCCCCCGCCGTACGGCATCCGTGATCGCGATGGTCACCGGGGCCGCGCTCGGCGCGTGGCTGGTGCTCCACCACGGCCTCGGGATTCCGCTGGCGATCGCGGCGGGGCTGGTGGCCCTGCTGGCGGTGACCGCCTCGGGGCGCGAGTGAACCCTTTGTCGAGGGCTACTTGGCCAGGAAGTCCAGCAGTGCCGCGTTGACCTCCTCCGCGTACGTCCACAGCAGACCGTGCGGCGCGCCCTCGATCTCGACGTACTCGGCGGAGGGCAGCAGCGCGTGGAAGGGCCGCCCGGTCGAGTCGATCGGCAGGATGCGGTCACCGGTGCCGTGCACGATCAGCGACGGTACGTCGATCTTCGCCACGTCGGCCCGGAAGTCGGTGATCCAGGTCGGTACGCAGGCCACCGAGGCGTGCGCCGAGGCCCCCGCGGCCACGTTCCAGCTGTTGCGCACGGCCGCCTCGCTGATCCGGCTGCCCAGCGTCTCGTCCAGGTTGTAGAAGTCCTGGTAGAACGCGTCGAAGTAGGCGTACCGGTCCTTGGTGACCGCGTCCAGGATCCCGTCGAACACCGCCTGGTCCACGCCGGCCGGGTTGTCGTCGGTCTTCAGCAGGAAGGGCTCGAGCGAGGCCAGGAAGACGGCCTTCGCGACCCGCCCCGAACCGTACGTGCCCAGGTAGCGGCCCACCTCACCGGTGCCCATCGAGAAGCCGACGAGAACCGCGTCGGTGAGGTCCAGGCTGGTGAGCACCTTGTCGAGATCGGCGGCGAAGGTGTCGTAGTCGTAGCCTGTGGTCGGCTGCGAGGAACGGCCGAAGCCGCGGCGGTCGTAGGTGATGACGCGGTGGCCGGCCTCCAGCAGGACCGGGACCTGCTTCTCCCAGGAGTGGCCGTCGAGCGGGTAGCCGTGGATCAGGACGACCGGCTGTCCGGTGCCGTGGTCCTCGTAGTAGAGCTCGATCGGCGCGCTGTTCTCGTCGCCAACGGTGATGTACGGCATTTCGGTTGGTCCTCCTCGTAGGGAGATATCAGCTCACCACGGGTGGCTCATGGTCACCAGGCAGAAGTGCAGGCGGAAGTAGAGAGCGCTTGTTCTAATTGTCGTGATGACCAGTCATGCACCTGAACCACCGCAGCCCGAGGCTCCCCCCGGTGGCACCGCCTTCGGCGTGATGCTGCGCTCCCTGCGCCGGACCGCCCGGCTCACCCTGGAGGACCTGTCCGGGGCGTCCGGGGTCAGCGTCCGCGCGCTCGGTGACCTGGAGCGCGGCCGCAGCCGGGGGCCCCAGCGACGTACGGTCGACGCGCTCGCCGCCGCCCTCCGGCTCGACACCGAGCAGCGCGAGCGCCTCCAGCGGCTCGCCGACACCGGCCGGGAACGCGGGGGCCCGCCGACCCCGCCGTATCTCCTGCGCACCGTCCCGGACTTCACCGGACGGGAACACGAGCTGGCGGAGCTGCAGGCCCTCGCCACCGGCACGCGCACGCGTGCGGCGGTGCTCTTCGGGCCCGGCGGGCAGGGCAAGACCACCCTGGCCGCGGAAGCCGTACGACGGCTGACCGACTCCTTCCCGGACGGCAGCGTCTGCGTCCAGCTGCACGGCATGAGCGACTCCCCGCTGCCGGCCGCCGAGGCGCTGGTCCTCCTGCTCGTGGCACTCGGCCACCCGCCTGACCGGATCCCGGTCGACCCGGTGGCCCGGGAGTCCGTCTACCGGGCCATGCTCGCGACCCGGCGGGCGCTGGTCGTCCTCGACGACGCGGCCGACGAGACCCAGACCAGGTCGCTGCTGCCGGACGCCGAGGGCAGCTTCGTGCTGGTCACCAGCAGACGACCGCTGGCCGGACTCGAAGGCGTACGGCGGATCAGGCTCGGCGGGCTCAGCGGCAGGGAGTCGGCGACCCTCCTGGAGCGGATCCTCGGCGCCCCGCGCACCGACGGACAGTCCGAGGCGATCACCCGGCTGACCGAGCTGTGCGGACACCTCCCGCTGGCCCTGCGCATCGTCGGCAACCGCCTCTCCAGCCGCCCGAGCTGGACGCCGGCCCGCCTGGTGAGCCACCTCGCGGACGAGGAACGCCGGTTGAGCGGCCTGGTCGCGGGCGACCTCGCCGTACGCGGGGCTCTCGCCCTCTCCTACGGCCAACTCACCGAACCGCACCGGCTCTTGCTGCGCCGGCTCTCGCTCATCCCCGGCCATGACACCGGGCCCGACCTCGCCGCCGTCCTGACCGGCGAGGACCCGCTCACCACCGGGGACGTTCTCGACCTCCTGGTCGACCGGGGTCTGTTGGAGGAGACCGCACCCGGCCGGTACGCCCTCCATGATCTCGTACGGCTCTTCGCGCGCGAGCGACTCGACGGCGAGGAGCCCGAGTCGGTGGCCCGGGAGGTCCAACTGCGCATGGCGGACTGGTTGTTGCGCTCGGCCTCGGCGGCCGGCCGGATATTCGAGGCGCCGGGCGCGCCGGAGCCGTGGGCGGGCGAACCCGCCGCCTCCACCCCGGAGTCCGCCGCGGACGCGGAGGAATGGCTCATCGCCGAACGCTCCAACTGGGCAGGTGCCCTGCCCCTGATGTACGCGGCGGGCCGGCACGCGGAGATCCTCCACACCTCGCGCACCCTGTACTGGTTCTCCGACCGCTGGACCCAGTGGCCCGAGTGGCGGACCCTCTTCTCGTACGGCGCCCGGTCCGCGGCCGCCGTCGGGGACCGGGCGGCCGAGGCCCACCAGCTCAACTGCCTCGCCTGGGCCCACGGGGTCGGCGCGAACCAGTACGAACGGGCCGAACAACTCGCCCGCAAGGCGCTGGAGTTGGCGATCGAGACCAGCGATGAGGGCCAGCAGGCCTGGGCGTGGTCGTACATCACCGGGGCCTGTCTGAGCCTGGAGCGGCCCACGGAGGCCGCGGAGGCCGCCGCGAAGGCCATCCGGCTCTTCGAGGCCGTCGGCGACACCGCCGGGAAGGCGGTCTCCCAGCGGGTCCTCGGCAAGGCGCTGCGCGAATCCGGCCGTGCCGAGGAGGCGCTGGCCCTTCACCGGGCCCTGCTCGACACCTCCGCCGGGGATGTTCCCGGCCTGAACGAGTTCGTCCAGGCCCTTCTCCGCCACGAGATCGCGAATGATCTGCTGGCCCTCGAACGATGGCCGGAGGCGGTGGCGGCCTACCGGCCGGTCACCACACCCCCCGCCCGCGGCGACCTCGACCGCTTCCGGGCCCGGGCACTCACCGGTCTCGCCACGGCCCTGCGCCACTGCGGCGAACTCTCCGAGGCCCGCGAACACCTCACCCGGGCACACGAACTGTTCGCGGCGGCCGACGACACGGTGTCGGCGGCGGAGACGGCAGCGGCGATCGAACGCCTCGGGTAGACCGGCGATCCCGCGCTCGCCTCCGCCGAAGGCGAGCCGTCGGCGACCTCAGCCCGGATCGACCGCCACTCGGTGATCCGGGCGCCCGTCCTTCGCCAGCATCGAGTGCGCCTCGGCCACCGCCCGGTAGATCCGCATCCCGGAGTCGCCCCGTACGTCGTCGAGGGTCCAGACCCGCCCGCCGTGCCCCAGCGACCGCCGGGAGAAGACCTCCAGCGCGCTCGTTGCCGCCGCCCCCTCCACGAGCTCGGCCGCGACGGCGGGCATGTACACACCCTGCCCGGTGCCGATCTCCACCGACGAGTCGAAGACCGCGATCCCCACCTCGGGCCGCACCGCGACGTTCCGCGAATGAACCGCCTCCGGCGAGGACACCCAGAAGAACTCCCGGCACCCCACATGCGCGAAGTAGACCGGCGTACTCCAGGGCCGCCCCTCCGCGTCCGCCGTGGCCAGCACCAGGTACCGGCTCGCGTCGACGATCCCGCGTGCGTTCTCCGCCGTGGGCCGCATGTCAGCGGCTCCTTCGGTACGTCAGTGCGAAGTCCGTCTCCCACTGCGCCGCCCCGTCCGTCGACTGCTCCCAGACGCCGTGGATGCTGTCGCCGTCCGCGCTCAGCCGCCCGGTGAAACGCTGTCGGAAGGACAGCGGGGAGAAGTCCTCCTCCTCACGCAGCAACTGCCACACCTCGCCGTCGAAGGTCATCGCGTACAGCCGTACGACCCCCCGCGCGTCGAAGTAGTGCTGCGTGTACGCCCCCGTCTCCGGCTCGACCGACACGATCGACGTACTGTCCGGCGCGGGGTTCGGCACCTCGGTCCGTTGCACCAGGAACTGCCCGTCCAGCGTCCACTCGAACACACTCCGCCCGGCCCCCACCGTCTGCCCGGGAAACTCCGCCTCCACCACCCACTCCCCGACCAGAACCCGCAGCCGCTCCAGAGCCTCCTGCCGTACCGTCGCGTCCATCGCGAACACCTCCTCGGAGTGAGGACCGCACAGGCGGGCCGAAGTCATCGGTGGGTCGACAGGCCCGCCGCCGGAAGCCGCAGCTCCTCGGAGTCCTTCGGCACCCACAGCCCCAACCGGCTCTCCAGGTACTCCAGAACCTGCGGCGAAGTCATGCTCCCGCCGGCCGCCGGCCAGGCGAGGGCCGACGGGTCCGCGCCGTCGTCGTACGCGGGAACCCCGGGGTCGAAGGAGGACAGCACCTGCCCGTCGACCGCGTACTCCACCCGCTGCACGGCGTTGACGTCGCAGCTCGCGGCGAGGACGCGGCTGCCCGAGGAGAGCGCGGGGAGGTAGTTCACCGCCGAGACGTACGAGGCGGAGGCCTGGACGGCGAAGGTCCAGCCCTCGATCGACCCGGCCCGCACGACCGCGTCCACTGAGCGCCGCAGGAAGCCGAGTTCCTCCACGGCCTCGACGTCCAGATCCTCCAGGTGGTCCAGACCGAACGGCTCGTCCATCGAGTTGCGGACCTCGATCTCCTGGGCCTCGTGCCGGGTCAGCGGAAAGACGGACTCGCGCCGGGCACCGAGTCGCCGGAGTACTTCCTCGGGCGTGAGGCCCTCGCAGAAGATGAGGCTGTAGCCGAAAGGGTAGGCCTCGGACACCCACCGAAGACCCTCTGCCATGTCGCCATCATCGGGGCCCGCACTCGAACCAGACAACCTTTCCGCCACCCGATCTCGGCCCCATGCCCCACTTGTCCACGACGGCGTCCAGCAGCACGAGTCCGCGGCCGTGTTCGGCCTCCGCGTCCGACTCGACCGCCGGGAGCGGGAGTTCGGGCGCCCCGTCCGCGACCTCCACCCGGACACCGGTCTCCAGCCGCAGCACCAGCACCACACACCGACGGTCCGGAACATGGCGTACGACATTGGCGACCAGCTCCGTCACGCCGAGTTCGGCGGCATCGCACAGCGGGGACAGCCCCCACTCGTCCAGCAGCGAGCGGACGATCCGGCGGATGTGGCGGGCGGAATGTTCGCCCGCGGTGAGGGACAGGCGCCACTGGGGAATGTAGGAGTTCACGGGACGAGCGTGACCTCGCATGACTACTCTGGGCTATCGAACGGACACAACTGGTTGAGCCGTGGACCCAGTTACCCGAGAGGGGACCCCCGCGTGACCGGCATTCACTCCCTCGACCCCGGCGCCTCGCCCGGCGACTACTACGGTTTCGAGCTGCGCCGGCTCCGAGAAGCCGCCCACCTGACCCAGCGTCAACTCGGCGACATCCTCAGCTATACCGGCTCCCTGGTCGGGCAGATCGAGACGGCGAGGAAGGTCCCGACACCGGAGTTCAGCGAACGGGCGGACGCGGCGCTGGGATCGGACGGGTTACTGACCCGTCTTGTCGACCTGGTGCTGCGCAGTCAACTGCCCTCGTGGTTTCAGCAGGTTGCCGAGCTGGAGGCACGGGCGACCGAGATCTGTACCTTCCAGGCCACCATGATCCACGGACTGCTGCAGACCCCCGCCTACGCCCGCGCCACGCTCAGCGCACTCCGACGCAACGACCTCGACGACCGCACCGCCGTACGACTGGCTCGTCAGCGCATCTTCGAGAAGGAGGAGCCACCGGTCTTCTGGATGGTCATCAGCGAGGCCGCGCTGTACCAGGAGATCGGCGACAAGGAAACGATGCGTGGCCAACTGACCCATCTGTTGTCCTTCGAGAACGATCCCCAGATCAACATCCAGGTACTGCCGTTCTCCGCAGGGGCGCACGCCGGACTGACGGGCTCGTTCAACCTCTACCGATTCGGCAGCGACCCGACCATCGTCTACACCGAGGGATACGGCAGCGGACATCCGACCGCGAATCCGGACACCGTCAAGGACTGCTCGCTCCGTTACGATCATCTTCGAGCCGCCGCTCTATCCCTCAAGGACTCGGCGGAGTTGATCCGACGCGCGATGGAGGACCGCTATGGAGAGCAACTGGCGTAAGTCCAGCTACAGCAGCGACCAGGGCGGTGATTGCGTAGAGATCGCCGAGACAGTCGCGGCCGTCGCCGTCCGCGACTCCAAGACCCCGGCGGGACCGATCCTCACGATCGACCCCGCCGTCTTCACCACCTTCGTCAACTGGACGTCTACAACCGCTGAATGATCGTGCCGGTGGCCAGGCCGCCACCCGCACACATCGTGATCAGCGCGAACTCCTTGTCCGTGCGCTCCAGTTCATGCAGGGCCGTCGTGATGAGCCGCGCCCCGGTGGCGCCCACCGGGTGCCCGAGCGCGATCGCGCCGCCGTTGACGTTGACCTTTTCCAGGTCCTGCTCGAAGACCTGGGCCCAGCTGAGCACCACCGACGCGAAGGCCTCGTTGATCTCGACGAGGTCGATGTCCTTCAGGGACATGCCCGCCTTGCCGAGCACCGCACGGGTCGCGTCGATCGGACCGTCGAGGTGGAAGTGCGGGTCGGCCCCGACCAGTGCCTGTGCCACGATCCGGGCCCGTGGCTTCAGCTTCAGTGCCCGCGCCATCCGCTTCGACGCCCACATGATCGCCGCGGCGCCGTCGCTGATCTGGGAGGAGTTGCCCGCCGTGTGGATCGCCGTCGGCATGACCGGCTTGAGGCCCGCCAGCGCCTCCATGGACGTGTCGCGCAGTCCCTCGTCCCGGTCGACCAGACGCCACATGCCCTGCCCGGCGCGCTGTTCGTCCTCGGTGGTCGGCACCTGGACCGCGAACGTCTCCCGCTTGAAGCGCTCCTCGGACCAGGCGACGGCCGCCCGCTCCTGCGAGAGCAGACCGAGCGCGTCGACGTTCTCGCGGGTCAACCGCCGGTGGCGTGCGATGCGTTCGGCCGCCTCGAACTGGTTCGGCAGGTCGACGTTCCACTCGTCCGGGAACGGCTTCCCGGGCCCGTGCTTCGACCCCGACCCCAGCGGCACCCGGGACATCGCCTCGACACCGCAGCTGATGCCGACGTCGATGACCCCGGCCGCGACCATGTTGGCGACCATGTGGGAGGCCTGCTGGGACGAGCCGCACTGACAGTCGACCGTCGTCGCCGCCGTCTCGTACGGCAGCCCGACGGTCAGCCAGGCCGTGCGCGCGGGGTTCATGGACTGTTCGCCGGCGTGGGTGACCGTGCCGCCGACGATCTGTTCCACCGCGTCGGCGGGGATGCCGGTGCGGCCGAGGAGTTCACGGTAGGTCTCGCCCAGCAGGTAGGCGGGATGCAGGTTGGCGAGCGCGCCGCCGCGCCTGCCGATGGGAGTGCGGACGGCTTCGACGATCACGGGTTCGGCGGCCATGGGTGCGGGTCCTCTCCTCCGAACGGATCCATGGAACTTCCCTGGAACACGCATAACTAGTACGTGTTCTACTTCGCGCTGCTTTGCAGTCTGCTGACGAGCCGCCCACCACCGCAAGGGTCGTGCACACAATTGAGGGCTCCGTGCCCCTTGCTACTTGTAGAACCCGTTATTACCTTCACGGCAGCTCTGTTCCTGATGGGCCGTCAGAAAGCTGTCGAACGGCTGGAGTGAGTTGCCGATGTCGTGTCCAGCGCTTCCCGACGGGTTCGACTTCACCGACCCCGACCTGCTGCAAAGTCGCGTACCGCTGCCGGAGTTCGCCGAACTGCGCCGGGCCGAACCGGTGCGCTGGATCCCCCAGCCGGGGAACGTCGCCGGCTTCCAGGACGAGGGGTACTGGGCGGTCACCCGGCACGCGGACGTCAAGTACGTCTCCACCCACCCGGAGATCTTCTCGTCGTACCTCAACACGGCGATCATCCGCTTCAACGAACGCATCGAGCGCGACGCGATCGACGCGCAACGGCTGATCCTGCTGAACATGGACCCGCCCGAGCACACCCGCGTCCGCGGAATCGTCCAGCGCGTCTTCACCCCGAGGGCCATCCGCGCCCTGGAGGAACGCCTCCGCAACCGAGCCCACGCGATCGTCGAGACCGCGCGCGCCCTGCCCGGCGAATCCTTCGACTTCGTCACCCAGGTCGCCTGCGAACTGCCCCTCCAGGCCATCGCCGAGCTCATCGGCATCCCGCAGGACGACCGGGCGAAGATCTTCGACTGGTCCAACAAGATGATCTCGTACGACGATCCGGAGTACGCGATCAGTGAGCAGGTCGGCCAGGAATCGGCCATGGAGGTCATCGCCTACGCGATGAACATGGCGGCCGACCGCAAGCAGTGCCCGGCGAAGGACATCGTCACGACCCTGGTGGCGGCGGAGGACGAAGGCAACCTGAACTCCGACGAGTTCGGCTTCTTCGTGCTGATGCTGGCGGTCGCGGGCAACGAGACGACCCGCAACGCCATCACCCACGGGATGCACGCCTTCCTCACCCACCCCGACCAGTGGGAGCTCTACAAGGCCGAGCGCCCCTCGACGGCGGCGGAGGAGATCGTCCGCTGGGCCACGCCGGTCAACTCCTTCCAGCGCACGGCCACCCAGGACACGGAGCTGGGCGGCAAGCAGATCAAGAAGGGTGACCGGGTGGGCATCTTCTACGCCGCCGCCAACCACGACCCGGAGGTCTTCGAGAACCCGGACGCCTTCGACATCACCCGCGATCCCAACCCCCACCTCGGCTTCGGCGGCGGAGGCCCGCACTACTGCCTCGGCAAGTCCCTGGCGGTCCTGGAGATCGACCTGATCTTCAACGCCATCGCCGACGCCATGCCCAACCTCCGCGCGGCCGGCGACCCCCGCCGCCTGCGCTCGGCCTGGATCAACGGCGTCAAGGAACTCCAGGTCACCCTGAGCTGACCCCTGCCCCGGCGCCCCGGGCCGACGGTCCCTCCAGGCCGCCGGCCCGCTCCGCATCGGCCTCCGCCGCCACGGCCACCACCCGAGCCCGCGGCCCCTGGAACAGATACGACAACCCGAACCCACCGGCGACAACCGCCGCACCCCCCACCGCGTCCAGCACCCAGTGGTTACCGGTGGCCACGATCGCCGAGACGGTGAACAGCGGGTGCAGCAGCCCGAGTCCCTTCATCCACCACCGGGGCGCGATGATCGCGATGACGACCCCGCACCACAGCGACCAGCCGAAGTGCAGCGAGGGCATCGCCGCGTACTGGTTGGTCAGGGCGGTGAGGGTGCCGTAGTCCGGCTTGGAGAAGTCCTGCACGCCGTGCACGGTGTCGATGACCCCCAGCGCCGGCATGAGCCGGGGCGGTGCCAGCGGATAGAGCCAGAACCCGACAAGGGCCAGCAGGGTCGCGAACCCGAGCGACGCCCGCGCCCACCGGTAGTCCCCCGGCCGCCGCCAGTACAGAACGGCCAGCACGCTCAGCGGGACCACGAAGTGGAAGGACTCGTAGTAGAAGTCGAAGAAGTTGCGCAGCCAGTCCACCTTGACGACCGCGTGGTTGACCCAGTGCTCGATGTCGATGTGCAGCAGGCGCTCGAGATCGAGGATCTGCCGGCCGTGCTCCTCGGCGGCGGCCCGCCCCGCGGAGTTGGTTCCGCCGGTGGCCGCGAGTCTGACCTGCTGGTAGGCGGCGTAGGTGACACGAATCAGCAGCAGTTCGAGGAGCAGATTGGGCCGGGTCAGCACCCGCCGCAGGAACGGCAGCAGTGGCACGCGCGGCAGCCGCGCGGGCACCGGCGCCGCGTACGCCGTGGGGATCGGCGACCGGTAGTACGGCGAGGTCCGCGACAGGAAGGGAATCACCGTGGCGGCGGCGAGCGCGGCCAGCAGCACCACGTTGTCCCGCAGGGTGTACAGCGCCGAGATGTGCGGCAGCATCATCGTCGCCGGGAGGGTCATCACCAGGACGACGGCCACGGGCCAGACGTACCGGTCGGAGGCACGCTTGCCGACCCGCCCGACGACCGCGAGCAGCACCCACAGCAGCTGGTGCTGCCAGGTGGTCGGCGAGACGGCGATCGCCGCGCACCCGGTGATCGCGACGGCGAGCAGCAGCTGGCCGTCGCGGGCGTAGCGCACGGCCCGCCGCAGGCCCAGTGCGGCGACGGCCACGCCGAGGACCAGGAAGAGGGAGATCTCCTGCGGTCCGGCCACACCGAGACGCAGCAGCAGGCCGTGCAGGGACTGGTTGGAGAGGTCGTCGGCGGGACCGCCGAGGCCGGTGCCCGCGACGTGGTGCACCCAGTAGGTGTACGAGTCGTGCGGCATCGCGGCCCAGGCCAGTGCGGTGCCGGCGGCGAAGGTCGCGGCCGTGGTCAGGGCGCCGCGGCGGCGGCCGGTGAACCAGAGCAGGGGCGCGAAGAGCAGGACCGTGGGCTGGAGGGCGGCGGCGAGACCGATGAGCAGGCCGCTGACCCGCTCACCTCGTACGACGAAGCAGGCGACCAGGACCAGCAGGACCGGCATGATGCTGGTCTGCCCGAGGTAGAGCGTGTTGCGCACGGGCAGCGACAGCATGAGGAGGCTGATCGCGACCGGCGCGGCGAGCAGGGAGGTGCGGCGGTCGACCGGCTGGGGGAGGGCGCGGGCGGCGACGAGGCCCAGGGCGACGACCAGGAGCAGGGTGCCGAAGGTCCAGCCCCAGCCGAGAGCCTGTTCGGCGGCACGGGTGAGCGGCTTCAGGACAAGTCCCCCGAACGGGGTACCGGTGAACTGCGTCGAGTCGTACAGCGAACCCTTCACATGCAGGACGCCGTCCGGGCCGACCCAGGTCTCCAGGTCCGTCAGCCGCTCGCCTCTGGGGGTGCTGAGGACGACGGCCACCTGTCTGACGGCGAGGACGGCGGCCACCAGCCACAGGGCCAGCCTGGCCGCGCGCAGCCGCGCCTGGACCTCCGTAGTCCCACTGTGCTCCGCGTTCGCCACGCCTCGTCGGCCTCTCAATCCCGGTCGTGCCATACGTCCGAGAGGAAGGACGCGGGCAACCCCCGCTTCACCTGACGTCCGCCTCCATTTGTCCGAATGACGATAGTCCGCCGCGGGTACCGTCGCTCAGCCAGGCGCGAGATGGATCACACGGGCCGCGGGAAGACGCGTCCCTGACCAGGCACGAGATACCTGCATACGGCACATTTGTGCACGCTCCGCGACCGGACCTGAGCATGACGTAAGCCCGGCAAGTCCGCCTATGGTCGCTTTTTGCCCTTGTCCCCGTCGAAAGGCAGGCGAGCGACGTTTTGCCGAGTGCCGCAGCCCTCACCCATCCCGCCCACGCCCCTCGCGGCCCCGAGACCCCCGATGCCGTCGTCGTCGACCCGGCCCTCGTGAAGCGTGCCGTCAAGGCCGCCGCGCTGGGCAACGCCATGGAGTGGTTCGACTTCGGTGTCTACAGCTACATCGCCGTCACCCTGGGGAAGGTCTTCTTCCCGTCCGGCAATCCGACCGCCCAGCTCCTGTCGACGTTCGGCGCCTTCGCCGCGGCCTTCCTGGTCCGCCCGTTCGGCGGCCTGGTCTTCGGCCCGCTGGGCGACCGGGTGGGCCGCCAGAAGGTCCTCGCCGTGACCATGATCATGATGGCGGCCGGCACCTTCGCCATCGGCCTGATCCCGTCGTACGCCACGATCGGCGTCGGCGCCCCGCTGCTGCTCCTGGCCGCCCGTCTGGTCCAGGGCTTCTCCACCGGCGGTGAGTACGCGGGCGCCTCCACCTTCATCGCCGAGTACGCGCCCGACAAGAAGCGCGGCTTCCTCGGCAGCTGGCTGGAGTTCGGCACGCTGGCCGGTTACATCGCCGGCGCCGGCCTGGTCACGCTGATGACGGCCCTGCTGTCCACCGAGGACCTGGTCTCCTGGGGCTGGCGGATCCCGTTCCTGATCGCGGGCCCGATGGGCGTCATCGGCCTGTATCTGCGGCTGCGCCTGGAGGAGACCCCGGCGTTCGCGGCGGAGACCGAGAAGGCCGAGTCGAGCCGCCCGAAGATCCCGCTGCGCGAGATGATCACCGGCCAGTGGCCGGCCCTGCTGCTCTGCGTGGGTCTGGTGCTGGTCTTCAACGTCACCGACTACATGCTGCTGTCGTACATGCCGAGCTACCTGACCAGCGAGCTCAAGTACGACGAGACACACGGCCTGCTCGTCGTCCTCGCGGTGATGGCGCTGATGATGGTCGTCCAGCCCTTCGCGGGCGCCCTGAGCGACCGCGTCGGCCGCCGCCCGGTGATCGCCGCGGGCTGCGCGGGCTTCCTGCTGCTCTCGGTACCGGCCCTGCTGCTGATCCGTCAGGGCAGCCTGTTCGCGATCGCGCTCGGCATGGGCGCGCTGGGCCTGCTCCTGGTCTGCTTCACCGCGGCGATGCCGTCGGCCCTCCCCGCCCTTTTCCCGACCCGGGTGCGCTACGGCTCCCTCTCGGTCGGCTTCAACATCTCGGTGTCCCTCTTCGGCGGCACGACCCCGCTGGTGGTGACGGCCCTGATCGGCGCGACCGGGAACATGATGATGCCCGCCTACTACATGATGGCCGCGGCCGTGATCGGCGGTGTGGCGGTGTGGTTCATGACGGAGTCGGCGGGCCGGCCGCTGCCGGGCTCGCCGCCGCAGCGGTAATCCGCTGACAGAGACCGGGTGCCGGACTATATTCGTTAGCGCAACTAGTTAGCTGCTCTAACTAGACATATGAAAGGCACAGGTGCATGAGCGAGTCGCAGCTCTGGGACGACGTCGACGACTACTTCACCACCCATCTGGCACCGGAGGACGACGTACTCCGGGCGGCCTTGCGCGACAGCGAGGCCGCCGGCCTGCCGTCCATCGCCGTGACGGCACCACAGGGCAAACTCCTGCAGCTCCTGGCCCAGATCCAGGGTGCCCGTACGGTCCTGGAGCTCGGCACGCTCGGCGGCTACAGCACGATCTGGCTGGCCCGCGCCCTGCCCGCCGACGGCCGTCTGGTCTCACTGGAGTACAGCCCGGTCAACGCCGAGGTCGCGAACCGCAACATCGCCCGCGCGGGCCTCGACAAGATCGTCGAGGTGCGGGTCGGCCCGGCCCTCGAGTCCCTGCCCCGGCTGGCCGACGAGAACCCGCCCCCCTTCGACCTGGTCTTCATCGACGCCGACAAGGGCAACAACCCGCACTACGTGGAGTGGGCCCTCAAGCTCACCAGCTCGGGCAGCCTGATCGTGGTGGACAACGTCGTGCGGGGCGGCCGGGTGGCCGATCCCGGCAACCCCGCCTCCGACGTCCAGGGCACCCGCACCGCGCTCGAACTGATCGGACAGCACCCGAGGCTGAGCGCCACGGCGATCCAGACGGTGGGCAGCAAGGGTTACGACGGCTTCGCGCTGGCGCGCGTGCTGCCGTGACCCCGCACCCTCACACCTCGTGGTAGAAGCCGACGTTGACGCTGCGCGGGGCGGTGCGGTCACGGATGACGATCTCGCCGTTGCCGCCCCGGGGCAGCGTCACCGAGCCGCCGTAGACCAGCGGCTGCGCGTAAGCCCCGGCCACCAGTCGTACCTCGGACGAGGGATCGGGCTGCGAGCCCTGGAGCCAGGTCACCTGCCAGACGCCCTCGGGCCCGCACAGGAACTCCAGGTGCACCCGGGAGACGAACAGCCAGTCGTCGGGTGTCGCGAGCCGGCACACGGACTTGTCCCGGCCCACCCGCAGCACGGTGCCCGGGTCACTGGGCGCGTCGGTCATCTGCATCCCGGCCGTGGCACCCTCCTCCGCCGCGGTGACGACGGCCATGGTGAGTTCGAGCACGTGCGCTCCTCCTGAAGGGTCCTTGCGCGGCTGCCCCGTTGGCCCACCGCCGCCGCATGATAAATCGCCCGGCACGGCCGTGTCCGGTGCAAGGCACCCAAGACCGGCCTGCCGCCCGACTCCGGGCGACAGGCCGGTCGTACTCATGGACGATGTCTCAGCTGTGCAGCAGCCGCTCCGTCAGCTCGCGGTAGTCCCGCAGCGCCAGCCGGAGTTGCTCGGTGTCGCCGGTGCCGACCGCCTTGTCGTCCCGGCCGCCGTCGCCGGTCTGCCAGGAGTTGCGCAGCGTGCGCCGACGCTGCTTCACCGCATCGGTGAACCGCGCGGCGACCTCCTCCAGCACGTGGTCGGCCTCCTCGACGGCGGACCGGGGCTCGTCCACGAACCCGGCGACGGCGTGCTGGAGCCGCGTGCTGAGTTTGTCGCACTCCTCGTGCGGCAGCAGCCGGGCCTCGTGGCTCTCGGGGCTCGAGGACCCGCCCACGCCCGTACCGACTCCACCGACGGTGTCGGAACCGGCGTCCCGCCCCCGCTCGGTCTCACGACCGAGACCGGAGGTCCTGTCGCGGCCGGGAACCGAGTCGGCGCCGAAGCCGCCCTCGTCGCCCCGCCCGGGAGTCGTCATCGCACCCGGTATGGACTCACGACGCTCCCCACGCTCCTCTTCCGCACCACGTCCCGTCACGGGTCCCCGGGCGTCCGGTGCCTCGGTCTCGGTGGGAGCCACCAGGGGGCTGCGAGCACCCGAGCGGTCGCCTGTGGTCCGGCCCTTCCGCTCCTCGCCCGCCCCGCTCACGGCATCCGTCATTTCGCTCAACTCCCCTTCGCGTGACGCCTGTTGAATGCCCACGGCAGGTGCCCCCGGCCGTCACTGCGACCGTCGCGGGGCTGACCCGCGCGCAGGTGGGACTCGCCGGTGGGTGTACGGGACTCCTCGCGGTTGCGCGGCGGGCCGACGAGGTCCTCGAAGAGGGCCCGCGCCTCCACCATGGCGGCGCGCATCTCCTCCGTGTTCGTCCGGCCGTCGCCGTCCTGCCGGGCGTCCGCGCGGGCACCCGCCACCGCATGCACCCGCTGGTAGCCGTGCACATGGTCCGCGTGGTGCACGGACAGCGCGTTGAACTGTTCCTCGTACCGCCCGCCGTCCGGGAAACCCCGGGCCTTGGCGAGCTCGGCGAGCAGCCGGTCCGCCTCGGCGACGGCCTCCCGAGGAGAGTCGACGAAGCGTTCCTGGGCGGCCGCCCAGCGGTCCTCGTACCGCTGGCGCTCCGCTGGTTCCAGTGGCTGCTCGCGCAGGGATCCATGCCGCTCCACGCGCTCGGCGAGTTCGCGCTCGGCGGCCTTCTTGTCCCCGTCGTGCCGGGCCACGGCGCGGTCGTACTCGGGCCCGAAGCGTCGCTTCAGGCCCCGGCCGTGCTGCGGGCCCCGGCCACGCAGGGTCAGGACGGCCGCCACGACGAGGACGGCCGCCACGATCACGATCAGAGCGATGATCAGGCCTGTTGACATGTCTGCCGGGTTGCCCTGAACGCTTTGTTCAAACCGTCTCCCCATGTGTGGAGGCGGCAATCGGGCCATGACCTGGGAGGCGCCTCATCCCGACCGGGCCGCGGGCCCCTCGTGCGGCTGTTCCCGGTCGGAGCCGCACAACTCGTCGTTCAGATCCTTCACCAGCTGGGCGAGATCGGTGGGCCGGTCGGGTCCCCACCAGTCCCCCAGCAACTCCCCCAACGACGCCTCCCGAGCCGCCGCGAGCCGCGCGGCCACCTCTTGGCCCGGCTCGGTGAGCACCAGATCAAGCCCCTGCCGCGACGCCAGCCCCCGCCCCTCCACCTGCCGCGACGCCTCGATGATCGCGCCGAGCGGCACGGACGTGCGCTCGGCGAGCAGCGCCGGCTCCACCCACCCGTACCTCCGCATCCGCAGCACCAGCCAACTCGACGCGGGCAACAGGTCGTAACCGGCCCGCGTGGTGATGTCCCGGTAGACCTCCCGGCGCCCCTCCCGGGTCCCGAGCACCGACAGCGCCCGGCACACCTCGTCGTACGACGACCGCTCCACGGGATTGCTGGCCAGCGTCTCCGTGACGTCGGGTGCCGTGACCGACCCCCGCAGCCGGTCCTCCTTGAGGAACCACGCGAGCACGAACCCGAGAAACGCGACGGGCGCGGCGTAGAGGAAGACATCGGTGATCGACGAGGCGTACGCGTGCAGCGCCTCGGACCGCAGCGAGCCCGGCAGCTCCGCGAGCCCCCGGGAATCGGCCTCGATCCCCGACACCGAGACTCCGGGCGGCAGTTGAGCGCCCCGCAGGGCCTCGGCCAGCTTGTCCCCGAGGCGGTTCGCGAAGACGGTCCCGAAGATGGCGACGCCGAAAGACGCCCCGATGGACCGGAAGAAGGTCGCGCCGGACGTGGCGACGCCGAGATCCTCGTACGACACGGCGTTCTGCACGATCAGCACGAGCACCTGCATGACCAGCCCGAGTCCCAGCCCGAACACGCAGAAGCAGAGGCTCATCACCCAGGTGGAACTGCTCTCGTCGAGCCGGTGCAGAAGCAGCAGCCCGAGCGTGGTGACCGCGGTCCCGGCCACCGGGAACACCTTCCAGCGGCCGGTACGGCTGACGATCTGCCCGGAAACGGTCGAGGACAGCAACAGCCCGAACACCATGGGCAGCATGTGCACACCGGACATCGTCGGTGAGACACCCTGCACCACCTGGAGGAAGGTGGGCAGATAGGTCATGGCCCCGAACATCGCGAACCCGACGATGAAGCTGATGACGGCGGCCAGGGTGAAGGTCCGCACCCGGAACAGTTTCAGCGGCAGCACGGGCTCGGCGGCCCGCCGCTCGACCCCCACGAACGCGACCGTCAGCAACACCCCCAGCACCGCGAGCCCGACGATCTGAGGCGATCCCCACGCCCAGGTGTTCCCGCCCAGCGAGGCCACCAGCACCAGAGACGTGGCGACGGCGGCGATGAGAAAGGTCCCCAGGTAGTCGATGACGTGTTTCGTCGACTTACGGGGAATCCGCAGCACCACCGCGATCACGGCCAGCGCGACCACGCCCACCGGAAGGTTGACGTAGAACACCCACCGCCAGCTCAGGTGCTCGGTGAACAACCCGCCCAGCAACGGCCCGAGCACACTCGTCGCCCCGAACACCGCTCCGAACAGCCCCTGATAGCGCCCTCGTTCACGCGGCGGAACGAGATCGCCGACGATCGCCATCGACAACACCATCAAACCGCCGCCGCCCAGCCCCTGCAGGGCCCGGAAGGCGATCAGCTGGGTCATGTCCTGGGCCATGCCGCACAGGGCGGACCCGATCAGGAAAATCACGATCGCGGTCTGGAACAACCGCTTGCGCCCGTACTGGTCCCCGAGCTTGCCCCACAGCGGCGTGGCGGCCGTGGACGCCAGCAGATACGCGGTCACCACCCACGACAGATGCTCCATGCCGCCGAGATCGCTGACGATCGTGGGCAGCGCGGTGGACACGATCGTCTGGTCGAGCGCGGCGAGCAGCATCCCGAGCAGCAGGGCCCCGATCGAGACGAGGACGTTGCCGGACACGTGTTGGTCTCGCGTGTCTCTCACATCCCCCGTCATACCGTGCGCGTCCGCTGCCATGAAGACCTCCTGGGGCTCTCGTTTCCTCTCCATCGTGATCGGTGTGACCGGTTATGGCCTGTTGAGTCCTGTTGGAAGCCGGTATTCCGGGGGCTTCCGAACGTCGGGTGTGGAGGGGGTCTGCATAATCGCTGGAGTTTGTGAGGGGAGGGACGAACACATGGCGGAGTCGAACGCCCATCTGTGCCCGGAGTGCCGGGCACCGAGAGGGGCCGACAACACCCCGTCCTGCGGGTGCACGCAGCGCGCGTCGGACGCATTGCGGGACGCGCGGACGGCGGAGGCGGCCGCGGCGGAGGACTTCGATCCGCTACGCATACGGCCGTACGTGGAGCTGGACGACGAGACCGCACCGGTGCCGAAGGCACCCGCGCCGGACGTCACGATGCCGCTGCGCGTGCCGGCACCGCCGCCGACCGCCCCGAGCCGCACCGACCTGAACCTGTTCGAGGTGGAGGCCGACGCCTCCGTACCCGGCCGGACCACCGACGGGCCGCCGCGCCGCACCCGGCGCCGTGCCGTCCTCCTCGCCACCGCCGGGGCGGTCGTGACGGTGGCCGCCGCGGCCGCGTTCGCCGGCGGGCTGTTCACGTACGAGTCGCCGGTGCGGGACGAGGCGGCACGGGGCGACGTACGGCCGGCGGTCCCCGATGCGACGACGACCGCGGCGTCGGCGCCCCCGTCCACGGCCGCGGCGTCCGTACGGCCGCCCTCCGCGCCCCCGTCCGCCACGGCGAGCGCGAGCCGGTCGGCCTCCCCGTCCCCGTCGAGGTCCAGCGCCTCGCCCAGCCCGTCACTGTCCAGCGAGCCCTCGGCGACCCCGACGGCCTCCGCCGCGACGGATTCGGCGGCCGGGTCCGACGCGGCACACGAGGCGGCTCCGCAGGTTCTGCGGCGCGGGTCCGAGGGACCGGAGGTCGTCGAGCTCGAGCTGCGGCTCACCCAGGTCGGGCTGTACGCGCGCAAGGCGAGCGGGCACTACAACGAGGGGGTCGAGGACGCGGTCTCCGCGTATCAGTGGCAGCGGGGGATTCAGGTGGCGGAGCACGGGGTGTACGACCTGGTGACCCGGGAGCGGCTGGAGTCGGAGACGACAGAGCCGTAGGCCGTTCTTCGCGTGCGGGCCCGGCGGGGGCCGGCTGCGGGGTCCACCCGACAGCGGACGGGGGGATCTACCCGACGGAGAGCCGGATCCCGCCGTCCTCCCCCGCCTCGATCCGCACCTGCGTCAGATCCGCCACCACCACGTCCGGCTCGTGCACCGCGGCTCGCGCCCCGACTCCCACGACCCTCATCCCGGCCGCCTTACCGGCGGCGATTCCCGCCCCGGAGTCCTCGAAGACGACGCAGTCGGCGGCCGCGACGCCCAACTCCGCCGCTCCCTTCAGAAAGCCCTCGGGGTCCGGCTTGCTCGCCCCCACGGACTCGGCGGTGACACGGACATCGGGCAGTCCCAGCCCCGCGGCCGCCATCCGGGCCGTGGACAGCGGGACGTCGGCCGAGGTCACCAGCGCGTGGGGCAGCCCCCGCAGGGCGGCCAGGAACTCGGGCGCCCCCGGTATCGCCACGACACCGTCCATGTCGGCGGTCTCCTCCGCGAGCATGCGCGCGTTGTCCGCGAGGTTCTGCTCCATGGGCCGGTCGGGCAGCAGGAGGGCCATCGACGCGTGCCCCTGGCGGCCGTGGACGACCTTCATGACCTCGTCGGCGCCCAGCCCCTGGCGTTCGGCCCAGCGGCGCCAGATGCGCTCCACGACGGCGTCGGAGTTGACGAGGGTGCCGTCCATGTCGAGCAGGAGGGCGCGGGCGGTGAGCACGGTGGGGGCGGCGGTGGCCGTCATCGGCAGCTCCAAGCGCAGACGGAAGAGACAAGGCGGCCCCGCCCGCCGGTCAGGGAAAACGAGCGGGAGCCACTTTGTTTCTCCACGGTACAAAATCGAGCGGCTTCCCGCCACCATCCCCGGAAACCGCCCGGAACAGTTCACCTGCTTCTTGCGAGGATGCCCCGGCGTTCATACCGGGGAGGAATCGCACGCCGTGTCCGGTCCTTTGGGGCGCGGAGCGCCCGCGAAGCCGCCGACGAAGACGGAAAGCGAACGGGTGTGCCTGTGTTCGCTGGTGGAGCTGGGGCGATCGGGCGGGGTGTGGGAGGGGGATGTCATGTCGGTGGTGAAGGGGGCCGGGGGCGCCGTCCATGCTCGGTGGACGTTCCGGCTGCGTGTGTCGTCGACCGCTGAGCGTGCGCTGCTGGCGGAGTGGGACCGGTGCCGGTGGGTCTGGAACGAGTGCGTCGCCAAGTCCAAGCAGACCCACTTCTGGAACAAGAACCGACCCGAGGACGCGGACAAGGCGGCGTGCGGCCCGGCCCGGCCCGGCTCGACACGATGCTGACCGAAGCCCGCGCGAAGACGCTGTGGCTGCGTGAGGGGTCATCGGTTCCCCAGCAGCAGATCATCCGGGACTTCGGCAAGCCCCGCGCGAAGGCGCACAAGGACATCCGCGAACGTCTGCCGCAGTATCGCCGGGCCGGGATGCCCAAGTACAAGAAGAAGCGTGAGGCCGACCCGAGCCTGAACTACACCAGGCGCGGCTTCCGGCTCAAGGACAGCCGTCTGCACCTGGCCGGGAACATCGCCCTGACGGTCATGTGGTCGCGGGAACTTCCCGCCGAACCGTCCTCGGTGCGCGTGTACCGCGACAGCCTCGGCCACTGGTACGCCTCGTTCGTCGTGTCCGTCGAAGTCCAGCCGCTGCCCGGAACCGGCCAGGTGATCGGGATCGACTGGGGCGTCAGCCAGACCGCGACCACCACCAGCGACGCCCACGACCTCCCCCACGCCCGGCACGGGAAGAAGGCCCAGGCGAAGCTGTCGCGGTACGACCGCATGATGGCCCGCCGCAAACCCGCCAAAGGACAGGCAGCCTCCAAGGGCTACCGCGAGGCGAAGAAGCTTCGGGCCAAGGCGTACAAGAAGGTGTCGCGGCAACGCCAGGACACCGGCCGCAAGTGGGCCAAGCGCGTGGTGGCCGACCACGACGCCATCGCCGTGGAGGACTTCCGTCCGAAGTTCCTGGCGAAGTCGACCATGGCGAGGAAGGCGGCTGATGCCGCCATCGGGGCCACCAAGAAGGCCCTGCTGGAGATGGCCCGCAAGCACGGCAGGATCGTGGACCTGGTCCATCCCGCGCACACCACGATGGACTGCGCGCAGTGCGGAGCGAGAACCAAGTACGCCCTGCCGCTGTCGGAACGAACCTACGCCTGCGCCGCGTGCGGAGCCGTCTCGCCCAGAGACAAGAACTCCGCTCGCGTGATGCTGGCCCGGGCTGGTCTCAACCCGGCTGGTGCTGATGGCGCAAGACCCGGCGGGACGCTGTTCCGTCAGGCAGCCTGAGCCAGAAATCCCCCTCGTTCACGAGGGGGGAGGATTCAAGGCCTCCCACAGGCTCCACAGCCCGAGCCCCAGCATCAGCAGCGCCGCGACCTTGGTGACGATCTTGAGCGGGACCCGCTTCATCAGGGCCTTTCCGCCCACGATGCCGAGGCCGGCCACCGCCCACAGCGCGAGCACCGCGCCGAGGCCGACGGAGAGCGGGTCGTCGTATCGGGCCGCGAGGTTCGCCGTCATGATCTGGGTCAGGTCCCCGAACTCGGCCACCAGGATGAGCATGAACCCGGCCCCGGCGACCTTCCAGAACGACTGGTCCTCGGGCCTGCGGATCTCCTCGTCACCCTCGTCCTTCTTCAGCAGCAGGACGGCCGCGCCACCCAGGAAGAGCACGCCCGTCAGCGCCTGCACGATCTGCTGCGGCAGCAGGGTCAGCACGCTGCCGGCCGCCACGGCGAGCGCGACGTGCAGCGCGAAGGCGGCGGCGACGCCCGCGAAGACGTAGGAGGCGCGGTAACGGGTGCCGAGAACGAGGCCGGCGAGCGCGGTCTTGTCCGGCAGTTCGGCGAGGAAGACGACGCCGAAGACGACGGCCGTCACGGTGAAGCTGATCAAGGGTCCTCAATCGGTCGGGGCTGCCCCACCGAGAGTTCCTGCGAAACGACGCCTCGGCACGGCAGCACACAGTCAGTGCACTACTGGCCGAAGGTCTCGCTGACGGGCCGCACGCGACCTGCCTCCGGGCGCCGGCTCAGACGAGCTGAGCAGTATGTCGACGGTCCGGCGAAGAGCTACTCCCCTTCAACGCCGTCCATCGTACGTGATCGTTTTGTCGTACACCTTGTCGTGTCATGTACGCGTCACTAACTTCTTACCGAACGCACACCTCCCCGCAACACGGAGCCGCGAGCATTCCCACGCTCGCGCTCCAACATCCCCGTCCCCCAAGGGAGTTCGCATGTCGAAGTTCTACGCGCGTCGACGGCTCAGCATACTCGGGGCGCTCACCGCCCTCATAGCCTCCGTCGCGGTCCTCAACGGACCGACCGCCTCCGCCGCCCTCCCCACGCCGGTCAGCGCCGCCACCGCCCGCACCTACCTCGCCTCGCTCACCGTGAAAACCGAGAGCCGCACCGGCTACGACCGCGACCTGTTCCCCACCTGGATCACGATCAGCGGCACCTGCAACACCCGTGAGTACATCCTCAAGCGGGATGGTACGAACGTCGTCACCGACTCCGCCTGCGCCTCGACCAGCGGCAGTTGGTACTCCCCGTACGACGGCGCCACCTGGACCGCTGCCTCCGACCTCGACATCGACCACCTGGTCCCGCTCGCCGAGGCCTGGGACTCCGGCGCGAGCGCCTGGACCACCGCCCGGCGCCAGTCCTTCGCCAACGACGTCACCCGCCCGCAGCTCATCGCCGTCACGGACAACGTGAACCAGTCCAAGAGCGACCAGGACCCGGCCGAGTGGATGCCGTCGGTCACCTCGTACCGCTGCACCTACGTCCGCGCCTGGGTCCAGGTGAAGTACTACTACGGCCTCTCCGTCGACTCGGCGGAGAAGAGCGCGCTCACGAGCTACCTCGCCAACTGCTGACGATTCCGTAACGGAACCTCGCCGCGGGCCTCCGCCGTTCCGTACCGTACGGGGCGACGGAGGAGGATCACGTGGCCGAACTGCGGCTGGGACCACTGCTCAGGTACGTCGACGGCTCGTCCGCGACCGTGTGGGTCGAGACGAGCCGTCCGTGCGCCGCCGAGGTGCGCTGCTCGGACGGCACCGGCGGTGAGGCCCCCACCTTCCAGATCGCGGGCCACTACTACGCCCTCGTCCCGGTCGACGGCCTGGCTCCGGGCACCGAGCGGTCGTACGAGGTGTTCCTGGACGGCGCGCGCGTGTGGCCCCTGTCCGACGCCCCCTTCTCGGGGTTTCCGCCGTCCGTCATCCACACGCCCGCCGACACGGACACCGTCCGCGTCGCCTTCGGCTCCTGCCGCTGGGCCTCGCCCCCGAAGGGCGAGAAGGACCCCGTGGGCCCCGACGCCCTGGACACCCTCGCGGCCCGTATCGCCGCCGAACCGGAGGGCGAACGGCCGGACGTCCTCCTGCTGCTGGGCGACCAGGTCTACGCCGACGAGACCTCACGGGCCACCCAGAGCTGGCTGGCCGCACGCCGCGATCTGAGCGACCCGCCGAGCAACCAGGTGGCGGACTACGAGGAGTACACCCACCTCTACTACGAGTCCTGGCTCGACCCCGAGGTGCGCTGGCTGCTGTCCACCGTGCCCAGCTGCATGATCTTCGACGACCACGACGTCATCGACGACTGGAACACCTCCGCCTCCTGGGTCGAGGACATGCGCGCCGTCTCGTGGTGGCGGGAACGGCTGCTGAGCGGCCTGATGTCCTACTGGGTCTACCAGCACCTGGGCAACCTCCCCCCGGCCGAGCTCGCCGCCGACCCGCTCTACGCCGTCGTACGGCAATCCCCGGACGGCACCGACGAGTTGCGCGCCTTCGCCTGCCGGGCCGAGGCCGACGCGGCCTCCGTGCGCTGGAGTTACCGGCGCGACTTCGGCCGGGTGCGCCTGGTCATGGTGGACTCCCGCGCGGCCCGCGTCCTCGACGAGGAGAGCCGCTCGATGCTGGACCCCGGCGAGGCCGAGTGGCTGCGCGGACAGGTCCTGGAGGAGCGCGCCTCCTACGACCACCTCCTGATCGGCACCTCGCTGCCCTGGCTGCTGCCGCATCTGGTGCACCATGCCGAGGCGTGGGACGCCGCGCTGTGCCGGGGGGACCGAGGGGCGCGCTGGGCCCGGTTCGGGGAGGATCTGCGGCGGAAGGCCGACCTGGAGCACTGGGCGGCGTTTCCGGAGTCCTTCGCGGCGCTGGCGGACCTGATCGCCGAGGTGGGCTCGGGGCCCGAGGCGCCGGCGACGGTGCTGGTGCTGTCGGGGGACGTGCACCACGCGTACGTGGCCGAGCCGAAGTGGCACTCCGGCGGACCGGAGGCCCGCGTCCTCCAGCTCACCTGCTCGCCCGTCCACAACTCCGTGCCCCGCTGGATACGGTTCGGCTTCCGCTTCGGCTGGAGTGCGACCGCGCGGGCGCTCGGGCGGCGGCTCGCCCGGCACGGCGGCTGCGAGCGACCGCCGGTCTCCTGGCGGCACACGGGCGGGCCGTGGTTCGGCAACCAGCTCATGACGCTGACGCTGAGCGGGCGTTCGGCGCGGCTGCGGCTGGACCAGGCGCGGGAGTCGGGCAAGGGGCGGACGCGGCTGGTGACGGTCTCGGAGTCCGAACTCACCGGGGGGAGCGGGCGCGAGGCGTCCCGGCTCGCCCGGTAATCGGCTCCTTCCGGCCGCTTCCGGCCTTTGCTGCCGTTTGTTGTGCCCGTGGCACGGGATGCTCGTGATGCATCCCACAGTCCAGGCCCTCCAGCCTCGGCACCCCGTACTCCCGACGGCATGATGAGGCGGACCGTCCGCTTCCGGTGGAGCTCCACGGCTCCGCCACGCGCCCCACATGCCCGGGAGTCCCGCTCTTGCCCGCACCGACCACGGACCACGCGCCCGTCTCCGTCGCCCTGGTCGGCGCGGGGCCCCGCGGCACCAGCGTCCTGGAACGCCTCTGCGCCTCCGCCCCCGAACTCCTCCCGCCCGGCGCCCACGTGACGGTCCACGTCATCGACCCGTCCCCACCGGGCCCCGGCCGCGTATGGCGCCCCACCCAGTCCCCCGACCTCCTGATGAACACGGTGGCCTCCCAGGTCACCCTGTTCACCGACGAGAGCGTGGACTGCGCGGGACCGATACGCCCAGGACCGAGCCTGCACGAGTGGGCCTGCGGACAGTGGGGGGCGGGGTGCGGTGCCGAGGGGGATACAGGGCCCGGAACCGGAGACGGACGACCAGCACCGGGCGGGACGCCCGACCCCGGCCGGCTGTCGTGGTCCGGGAGCGACTCGGGGCTCGGCACAGGTTCGAGCCCCTGTGGCCCGCTCGGGCCCGACGACTATCCGAGCCGTGCTCAGTACGGGCGTTATCTGGAGTGGGTGTTCGCCCGGATCGTGCGGCAGGCGCCCGGGGTCGTGAGTGTCGAGGTGCACGCGGCGCGGGCCGTGCGGGTCGATGACGCCGTCGACGGGCGGCAGACGGTGACGCTGGACGACGGGACCGTGCTGTACGGGCTGTCGGCCGTGGTCCTCGCCCAGGGGCATCTGCCGGTCGTCGCCGACGCGCCCCAGCGCAGCCACACCGCCCACGCCGAACGCCACGGTCTGCACCACGTCCCGCCCGCGAACCCGGCCGACGTGGACCTGTCCCGCATACGGCCGCACGAGCCGGTGCTGCTGCGCGGCCTGGGCCTGAACTTCTTCGACCACATGGCCCTGCTGACCACCGGCCGCGGTGGCCGTTTCGTCCGCTCGGACACCGGCACCCTGCGCTATCTCCCCTCCGGCGACGAGCCGCGCCTGTACGCCGGTTCGCGCCGCGGCATCCCGTACCAGGCACGCGGTGACAACGCCAAGGGCGCCTTCGGCCGCCACCTCCCCCTCGTCCTCACCGACGAGACGATCTCCCGCTTCCGCAAACGTGCCGACTCCGGCGAGGCCCCCGACTTCCTCACGGAGATATGGCCGCTGGTGGCGAAGGAGGTGGAGACGGTCTACTACGAAGCCCTCGTCGAGGACGGGGAGTTCAGGGACCGCTTCCTCGCCACGGACCACGGCGGCCCCGAAGAGGCCGCCGTACTGGACGAGTTCGGCATCCCGCACGCCGACCGCTGGTCCTGGGACCGCATTTCACGGCCGTACACCGGACAGACCTTCACGGACCCCGGCACGTGGCGGCACTGGCTCCTCGGCCATCTGCGCCAGGACGCCGCCGAGGCCGCGCTCGGCAATGTCGCCGGCCCTCTGAAGGCGGCCCTCGACGTCCTGCGGGACCTGCGCAACGAACTGCGGCAGATCGTCGACCACCGCGGCCTCGCCGGCCCGTCCCGCCGGGACCACCTGGACCGCTGGTACACCCCGCTCAACGCCTTCCTCTCCATCGGCCCGCCCCGCCGCCGCATCGAGGAACTGACCGCGCTGATCGAAGCGGGCACCGTGGACGTGCTGGGCCCTCGCCTGGAGGTCCGCGAGGCGGACGGCACCTGGGTGGCCCGCTCGCCCGAGGTGCCGGGGTCCGCCGTACACGTGACGACCCTCATAGAGGCGCGCCTTCCGGAACCGGATCTGCGGCGCACCGCCGACGATCTGCTCGCCCGGCTGCTGAAGACGGGCCAGTGCCGGCCGCACACCGTCGACGGTTACGAGACCGGCGGCCTGGACGTCACCCGGCGGCCGTATCACCTGATCGACCGTCAAGGACTCGCCCACGCAAGGCGGTTCGCCTTCGGTGTGCCCACGGAGGGAGTGCACTGGGTGACCGCGGCGGGCGCCCGCCCAGGGGTGGATTCGGTCACGCTTTCGGACGCCGATGCGGTGGCGAGAGCCGTTCTGCGTGCGACGGCGAGCGAAACAGGAGGGACCACAGAGGCAAACGAGTGGCCAAATGTTGAACTTGCAAGCATTGATTAGGGGCACCTACCGTGGATGGCTCACTCGGTTCCATCCCCCTGGGGCGACCCCCCTGTGGGACCGACCCGACCGAAGGAGTCCCCCACAATGACCGGACGCCTGAACAGCGCCCAGCCATACGCCCTCGGCCTCTACCGCATCGTCGTCGGCCTGCTCTTCCTCTGTCACGGCGCCGCTTCCCTCTTCGGTGTCCTCGGCGGTGTCTCGGGCACCGACGGCGGCACCCTCGAAGCGGGCACCTGGCCCGGCTGGTACGCGGCCGTGATCCAGCTCGTCTGCGGCGGCCTCGTACTGCTCGGCCTGGGCACGCGCGTCGCCGCGCTTGTCGCCGCGGGATCCATGGCGTACGCGTATTTCAAGGTGCACCAGCCCACGGCCCTGTGGCCCATGGAGAACGGCGGCGAGGCCGCGGCGATGTTCAGCTGGGCCTTCCTGCTGCTGGTCTTCACCGGGTCCGGCGCGTTCGGCCTGGACCGGCTGTTCGCGAAGCGCTCGGCCGAGGAGCGGAAGCCGGCGGCCGAGCCCGTGGCCGTCTGAGGCGATCGCGTACGGTGCCCTCCCCCGCGTCCGTGGGGGAGGGCACCGGCGCGTTCGGACGCGGCGGCCGGGTGAACATGCCGCACCCATCTCATGAGCCCCCCGGGAATCTCCTGTCCCTGTCCAGGCGTACGCTGTATGGCTGTCTACGGGGGAATCACGGGGAGTCGCGGTGCTGGAGAATCTGGGGTCACTGACCGGCAGTCCATGGATTTACGCCATGGTCGCGCTGTCGGTGCTCCTCGACGTGTTCGTGCCGCTGCTGCCCAGCGGGGTGCTGGTCATCACGGCCGCGACGGCCGCGGCCGCGGGCAGCGCGGCGACCGGCAAGGTCCCGGACGTGATGGCCCTGATCCTGTGCGCGACGACCGCCTCCGTTCTGGGCGACCTGGCGGCGTACCGCCTCGCCTTCCGGGGCGGTGAGCGCCTCGACCGCGCGATCGCCCGCTCGCGTCGCCTCACCACGGCGCAGGAACGTCTCGGCGAGGCGCTTTCCGCGGGCGGCGGAGCCCTGGTGGTCCTCGCCCGCTTCGCCCCCGCCGGCCGCTCGGTGGTCTCCCTCCTCGCCGGCACCGCCCACCGCCGAGCCCGTGACTTCCTCCCCTGGTCCGCCCTCGCGGGCCTGTCCTGGGCCGCGTACAGCGTCGCCCTCGGCTACTTCGGCGCGCACTGGCTGGGGGCGACCTGGCTGGCAGCGGGGGTCTCGGTAGCGGCGCTGTTCGGGGCGGGAGCGGGGGCGGCGTATGTGATGCGCCGACGTCCGGTGGCAGCGGAAGCGCGCTAGCGTCCGACGGCGGCTGCAGGACGTACGTCGGGGGCGGGTGGACGGGGTCCGGCCGATGTGGGCCGGCGGCGGACCGGTGGGGCCGGCCGGTTGTGGGCCGGCCGCGCCCACGCGACGGAGCCGCACAGGACACAGCCCCGCGCCCCGGGCAGTCCGGCTGAGGGGGCACAGGACGTGCGTCGGCCGCAGGCCGGTGTGGGCCGGTCACGCCCACGCGACGGAGCCGCACATGAACACCGCGCCGCGCACGAGCAGTTCCAGCTGGAGCAGCACGGAACGTGCGTCGACCCCGAGCCGGTGAGGGCCGGCCAGTGAGGGCAGGCCGCGCCCACGCGACGGAGCCGCAACACAGCCCCGCGGCCCCAGGCAGTCCGGCTGAGGAAGCACAGGACGTGCGCCGGCCGCAGCCGGTGCGGGACGGTCACCACGCCCACGCGACGGAGCCGCACAGGACACAGCCCCGCGCCCCCGGCAGGTCCAGCCGAAGCGGCACCCGCCCTGCGGCGAGCGCGACCTGCCCCCGCACCCGGCGCCGCCCAGGTCACCCCGCCTCGCGCCGAGCCGTTCCGCGGACTTCCAGCCCCGCCAGCAACTCCGCCGTGGCCTCCGCGATCACCTCCACGGCCCGTTCGAAGACCTCCTGGTTGTGGGCGGCGGGGACCCGGAACCCCGAGACCTTGCGCACATACTGAAGCGCGGCGGCCCGGATGTCCTCCTCCGTCGCCTCCTCGGGCAACACGGGCGGACGAAGCGTCTTGATACTGCGGCACATACCGACAGTCTCCCTCCCCGAGCGGATCGGCGCTTCCGTCCGCCCGGTCCGAATGTCATGATCCTTGACGAGGCGGCCACCGGTTCCGGGGCCGACCGACGAGAGGACAATCCGACATGGCGCACGACTCGGCGCACCAGAAACTCACCCTGGCCGTCCTGGGCCCGGGCGGCACCGGCGGCCTTCTCGCCGCGCTCCTCGCCCGCGCCGGACACCGCGTGATCTGCCTGGCGGGCGACGACACGGCGGACACCCTGCGCACGGCCGGCCTCCAGATCCGCAGCGGCACCTTCGGCGACTTCACGACCCCCGTGGAGGCCGGCACCGAACTGCACGAACCGGTCGACGCCTGCCTGATCGCCGTCAAGCACACGTCCCTCCACTCCGCACTCGACCGCGTCCCGCCCACCGCCCTGGGCGACGGCCTGGTCGTCCCCCTCCTGAACGGCGTGGAACACCCGGCGACCCTGCGCACCCGCTACCGCCCGGACCGGGTCGCCCCCGCGGTGATCCGCGTCGAGTCGACACGGATCGCGCCGGGCGTCATCGAGCACGGCAGCCCCTTCGCCGAGCTCGACCTGACCGGCGACGGCGTCCCCCGCGAGCGCCTCGACGCATTGGCCTCCGCCCTGGCCGGGGCCGGCCCCGGGACCCGTGTCCTGGACGACGAGTCGGCCGCCCTGTGGGCCAAGATGTCCTTCCTCGCTCCCTTCGCCCTCCTCACCACCCTGTACGGCCTCCCCCTCGGCGAGGTACGCACCCGCCACCGCGAGGAGCTGACCGCCCTGGTCGAGGAGACCGCCGCGGTCAGCGCGGCCTGCGGCGGCCCCGCCGACCCGGCCCAGGCCCTCGCCCGCTACGACGCCTTCCCGCCCCGGACGAAGTCCTCGATGCAGCGCGACGCGGAGGCGGGCCGCCCCCTAGAACTGGACGCGATCGGCGGGGCGTTGCTGCGCGCGGCGGACCGGCACGGGGTGAAGGTGCCCGTCGCGACCCGGGTGGTACGGGAGTTGGCGGACGCCGCCCGCTGACGGACCACCCCCAACCGCCACCGCCCCAACCGCCACCGCCCCGACCCCCACCGCCACCCTCACGCGCGCCCTCAGCCGCCGTCGCCGCCCGTCAGGTCGAACCGCCAGTCGTTCGACGTGAGCCAGCGCCCCTTCGGGTACTCGAACTCGGCCTGTCCGAGCAGCGTGAAGCCCGCCCGGCGACAGACGCTGTTCGACGCGGTGTGCTCCACGCTCGGGAACGCGTGCAGATACTGGTGCTCTCCGGCGGCCCGTGCCTCCTCCACGACGGCGCGGGCCGCCTGCGCGGCCAGTCCCCGCCCCTGGAACTCCGGCAGGATCCCCCACCCGGTCTCCCATATCAGGGAGTCCCGCCACTCACGCTGCCAGAACCCCACCGAGCCCACGGTCTCCCCGCCGTCCGCGAGCGTGACGCGGTACATCCGCCCCGCCGACAGCTCGACGTACCGCCGATGCCGTGCGACGAGCTTCTCCTCGCTCTCGGGACCGCCCAAGTGGTCGGTCATCCCGGGGCTGTTGGTCCGCTCCAGCAGCCAGAAGTCGCCCTCCGCCCAGGGCACCAGCCGCACCTGCTCCGTATCCATGCCGGCCACACTAGGCGCCAGGTCTGACAACGCCCCCGGCCTGCGGTTTTGCCGAACCGGCAACAGACCTCGCGCCGGTCCGCCGCCACCCCGCAGGATCGTCGTAACCCGTAACCCGTAACCCGTAATCCGTACGCACGGAGGACACATGCCGCACCGCACCCACCGTCTGGTCCCCGGTCCCGCCGGCCGGATCCACCTCGTGGAGCAGGGCAGCGGGCCCCTGGTCCTGCTGCTGCACGGCTTCCCGGAGTCCTGGTACTCGTGGCGCCACCAGCTGCCGGTGCTGGCCGCGGCCGGATACCGCGCGGTCGCCGTGGACGTGCGCGGCTACGGCCGCTCCTCGAAGCCACAGGCGGTGGCGGCGTACCGGATGACCGAGCTGGTGGAGGACAACGCGGCCGTGGTGGAGGCACTCGGCGAGCGTTCCGCGGTGGTCGTCGGGCACGACTGGGGCGCGACGATCGCCGCGCACTCGGCGCTGCTCAGGCCGGACGTCTTCCACGCGGTCGCGCTGCTGAGCGTGCCGTACACCCCGCCCGGCGGCCCCCGCCCCAGCGAGGTCTTCGCGCGGCTCGGCGGGCAGGAGGAGTTCTACGTCTCCTACTTCCAGGAGCCCGGCCGGGCCGAGCGCGAGATCGAACCGGACGTCCGCGGCTGGCTGGCCGGCTTCTATGCCGCGCTCTCCGCCGACACCATGCCCATGACCGACCCGCACCTCGTGCCCACCGGCACGCGGCCCGCCGCCGACCCCCACTTCGTCGCACCCGGCGGCCGGCTCCGCGACCGCTTCCCCGCCGACCGCCTCCCGGCCTGGCTCACCGAGGACGATCTCGACGTCTACGCGGGCGAGTTCGAGCGCACGGGCCTGACCGGTGCCCTGAACCGCTACCGCGCGATGGACCGGGACTGGAAGGATCTCGCCGCCCACGCGGGCGCGGCGATCCGTCAGCCCTCTCTCTTCCTGGGCGGCACCCTGGACGCCTCCACCACCTGGCTCTCCGACGCCATCGACGCCTTCCCCACCACTCTCCCCGGTCTGCGCGGCGCCCATCTCCTCGAGGGCTGCGGACACTGGATCCAGCAGGAACGCCCCGAGGAGGTCGGCCGTCACCTGACCGACTGGCTGGGATCGGTCGTGACCGGTCGGTAGCGCACGTTCACCGTGGCCGCGCGGTCGCCGCTGTTGCGGAGTTCGAGGCGGAGGGGAGCACTGCCGGGGTTGTCCAGCGAAAGTCATCTCCGGACCGCCGACTCGCGGGCCTGTCTTCCGGTCGGCCTCGCTCGATGCGCGGCGACGGTCATGACGAGGACGGAGGTCAGGACGATGCCGGCGCCGACATAGAGCGGTGCGGTGTAGCCGAGGCCCGCCGTGATCGCGAGGCCTCCGGCCCAGGCGCCCAGCGCGTTGCCGATGTTGGACGCGGACACGTTGGCACTGGCGGCCAGGGCGGCCCCGTGCGCGTAGTCGGTGACGCGGGTGATCATGCCGGGCACACCGGCGAACCCGAACACCCCCATCAGGAACGCCAGCACCACCGACGCCGTGGCGCTGGTGGCGAGCAGCCCGAACACGGCCAGGGTGACGGTGAGCCCGGCCAGGGCGAGGACCAGCGCGCGGTCACGGTCCTGGTCGGCGGCCCGCCCGCCGACCAGGTTCCCGACGACCAGGCCGACGCCGTACACCATGAGCAGCCAGGCGACATCCGCCGAGGAGAAGCCGCCGACCTCGGTGAACGTGTAGGCGATATAGCTGAACGCGCCGAACATCCCGCCATAGCCGAGGGCGGTGGCCGCCAGGGTCAGCCAGACCTGCGCGGACCGGAACGCGCCGAGCTGGGCGCGCAGGCCGGTGGGGGCCGCCGGTTCCGTCGGCGGTGTCTGTCCGGCCCTCCTCGGCACGAACGCGACGATTCCCGCGAGCGCGAGCAGGCCGACCACGGTGACCGCCCAGAACGCGGCCCGCCAGCCCCAGCGCTCCCCCACCAGCGCGCCGAACGGCACGCCGAGCACGTTCGCGACGGTCAACCCGGCGAACATGACGGCCACCGCGCGGGACTTGCGCTCCGGCGCGACCAGACTGCGCGCGACCAGGGACCCGATGCCGAAGAACGAGCCGTGGCACAGCGCCGCGACGATCCGCCCGAGCAGCATCACCGGATAGCTCGGCGCGATCGCGGACAGCAGGTTGCCGAGGACGAACAGGACCACCAGGCCGACCAGGACGTGTTTGCGGGGCAACCGCGCGGTCGCCGCGGTCAGGGCGATCGCACCGACCGCCACGCTCAACGCGTATCCGGAGATCAGCCGCCCCGCGGCCGCCTCGGACACCGCGAAACTCGCCGCCACCTGGGGCAGCAGCCCCGCGATCAGAAACTCGGTCAGCCCGATGCCGAACCCACCGACGGCCAGCGCGACGAGCCCCCTTGGCATCCGTGACCGTCCGATCACCGGGCTATGCACGACAATCCTCAAGGTCCGCGTTCATGAACCGACCCTCGCGTCCCGCCCGCGGATCGGTCCATGGACAAAGGAACGACGACGCTTGGACGAAAGGGGTCCGATGTTCACGGTCGAGGAACGGGACCGCCTACGGGAGCGGTTGCTCGCGCGCGCGGAGGCCGACGACAGCGTCGTGGGCGCCGCCTTCACCGGCTCGTACGCCGTCGGGGAGGGCGACCGCTGGTCGGACACCGACCTGGTCCTGGCCGTGCGCGGCGACCTGACGCCGACGCTGGAGCGGTGGACCGGCTGGCTCTACGACGATCTCGGCGCGCGGCACCACTGGGACCTGCGCGTCGGGGCCGGCGTCATCCGCGTGTTCCTTCTGCCGGGCTGGCTGGAGATCGACCTGACCTTCGCTCCGGAGGCCGAGTTCGGCCCGCGGGGCCCGCAATGGCGGACGGTCTTCGGCCGGACCCGCCCCCTCGAACCCTTCACTCCCCCGGACGGCGACACGCTGGTCGGTCTCCTGTGGCATCACGCCCTCCACGCGCGCGTGTGCGTCGAGCGCGCCCGCTGGTGGCAGGCCGAACACTGGATCAGCGCCCTGCGCGACCACGTGATCGCCTTGGCCTGCCTGCGACTCGGCCACCCGGCCGCGCACGCGAAGGGCGCCCATCTGCTCCCCGGCGGCCTCTCGGCCGCGCTGGAGACGACTCTCGTCCACTCGCTCACCGCCACGGAGCTGCACCGCGCCCTGAGCGCCACGGTCGGCGTCGTCACGGCCGAACTCGAACGCTTCCGTCCCGAACTCGCCACCCGTCTGGTCCCGATGTTCTCGGAGCTGACGAACACGCCGCCCGCGAAATGCCGTTGAGATGACGCCACCCGTGGACGAGGCTCCGTGGTCATGGAGTTCTTCTGTTACCACCGTGACCGGCCCGGCTCCCTGCCTCTGCGTGAGGAGCTGGCGGAAGCGCACTGGTCGTACATGGATCGGTACGCGGCCGAACTGATCGCCCGCGGGCCGACGTTCGCCGCCGACGGTGAGACCCCGACCGGGAGCGTGCACATCGTCGAGCTGCCCGATCCCGCCGCGGCCCGCGCGTTCGCGTTCGACGAGCCCAACTACCAGGCCGGCGCGTACCGGGACGTATTGCTGCGCCGCTGGCGGAACCTGCTGGGCCGCACCATGCGGGACTTCCCCGGCGGCCGGACCGGCGGCGACCGGTACCTGGTGCTCGGTCTCGGCTCGGGAGAGGCCGCCGACGTCGCCGTACCGCCCGAAAGGGACGACCTGATCGCCTACGGCCCCCTCCTCTCGGACGACGCCACCACCTGGCTGGGTACGGCGGCCCTGGTCCGCGCCCCGGATCCGGACCGGGCACGGGCCGTGCTGACCGCGGACCGGTACGCCGCGCTGGAGGTCCACGAGTGGGAGTTCGGCGGGCGACGCTGACAACCTGGTTCTCGGGGCAACCGCACAGGGACCAGCCGTCCGAGCAAGGAGCGTCCACGCCATGGGTACCGCCGTCCGCGTCCCGCAGACCAGGGACATGATCGGGGACGAGCTCTCCGGAGACGAGGCCTTCACCGCCCTGCGCCACTACGGCGGGCTGCGGCTGCTGGCCGACTCCTTCGCGCGGTTCCGTTATGCCGACGGCTTCACCAATGCCCGGGCCCTCGCCTTCCAGGTGGTGCTCGGGCTGGTTCCGTGCACCGTGGCGCTGGTCGGCCTCGCCACGTCGGTGCACACGGAGGGCGTGGGCCGGATCATCGAGCTCACACTCGGCCGGATCGTGCCGGGCGCGAGCGCCGACATCGTGAAGGACGCCTTCGACGGGACCCGGCGCACCGCGCACGGCGATGTCTGGAGCACGCTCGCCCTGTGGCTCGGTCTGGGCTTCGCGCTGCTGAACCTCGCCTCGGCCATGGGCCAGATCGAACGCGGCGCGAACCGGATCTACGGCATCGAGCGCGACCGTCCCTTCCCGCGCAAGTACGCGCGCGGGATCGTGCTCGCGCTCGCCGCCGGTCTGCCCCTGGTGCTGGGGTTCGTCGTGCTGGTGGCCGGAGAGGCGGTGGGCGACGCGGTGGCCGAGTCCGCGGGCCGGGAGGGCGGCGGGCCGCGCTGGTGGGGTGTGCTGGACCTGCCGGTGGGGCTCGCGCTGGCCTGGGTGGCCTCCGCCGTGATCTTCCGCTGGTCGCCGCGCCGTGTACAGCCCGGTTACACCTGGCTGGCCTTCGGCTCGGCCGTGCATCTGCTGCTGTGGGTGGCGGCCACCTGGCTGCTCGCCCTGTACGTCGAGGAGAGCGGTGCCTTCGGCGCCGTGTACGGGCCGCTCACCGCCTTCATCGCCCTGCTGCTGTGGGCCAACCTCACCGCCGTCGCGCTCTTCCTCGGCATCGCGTTCGCCGCCCAGCTGGAGGCGGCCCGCGCCGGCGTCGAGTCGGTCGTCCATCCGGATCCCGGCCCGGGGATGTGAGGCCGGACGGCGGTCTCGTCGTCAGCCTTCCGCGGCGGCGGTGACCGTCGCGGGGTCCACGCCGGTCAGTTCGACGATGCGGTGCGCCGGCACGCCGGCGGCCAGTGCGCGTCCGATCAGGCCGTCCCGGCCGTCCGCGCAGTCGCGGTAGGCCAGCAGCTCCTCCTCGACCCCGGCGAGCGACTCCGGCGCCAGGTGGTGGCGGACCCGGCTCAGTTCCTCGTCACTCAGCGGCACCGGCAGCCGCTCGGCCCCCTCGGGCACGGCGGCGGTCTCCTCCGGTGGCAGCAGACGCAGGTGCGGGGAGGTCGCCGTGGTCCCCTGCGCGTCCAGCCACGCGCGCACCGCGGGAGTCTCCAGGCACGCGAGATCGCCGACGGCGGCGGGGGCCACGCCGAGTTGCGCGGACGCGTCGTCGAGCAGGAACAGGTAGGCGTCGTCGGTCATCCTCGGCTCCTTCTCCGTACTGCTCCTCAACAGGGGCTGATCGGCATCCCATTACCCCGCCTCGCACGGCTAATGTTCTGGTTCGGCGAGTGACCGAAGAGGAGCGAGGACATGCCCGGTTTTCCGAGCGCGCGTTGACGTCGTAGGCCGTGACCGGCCTGTCATCGCGTGCTGCCCTCGATGGTGCGGCACAGCCAGCCTTCGATCCGAGGATCTCCGTGCCGTCCTTTTCCTCCGATATACCCGATTCCATTCGATCTGCCCCGTCGAGTCTGTGGCGGGACCGTGACTTCCGTCGCCTCTGGGTGGGCCAGACGGCCTCCCAACTCGGTGAACACACAACTCTGTTGGTGTTGCCGCTCTTCGCCGTCCTGACACTCGACGCCGGCGCCGGCCAGCTGGGTGTCCTGCGAGCGGTGGGGCAGGCACCGATCCTGTTGCTCACGCTCTTCGTCGGCGCGTGGGTGGACAGATGGCGGACCCGCACGGTGATGGTGCTGACGGACGCCGGCCGGACCCTGGCACTGGGCGCCGCCGCCCTGGGCGGTCTCCTCGGTCTGCTCGGCCTGCCCGCGCTGCTCGTGGTCACCTTCACCGTGGGAGCCCTGTCCGTGTTCTTCGACGTGGCCTACCAGGCGTCTCTCGTGCGGCTGGTGAGACGTGATCAGCTGGTGCGGGGCAACAGCGCGCTCGAGGGCAGCCGGTCCGCGGCCCAGATCGGCGGTCCCGCCCTCGGCGGTGCGCTGGTGTCACTGCTGTCGGCGCCGATCGCCGCAGCCGCCGGCGCGCTGTTCTTCGCGCTGTCGTTCCTGTCGATCCGGCGGATCCGTCACCGCGAATCGATCCCGGCGCATTCGGAACGGCCCCCTCGCACAGGGCGGCGTATCCACGAGGGCCTCCGTTTCGTCGCCGGCGACCCCTTGCTGCGGACCGTGTGCCTGGCCTCGGCCGCCTTCCAGTTCTGCTTCGCGGCCATGATGACCGTCTATCTGCTCTTCCTGCCGCGGGAGCTGCACCTGTCGGGCACCGCCGTCGGGCTGGCCCTCGCGGCGACGGGGCCGGGCGCGCTCCTGGGCTCGGTGCTGGCCGCCCGGCTGCCGGGCCGGTTCGGTTACGGCGTGGTGCTCATGTCCGCGGCGGCACTCGGCGACGGCGCGTTCCTGTGCGTGCCCGCGCTGCACGGCTCCACCGCGGTGACGCTTCCCGTGCTCCTCGCGGTCGGCTTCGTGTTCGGGGCGGGTGGCCAGTTGGTGAACGTCACGGTCATGGCCGTCCGGCAGACGGCCACCCCGGACGGGATGCAGGGCCGCGCGGCCGCCACGATCACGTTCGTCGGCATGGGGATGACCCCGCTCGGCTCCCTGCTCGGCGGATTCCTCGCGCAGGAGTGGGGATTGCGCACCAGTCTCCTGGTGACGGCGGCGGGCATGCTGCTGTCCCCGGTGGTGATGGCCCTGTCCCCGCTCGCTCGCCTGGGACGGTCGCTTCCAGCACGCGAAGGACGCACCGACCCGACGTCACCCTGATGCCGGTGGGCGGGACCGACCGCCCCCGTTCGCATGAACCTCCCGAAGCCACTCGCAACCCAAAATCGAACAGGCGTAGCATTGTGCCGTGGCTACGACCTATGACTTTCCGAGTGACCTCCTCGCCGGTCAGGAGGAGCTGCATCAGGTCCGGGCCGAGCTGTCGGCCCTGCTCAAGCGGCTTCCCTGGTCGGTCGCGCCGCTGGACGGCTTCAGCGACAGCAACGGCTGGCGGAAGGTGGAGCGCCCCGCCTCCCCCGGCTGGACGCCCGACGAACAGGCCGAGGTGGAAAAGCTCCGGCAGCGCGAACACGAACTCGCGGTCTTCGTCACCACCCACCGCTTCTGGACGGAAGTGGCGACATCGGAACGCGTGGACGCCCGCACCAAGCTGAAGCACGCGTCCCGCAGGCCGGAAACCGGCTGAACGACAAAGGACCCCGGCCGAAGATCGGCCGGGGTCCTCTTTCCGGTGTGGGCGCGGACGGTTTCGAACCGCCGACATCCTGCTTGTAAGGCAGGCGCTCTACCCCTGAGCTACGCACCCGAGACGAGTCGACAGCCTACCTTGCCCGGGACCCTGTCCCGCAAACCGCTCCGGTGGAGCGGGGGCCCCGCACGCCGGCACCGTACCCGGCGTCCCAGATCGCATGATCACGTCAGCCCGATCGGCCCAGGGCACCGCAAGCCTGCGGGCCGATCATCACCCGATCGAGCCAACTCGACCTCAATCACGCTCTCCGGGAAGCAGCTGCAAACCCTTGGCCGGGGCCCGGCGGAGTCAGGGCAGGAGTCAGGGTTGATACGGGGGAAAACCCCACCCTCGATCCGGGAGCGACCCGGATCCCCCGCGGGAGCCCCGGTCCCTAGGGTCGAAGCAGGGTCGCGGACTGCCCGCGGCCGCCCGTCCAGGGCTAGATCAGGGGGAGATCGTCATGGTCCGTTCCGTTCCCGTACGTGCCGCCACCGCGGCCGGAGTCGTCGCGCTCGTCGTCGCGGGGGCCACCGCCTGCGGCGCCTCCGCCGGGGACGACAAGACCCCCGACCACAAGTCCTTCGCCCTCCACGGCCGCACCCTCACCGTCGACTCCGACGACTCGGCGCTGGAGATCGTCGCCGCCGATTCGAACAAGGCGGGCACGGTCGAGGTCACCCGCTGGTTCCAGGGGACCGTCGCCGTCGGCAAGGACCCCGAGGTGACCTGGTCGATGAAGGACGACCGGCTGGTGCTGCGCATGAAGTGCAGCGGTGTCGTCGCCGACTGCGCCGCCAAGCACCGCATCGAGGTGCCGCGGGACATCAGCGTGAAGATCCAGGACGGCGACGGCAGTGTGCGGGCCCGCGGGTTCACCCGGCCGCTGAGCATCAGCACCGGCGACGGTTCCGTGCGGGTCACCGACTCCAGTGGGCCGCTGGAGCTGCACACCGGCGACGGCTCCATGAGGGCGGACGTCACCTCCCGCCGCATCACCGCCCGTACCGGCGACGGCTCGCTCCACCTGGAACTCGGCGCCGTACCGGACCGGGTGGAGACCCGCAGCGGTGACGGCTCCGTGACCGTCGAGCTGCCGAAGGCCACCTACCGCGTGGACACCAAGACCGGCGACGGAGGGGTCGACGTGTCCGTGCCCCGGTCCGACTCCAGCGACCACGTGGTGTCCGCCCAGAGCGGAGACGGGAAGGTCACGGTGCGAACCGCGAACTAACCGGGCCGTGTGTTCGTCCCTTACCGGTGGGAGAATGACACCGGGCACCGCCAGGACGGACCACAGCACGGGAGAGGGATGTGACGGCGACACCATCGCAGCCGTACTCGTCGTCGTCGGTGCCGCGCGCACACCGCCAGGCGCTCAAGGACACCCTCACCCTCGTCGGTCTGCCCCTGTTCGCCGCACTCGCGTTGCCGGCCGCGTTCGCCGGCGGCGGCACCCGGCGCTGGTTCGGCGGACGGGCGGAGAGCCAGCGGGCCGAGGCGCAGGCCGCGAAGGACGCGGCCGCCGCCGCGTTCTACGAACTGGACACCGCCCAGCGGGATCTGCGGATCTCGATCGAGACCATCACGGCCGTGGACGACTCCCCCGCCGCCCGGCGGGCGGTCGCCGACTTCCAGGCGATCAGCGGGCGGATCGACGAGGCCAGTAGTCACTACATCGAGGCCGTCGACGCCCATGATCTCGACCGGGACGACCTGGAGGCCTCGGTCGCCGCACACGCGCGTACCGAGCTCACCCGGGCCAAGGACGACCTCGTCAACGTCAAGCGGGAGCTGGACCGTTTCGGCGACAGCCTCGGACCGCTGCTGGGCAAGGCCGAGACCCAGCTCGCCCGCCTCGCCCCGGCGGTCGAGCGGGCCCGGCAGGGGCTGCTGGCCGCCTCCAACGCCCTGGACGCCGTACGGAAGTCGGGGCTGAAGGCGGACGACCTCGCCGCCCGGCTCGCCGCCCTCGGCCCCGAACTGACCAAGCTCAATCAGGGCGCGGGACAGCACGGCGTGCCGCAGACCCTGGAGCGGGCCGAACGGGTCGCGCGGGAGGCCGAGTCGATCCGGGTGGAGGCCGAGCGGCTGCCGGAACGGGCCGCGGAGATCGACCACCGGCTCGTCTCCCTGCGCACCCGCGCCGAGGCCCTCACCACCCGCGCGGGCCAGGTCGACCCGGTGCTCAGCGAACTGCGCCGCCGGTTCACGGCCGCCTGCTGGCAGGACCTCCAGCACGTCCCGGACCAGGCCACGGAGAACGTACGGCAGGCCGAGCAGAAACTCCGCGAGGCCCGCGCCGCGCGGGACGAACAGCGCTGGCCGGACGCGACCTCCCTGCTCTCCACGGTCCGCGCCCTGCTCAACACCACCGACGAGTCCGTCTCCGCCGCCGGCGACCGGCTGCGCCGGCTGAACGCCGTGCAGAAGGACCCCCAGCAGGAGATCGACCGCACCCGCTTCGCCATCCGCGACGCCCAACGCCTCGCCATGAGCGGCCGCAACACCCCCGACCCCAGGCACGCCCGCCCGTTGGACGACTCCGTGGCCCGCCTGGACCGGGCGATCGGCACCCTGGAGGGCCGCCACCCCGACTACTGGCACTTCCTGACCGAGACGGAAGCGGTACGGCAGACGGTGGCGCGGGTGGTCTCGCAGATCCGTGAGGAGCGCGGGGGCTCGCACTGAGAGTGCGTCGCTCGTCGACTACTCACGAGCGGGAGATTGAATCTCGCACGAGACAGACAAATCTCCCTTTTTGCCGCCGCTTTCTCGGCACCGCGTCCTCAGACGCGCTGCCACAGGGCCGGAGCGAGGGCCGGCTGCCACGCGGCCTGTGCCTGATGGGGCTGCAGGCACTCGTAGGAGACGCCGTCGTGGGTCACCCGCGCGCCCGCCTCGTACACCCGGCCCGCGGCCCAGCCACCCGTCTGACCGTCCTCGGGGACGGTGGCACCGCTCGTTCCGGTGCTTGTCCTGAGAGTGAGGCCGTAGGTGCTGAGCAGCGGGTTGATCGGCTGGTAGAAGGTCGTTCCGCCGCTCGTGCAGTCGCCGGAACCCCCGGACGTGACGCCCTGGGCCTGGGCTCCCGAGATGTACGAGCCACCGGAGTCGCCCGGCTCCGCGCACACCGTCGTACGGGTCACGCCGTCGATGGTGCCCTCGGCGTAGGTGACGCTCGTGTCGTGCTGCTCGATCGTGCCGCAGTGCCAGCCGCTGGTGGAACCGGACCGGCACACCGCGGCACCCGTCAGGGCCTGCACCGAGCCGGCGGTCTGAACGTCCTGGCCGCCCTCCCCCTTGACGGCGGGCGTCGCGGTCCAGTCACTGTTGACGCCCACCCATGCCATGTCCCGCCCGGGGAAGACGGACGCCTGGAAGGTGCCCTGGGCGACCTGGTTGAACCCGGTGGTCTTCGCCCCCGCCTTCCCACAGTGGCCGGCCGTCGCGAACCCCTGCTGGTCGCCCTTGGTGACGCCGAATCCCACGGAACAGCGGGCCGTGCCGTCGATGTAGAAGGCGTCACCGCCCCGGATGTCGTACAGGGCGCGCGGCTGGTCGGCCGACACCTTGACGTCCACGATCGCGCTGTCGACGCCGGCGGCCGCGATGAGCGTGTTGGCGGCGCCGCGGCTCTTCGCCTGCACCGTCACCCGGTTGGTCCGAACGTCGATGTAGCGGACCGGCGTGTCCAGGGCCTCGCCGGTCACGGAGGCGTCCAACTTCGCCTTGGCGGTCTTCAGGTCCTGCAGCGGGGTTTTGACGACCACTGCCCGCGCTCCACCGGCCTCGATGGCGGGGGTGTCCGCGGCATCGGTGGTCGCGACCGTCAGGTCCGCGGAGGTGTCGCCGCTCACCCACGCTCCAGCGAACCGCTTGCCCAGCGCGTTCTGGAGGCGGCCGGCGCGAGCGCCCGCTTCGGCCTCGTTGACCAGGCGCGTCCTGGCCTGATCCTCGGTCAGGCGCAGATCACGCTTCAGCGCCCGCAGGACCGCGGGCGAGGGATTGTTCGCGTCGAGCGTCCCGGTGGCGGAGGGCGCCGGCGTCGGCGCGGGGGGCTCTACGGCCGCGGCCGCGGGCAGCCCCGTGAGCACGAGGGCACTGAGCAGCGTCAACGCGGCACAGCCGGCCGAAGCGTGTCTGTGGACCATCAGGCATCTCCTCGGTGCGAGTACAAAAGGTCTCGAATCCCTAGGTTTTGCCGAGAACGCCACAGACGATGTCCGCTTCCTGCCCGTTCCACGCATCGGACGACAAGAAAGGGCCGCCCGGCGGAGCACGGGATGCCGGCGGGCCGACACCGGCCGCCGGTGCCCGGCAGTTCCTCAGGCGGGCTGGAGGCCCGGTTCCTGAAGTCGGCCCGCTCCTGCTTGCGGTCGAGTGTGAACGGATCGCTGGGAATCCTCGCCGCGGTGACCGTGAGAAAGCGGCGCCGCTCGAAGTACCGGGCGGCGGCGAGCAGTTCGGGATGACACTAATCGAACAAAGATCAGAATTCGGGCACCCAGCCGGGGCGCCGGTTAACCTGTGCTCATGCCTCGCTACGAGTACCGCTGCCGGACCTGCGGCGACACCTTCGAACTGAGCCGTCCCATGGCCGAGTCCTCCGCCCCCGCCGACTGCCCGGCGGGCCACGACGACACGGTGAAGCTGCTGTCGACGGTGGCGGTGGGCGGCTCGGCGTCCGCGTCGGCCCCGGCGCCCCAGGCGGGTGGGGGCGGTGGAGGCGGCTGCTGCGGCGGAGGCTGCTGCGGCTGACCGCCGTACGCACCCCTCTTCAGGCTGCCTTCAGGTCGGCCTCCCTAGCGTGTGCCCATGTCAGCCATCGCCTGGGTCAACGGCCTCATGGACACGCTCGGCGCGCCCGGTGCCGGGATCGCCGTCGCCCTGGAGAACCTCTTCCCGCCGATCCCGAGCGAGGCGATCCTGCCGCTCGCCGGCTTCGCGGCGAGCACCGGCCGGATGAGCGTGGTCGCCGTGCTGCTGTGGACGACGGCGGGCTCGGTGATCGGTGCCCTCGCGCTCTACGGCGTCGGCGCGCTCCTCGGCCGGGACCGCACGGTGGCGCTCGCGGCCCGGCTGCCCCTCGTCAAGGTCTCGGACATCGAGAGGACCGAGGCCTGGTTCCTGCGCCACGGCACCAAGGCGGTGTTCTTCGGCCGGATGATCCCGGTCTTCCGCAGCCTCGTCTCCGTCCCGGCCGGCGTCGAACGCATGCCGCTGCCCGTGTTCCTGACGCTGACCACCTTGGGCAGCGCCCTGTGGAACACGGCGTTCGTCCTCGCGGGCCACGCCCTGGGCGCCAACTGGACCCAGGTCACCGACGTGGTGTCCGCGTACTCGAAGGTCGTCCTCGCGCTCGCCGCGCTCGCGGTCGTGGCCTTCGTCGCCGTACGACTGCTGCGGCGAGGCCGGCCGAGTCCTACTGAGGTGTCCGAGCCGTCCTGAGGAACTCGCGCAGGATCCGCTCCCCCGCCGCGACACCCCGCTCCGGCAGCGCGGTGATCGCCGGAGCCGTCCAGCCCACGTCCGCCAGCTCCCCGTGTCCGGGCCGCCAGCCCCGGTCGGCCGCGAGGAGCAGGTCGGCGTCCAGCAGGGAGTCACCCGCGGCCAGCGTCACGCAGGCCCCGGTGCGCCGGGCCACCTCGCGCATGGCCGCGCTCTTGGTGAGCGGCTTGGGGACGGCGTAGATCTTGCGGCCCTGGAGGGAGACCGTCCAGCCGCGGTTCTCGGCCCACACCGCGAGCTCCTTCACCCAGTCCTCGGGCAGCAGTTCACGCTCGACGACGAGGTAGACGAAGAGATCCTCGGCGATCCGGTGCTTGCGCACCCACAGGGGATCGGCCGTCTCCTGGAGGTGCGCGCGGATCTCCTCGAGAGGTGCGCACTCGTCGGCGAGGCGGGCCGTGACGCGGGTGTGCCAGTCGAGGTCGGTGACGCCGTCGACCAGCAGGTGGCCGCCGTTCGCGCAGATCGCGTAAGTGGGCGCGGGGCCCGGCAGGTTGATGCGCTGGTACTGCTTGCGGGTGCGGGTCGTCGTCGGCACGAAGACCGCCGTGTCCCCGAGCTCGGAGAGCAGCCCGGCCGCGGTCTCCGTCATGTACGACAGCGGCCTGCTCTCGTGCACCTCGACGCAGAGCAGCCTCGGCGCCCGCGCGTCCGGCATGGTGAGCGCCAGGGCGGCGGCGGAGTAGATGAGCGTACGGTCGAGGTCGCTCGCCACGAGCACCGGAGGCTGCGTCGGCATCAGAGGGTCACCGCCCTGCCGTCGGCGCCCGTCGCGCCCCGCGTGTACTTGGGGTGGATCAACCCCACGCAGGTGTACGGGAGTTCGGCGACCTCTTCCACCGGGACACCTCTCTGCTCGGCCAACAGGCGTACGTGGTCCAGGTCGGCGCCCGCACCGGCCCGCGCCAGGATCTTCCAGGGCACCCGGCGCAGCAGCACCCGGGTGGTCTCGCCGACGCCCGGCTTGACGAGGTTGACGTCGTGGATGCCGTACTCCTCACTGATGCGTTCGACGGCCGCCCAGCCCTCCCAGGTGGGCTCCCGGTCGCCGGCGAGGAGCTCCTTGACCTGTGCGCCGACCGCCTCGGCGACCTCGGGGAAGCGGGCGGCGACGGCGTCCAGGAATTCCACCGACATATCCGCGCCGGCGAGTTCGCGATAGAACTTCGCGCCGTGGAAGTCGTCCGGGCCGACCAGGTCCGCACGCAGGACCGTGCGCGAAATCAGGCCGGACACCGTGGAGTTGAGACACGCGGAGGGGATGAGGAAGTCCTCGCGGGTGCCGTACGTCTTCACGCACGAGCCCGGGTCGGCGAGTACGGCGATCTCCGGGTCGAACCCGACGGGACCACCCTCGGCCTCGAACTGCTTTATCGCTTCCGCCAGTTCACGCGTGATCGCGCCCTTGCCGGTCCAGCCGTCGACGAACACGACGTCAGCGGGGTCGTGGTGGCCGGCCAGCCAGCGCAGGGCGTTGGCGTCGATGCCGCGGCCCCGGACGATCGAGACCGCGTAGTGCGGCAGTTCGAGGCCGTGGCGGAACTGGGCCCAGCGGCGCATCAGGACGCCGACGGGGGTGCCGGCGCGGGCGAGGGAGACCAGGACGGGGCGGGGCGAGCGCTCCTGGAGCACGATCTCCGTCACCGCGCCGACCGCCTGGGCGAGCCTCGCGGAGGACTCCTGGAGGGCCGTCCGGAACAGCTCCTGGTACTGGTCGCTCGGCTGGTACTCCACCGGCAGCGATTCCGCGTAGTGCGCGCCACCGCTCTGGATGGCCTCCTCGCGCTCCTCGGTCGGCGCCTCCAGCGTGACGTCCGAGAGGTCCTGGAGCAGCCAGCCGACCTCCTCGGGGGCGTACGAGGAGAAGGCGGGGCCGCGGAGGGGCTCGGAGAGCATGGGGGGCCTTTCGGGGGTGTAGCTGGGGACGACGGTGAGGACGACCTGCCGGGTGTGCGCGGCGAGTTGGGCCAGGAGGCCGTCGGGGGCGTGCAGTTCGGGGGTGTCGGCGGTGTCGTCGACGACGGCGATCACGGTGTCGAAACCTGCTCCGGCGACGTTGTACGCGTAGCGGTCGCCGGGGCCGTCCGCCGGGGTGTCGTGGGCCGGGAAGACGAGGCGGGTGCGGATGGCGTAACCGGGGTCGTCCACGGCCAGGACGGGTGAGCGGGTGGTCGTGGAGTAGGTCACCTCCACACCTTCAGCGACCTGTTCGAGTTCGCGGGCGAATCTCAGGGGGGCGTACATCAGCTCTTCGAAGCCGAGGACGTGTACGCGGCGGGCGTCTGCCGGGAGGGCCTCGGCGAGCCTTGCGGCCATGGCGGGAAGCGCGGACTCCAGGCGTATTCGGTGCGCCGGAGTGAAACCGTGACGGCCGCCGTCGGGGAGGTCTCGGGGCCACGACAGGTCTATGCGGTTGATTGCCTGGTGCGGGCGGGTGGGGGCTGGTCGCGCCCGCGCGGCGGTAGCCGCAGATTCAACACAGCCCCGCGCCCCTACGGCACTTTCGTACTCGGCGACCAGATGTTGCCCCTTCTCCAGCACGCCGTCGGGCAGGCGTACGGTGCCTGAAGCCGCTGCCACCAGGTCCACCCGCGCGTTGATCTCGCCGGCGAAGTCGTCCAGTCGACTCGCATCCTCCTCCGACCGCATGTCCACCAGGGCGACCACCACGTACCGGCCCCGCGGATACCGCTCGTGCAGATCCCTGATCGTGTTCAGGACCGTGTTGCCCGTCGAGAACTCGTCGTCGACCAGCACCAGGGGGCCGTCGCCGGCGAGGAGCGCGGGGTCCTCCGGGAGGAGCAGGTGGGACGTGGCGTGGGAGTGGGACTCCTCGAAGCCGCCCGCGGGGGCCACGCCGGGGACCGGGCGGCGGGTGGAGTGGAGGTAGGGGGCGAGAGCGATGCCGTCGGCGACGGAGTGGCCGAGACCTGTCGCCGTCTCCGCGTAGCCGAGGACGACCGCCCGGGCCGCCTCCTCGTCGCCCAGCAGGTCCCGGACCCTGCGGCCCAGCGCGAAGCCCTGTCCGTAGACCACCGACGGCGACTGCGGGACGTGCTTGCCCAGCACGTTGGAGACCAGCAGATGGGCCCGCTTGGGGTTGCGGCGCAGCGCCAGTCCCAGCAGGTCGGTCAGCCGGCTGTCGCCCACGAGTTCGACGCCGAGCCGGTCGGCGACCCACGTCCCCGACCAGACCTGGTCGTTCACTGCCTTGTTCATGCGTCCCTTGGTGTTCACGAATGTCAGCCGGAGATTCCGGCGGCGAGCAGCTCCACGAAGCCGATGTCCTCGTTGGCCACCCCGAAGACCTCGGCGCGCAGCAGGGTCCGTTCGGCCCAGGCGCGATGCGGCTTCACTTCGTTCATTTTGTTCGTGTACTGCGACCTCAGCACCCCGCCGCCGCCGCGCTCGGGCCGCAGGATGTCCTGCGCGTCACTGAACTCCTCGTGGCTGACCACGGACAGTGCGTGCACGGGCAGCACGTGGGAGGGGTGGATGCAGGTCTTGCCGAGCAGTCCGTTGGCCTGGTCGAGGGTGATCTCGCGCAGCAGGCCGTCCATGGCGTGCTCGATGAGCGCCTCGCGCAGTTCCTCGGCCTGTCCCTCCAGGAAGGGGCTACGGCGCAGCTGCGGCTTGAACATGCGCTCCTGGACCCGGAAGTACTCCCAGACCGGCCCGGTCACGGTGAAGCCGGTGCCGTCGGCGCGGCCCAGCATGTTCACCACGTCGGCGATCACGGAGGCGACGATCTGGACGTCCCAGGCGGTCATGTCGGGGGCGCGGCGCAGGCCGTAGGAGGAGCAGAAGTCGGTGACGCCGAGGCGCAGCGCCAGGACCCGGTCGCGGTACTTGTCGACCGCGCGCGCGATGCCCTCCAGGGTCTCTACGCGCGTCTCGCGGTAGAGCAGCTCCGGAGACTCCAGCACGGGCATGGCGAACAGCCGGTGTCCACTCGCCACCTCGGCGGCGGAGAGCGCCTCCAGGAAGGGGATGCCGCGTTCCTCGGTGAACTTCGGGAGCACGAATCCGGACAGCAGCCGGACGGCGGGACCGAGCCGTCGTACGAGATCGGGGATCTGCTCGGGGTGGCGGACCCGGATGAAGAGCAGTGGCAGGTCCACCTGCCGGTCCGCGAGGTCCGTGAACTGCCGGACGAGGTTCTCCTCGCCCTCCGCGACGTCGTCGTCACCGATCGAGTCTTCCAGGCACAGCACCATCGAGACCACGCCGCGTCCGGTCTGCTTGACGATGTCGTCGGCGAGCCGCGGCCGCGTGGCCGGACTGTAGAGCGTGGCGCCCAGAGCCGCGGAGAGCAGCCGGGCCGAGGAATCGGCGGTGAACTCGCAGGGCTCCTGGTGGAAGAGGCGCTGACGCACCTCAGGGGCGATGTGCCCGAAATGACGCATATGACTCCCCCGTGACGGCTGTGCCGCCTGTGAACCGTTCACAGGTGGCCGGTAATAGTACGTAGGTACCCATGTCTGAGGTTCCCACCGGGCATGAATTTCAGGTAACGCAGACAAACACGACCTTGTCGACACCGGTACGACATGAACCGGTGCCCCGCACCCCCGCGTTGTCGTGACCAGGACCGAGAGGGCAGGATGACCGCATGACGCACGCCATGCTGAAAGGGTCGAACGTCCCGCTGGAAGCCACCACGGTACGTGCCGTGCTGCGCTGGGCGCCCGGGCAGGGGGTCCCGGTCGTCGATGCCTCGGCGCTCCTCCTCGGCCCCGACGGTCGTGTGCGATCCGACGAGGACTTCGTCTTCTACAACCAGCCCCGGCACCCCTCCGGGAAGGTCTGGCTCCTCGGCAAGAAGCGCGTCGCCGAGGGTCCCACCGACACGATCCAGACAGATCTGGCCGGTGTCGAGCCCGAGGTCAGCCAGATTCTCCTGGTCGCGTCGGTGGACGAAGCGTCGGTGGACAACGCCACCTTCGGCCGCGTGCAAGGCCTGCGCATCCTGTTGTACGACGCCTCGGTCGCCGACGGCGAGCCGCTGCTCCACTTCGACATCAAGCCCGAGACGGGCGAGGAGACCGCCCTGATCTGCGGCGAGCTGTACCGCCGCGGCGAGGGCTGGAAGTTCCGCGCCCTGGGCGAGGGCTACGCGGAGGGCCTCCAGGGACTGGCCACCGACTTCGGCATCGTGGTCGACGAGTCCGACTCCGCGGAGACCCCGTCCCAGCCCGAGGCCACGTCGTTCCCCCTGCCCCCGGAGCAACCGGCCCAGTCGGCCGCCTCGGTCCCCACGCAGCCGGCCTACGGCTACCCCCAGCAGGCGACTCCGGCGACAGCCCCCGTACCGGCGTCGGGGTACGGCTACCCGCAACCGGTGACTCCGGTACCTGCTGCGGCGGAGTTCCGTATGCCTCCCCAGGGGCCGCAGTTCATCGGACGGTAACGGCCCTCACCGGTCCGCCTTCGCCTTGTAACCCCGCCCCCACTGAAGCCCCCAGCCGTACAGCCGGTCCAGCTCGCCCTGGAACCCGTACACGAACTGCACCTCACGCCGCACGATGAGCTCGCCCTTGACGTTCTCGATCATCACCACCGCACAGGACCGGGCCTGAGGGTGCCGCTCGTCGAGACCTATCTCGATCCGCGGCCCATTGCTCGGGTACAGCGTCACGATGGCGTGCGTACGGTCGAACGCCGGCGTCTGGTCGTAGATGTACACGAAGACCAGCAGCCGCTTGATCTGGTCGCGGTGATCGAGGTTGACGTACATCGTCTCGCCGGACGCCGACCCGAACCGGTCGTCCCCGCTGAGTTTCACGTACGGCGGCGCGTTGACGTCCCCCAGCAGGCCGCCGAGCGGCTGGACGACGCCCTTCGTGCCGTCGGCCAGCTCGTACAGGCACCCCAGGTCGAGGTCGACGTTGACCATGCTCTGGCTGTGCCCGAGGACCTCCGGCGGCTTGAGCGCCTTGAAGGGGTGCCGCAGCAGCGACTCCCGCTGTGAGCCCCCGATGTCGGAGGTCCGCATCCGCCAGGTCAGGTTGACACGGAGGTTCCCGGTCGCCGCGCCCTGCTTGGTGAGCGAGACCCGGTTGTGCCGCTTGGTCAGTTCGATCGCGTTGCTGGCCGCGCTGCCCGAGTCGAAGTCGACCTCGCGGCCGCCCCGGAGTCCGTCCAAGAAGCCCATTCCCGCCCCCATGTTCACTTTGGAGAAACCGGCGGGGCGGCCGGAGGCCGGCCGCCCCGCTCAGAGCGTTCCTCACCAGGAAGGGTGTCACACCCCGGACGAGACCTCAGTCTTCTCGTCCGAGCCCTCGGCTTTTCCCTCGGCGGCCGCCAGTGCCCTGTTGCGGCGTACGGAGGACAGGAAGGACCAGCCGATCAGGAGGACACCGACGAGACCGGTGATGATCTCGTGGATCTCGTACTGGATGGTGACCATGAGGATCACCGCGAGGGCGCCGATCGCGTAGTGGGCTCCGTGCTCCAGGTAGACGTAGTCGTCGAGGGTGCCCTGGCGGACCAGGTACACGGTCAGGGACCGGACGTACATCGCGCCGATGCCGAGGCCCAGCGCCATCAGGACGATGTCGTTGGTGATGGCGAACGCGCCGATCACGCCGTCGAACGAGAACGAGGCGTCGAGAACCTCCAGGTAGAGGAACATGAAGAACGCGGCCTTGCCGGCCATCAGGACCGCCGACTTGGGCTTGCCCTCGCGCTCGGCCTGTTCCTCCTCCTCGTGCTCGCGTTCCTCGTCCTCTTCGAGCTTGTCCTCGAAGTAGCCGGACAGGCCCCCGACGACCATGTAGGTGATCAGACCCGCGATACCGGAGATCAGGACGGTCTGCGCCTTGTCGACATGCGCGCCGCCGTGCTGGTGGGCGTGGGTCGCGAAGGTGAACGCGGTGACCAGCAGGACGACCAGCGCGATGCAGACCGACAGCATGTCGACCTTGCCGAGCTTGGCCAGCGGCCGCTCCAGCCAGGCCAGCCACTTGATGTCCCGGTCCTCGAAGATGAAGTCAAGGAAGATCATCAGCAGGAACATGCCACCGAACGCGGCGATCGCCGGGTGCGCGTCGGTCACCAGCTCCTGGTAGTGGTCCTTGTTGTTGAGGGCGAGGTCGACCGCCTCGATGGGCCCCATCTTGGCGCTGATCGCGACGATCACGACGGGGAAGACCAGCCGCATGCCGAACACGGCGATCAGGACACCGACCGTGAGGAAGATGCGCTGCCAGAAGGCGTTCATCTTCTTCAGGATTCCGGCGTTGACCACCGCGTTGTCGAACGACAGGGAGATCTCGAGGATGGAGAGGATCGCCACGACACCGAAGCCCTCCCACCCCCCGTAGAGGACCGCAGCGACCAAGCCGAGCGCGGTGACCGCGAACGACCAGCCGAAGGTTTTGAGAACCACTGGCTACCCAATCCGTACGTGTACGGGATTCCCCCGTGCCGCACTCGGCTTTACGAAACTTTGAAGCGAAGTGTAGTCGGGCGCCCTCGAGGCCCCACCCTGCCCCGGCTTTTGCTCATATCGCGTTACGAGACGTTGACTCCGAAGTCGAGAGCGATGCCCCTGAGGCCCGACGCGTACCCCTGCCCCACCGCCCTGAACTTCCACTCGCCCTGGTAGCGGTAGAGCTCGCCGAAGATCATCGCGGTCTCGGTGGAGGCGTCCTCGGAGAGGTCGTAGCGGGCCAGTTCCTGGCCGTCGGCCTGGTTGACCACACGGATGAAGGCGTTGCTGACCTGGCCGAAGGTCTGGCCGCGGTTGTCGGCGTCATGAATCGACACCGGGAAGACGATCTTGTCGCACCGGTCCGGCACCTTGGAGAGGTCGACCAGGATCGACTCGTCGTCGCCCTCGCCCTCACCGGTGAGGTTGTCGCCGGTGTGCTCGACCGAGCCGTCCGGGCTCTTGAGCTGGTTGTAGAAGACGAAGTACTCGTCACCCAGGACCCGCCCGTTGCTGCACATCAGGGCGCTGGCGTCGAGGTCGAAGTCGGCTCCGGTGGTGGAGCGCGCGTCCCAGCCGAGTCCGACCATCACCTGGGTGAGGTTGGGGGCGGCCTTGGACAGGGAGACGTTCCCTCCCTTGGCGAGCGTGACGCCCATGTGCTGTTCCCTCCCCGAGAGTGTGCTTCTGTGCTTGTCCTGCACGTCCGGCGCCGCACGCAAACGGTGCGGCGCCGGACGAAGAGAGCCGGGGCCGGTCCGAGGGCCTGCCCATGGGACAGGTACTAGACGTTGACGCCGAAGTCCTGGGCGATCCCGCGCAGACCCGAGGCGTAGCCCTGGCCGATGGCGCGGAACTTCCACTCGGCGCCGTTGCGGTAGAGCTCGCCGAAGACCATGGCGGTCTCGGTGGAGGCGTCCTCGGAGAGGTCGTAGCGGGCGATCTCCGCCTCGCCGGCCTGGTTCACGACGCGGATGAACGCGTTGCGCACCTGGCCGAAGGACTGCTGGCGGTTCTCGGCGTCGTAGATCGAGACCGGGAAGACGATCTTGTCGACGTCGGCCGGGACCGCGGCGAGGTTGACCTTGATCTGCTCGTCGTCGCCCTCGCCCTCACCGGTGATGTTGTCGCCGGTGTGCTCGACGGAGCCGTCCGCGCTCTTGAGGTTGTTGAAGAAGACGAAGTTGGCGTCGCTGGCGACCTTGCCTGCCGAGTTCAGCAGCAGTGCGCTGGCGTCCAGGTCGAAGTCGGTGCCGGTCGTGGTGCGGACGTCCCACCCCAGACCGACGATGACCGCGGTCAGGCCCGGGGCCTCCTTGGTCAGCGATACGTTGCCGCCCTTGCTGAGGCTGACTCCCACGAGTCCTCCATAGGTTTGCTGGTTGTGATGCTGCCGGATCAACGATTCGATCCTAGTGACGGGTTCCCGAACCACGCAGTCCCTGGAGGCGGACAATCACAGGGTGTCGAGCGCCTTGACGTACTCGTTCAGGTCACGGGCGTCCGGCAGGGCGTTGACGACGGTCCAGCGGACCACGCCCTCCTTGTCGATGACGAAGGTGCCGCGCACCGCGCAGCCCTTGTCCTCGGCGAAGACACCGTAGGCGCGGGAGACCTCGCCGTGCGGCCAGAAGTCGCTCAGCAGCGGATACTCCAGGCTCTCCTGCTCGGCGAAGACGCGCAGGGTGTGGATGGAGTCGTTGGAGACGGCGAGCAGCTGGGTGTCGCGGTCGGAGAACTGCGGCAGGTTGTCACGCAGTTCGCACAGCTCACCGGTGCACACGCCGGTGAAGGCGAAGGGGTAGAAGAGCAGCACGACGTTCTTGCTGCCGCGGAAGTCGGACAGCTTCACGGCCCGGCCGTGGTTGTCCTTGAGCTCGAAGTCGGGGGCCTTTTCGCCGACCTGGATCGCCATCGCGTGGATGTCCCTTCGGGAGGCTGTTCGAGTGACGCAGCCACCCTACGCAGCGATCATCACGGGTATGCGGACGGGCCGGTCACGCCGGCCCGTCCGGTCCCACAGGGCTACTTCTTGGACTTGGCCGCCTTGGGCGTCACCAGCCGGCTGCCGCTCCAGTCCTTGCCCACACTGACGCTCTTGGAGGCGGACAGGCCTGCCGTCGTCGCGGCTTCGGAGATGTCGCTCGGCTCCACGTAGCCGTCCCGGCCGGTCTTCGGCGTCAGCAGCAGGATCGAGCCGCCCTCCTCGATGTACGTGGTGGCGTCCACCAGCACATCGGTCAGGTCGCCGTCCTCGTCACGGAACCAGAGCACCACGGCATCGGCGACGTCGTCGTAATCCTCGTCCACAAGGTCGCTGCCGATGACTTGCTCGATGGCCTCGCGGAGTTCCTGGTCTACGTCGTCGTCGTAGCCGATCTCCTGGACCACCTGCTCGGGCTGGAACCCCAGCCTCACGGCAGGGCTCGTCTCCGCGTGGTCCGCGGTCGCGCTCACGGGTTGCCTCCTGATCATGTCTTGATGATTGTCTCAGCCACGCGCGTGCGCGAAGCATTGGCCGTAGTCCACACGGGCGGGACGGATCGCGCAAGTACCCGGCGTTTCAGACCGCCGAAACGGTGACGTTCCGGAACGTGTCGACGCAACTTAAGGCACATCATCGCGGTCGCGTCGTGACACATGCCACACCTTTCTGCCCTCTTTGCGTGTTTGGGAACCATACCCGGGCGAGGAACCCCGGGTTACCACGGAGTAGAGATGACGTTTGGCCCCCCGAGGTACACGATGGGGAGCGGTGCAGACATACAGAAATACGGCCCTCTGACAGGTAAGGAACAGCGTGGCTTCCGGATCCGATCGCAACCCGATCATCATTGGCGGCCTTCCGAGTCAGGTTCCTGACTTCGATCCCGAGGAAACCCAGGAGTGGCTCGACTCCCTCGACGCCGCCGTGGACCAGCGCGGCCGGGAGCGAGCCCGCTATCTGATGCTGCGGCTCATCGAGCGGGCCCGCGAGAAGCGCGTGGCCGTGCCGGAGATGCGCAGCACGGACTACGTCAACACGATCCCCACCAGGGCGGAGCCGTTCTTCCCGGGCAATGAGGAGATCGAGCGGAAGATCCTGAACGCCACCCGGTGGAACGCGGCCGTGATGGTCTCGCGTGCCCAGCGTCCCGGTATCGGCGTCGGCGGCCACATCGCCACCTTCGCCTCCTCCGCGTCCCTCTACGACGTCGGCTTCAACCACTTCTTCCGTGGCAAGGACGAGGGCGACGGCGGCGACCAGGTCTTCTTCCAGGGCCACGCCTCCCCGGGCATCTACGCGCGCGCGTTCCTGCTGGACCGCCTCACCGAGGACAACCTCGACGGGTTCCGCCAGGAGAAGTCGAAGGCCCCGCACGGCCTGTCCTCGTACCCGCACCCGCGGCTGATGCCGGACTTCTGGGAGTTCCCGACCGTGTCGATGGGCCTCGGCCCGATCGGCGCGATCTACCAGGCGCGGATGAACCGTTACATGCAGGCGCGCGAGATCGCCGACACGTCCAAGTCCCATGTCTGGGCGTTCCTCGGCGACGGTGAGATGGACGAGCCGGAGTCGCTCGGCCAACTGACCATCGCCGCGCGCGAGGGCCTGGACAACCTGACCTTCGTCGTCAACTGCAACCTCCAGCGCCTCGACGGCCCGGTGCGCGGCAACGGCAAGGTCATCCAGGAGCTGGAGTCGGTCTTCCGGGGCGCCGGCTGGAACGTGATCAAGCTGATCTGGGACCGCACCTGGGACCCGCTGCTCGCGCAGGACCGCGACGGCATCCTCGTCAACCGGATGAACACCACCCCGGACGGCCAGTTCCAGACCTACGCCACCGAGTCCGGCGCCTACATCCGCGATCACTTCTTCGGCGACGACCAGCGCCTGCGCGCGATGGTCGAGGGCATGACCGACGACCAGATCCTGCACCTGGGCCGCGGCGGTCACGACCACAAGAAGATCTACGCGGCGTTCAAGGCGGCCGTCGAGCACAAGGGCCAGCCGACGGTCATCCTCGCCAAGACCGTCAAGGGCTGGACGCTGGGACCCAACTTCGAGGGCCGCAACGCCACGCACCAGATGAAGAAGCTGACGGTCGCCGACCTCAAGGGCTTCCGCGACCGGCTGCACCTGCCGATCTCCGACAAGGAGCTGGAGTCGGGCCCGCCGCCCTACTACCACCCGGGCCGGGACTCGGAGGAGATCCAGTACATGCACGACCGCCGGCTGGGTCTCGGCGGTTACGTCCCCACGCGAGTCGTGCGCTCCAAGCCGCTCGCGCTGCCGGACGACAAGACGTACGCGACCGTGAAGAAGGGCTCGGGTCAGCAGTCGATCGCCACGACCATGGCGTTCGTACGACTGCTCAAGGACCTCATGCGGGACAAGGAACTCGGCAAGCGGTTCGTGCTGATCGCGCCGGACGAGTACCGCACCTTCGGCATGGACTCGTTCTTCCCGAGCGCGAAGATCTACAACCCGCTCGGGCAGCAGTACGAGTCGGTCGACCGTGAACTGCTGCTCGCGTACAAGGAGTCCCCGACCGGGCAGATGCTGCACGACGGCATCTCGGAGGCGGGCTGCACGGCGTCGCTGATCGCGGCGGGTTCGGCGTACGCCACGCACGGCGAGCCGCTGATCCCGGTGTACGTCTTCTACTCGATGTTCGGTTTCCAGCGCACCGGTGACCAGTTCTGGCAGATGTCGGACCAGCTGGCGCGCGGTTTCGTGCTGGGTGCGACCGCGGGCCGTACGACTCTGACCGGTGAGGGGCTGCAGCACGCGGACGGGCACTCGCAGCTGCTCGCCTCGACCAACCCGGGCTGTGTGGCGTACGACCCGGCGTTCGGGTTCGAGATCGCGCACATCGTGCAGGACGGTCTGCGCCGGATGTACGGCCCGGACAGCGAGGACGTCTTCTACTACCTCACCGTCTACAACGAGCCCATCCAGCACCCGGCCGAGCCGGAGAACGTCGACGTCGAGGGCATCCTCAAGGGCGTCTACCGCTTCTCCGAGGCCACCTCGGGGTCGATTCCGGCGCAGATCATGGCGTCGGGTGTGGCCGTGCCCTGGGCGGTCGAGGCGCAGAAGCTCCTCGCCGAGGACTGGAACGTCAAGGCGGACGTCTGGTCGGCCACCTCCTGGAACGAACTGCGGCGCGAGGCCGTGGCCTGCGAGGAGCACAACCTGCTGCACCCGGAGGAGGAGCAGCGGGTGCCGTACGTGACGCGGAAGCTGGCCGGGGCGCAGGGGCCGTTCGTGGCGGTGTCCGACTGGATGCGCGCGGTTCCCGACCAGATCGCGCGGTGGGTACCGGGCACGTACCAGTCGCTGGGAGCGGACGGGTTCGGCTTCGCGGACACCCGGGGTGCGGCGCGGCGGTTCTTCCACATCGACGCCCAGTCGATCGTGGTGGGTGTGCTGACGGAGCTGGCGCGGGAGGGGAAGGTGGACCGTTCGGTGCTGAAGCAGGCGATCGACCGGTACCAGCTGCTGGACGTCTCGGCGGCGGACCCGGGGGCCGCGGGCGGCGACGCGTAACCGCTGCGCTCGGCCGGAACGGGTGAAGGGCGGTGGAGCTGCGGCTCCACCGCCCTTCACCGTTTCCTTACGATGCGGTCATGAAGGAACAGTCGGCGCAGGTCCGTTGGGAACAGCACACCCAGCGGCCCCTACTGGCGCTCGCGGTGCTGTTCGCCGTCGCCTATGCCGTGCCGATCGTGGACGCCTCGGCGGGACGGTCGTTGACGGCGGTGTGCACGGCGGTCGAGTGGGTGGTGTGGGGGGTCTTCGCCGTCGACTACCTCGTGCGGTTGTCGCTCTCGCGGGACCGGCGCGGATTCGTACGGCAGCACTGGATGGACCTGTGTGCCGTGGTGCTGCCGCTCATACAGCCGCTGCGGCTGCTGCGCCTCGTCTCCACCCTGCTGCTGGTGGGGCAGCGGGCGCGGATGGCCTCGCAGATCCGGGTGACGACGTATGTGGCCGGGGCGGTCGTGGGGCTGCTGATGTTCGGGTCGCTGGCGGTGCTGTCGGTGGAACGGGACGCGCCGAACGGGAACATCCGCACGTTGGGTGACGCGGTGTGGTGGTCCTTCACGACCATGACGACCGTGGGCTACGGCGACCACGCCCCGACCACCGGACTGGGCCGGATGGTCGCGGTCGGGCTGATGCTCTCCGGGATCGCCCTGCTGGGTGTGGTGACCGCGAACATCGCCGCCTGGTTCATCGAGCGGTTCGAGAAGGACGACGTGGAGGAACGCCGGCAGACGGAGGCGATCCAGGCCCTGACGGAGGAAGTACGGGCACTGCGCGCGGAGGTCCAGGCCCTGCGGAAGACATCCGTCGGCGGCTGACGGAGGCCCTGGCTCGCAGACGCAGGTGGGGCACCGGGTTGTCGCCGTGGCAGACCGGCACGCTCCGGGGACATCCAGGCGGGGATTCCCCGCCACCCCGGCCACGGCCCACCGCCCCGAACCACAGAGCCGCCTGAGACCACCCGAGCGCGCGACATCGTCCCGGCGCATCCCGACGGGCTGCCCCACCGCCACGACACGACGTCCGAACCCCGGTCGGCGTGAACGAGCGCGCAGACCTGGGCCACCGCAACCACGGCCGCGGACCACCGGCCCGAAGCACGGAGCCGCGCGAGGCCGCCCGAGCGTGGGGCGTCTCGCCCGCGGACGCCGGCGATGCTTCTCAGCGCCGCGCACCTGCATCGGCAGAGCGAGAGCGGGCCCCCGGTCGTCCCACCGGGGGCCCTTCCCTCACGCGCCCCGGGTCAGAACAACCCGCTGCCCGGGGTGGCCGCTCCGACGAGCCAGATGATCGCCAGGAGCGTGTCGATGGCGCCCAGTACGAAGGCGACCAGAGCAGGCCAGGCACGGTTGCCGCCCGACCAGGTGCGGCCCATGGCGAGCCAGCCGCAGACGATCGCCACGGGGCCGAGGATGATCCCCAGCACGAAGAATCCGGCGATCGCGCAGATGACTCCGATGATTCCGAGCGTCGCGCGATCCGGCCCGGTCCGTGACCACGTCCGGCCACGTGATCGGGGGTACCTGCGCGTTCCGTGTCCGAAGCCCGCCATCATCAACTCCCTGACACCCTTGATTGGTTGGGTTCGTCTCGGGTTCAACGATGCGAGTACCCCCGGCGCAGCGGTTAATCCTCCGGCCTTGCGGCGCGCCACCCCCCTCCGGCAGCGCGCCGCAGCGCCGTCCGTCCTCCCATGCCGTGCGGAGGACTTGACCCACTGTGACCTGCGGCGCGTACCGAGGGCGAGAAATCTTTAGCCTCTTCACCCTGATAGGCGAAGAACACTGAAGCCCCGTCAGTTCCCGGATGGCGGGCGTCAGATGTGGCCCACGCCCGCGCCCGCCTCCGCGTTCTCGCCGCGCTTGGTGAGCAGGGCGACGAACACCGCCACCACCGCGACCCCGGCGGCGACCAGGGACGCCAGGCTCATGCCGGAGATGAAGGTGTCGTGGGCGACGTCGGTGATCTTCGCGACGATCGCCTCCGGGGTCCCCTTGGCGACCGGGGCCACGCCCACCTGGACCGCCTCGGACGCCTGGTCCAGCTGGGTCGGCGTGAGCGCCGGCAGACCCGCGTCCTTCCAGTTGGCCGCGAGGTCGCCGTCCACCTTGGAGGCCATCACGGCGCCGAGGACGGCCGTACCGAGGCTGCCGCCGATCTGCATCGCGGCCTGCTGGAGACCGCCGGCCACGCCGGAGAGCTCCATCGGCGCGTTGCCCACGATGACCTCGGTGGCGCCCACCATCACGGGCGCGAGGCCGAGACCCAGCAGGGCGAACCAGAGCGACATCACGGCGCTGCCGGTGTCCGTCTCCAGCGTCGACATCCCGAACATGGCGATCGCGACGGACGCCATGCCGCCGGCCAGGGGCACCCGCGGGCCGAACTTGGTGATCATGGCGCCCGCGAGCGGGGAGCCCACGATCATCATCCCGGTGAGCGGGAGCAGGTGGAGACCGGCGTCGATCGGGCTCATACCGTGCACGTTCTGCAGATAGAAGGTCACGAAGAACAGGCCGCCCATGAACGCGATCGCCATCAGGACCATGAGGACCACACCCGCCGACAGTGCCACCGAGCGGAACAGCGCGAGTGGGATCAGCGGCTCCTTGACCTTCGTCTCCCAGACGGCGAACAGGACGAATCCCACGAGGGACACGGCGATGAAGGTCCAGGTCAGTCCGTCGCCCCAGCCCCAGGTCGGGGCCTTGATGAGCGCCCACACCAGGCAGAACATGGCGCCGGACAGCAGGGCTATGCCCAGGATGTCGAAGGAGCGCGGGGCGTTCTCGGCGCGGTGGTCGAGCAGGATCAGCACGCCGAGGACGAGGGCGAGGACACCCACCGGCACGTTGATGAAGAACACCGACTGCCAGTTGACATGTTCGACCAGGACACCGCCGAGGATCGGGCCGCCGGCGGTGGAGGCGCCGATGACCATGCCCCAGATGCCGATGGCCATGTTGAGCTTCTCGGCCGGGAAGGTGGCCCGCAGCAGACCGAGCGCGGCCGGCATCAGCAGGGCGCCGAACAGTCCCTGGAAGACGCGGAAGAGGACGACCGCGGCGATGCTGCCGGACAGACCGATCGCACCCGAGGCGGCGGCGAAGCCAACGACACCGATCAGGAAGGTCTGGCGGTGGCCGAAGCGGTCACCGAGCTTGCCCGCGGTGATCAGGGCGACCGCCAGCGCGAGGAAGTAGCCGTTGGTGATCCACTGGACGTCCGCGAAGCTCGCCTTGAGGTCGGCCTGGATGGCCGGGTTGGCGATGGCCACGATGGTGCCGTCGAGGGCCACCATCATGACCCCGACGGCCACGGTCAGCAGGGTGAGCCAAGGGTGGCCGCGCAGCCCCGAGGCGGGCGGCTGATCCGACGAGGCCGATGACGCCCCGTCCCCCGGTCCCGTCGTGTCGATCGTCTGACTAGTCATGCGATCGAGGCTAATGACAGCCACTGACAATTGACAAACCAGTTCACAAGTCGGTAACTGACATCAATGGAATCACTCCGCGAACGCAAGAAGCAGCGCACCCGAGAGGCATTGCTGCGGGTCGCCATCGAGCTCTTCACCACCGAGGGCTACGAGCGGACGACCGTCGACGACATCGCCGACGCCGTCGGGGTCTCGCAGCGCACCTTCTTCCGGTACTTCGCCGGCAAGGAGGATGCGGCGCTGGCGCTCGACGAGATGACGGTGACGCGCTTCGTCGACGCCGTACGCGCGCGTCCGTCGCACGAACCCCCGCTGGAGGCGCTGCGGCAGGCCGTGCTGGAAGGCTGGGACACCCTGCACGAGGTCGTCGAGTCGGTCGTGCCGGTGGCACGGTTCCTGGCCATGTACCAGGTGATCGAGTCGACGCCCGTCCTGCTCGCCGCCCATCTGCGGCGCTCGGCGGAGGTCGAGGAGGTGCTCACGCGCGTGCTCGCCGAACGCGAGGGCCTCGACGCGGCCACCGACCCGCGACCCAGGCTGCTGGTGGCCGTCTTCAGCGGTGTGATGCGGGTGACGGAACGGCAGTGGCTGACCGACGGGGAGTGCAGTCTGGAGGCCATGCGCGCGTTGACGGTCTCGCACCTGGAACTGCTCGGTCCCGCGCTGACCGGCAAGTGGTTCCCTTACACCAAAACGTGATCCCCGTCACTGGATTAACCCGAGACCGTCCCGTTCTCCTAGTGTGTCCTTTCAGTGACTTCCTTCGACACCTCCCCGCAACTCAACGTCTGGCGCGCACTGCTCGCGCTGGCCGTGGTGTTCGTGATGCTGGCGACCACCGGCTGGACCGCGCTGCGCAACCAGAGGGAGGCCACGCCGCTCCAGGCCTCGCTCGAGTCCTGGGCGCACGGTCGCCTGCACGGATACCCGCTGCCCGACCCCGACACCGCCCCCGCCCAGCTCACGCGCTTCTTCGCGTCGCTCACCTCCCAGGAGCGGGTCCGCCTCGCCCAGCGCTACCCGCTCGCGGTCGGCAACATGAACGGCGCCCCCGTCAAGCTGCGCTACCAGGCCAACCGCCTCGCGCTCCTGCAGGCCCGTGCCGTCGAGCGCACCCGCATGCACGACACCCGGCTCACGCCGTCAGGTCAGCAGGAGGCGGGCCGCCGTATGCACCGCTTCGAGTCGCTGACGGCCCCGGAGCGCCACATCCTCGCCTTCGACCCCGAGGGCTCCGGCCGGGTCGCCGAGGTCTTCGGCGATCTCGGCACGGCGGAGCGGATCTCCCTCGTCGTGCCCGGCGTCGACACCAACCTGCTCACCTTCCAGCGCACCAGCCGCGGTTACTCCGCTCCGGTCGGCATGGCCAAGGCCCTTTACCAGGCCGAACGTGAGGCGAGCCCCGCCACGCGTACGGCGGTGATCGCCTGGGCCGACTACACGGCACCCGCCGGACTCGGCATCGACTCGGCCACCGCGATGCGCGCCGAGACCGGCGCCGTCCGGCTGAACGCGCTGGTGCGCGCACTGCCCGGCAGCTCGCCGGTCTCCCTGTTCTGCCACAGCTACGGCTCCGTGGTGTGCGGGGTGGCCGCGCACACGCTGCCCGACCGGGTGGCCGACATCGCGGTGGCCGGCAGCCCCGGGATGCGGGTCGCCAACGCCTCCCATCTGCGCACCACCGCGCATGTGTGGGCGATGCGGGACGCCGACGACTGGATCCAGGACGTGCCGTACATGGAGGTCGGCGGGCTCGGCCACGGCGCCGACCCGGTGTCCTCCGCGTTCGGCGCGCGTGTGCTGTCCGCGCGAGGTGCGGACGGTCACGCCGGTTACTTCGAGCCCGGAACGGAGAGCCTGCTCAACTTCGCCGAGATCGGCATTGGCGCATACCGCTCGGTGTACTGCGCCCACGAGGACGAAGCCTGCCGCGCCGGTTTGTCCGGCACGGCCACGGCCGGACGCGCGTAGAGACTGCAGGAAGTGCGGTCTGCGCGAGGAGGGGACGAAGGAGCTCGTGCCGAATACGATGACCCGCATGGGTGACGTACTGGCCGGATTTCATGCCGCCTGGGAGTTCGAGTCCGACTCCGTGCTCATCCGCTACGAACGGGGGATTCGAACACCGAAGCTCTTCCAGGCGCTGGGAGAGCGGCGCATCCCCCTGGAGGCGATCTCCGGGGTGACGCTGACTCCCGGCAAGCGGGGCACGGTGGTGTTGCACGCCGAGCCGCGACCGGGGGCGGATCCGCTCATGGAGGCGGCGGCGGGGCAGCTGAAGGAAGGGTGCGATCCGTACCGGCTGGTGCTGCCGGGCGACAAGGAGACGCTCGCCGAGTACTACGCGGACGAGTTGCGCACGCTCCTGAAGGAGGACGACGAGCCGGCCGAACGATTCCTCGTGCCGGCGCCCGAGGTGCCGTTGCAGTTCAAGGCGTACGACGGGAAGGCGTCCTTCGACGGCCGTACCGTGCACTTCCGGTGGTTCTGGACGGGAGCGTCCTCGGCGAAGTGGAAAGCCGGCGACCAGAGTTTCCCGGTGTCCGAGCTGACCGGGGTGGAGTGGCGGTCGCCGGAGGTCTTCGAGGGGCATCTGCGGCTGCTGCGCGGGGAGCCGGGGCCGGTGCAGGCGGATCAGGATCCGGCGGCGGTGGTGTTCGGGCTCGGGTACGGGCCGGTCCATGAGTCGCTGCCGTTCGCGGCGGCGGTCCTGGCGGCCGTACGCCAACGAGGGCCCGCGGCGGCGGTCCCGGCCGTGACCGCACCGCGCCGGGACCCCGCCGACATCGCCGAGCGCATCCGCCACCTCGGAGAACTGCACCAGGCAGGCCTGGTCACCGACGAGGAGTTCTCCGTGAAGAAGGCGGAGTTGCTGGCGGAGCTCTAGCTCACTCCCGGCCCGCGGACGAGAACCGCATGTCCGCGTACCGGTCGCCCGCCACCTGTGCCGCGATCGGCTCCAGGAGCTCCAGCTCCTCCTTGGTGAGCTCGATGCCCGTCGCCGCCGCGTTCTCCTCCACCCTGGCGGGCTTACGGGTGCCCGGGATCGGGATCACCGGGAGGTCGTGCACCGTCGTCTGTTGCTGGACCCAGGCCAGGGCGATCTGGCCCAGGGAGACGCCGTGGGCCTCGGCGACGGTACGGATCGGCTCCAGCAGGGCCGCGTTCGCCGCCGCGTTCTCGCCCGTGAAGCGGGGCTGCTGGCGGCGGAAGTCGTCGGCGGTGAGGTCCTTGTCGGCGTTGGTGAAGGACCCCGTGAGGAAGCCACGGCCGAGCGGCGAGTACGGCACGAGCGCCACGCCCAGCTCGCGGGCCGCCGGGACCACCTTGGCCTCGATGTCACGGCTGAACAGGGACCACTCCGACTGCACGGCGGCGATGGGGTGCACCGCCTGCGCCGCACGCAGCTCCGCGGCGGTGACCTCGCTCAGGCCCAGGTGCTTGACCTTGCCCTCGCGCACCAGCTCGGCCATGGTGCCGACGGACTCCACGATCGGCACGTGCACATCGCGCCGGTGCATGTAGTAGAGGTCGATCGCGTCGACGTCGAGGCGCTTCAGGCTCGCCTCGACGGCCTGGCGGATGTACGGCGGGTCGTTGCGGATGATCCGCCGGGTCGGGTCCTCCGGAGGGATCGACAGGGCGAACTTGGTGGCGATCACGACCTCGTCGCGGTGGGCCTTGAAGAACGGGGACAGGAACTTCTCGTTCTCCCCGTTGCCGTAGGCGTCCGCCGTGTCGTAGAGCGTGATGCCGAGTTCCAGGGCCCGCTCCAGGGTGGCCCGGGACTCCTTCGCGTCCGTGGGGCCGTACGCGAAACTCATGCCCATGCAGCCGAGTCCCTGGGCGCCGACCTCGGGACCGGTGTCGCCGAGCCGTGCGGTCGGGATCGTGCTGTCCGTCATCCTGCCTTCTCCGTTTCATAGGTGCGACCGGCATCGGCGTAGAAGCTGATCTTCCGGTCGAGCACGGCGAGCGTGTCCTGGAGCTCCGCGATCCGGGACAGAACATCCCGGCGGGTCGTCTCCAGGAGCTCGAACCGTTCGGTGAACGTGTGGTCGCCCTCCCGCACCAGTTCCGCGTAGCGCACCATGTCGGCGACCGGCATGCCGGTGAGCCGGAGCTTGCCGACGAGGTCGAGCCAGTCGAGGTCGCGGTTGCTGTAGCGACGCTGGCCGGTGTGCGAGCGGTCGATGTGCGGCATCAGCCCGATGCGCTCGTACCAACGCAGGGTGTGCGCGGTCAGGCCGGTGAAGTCGACGACCTCGCTGATCGTGTAGCTGTCCTGTCCCGCCGGGCGCCGGTGGGGGTGCGGCGGAGCCGCGCAGCTGTCGGTCCTGGTACCTGTGGTCTCCATCACCGTCATGACCCCAACGCTATGGCCTTGGAGTGCACTCTAAGCAAGCGGAACCGGTAAGAAATCGGCGGGACGGCTCTCGGGTGCGATCGCTAACGTGCGGTGCATGAGTCTCGTACGCCGTGCCACGACCGAGGACGCCGAAGAAGTACTGCGGCTGCGCCAGGTGATGATCGACGCGCTGCCGGGCGGGGACGGCTCCACAGCGTGGCACACGGAGGCGCTGCCGTCGCTGCGGGGGAGGCTGGCCGAGGCCGACGGGGACTTCGCGGCCTTCGTCGTCGACCACCCGGACCGGCCGGGGACGCTGGCGGCACTGGTGGTCGGGACGGTCGACTACCGGATCGGGAAGGCGGTCAATCCGCACGGCGTGGCCGGGTACGTCTTCAGCGTCGCCACCGACCCGGACGCGCGTCGGCGCGGCTACGCGCGCGCGTGCATGGACGAACTGCTGGCGTGGTTCCGTGAGCGGGGCGCCGGTCAGGTCATGCTGACCGCGTCCCCGGAGGCCGAGCCGCTCTACGTCTCCCTCGGCTTCGTCCACAAGCCGGACCCCACGATGATTCTCAAGCTCTGAGCGGCTTAGTCTCGACGGCATGTCCTTGCAGAGCCTCGCGTTGATCGAAAACTGGCCGGTTCCCACCGCTGCGGCGGGGGTGGTGCGCGGCGACGGCACGGTCCTCGGTGCCCACGGTCCTGTCGACCGGCGCTTCCCGCTGGCCTCGGTCACCAAGCCGCTCGCCGCGTACGCCGTCCTGGTCGCGTACGAGGAGGGGGCGATCGAGCTGGACGAGCCGGCCGGGCCGAGCGGATCGACGGTGCGTCACCTTCTCGCGCACACCTCGGGGCTGGCCTTCGACGAGCACCGGGTGACGGCTGATCCCGGGGAGCGGCGGCTGTACTCGAACGCGGGTTTCGAGCAGCTCGGCGACCATGTCGCCAAGGCGACGGACATTCCGTTCGCGGAGTATCTGCGGCAGGCGGTGCTGGAGCCGCTGGGCATGGCGTCGACGTCCCTGGAGGGCTCCCCCGCGAAGGACGGCGTGTCGACGGTCGAGGATCTTCTCCGGTTCGCGGCGGAGGTGCAGGCGCCACGGCTGCTGGACCCGCGCACGGTCGCGGAGGCGATGACGGTCCAGTACCCGGGCACCAAGGGCGTGCTCCCCGGCTACGGGCACCAGAACCCCAACGACTGGGGCCTCGGCTTCGAGATCCGCGACGGCAAGTCCCCCCACTGGACGGGCTCTTCGTCCTCGCCGCGCACCTTCGGGCACTTCGGCCAGTCCGGCACGTTCCTGTGGATCGACCCGGACGCGGGGGCGGCCTGTGTGGCGTTGACGGACCGCGCGTTCGGACCGTGGGCGGTCGAGGCGTGGCCGGCGTTCACCGACGCCGTCCTGGCCGAGTTCTAGGACATCTCCCACACCAGCAGCTCGGCCGGGGTCGCCGCCACCACGTCCAGCTCCTTGGCGTCGGTGACCCGGGCCGCGTCGCCCGGCCCCATATCGTCGCCGTCCAGCCGCACTTCGCCCCGCACGACATGGACGTACAGATACGGCCCGTCCGGCACCGCGGTCCGCTCCCCCGCGGCCAGCCGCCGCACGTGGAGCATCGCGCCCGCCTCCGGGACGGCGTACGGCGTCGAGTCGGCGATCCCTCGGACGATCTCGTACGACGGCTCACCGCCCGGCTCCAGGGGCGCCAGCCAGGTCTGCACGAAGGTCAGCGGGGTCTCGGCGTCATTGCGCTCGACGTGCCGGACGCCGGCCGCGGCGCTGAGCCGCTGGACGTCACCGGCGCGTACGACCGTCTCGTGCCCCGTCGAGTCCCGGTGCGTCAGCTCCCCCTCGACCACCCACGTCACGATCTCGGTGTGGCTGTGCGGATGCTCGTCGAACCCGGCGCCGGGCACGAGCCGCTCCTCGTTGCAGGCGATCAGCGCGCCGAAGCGGAGGTTGTCGGGGTCGTAGTGCGGCCCGAACGAGAAGGCGTGCCACGACTCGATCCCGGTCCCCGGGTCCCCGCCTGGGTAGCGCTCCGTCGCGCGCCGTACGTCCGTCACGGGACCACGGTAGTCCCCGGGTGGGCCGCAGTCGGTACCCGGCGGCGCGCGTTGACGTCCGGATAAGGCAGTCTTGTCCCCGTGCCCGAACCCGAACACCGCAAGTCCGACCCCGACGCGCCCGGCGTCCACGCCCATGTCGCGACCCTGAAGCGGCTGGAGAAGTCGTCCGGGTCTCTCGCGCAGCAGGCCATCGCGCGCATGGACGAGACGCTGCCGTGGTACCGGGCCATGCCCCCGGAGAACCGTTCCTGGATCGGGCTGGTCGCCCAGGCCGGCATCGCGGCCTTCACCGAGTGGTTCCGGCATCCCGACGCCCCGCAGGCCATCTCCACCGACGTGTTCGGGACCGCTCCCCGTGAGCTGACGCGGGCCATCACGCTCCGGCAGACCGTGGAGATGGTGCGCACCACCATCGAGGTCATGGAGAGCGCGATCGACGAGGTCGCCGCCCCCGGTGACGAGTCCGTGCTGCGTGAGGCCCTGCTCGTGTACGCCCGCGAGATCGCCTTCGCCACCGCCCAGGTCTACGCTCAGGCCGCCGAGGCACGCGGTGCCTGGGACGCCCGGCTGGAGTCCCTGGTCGTGAACGCCGTGCTGAGCGGTGAGGCCGACGAAGGGGCCGTGAGCAGGGCCGCCGCGCTGGGCTGGAATGCTCCCGAGCATGTGTGCGTCCTCCTCGGCACCGCTCCCGACGGTGACTCCGAGCTGACCGTCGAGGCCATCCGGCGGGCCGCCCGGCACGCCAAGCTCCAGGTGCTGACCGGGGTGCTCGGCTCCCGGCTGGTCGTCATCGCGGGTGGCAGTGACAACCCCCTTGCCGTGGCCAAGTCGCTGATCGGGCCCTATGCGGCCGGACCTGTGGTCGCGGGGCCCGTCGTACCCGATCTGCTCGCCGCCACCCGGTCCGCGCAGGCCGCCGCCGCGGGGCTCAAGGCGTGTTCCGCCTGGCAGGACGCCCCGCGCCCGGTCCTGGCGGACGACCTGCTTCCGGAACGCGCGATGGCCGGGGATCCCAGTGCGCGCCAGCAATTGGTGGAGGAGATCTACAGACCGCTGGAGGAGGCCGGTTCCGCGCTCCTGGAGACTCTCTCCGTCTACCTCGAACAGGCGTCCAGTCTGGAGGGCGCGGCCCGGATGCTCTTCGTGCATCCCAACACCGTGCGCTACCGGCTTCGACGTGTGACTGACGTCACCGGCTGGTCGCCCTCTGATGTACGTTCGGCGTTCACGTTGCGGATCGCGCTCATCCTGGGGCGTCTGGCCGACGGAGATCCCCAGCCCTAGGCTTTTGTCGGGGATCCACAAAACCCCTCCATGTTCTTCGTCCCTGTCCCCACGGGCGGCTTGGGCCGCCCTCAAGAGAGAGTGTGAGAGTGCTCGTACTCGTCGCTCCCGGCCAGGGCGCCCAGACGCCCGGCTTCCTGACCCCCTGGCTCGAACTCCCCGGTGCCGCGGACCGCGTCGCCGCGTGGTCCGACGCCATCGGCCTGGACCTTGCCCACTACGGCACACAGGCCGACGCGGACGCCATCCGTGACACCGCGGTGGCCCAGCCGCTGCTGGTCGCGGCCGGGATACTGTCCGCCTCGGCACTCGGTGCCATCACCGACATCGCCCCCGGCGCGGTCGCCGGGCACAGTGTCGGTGAGATCACCGCCGCCGCCTTCGCGGGGGTTCTGGACGACACCGCCGCGCTCACCCTCGTACGCAGGCGGGGTCTGGCCATGGCCGACGCCGCCGCGATCACCGAGACGGGCATGTCGGCGCTGCTCGGTGGCGACCCCGAGGTCTCCGTCGCGCACCTGGAGAAGCTGGGTCTGACCCCGGCGAACGTCAACGGCGCGGGGCAGATCGTCGCCGCGGGCACGCTGGAGCAGCTCGCCGTCCTGAACGACGACAAGCCCGAGGGCGTCCGCAAGGTCGTCCCGCTCAAGGTCGCCGGCGCCTTCCACACGCACCACATGGCCCCCGCGGTCGACGCGCTCGCCAAGGCCGCCGCCGACCTGACGCCGGCCGACCCGACGGTCACCTACGTCTCCAACAAGGACGGCCAGGCCGTCGCCACCGGCGCCGAGGTGCTGGAGCGACTGGTCGGGCAGGTCGCCAACCCGGTGCGCTGGGACCTGTGCATGGAGACGTTCCAGCAGCTCGGCGCCACCGCGTTCATCGAGGTCTCCCCCGGCGGCACGCTGGTCGGCCTCGCCAAGCGCGCGCTGCCCGGCGTCAGGACGCTGGCACTGAAGACCCCCGAGGACCTCGACGCTGCTCGCGAGCTCATCGCCGAGCACAGTGCCTGAGAAGGAGCACGAGAGCATGTCGAAGATCAAGCCCAGCAAGGGCGCCCCGTACGCGCGCATCCTCGGTGTCGGCGGCTACCGCCCGATCCGGGTCGTGCCGAACGAGGTGATCCTCGAGACGATCGACTCGTCCGACGAGTGGATCCGCTCGCGCTCCGGCATCGAGACCCGGCACTGGGCGAACGCCGAGGAGACCGTCGCCGCCATGTCGATCGAGGCGTCCGGCAAGGCGATCGCCGACGCCGGGATCTCCGCCGAGCAGATCGGCGGCGTGATCGTCTCGACCGTCTCGCACTTCAAGCAGACCCCGGCCGTGGCGACGGAGATCGCCGACAAGCTGGGCACGAACAAGGCCGCCGCCTTCGACATCTCGGCGGGCTGCGCGGGCTTCGGGTACGGCCTCACCCTCGCCAAGGGCATGATCGTCGAGGGCTCGGCAAAGTACGTACTCGTCATCGGTGTCGAGCGGCTGTCCGACCTGACCGACCTGGAGGACCGCGCCACGGCCTTCCTGTTCGGCGACGGTGCCGGCGCGGTCGTCGTGGGCCCCTCCCAGGAGCCGGCCATCGGCCCCACCGTCTGGGGCTCCGAGGGCGACAAGTCCGAGACGATCAAGCAGACCGTGCCGTGGACCGAGTACGACTCCACGGGCAAGTTCCCTGCGATCACGCAGGAAGGCCAGGCGGTGTTCCGCTGGGCCGTGTTCGAGATGGCGAAGGTCGCCCAGCAGGCGCTGGACGCGGCCGGGATCAGCTCGGACGACCTGGACGTCTTCATTCCCCACCAGGCCAACGAGCGGATCATCGACTCGATGGTGAAGACTCTCAAGCTGCCGCAGTCCGTCACGGTCGCGCGTGACGTGCGCACCACCGGCAACACCTCGGCCGCCTCGATCCCGCTCGCCATGGAGCGGCTTTTGGCGACCGGCGAGGCGAAGAGCGGCGACACCGCGCTCGTCATCGGATTCGGGGCGGGTCTCGTCTACGCCGCCACTGTCGTTACCCTCCCCTAGGCACTCCGTGCCGGATCACTCGGTCCGGGACGGGAAGCACTGCCAACCCTCTGGATAAGAAAACGAAGGAGCGCCCAATGGCCGCCACTCAGGAAGAGATCGTCGCCGGTCTTGCCGACATCGTGAACGAGATCGCCGGCATCCCGGTTGAGGACGTCCAGCTGGACAAGTCCTTCACCGACGACCTGGACGTCGACTCGCTGTCCATGGTCGAGGTCGTCGTCGCCGCTGAAGAGCGCTTCGACGTCAAGATCCCGGACGACGACGTCAAGAACCTCAAGACGGTCGGCGACGCGACCAACTACATCCTCAAGCACCAGGCCTGAGTCTCCCGGGCTCCGTCCGGAGCCCTCCAGGCCGGACGTGCCGGCCCCGCCACCCGGCGGTGGCGCCGCTTAATCCTCGTAACGTTGGAGAAAGATTTCCCGTGAGCCCGACCAATCGCACCGTGGTCGTCACCGGTATCGGCGCAACCACACCGCTGGGTGGCGACGCAGCCTCTACCTGGGAGGGTCTGGTCGCCGGCAAGTCCGGCGTCAAGCCCCTGGAGCAGGAGTGGGCCGCCGACCAGGCGGTCCGTATCGCGGCGCCCGTCGCCGTGGAGCCGACCGAGGTCATTCCGCGGCCGCAGGCCCGGCGCCTCGACCGTTCGGCGCAGTTCGCGCTGGTCGCCGCCAAGGAGGCGTGGGCCGACGCGGGCTTCGAGGGCAAGGCCGGGGAGGACCGCAACGTCGACCCGGACCGCCTCGGCGCCGTCATCGCCTCCGGCATCGGCGGGGTGACGACCCTCCTCGACCAGTACGACGTGCTGAAGGAGAAGGGCGTCCGGCGCGTCTCCCCGCACACCGTTCCCATGCTGATGCCGAACGGCCCCTCGGCCAACGTGGGCCTGCTCGTGGGCGCCCGTGCGGGCGTGCACACGCCGGTCTCCGCGTGCGCCTCGGGTGCCGAGGCCATCGGCTACGCCATCGAGATGATCCGCACCGGCCGCGCCGACATCGTCGTCGCGGGGGGCACGGAGGCGGCGATCCACCCGCTGCCCATCGCCGCGTTCGGCAACATGATGGCGATGTCCAAGAACAACGACGATCCGCAGGGCGCCTCGCGTCCCTACGACATCGGCCGTGACGGCTTCGTCCTCGGCGAGGGCGCGGGGGTGATCGTCCTCGAGTCCGCGGAGCACGCGGCCAAGCGCGGGGCGCGGGTCTACGCCGAGGCGGTCGGTCAGGGCATCTCCGCCGACAGCCACGACATCGTGCAGCCCGAGCCGGAAGGGCGGGGCATCTCGGCCGCCCTTCAGCACCTGCTCGAGAACACCGACCTGAACCCGGCGGAGATCGTGCACGTGAACGCGCACGCGACGTCGACTCCGGCCGGTGACATCGCCGAGCTCAAGGCGCTGCGGAAGGTGTTCGGCGACGACGCCGACCACATGGCCGTGTCCGCCACCAAGTCGATGACCGGTCACCTGCTGGGTGGCGCGGGCGGCGTGGAGACGGTCGCGACGGTGCTCGCCCTGTACCACCGGGTGGCTCCGCCGACCATCAACGTCGAGAACCTCGACCCGGAGGCGGAGGCCAACGCCGACGTCGTCCGCGGCGAGGCCCGCAAGCTGCCCGTGGACGGCCGTATCGCCGCGCTGAACGACTCGTTCGGGTTCGGTGGGCACAACGTGGTACTGGCGTTCCGTACCGTCTGAGAATCGCTGGTACGTAGCTGAAGGCCCCCACCGGCCGGTGGGGGCCCTTCACGTGTGCGGAGGACTCAGACGACCTGGTGCAGCCAGCGGACCGGGGCGCCCTCACCGGCGTACCTGAAGGGCTCCAGTTCGTCGTCCCAGGGCTTGCCGAGGAGCTTGGCCAGCTCGGCTTCCAGGTCCGTCTCCCCGCGCTGCGAGCGGGTCAGGGCCGCGCGCAGGCGGTCCTCCGGGATCAGGATGTCGCCGTGGATGCCGGTGACGGCGTGGAAGATGCCCAGTTCCGGGGTGCAGCTGTAGCGCTCGCCCTCGGCGGTGGGGCAGGGCTCGGCCGTGACCTCGAAGCGCAGCAGGTGCCAGCCTCTGAGGGCCGACGCGAGCTTGGACGCCGTGCCCGCCTCGCCCTTCCAGGAGAACTCCGAGCGCCAGGTGCCCGGTGCGGCCGGCTGCCGGATCCAGTCGAGGTTGACGCGCGTGCCGAGCACCCCGGCGACGGCCCACTCGACGTGCGGGCACAGCGCGCGCGGCGCGGAGTGCACGTACAGAACTCCACGTGTCGTCACCGGGACCTCCGGGCAGAGCGGGACAAGTCTTGCTGGCCGGCATGGCGGCGATGCCGGCCAGCCACGTTGATGGCGAGGCTACCGTGCGGCAGCGCAAGGAGTGTGACGTACCGTCGGTCCCAGTGCCCCGAAACGCCCGCCATTCACCCGGCAGGACGCTAGTACGGGTGTCGATCGTTCCCTCGCGGTCACCGGGAACTCTCATGCGTTGTTATGAGAGGACCATCATTTTCACGAGGGGAACACCACGGATGCGCAAGCAGGGCCCCCGTTCACGGGCCGTCGTCGCCGTCCTGACGGCGGCTCTCCTGGGCGTCGCCGGGTGTGACGCGGTGGGGGGCGACTCGGCGGGACCCACCCAGAAGGCCAAACCCTCACCGAAGCCCACTCCGGCGTGGGACAGCAGCCCGGCTTCGGTAGCCGCTGTCGGCGACTCCATCACGCGCGGTTTCGACGCCTGCGGGATCCTGAAGGACTGCCCCGACGTGTCCTGGGCCACCGGCGCCAGCACCCAGGTCGACTCTCTCGCCGTACGGCTGCTGGGGCGGGCGAAGGCGGCCGAGCGCAGCTGGAACTACGCGGTGTCCGGGGCGCGGATGGCCGATCTGTCCACGCAGATGGCACAGGCGGCGGCGCGGACGCCCGCTCTGGTGACGGTGATGGTGGGCGCCAACGACGCCTGCCGGGACTCCACGGCGGCGATGACCTCGGTGTCGGAGTTCCGGTCCGGCTTCGAGGACGCGCTGAGCGTGCTGCGCAAGCAGGCGCCCAAGGCGCAGGTGTACGTGGCGAGCGTGCCGAACCTCAAGCGGCTGTGGTCCGAGGGCCGCGCCAATCCGCTGGGCAAGCAGGTGTGGAAGCTGGGCGTGTGTCCGTCGATGCTGGCCGACGCGGACGCCCTGGACGCGGCGGCGACCGAGCGGCGGGACACCGTGCAGGAGCGGGTGGAGGCCTACAACTCCGTACTGAAGGAGGTGTGCGCCAAGGACGAGCACTGCCGGTACGACGGAGGGGCGGTGTACGACTACCGGTTCGGCACCGATCAGCTCAGCCACTGGGACTGGTTCCACCCGAGTGTGAACGGACAGGCGCGTCTGGCGGAGATCGCGTACCGCAAGGTCAGGTCCGTGACCTAAAGTTCCGCACATGAACGAACTCTTCGCCACACTTCCCGACGGCACCCCGGTTCACCGCTGGACCCTGGAGCGCGCGGGCGTCCGCGTGCGGATCCTGTCGTACGGCGGGATCGTGCAGTCGGTCGAGGTTCCGGACCGGGACGGGCGGACGGCGGACGTGGTGCTGGGGTTCGCCGAGCTGGACGGATATCTGGAGCACTCCGGTCCGTATCTCGGCGCCTTCATCGGGCGGTACGCGAACCGGATCGCGGGCGGCCGCTTCGAGCTCGACGGGCTGACCTACGCCCTCGCCCCCAACAACGCGCCCAACTCCCTGCACGGCGGCGAGCGCGGCTTCGACAAACGGGTGTGGGACATGGAGCCGGCCGGCGAGCACGGGGTGCGGCTGAGCCGGGTCAGCGCGCACGGCGAGGAGGGCTTCCCGGGGCGCCTGGAGGTCTCGGGGACGTACAGCCTGGACGAGTCGGGCGCGCTGCGGATCTCGTACGAGGCGGTCACCGACGCGCCGACGATCGTCAACCTGACCAACCACAGCTACTTCAACCTGGCCGGCTCCGGGAACGCGGGCGGGCACGAACTGCGCATCGCCGCCTCGCGGTTCACCCCGGTCGACGCCGATCTGATCCCGACCGGGATCGAGGAGGTCGCGGACACCCGCTTCGACTTCCGTCGGACGCGCAAGGTCGGCGCGGACTACGACCACAACTTCGTGCTCGACAAGGGGATCACCGAAGGGGCCGTCGAGGTCGCCGAGTTGTCCGACCCCGCATCCGGCCGGGTGCTGACGGTGGCGACCACCGAGCCGGGGCTCCAGCTGTACACCGCGGACCATCTGCCCGAGCCCTTCGCGCCCGGCGACGGCATCGCGCTGGAGACCCAGCACTTCCCCGACTCCCCGAACCGGCCGGAGTTCCCGAGCACGGTGCTGCGGCCGGGAGAGACCTACCGCTCGGAGACGGTCTACGGATTCACGAGCCGGTAGACACGCACGAGCCCCGGCCCAGGGGTCAGGTCCCGGGCCGGGGCTGCTTGTGTGAGGGCTGTGCCCTCTCGGATCAGACGTTAATCGTCGCGGTGACCCGGCGGTCGCCGATCGAGCGCCCCACCTGGATTTCGTACGAACCCTTCACATACGACCACGATGAGGTCTTCTCGTCCCAGATCTCGAAGGCCCGGCGCGGGATCTCCACGGTGACCTCGACGCTCTCGCCGGGACCGGCCGCGGTCCCCGCGAATCCTGCGAGCCGACGGGCCGGGCGCTCGGCGTCGGGTCCGGCGGGCGCCAGGTAGACCTGGACGACCTCACGGCCCGCGCGGGAACCGGAGTTGCGCAGCCGGACCCGGACGGTGGTGCCGCGGACCTCGACGGACTCGTAGGTCCAGTCGGTGTAGCCGAGGCCGTGGCCGAAGGGGTAGGCCGGGGTGCGGCGCTCCTTCTCCCAGGCCGCGTATCCGATGAACGCGCCCTCGTCGTAAGGGAGTTCACCGGCCTCCGGAGCGACCCGGGTGACCGGGGCGTCGGCCAGGGAGCCCCAGGTGGTGGGGAGGCGGCCGCCGGGCTCGTGGGCGCCGGTCAGCACGTCGGCGAGGGCCGCGCCCCCTTCCTGCCCTGGGAACCAGCTGAACAGGACGGCGGCGACGTCCTCGCGCCACGGCAGCTCCACCGGGGAGCCGGAGTTGACGACCACAACGGTGTTCGGGTTGGCGGCGGCGACCGCGCGGACCAGCTCGTCCTGGCGGCCCGGGAGCGCGAGGTCCTTCCGGTCGTAGCCTTCGGACTCGACGCGCTCGGTGGTGGCGACCACGACGACGGCCGTGTCGGCGTGCCGCGCCGCCTCGACGGCCTCGGCGATCAGTTCGTCGGGGTCGCGCCGTGGGTCCTGGTGGGCGAGGGAGAACGTGACGACCTTCATCGGGACGTCCTCGGGGAGGACGACGACGTGGGTGAGGGAGATCTCGACCGGCTCGCCCGCGGTCAGTTCGACCTGGGCGCGGGGCTCGGGGGCGCCGAAGAAGGTGACGAAGGGGTCGTCCTTGTCGGTGCGCTGGACGTCGTCGTAGTACGTCGTGCCGTCGACGACCAGCTGGAAGGCGCCGAGTCCCTTGATGCCGAAGGTGTGGGTGCCGCTCTCGCGCGGGGTGAAGGTGCCCGTCAACTCGACGGTGTGCAGCCGGTCGTGGGTGACGCCCTCGGGGAGGTCCGAACCCATCCACTGGATCTGGCCGTTGGGCACGGGGGCCGTTCCGATGACCTCGCCGTTCACGTCCCGGCAGACCGCTTCGAGGCTGAATCCCTTGTCGGCGACGGCGAGTTCGGTGTTGGGGTCGGCGCCGACGGCGTAGCTGAGGGTGCCCTCGGGGAGGGCGGCGGCGAGGCCGTCGAGCGGGGAGACGATCCGGTCCGGGAAGACGGTGGCGGAGCCGCCGCCGAGGACGCGGGCGTCGCGGGCGGCGGCGCCGATGAGGGCGACCGTGCCGGCCTTCAGCGGGAGCGCGCCCTGGTTGCGCACCAGCACGAAGGAGCGGCGGGCGATCTCGCGGGCCAGTCCGATGCCGTCGACGGTCTCCGGAAGCTCGGTGACGACGGGTTCGGCACCGTCCAGGATGCCGACGCGGGCGGCGAGCCGCAGCACATTGCGTACGGCCGTGTCGACCGCGCTCTCCTCGACCCGGCCGTCCCGGACGGCCTGGGCGAGGGCCTCGCCGTAGACGGTCGTCGGACCGGGCATGGCGACGTCGAGGCCGCCCTCGATGGCGCCCTCGGTGGAGCGGGCGGCCATCCAGTCGGAGACGTTGTAGCCGTCGAATCCCCATTCACCGCGCAGGACCTCGTTGACCAGGTAGTGGTGCTCGGTCATCGTCGTGCCGTTGACCGTGTTGTAGGCGGTCATGATGCCCCACGGGTGGGCGTTCTCGACGATGAGCTCGAAGGGAGCCAGGTACAGCTCGCGCAGGGCGCGTTCGGAGACCAGGTTGTTCACCGTGAAGCGGTCGGTCTCGGCGTCGTTGGCGACGAAGTGCTTGACGGTGGTGCCGACACCGCCCTCCTGTACCCCGGTGACGTACCCGGCGCCGATCCGTCCGGTCAGATACGGGTCCTCGCTGTAGGCCTCGAAGTGGCGGCCGCCGAGCGGGGAGCGGTGGAGGTTGACGGTGGGGGCGAGGAGGACGTGGACGCCCTTGCGGCGGGCCTCCTGGGCGAGCAGCACGCCTGCGCGGCGGGCGAGTTCCGGGTCCCAGGTGGCGGCCAGCGCGGTCGGGGAGGGCAGGGCGATCGACGGGTCGTCGGCGCTCCAGCGCACGCCCCGGACACCGATCGGGCCGTCCGACATGACGAGGGAGTCCAGGCCGATCTCGGAGAGCGCGGGCAGGCTCCACATGTCCTGGCCTGCCAGGAGCCTTGCCTTGGCATCGAGGTCGAGTCCGGCCAGCGCCGCCTCGACGGCCGCCTCGCGGGCCTGGTCGGCGGGAGTGGGTGCCGCCATGACGGTGCCTCCTCGTTGAAGTCCGTGCGGGTCCTCTCATCGTGCATCGATTACCTGGCAAGTGGTAGGTTTCGTTATACGGCTGTTACATTGGGGTTCTCGGGATGTCGTACGGTGACGCCATGAGCGCCAGGACCAGAAGCGAGGAGCGCCGGGCCGAGATCGTCCGTGCGGCCCTGGAGGTCATCGCCGAGCGCGGCTACCGGGGCGCGAGCCTGGCCGCGGTGGCCGAGCGGGTCGGGCTGACCCAGCAGGGGCTGCTGCACCACTTCCCGACGAAGGACGCGCTGCTGGTCGCGGTGCTGGAGGAGCGGGACAAGTGGGACGCGGTGCCGAACGGCAGCTGGCGGGTCGACCTGCTCGTCTCCCTCGTCGAGTACAACGCGATGCGGCCGGGGATCATCCAGACCTTCTCGGCGCTGCTCGGCGAGAGCGTGACGGACGGCCATCCGGCACGGGAGTACTTCACCGACCGATACGCCCGGGTGCGCGCGTCGATGACGGTGGCCCTCCGCGCCGAGTACGGCGACCGGCTCCCCAACGGGCTGAGCCCCGAACGCACCGCGCCACTGCTGGTCGCGGTCATGGACGGCCTGCAGTACCAGTGGCTGCTGGACCCCGAGTCGGTGGACATGCCCGGGGCGTTCCGGGACTTTCTGCGACTGCTGGGCGAGACGGCGGAGTGAGGGGCACTGGCTTTCGGGGCGCTGCGGGAGGCGGCGAGACGGATTCCGCGTACATCGGACCCCATGGCGTAGACCACTTCCGTCACGCGATACTGCCGTCGTCCGGCACCACTCGCGCCCCACAGCGACGGAAGGACCTGAACTCCCTTGACATCCCTACGTGTTCGGATCGGCATCCTCGGTCTGGCCCTGCTGGCGGGGTCGGCGGCCCCCGCGAGCCCGGCGGCGGCCGCGGCCGCGCCCTCGCCCACGGTGGAGGAGCAGCGGCTCGACCGGGCCGTGCCGCGGGAGATCCTCGAACGGTCCGGATTCGACGCCGTGCCGCTCCGCTTCGCGCGGGCGCTGGGAACGGCGCGTTCCTACGCGGAGGCGCGGAAGGTCGTCGTACGGCAGGGGTCCGCGCTGTGGAAGCGGGCCGTCGACCGGGCGCAGGGGCGGGGGCCGGCCGGGGGCGACTTGAGCCGGGACGACGATCGGCCCCTGTACTGGGCGCGGTTGGGGATGACCCGTGAAGTGCGGACCTGGGAGCCGTCCTTCGGGATCTCCGAGGCACAACGCGCCGTCCTGCTGGGTGAGCTGGAGCGGACCTCGCGGGGGCAGACCGCTGTGCGGTATCCGGGCGGGCACCGGCTGAAGCGGGTCCTTGTGACGGGGTTCGATCCGTTCACGCTGGACCGGGACATACGGATCTCGAATCCGTCCGGGGCGAGTGCGCTCGCGCTCGACGGGACGGTGATCGAGACGGCGGAGGGTCCTGCGCGGGTGGAGACCGTCGTCTTTCCCGTGCGGTGGCAGGACTTCACGGACCAGACCGTGGAGCGGGCGCTGCGGCCGTATCTGAAGAAGGTGGATCTCTTCACGACCGTGAGCCAGGGTCGGGTGGGGCGGTTCGACGTCGAGCGGACCAACGGGGCCTGGCGGGGCGGCTTTCCGGACAACGACAACGTCGGGGTGACGGGGGTGGTGCCGGTTCCGGATCCGGCTTCACAACCGCAGTGGACGACGACGACGCTGCCGTACAAGGCGATCGTGGACGCTGACACCGGGCGTTTTCCCGTCTACGACAACACGAGCGTGACCGAGATCCCGGCGGGAGGGACCGTGCCTGTCGTACGGGCGGAAGGGCCGACCGCGGGGTCCACGGCGCGGGCCGGGGGCGGCGGGAACTATCTCTCCAACGAGATCGCCTACCGGGTCACGCTGCTGCGGGACCGGCTCGGACTGCACGACGTGCTGCCGGGCGGGCATGTGCACACGCCTGTGCTGGAGTTCGGGGCCGGGAACACGGATCCCGCGACGGGGGCGGTGACCGATCCGGGGTTCGTGCGGAACCGGCTGGACATCATCGCGCAGGTGCGGGCGATTCTGCTGGTGGCGGTGGAGAAGGCCACTTGAGGAAGGTCGCCGTCTCGGTGAAACCCAGGCGGCGGTAGAAGTCGGCGGCCCTGCGCGTCGGCACGGTGATCTCCACGTCCTGGGCGTGCCGCGCGCGGTCCTGCATGGCCCGGACGAGCCGGGAGCCCGTACCGCGGCCGCGCTGGGGCGTGTCCACGGCGAGTTCGAGGAGTTCGAGGACCGTGCCGCCCGCGAACAGGGTCGGTATCCGGGCCGCGTAGGCGTATCCGACGACCTGCGCCTCATGCTCGGCCACCAGGAACTCGGCGCGGTGCTCGGTGGCCGCCCGCAGGACCTCGGGGAAGGTGACGCTCGTGAAGCGGTCGTGGGCGGGGCGGTAGGTGGTGGCGAAGGCGCCGAGAAGGCGGAAGACGGGCTCCGCGTCCGTGACCGTCGCCGGGCGGATCGTCGTCTCAGGTGCCGAGCCCACCGGACACCGCCTCCTCGTCGGACTCGTCCGACTCGTCCTCCCCGTCCCGGGTCTCCTCCCCCAGCAGCTCCCGTGCCATCAGCGTCGCCCCCGCCACCGCGCCCGGCATCAGGAACACCGCGACGAAGGGGACCACGAAGGCCAGGGCGAGGGGGGTGCCGAAGCCCCAGACGAGGGTTTTGCGGGAGCGGAGCAGGGTGAGGCGGGCCCGGAGGTCCACGCCTCGGCGCTGGAGGGCCACCGCGGTGAGCTCCTCGGTGAGGAAGAACCCCGTCACGAAGAAGCCGATCACCGGGATCAGGGTCTGGCCGACCACGGGGACGAAGCCCAGGGCGAAGAGCAGGACCGCCCACAGGACGGCCCGGACGACGATGCGGAGGCTGTCCCTCGCCGAGATCCACAGCTCGCGCCAGAGCGGGAGGCCGGACTCGGGGGCCGTGCCGTCCGGGGAGACGTCCCGGTCGACCTTCTCGGAGAGGTTCTCGTAGAAGGGCTGGCCTATCAGCAGGGTGACCGCCGTGAAGGTCAGGACCGCGAGGAGGAGGGCCAGCGCGAACAGGACCACCGTGAGGAAGCCCCGGAACAGGCCCTGCCACGGGCTCGACCAGTCGTCGGCGAACGGCGTCGCCCAGGACACGAAGTCCTCGCCCCAGGTGGCCAGGGCGACCAGTGCCGCCACATACAGCACCAGGGTGATCAGGCCCGGGATCAGGCCGAAACCGTACTGCTTGCCGTGCCGGGCCACCCACCGCTGGCCCTTCAGGAGATAGTGGAAGCCCGCCCCGAGATCACGCATGTCCCGAACCCTATCGGGTGCCCGTCAGGCCGGGGATACGGCCACCACCACGCCCTGTTCCGCCGCCGGGGACACCGCCGCCGACACCCTGAGCGCCACCGCCCGTGCCACGCCGCCCGCGTGGGAGGCCGCGGTCATCAGCGCGGGCTGGAGCCGCTCCAGGCCGGACACGAACAGCTCCTCGCCGGCGATCACCACCGGCCGGGCCGCCTTCGCCGTGGCCGCCGCCGCGTCGGTGAGATCGGCGAGGGGCGGGAGGGCCGCTTGTACGGCCCCCGCACCGGCGGCGGCCGCGCGTTCGGCCAGGGTCACCTGCAAGGGCATCAGCGGGGCCAGTGCCGCCGTCAACGCGTCGGCGATCCGCCGGAGTTCGGGGGTCGAGTCGCGCAGGACCCCGGTCGCCGCGCGGATCAGGGGAGTCAGGGCCAGGAGTGTCCCCGCGGCCACGCCCGCCGCCGCCGGGAGCAACGGGGAGGTCGCCTCCACCAGTTCGCCCAGCGCGGTCGCGAACTCCTCCACCGCCGGCTCCACCGCGTCCAGGACGGGCAGCAGACTGTCGCCCAGCGCCGCCAGCAGCGCCCGCGCCGGTTCGCTGACCGGGTGCACGGCCAGCGGGGCGCCGGTGGTGCCGAGCCGGGTGAGGGTGTCGACGATCCGGTAGAACGCCTCCTGGGCCTGCGGGGACGCGCTCGCCTCGGCCAGTTCCGCCGTCGTCTGGCGCAGGACGCGCAGCACCTCCGGGCCCGAACCGTCCCTGGGATCGAAGGTGTTGATCGCGATCCTGGTGATGTTCTGGGCCGTGTCCAGGAGCTGGCCGGTGATGTCGGTGGTGTTCCGTGCCATGCGCAGTACTTCGTCCCTGCTGGGGAGGGAGGGGATCGTCGCCATGGGTCTCTCCTGTGGACTCGCTCGCCGCCCGCTTCCGCCGCCCTCAGCATGCCCCGTCCGGGCACCCGAGTTGCGCCATCCGTGGCATCCGCGCCACGAACTCCCTCTTGTTGCGGTTGAGTCGAACAGGTACATCTCGCCGTACCGATCTCAGGAAGCCCCTCAGGAGGTACGCGTGCACACCACGAGAACCGTTCCTGCGAGACCCGTCCTGCTCCTCGCCCTCACCGGCTCGCTGCTGTTCACCCCGAACAGCGCGAGCGCCGACCCCGAGCCCCCCACCCGCGAGAGCGCCGGCGACCACGGCGTGGCCCGGGCCCCGGAAAGCGCCACCCGGCGGGCACTCACCGCCCCTACCACCGGCTTCACGGACACCACCCGCGGCTATCCCCGCGAGCAGGTCCTCACCCCCGACCCCGTGAACCCGGTGGACAGGTCCGTCAAGCTGGGCCTCACCCCGTACCACGCGATCGCCCCCAGGCTGAACGCCCTCCAGCGGCTGGGCGACCGGGTGAGCGTCGAGGTCGCCGGGCGTTCGGCGGGCGGGCACCGGCTCTACCTGGTCACCGTGACCGCTCCGGAGACCACCGCACAGGCACGCGCCCAGGAGCGGATGCGCGAGCTCATCGAGAACGCGCCCGCGGCCGCCGCCAAGTCCGGCGAGATCAAGGCCGGTTACAAGGCGCCCGTCTTCTTCAACAACAACATCCACGGCAACGAGTGGGAGGGCACGGACGCCTCCCTGGAGATCATCGAGCAGCTCGCGACCGCCGAGGACACCCGCACGAAGAGCCTTCTCGCCCACTCCCGCCTGTACTTCAACATCACCGCGAACCCCGACGGCCGTATCGCCGGAACCCGGGCGAACGCGGGCGGCTTCGACCTGAACCGGGACTTCGTGACCGCCTCCCAGCCCGAGGTGCGGGCGATGCGGCAGATCGAGATCGACAAGCAGCCGGCCGTGATGCTCGACCTGCACGGGTACGTCAACGGCACGCTCATCGAGCCCACCACTCCCCCGCACGGCGAGAACTACGAGTACGACCTCTTCCTGAAGAACACCTACGCCAACGCCCTCGGCATGGAGGCCGCTGTCAACGGCCTCGGCTACACACCCGCCAAGGACGGTGTCGAGCCCGCGCAGATCCCCTTCCGGGACCAGGAGGAGGGCTGGGACGACTGGCCGCCGATCTTCACTCCGCAGTACGCGGCCTTCCACGGCACGGTCGCCGCGCACACGGTCGAGATCCCGCTGGCCGTCAACAACTCCCTCTACGAGAGCCTGCCCGTCGCGGAGCTGCGGCGCCGGTCCGCGATCAACACGGCCGTGGCGGGCGCGGCCATCACGGCGACGCTCGACTTCGTGCAGGAGAAGCGCACGTCGCTGATCGCCGACCAGATCGAGGTCTTCCGGCGCGGGGCGGCGGGCGCCGCCCAGGTGCCGGTGTCCGAGGAGACGGTCCCCGGGGTGCCGGGCATCGGCCCCGAGGACGTGTACACCACCGACTTCCCCCGCGCGTACGTGATTCCCTCGGGCTCGACGGCCGCCGCCAGGCTCGTCGACCACCTCCTCGCCAACGACGTCCGCGTCAGCCGCGCGAGCAGCGACCTGCGGCTCGGCGGACGGACGTACCCGAAGGGCTCGTACGTCGTCGACATGCGCCAGCCGAAGCGGGGTCTGGCGAACGTGCTGCTCGCGGACGGCCGGGACATCAGCGACAAGGTCTCGGTGATGTACGACATCTCGGGCTGGAGCCTGGGCCGGCTGTGGGGCGCGACGGTCACACCCGTGACGTCGGGGAGCCTCACCGGTGCGCCACTGAGGCGCGTCCAGGCCGCCGCGCACGTCGGTCACGTCGCCCCGCGCGGCGATCTGCGACTGCGGCTGACCGACCCGCAGGAGATCGCGGCGCTCAACTCGCTGCTCCGGCAGGGTGTTCCGGTACGGCGGGCCGCCGACGGCAGTGCGATCGTGCCCGCGTCGGCGCGGAACCGTGCCGCCGAAGCCGCTCGCACCTACGACGTCGTCCTCGACGCGACCCGGCAGACCGGCACGGCCGCACTGCACCGCACACGCGTGGCCGCCGCCGTGACGCCCGGCGAGCTGTTCGCGCTGCGGGAGATGAACTTCGAGGTCACCCCGGTCTCGACGGCCGTCCTGAACGCCGGTTTCGACTGGTCGTCGGTGGACGTGCTGTTCGTGTCGGCGGGGCTGGACCGCGACGCCCTCACCACCGGCGCCCGCACGGCCCTGGACGGCTTCCTCGCCGCCGGGCACGGGTTCGTCGGCCGTGGGGTCGCCGGGGCGGGACTGAGCGCGGCCACGGGGCTGCTGGCCGCGAAGCCGGTGGAGGGCAACGGGGACGCCAACGGCGTGGTGCGCGTGGTGAACTCGGGTCCGGTGACGGCCGGGGCCCCGGACCACGGGTTCGTCTACGCGCCGGTCTGGTTCACCGATCTCGGGCCGGGGGTGCGGGTGGAGCAGTCGTACGCCACCGGCAGTCCGCTGGTCTCCGGGCACTGGCGGCCCTTGCCGGACGGCTCCGGCGGACCCGCCGCCGCGGCCGGGCAGGCCTCGGTCGTCAGCGGCCCGAGGGCCGTCCTGTTCGGCACCGAGCCTCTCTTCAGGGATCACCCGAAGGGGGAGTTCGCCCAGGTCGGGCGGGCATTGTTCACCATGGCACACGCGAGCAGCGGCTGAGGTTGAGGAGAGCGGATGACGCAGGAGATCCACGGCACCGTCGCGGACGGCTTCGAGGCGGTGCGCGAGCAGTTCGCCGCTTTCGTGGCGAGCGAACGGCCCGACTACGAGGGGCAGTTGAGCGCGTATGTGCACGGTCGGCGGGTCGTCGACCTGTGGGCGGGCGAGGGCGTCGGACCGGACTCCCTCTACGGCGTGTTCTCGTCGACCAAGGGTGCCGCCCATCTGGTGGCCGCGCTCCTGGTCCAGGAGGGCACACTGGAACTGGACCGCAAAGTGACCTACTACTGGCCGGAGTTCGGGGCCGAGGGCAAGGGCCAGCTGACCCTGCGCGATCTGCTGGCCCACCGGGCCGGGGTGATCGGGCTGGATGCCGGGTTCAGCGCGCAGGAGCTGACGGACGACCGGGCGGTGGCGGAACGGCTCGCGGACCAGAAGCCATTCTGGCGCCCCGGCACGGCCTTCGGGTATCACGCGCTGGTGATCGGCGCGCTCAGCGGTGAGATCGTGCGCCGGGCGACCGGCCGTTCGCTCCAGGAGGTGTACGAGGAGCGGATCCGGGCGCCGTACGGGCTGGACTTCCACCTGGGCCTGCCCGAGGCGCTGGAACCCCGGTACCGCTCCGTGCAGCCGATGGCCCCGACCGCCGAGCAGCAGGCCCTGCTGGACGTGGCACCGACAGGTCCGCACACCCTGGCCGCGATCGCCTTCAACCAGCAGGTGCCGGACCCCGGTGACCTGGTGGGCTACGCCAACTCCCGTGCCGTACGGGCGAAGGGACCGGCGTCGGCGGGCGGAGTGGCGGCCGCCCGCGGGCTGGCCGGGATGTACGCGGCGGCGATCAGCGAAGTGGCCGACCGGCCGCCCCTGCTGAAGCCGGACATCATCGCCGAAGTGGGCCAGATCCAGTCGACCGGCTACGACCTGGTGGCCCGTGCCCACAAGTCCTACGGTCTGGGCTTCCAGGCCACGGCCGACATGTGGCACCCCTACCTCGGTGCCGGCGCCTTCGGCCACAGCGGCGCCGGCGGCTCCCAGGCCTTCGCCGATCCCCGCAGTGGCCTGGCCTACGGCTACACCCGCCGCCGGATGGCGTTCCCGGGAGGGGCGGCGCCGGAGAACGAGCGGTTCGTGCGGGCCGTGCACAAGGCGGCTCTGGCGGTATGAGCCGTAGGGCATGAGCGGAGGCCGCACCCCACGTCCAGGAGTGCCGCCTCCGCCCTGCACGACCAACGAGCTCCGTCAGGCGAGCGTCACGGAGATGTTCCCGCGGATCGCCTTCGAGTACGGGCAGACCTGGTGGGCCTTCTCGAGGAGCGCCCGGGCCGTGGCCGCGTCGAGGTGCGGGAGGGTCGCCGAGATCTCGACGATCAGCCCGAAGCCGTCGGTGTTCCTGCCGATGCCGATCTTCGCGGTGACCGTCGAGCCGGAGATGTCGGCCTTCTCCTGGCGGGCGACGACGCCGAGGGCGCCCTGGAAGCAGGCGCTGTACCCGGCGGCGAAGAGCTGCTCCGGGTTGGTGCCGTTGCCGCTGCCGCCCATCTCCCTGGGCGGGTCGACGACCACGTCGAGCCTGCCGTCGTCGGGGGCGACACGGCCGTCGCGGCCGCTCTCGGCGGTGGCGACGGCCGTCGGAAATCCAGCACAGGGCTGGAGCCTGTCCGGCGGATCAGGTCGGCTCCAAGGAACGGTGCCTTCTCAGCGCGGCCGCCGGCATGATCCGCCGGGCAGGCCCTAAAGCTTGACGATCATCTTTCCGGTGTTGTCGCCGCGCAGGACCCCGAGGAACGCCTCCAGGTTGTTCTCGATGCCCTCGACGACCGTCTCGCGGTACTTGAGCTGCCCGGACGCCACCCACGGGCCGACCTCGGAGACGAACTCCTGCTGGAGGTCGTAGTGGTCGCCGACCAGGAAGCCCTCGATACGGCCGCGGGTCTGGATCAGACGGGCGAGGTTGCGCGGGCCGGGGGCGGCCTCGGTGTTGTTGTAGACGGAGATCATGCCGCAGACCGCGATCCGGCCGCCCTGGTTCAGGGAGCCGATGGCGGCCTCCAGGTGGTCGCCGCCGACGTTGTCGAAGTAGACGTCGACGCCGTCCGGGGCCGCCTCGCGCAGCTGGTCGCTGACCTTGCCGCTCTTGTAGTTGAAGGCCGCGTCGAAGCCGTACTCCTCGACGAGCAGCTTGACCTTCTCGTCCGAGCCGGCGGAGCCGATGACCCGGGAGGCGCCCTTGAGCTTGGCGATCTGGCCGACCTGGCTGCCCACGGCACCCGCGGCGCCGGAGACGAAGACCGAGTCGCCCTCCTTGAAGGAGGCGGTGCGCAGGAGGCCGGCGTAGGCGGTGAGGCCGGTCATGCCGAGGACGCCGAGGTACGTCGACAGGGGCGCGGCGTCCGCGTCCACCTTGACGGCGTTCTCGGCGCGTACGACCGCGTACTCGCGCCAGCCGAGGAAGTGCAGGACGTGGTCGCCGACGGCGATGCCGTCCACGTGGGACTCCACGACCTCGCCGACCGCGCCGCCCTGCATGACCTTGCCGAGCTCGAAGGGGGCGACGTACGACTTCGCGGCGCTCATGCGACCGCGCATGTACGGGTCGACGGAGAGGTACTTGTTTCGGACCAGCACCTGGCCCTCACCGGGGGTCGGGACCTCGGCTTCGACCAGGGCGAAGTCCTCCGGCTTGGGCCAGCCGACCGGGCGGGAGAGGAGGTGCCATTCGCGGTTGATCATGATGCCTGGACCTTTCCATTTACTTCAGTACCTGAAACAACCATGCCTCTGAATATTTCAGGTTGTCAAGTAAAGGGGTACCCTGGATCCCATGTCCACTCCTCACAAGACCCGGCCCGACGCGCTGACCATGGAAGTCGTGGAGCTCATCGGGGACGTGGTGGCCCGCTTCTACTCGGACTACGAGGACGCGGCCGCGGAGCACCTCCTCACCGGGGCACAGGCGCGGCTGTTGAGTCTGCTGTCCCTCGGGCCGCTGCCCATGCGCAAGCTGGCCCAGAAACTGAAGTGCGAGCCGTCGAACGTCACCGGGATAGTCGACCGGCTGGAGGCACGCGGGCTGGTGGAGCGGCGGCCCGACCCTGCGGACCGGCGCGTCAAGGTGGCGGCGGCGACGGAGGCGGGGGTCCAGGTGGCCCGGGAGCTGCGGGAGGGGCTGCGGTTCGCGCGGGAGCCGCTGGCGGGGTTGTCGGAGGGGGAGCGGACGTCACTGCGAGACCTGTTGCGTCGGATGCTGCAGGCGTGACCGGGGGCGCCTGCCCGCGGTGCCGGGTGCAGGCGTGACCGGGGGCGCCTGCCCGCGGTGCCGAGTCGCGTCGGCCGGCTGCCGCAGCAGACCCTAGCGGCCCTTCCGCACGAGGTCGGTGATGCGCTCGCCCTCGCTGATCGTCAGCGGACCGGTCTCCTCCGTGGCGTCGCCGATCCCCAGCGCGGCCGCCAGCGTACGGCCGTACAGGTCGAGGGTGGCCTCGGTCAGGGTGGTGAGATCGGCTACGGCGGAGCGGGCGCGGGTCCACCCGGTCAGCCCGATGCCCGCGGCGACCAGCACGGCAGGCCACCAGACCACGCTGAGCAGGAGGTAGGGCACGGCCCAGGTTCCGGTGGCGACCGCGGCGGCGAACGCCGAGTGCGCGGCGGTGAGTTCGGTCCGTGCGGGGTCGGGGAGGACCAGCCAGAGCCGGGACCAGCCGTAGGTCAGGTCGAGTCCGTAGCGGTGGTACGCGATGGACTCGACGGCGTGGATCCGGTCGCCCATCCAGGTCGGCCTGCCCGGTTCGGCCATGGCCAGCCGGGTGATGCGGTGGGCCACGGCGTCGATCCGGTCCTGCTGCTCGCGGGTGCGGGTGGCCGGGCTCGCGGCTTCGAGCGCCCGGCGTTCCTCGACGAGCCGGTGCCACCGCGCACGCCGGCGCGCCGTACGCGCCGCCGCGACCGGGGTGAAGGGTCGGGGCCACGGTCCCAGCCAGACGCGTCGGGTGACGGCGGCCAGCGCCTGCACGACGAAGCCCACACCGGAGGCGGCCGCCAGTACGGCCACGACGAGGAGTGCCTGCGCGCCGCTCGGCAGGTCGGCGACCGTGGACATGGCATCGTCGGCCTGCCGGGTCAGCAGCGCGACGTTCCACGCGTCGACATGACCGAGGCCGATGGACAGCCACACCGCGCCGAGGAAGAACGCACCGGGCAGCACGAGCAGGCTGATCCACCGGTCGGCCAGCGTCTTGGCCAACTGCTGGAAGAAACCGCCCACCCGCGCTACCCCCGCTCCATGGGCCGGCCCATGACCGCGCAGCGCGGGATCGCACCCGCCGGTGGCGGTACCGCCGTCCGGTCGCAGGCGCCGTCCGGGCAGCGGAAGTTCTCCTGACGGGCGGTGCCCGACCCTGCTCCCGGCAGTCCCGTGGCGAGCGTGCGCAGGGTGGTCTCACGGTCGGTGTTCAGCAACTGGCCCAGCAGGGTGAGCACCGGGCGCCGGGCCCGCGCCTCGGCCACGATCCGTTCCAGCAGTTCCTGACGTGCCGCGGAGTGCAGCCCGGTCTCGCCGATCAGCGCGTCGAACTCCTTGCACAGCGTGGTCAGGGCCGATCGTTCGGCGTCCAACAGGGCTCCCTCTTCCGTCAGTCGGCCGATAGTCTCATGGGCGATGTCCTCCGACCACCGGCTCGATCCGGAGCAGCTGAACCAACGGGCGGTCGACCTTCTGGACTCGGCCACCCGAGCCGGTGACACGGCCCTGCTGGTCCGCTGCGTCTCGTTGTTCCGGAGCATTGTCGCCCTGACACCGCCGCACCATCCCCACCGTGCCACCCGCCTGTACAACCTCGCCGAGACCCACCGGGCGCTGTACGCACTGACGGGACGGGAGGACGACGCCGACCGGTCGATCGGCATCGGGCGACAGGCCGTGGCCGCCCTCCACGTCGGCGACCCGAACTCCGCGCTGATCCTGGGCAACCTCAGCGTCACCCATCTCCTTCGGTTCCAGCGGGTCGGGCACCCGAACGACCTGGACGAGGTCATCGAGTTCGGGGAACGGGCCGTCGTCGCGACCGGCGCCGACCTGAACATGGCGTTCTACCTGGCCACTCTCGCCACGGGCCTCTTGCTGCGGTTCCAGAGGACCGGGCACCTCGCGGACCTGGACCGGGCCGTGAACGCAGACGAGCGGGCGATGGCCGCCGCCCCCGCCGACTCCCCGCACCGGCAGACCATCCTGACCGACCTCGCCTCGGGCTACCTGCTCCGCCTCGAGAGGACCGGACATCTCGCCGACCTGAACCGCGCCATCGACACCGGCGAGCGCGCGATGGCCGTCATCCCCGCCGGCTCCCCCAACCAGGCGACGACCCTGACCAACCTCACCACAGGCCACCTGCTCCGCTTCGAGAGGACCGGACACCTCCCCGACCTGAACCGCGCCCTGGACACCGGCGAGCGCGCGATGGCCGTCATCCCCGCCGGCTCCCCCCACCAGGCGACGACCCTGACCAACCTCACCACAGGCCACCTGCTCCGCTTCGAGAGGACCCGGCACCTCGCCGACCTGAACCGCGCCATCGACACCGGCGAGCGCGCGATGGCCGCCGCCCCCGCCGACTCCCCTCACCGGCCGACCATCCTGACCAACCTCGCCATGGGTCACCTGCGGCGCTTCGAGGGAAGCGGGCACCTCACGGACCTGGACCGCGCCATCGACACCGGCGAGCGCGCGATGGCCGCCGCCCCTGCCGACTCCCCTCACCGACCGACCATCCTGACCAACCTCGGCGTCGCCTACTGGGCACGTTTCGAGAGGACCGGGCACCTCGCGGACCTGAACCGCGCCATCGACACCGGCGAGCGCGCGATGGCCGCCGCCCCCGCCGACTCCCCCCACCGGCCGACCATCCTGACCAACCTCGGCGTCGCCTACTGGGCACGCTTCGAGAGGACCGGGCACCTCGCGGACCTGAACCGCGCCATCGGGTCCGGGGAACAGGCCGCCGCCGACACCGGTAGCCCGCATCGAGTGACTGCCTTGTCGAACCTCGCCGTCGCCTGTCACGCCCGCTTCGAGCGGACCGGGAACCTGGCGGACCTGGACCGGGCCATCGGCCACCACGAACACGCGGTGGCAGCCGTCCCGGACGACGCGCCCGACGGCGCGACCTACCTGTCCAACCTCGGCATGGCGTACCACGCGCGGTTCGAACGGCTGGGGGAGGTGGCCGACCTGGACCGGGCCATCGGCCACCTCGGTCGTGCCGTGGCCACGGCACCCCAGGGGTACCGCCAGTTCGCGACGTTCCTGTCCAACCTCGGTGTCGCGTACCACGCGCGGTTCAAACGGCTAGGGGACGTGGGCGATCTGGACCGTACCGTCGCGTACTACGAACAGGCCGTCGCCGCCACGCCCACCGACCACCCGGATCGCGGGCCCCGCCTGTCCAACCTCGGTGCCGCGTACGACGCGCGCTTCGACCGGAACGCACACCCCGCCGACATGCACCGGGCCGTCGAGAGCCTGCAAAGAGCCGTCGCCGCGATACCCGCCGATCACCCCCTCCGCGCAACCGCCCTGAACAACCTCGCGGCGGCCCTGCGGAGGCGGTTCGAACAGATGGGGGACGTGGCCGATCTGGACCTGGCCGTCGCGCATCAGGAACAGGCCGTGGCCGACACGCCCACCGACCACCCGGATGTCGCGTACTGCCTGTCGAACCTCTGCCTCACCTACTGGTCCAGGTTCGCCCGCACCGGGGAGTTGTCCGACATGGATGCGGCCATCGATGCCGGCAGACGCGCGGTGGCCGCCGCACCGGACGACCATCCGGACCGTGCGATGTATCTGAACAACCTCGGCAACGCCCTCAGTCAACGGTTCGGGCACAGCGGTAGCCTTCACGACCTGGACCGGGCCGTCGCGCATTACGAACAGGCCCGGGCCGCCACGCCGAACGACCACCCGAACCGGGCCACATGGCTGTCCAACCTCGGGGTCGCCTACGGAGCGCGTTCCCAGCGGAGCCGCAAGCGGCCCGACTTCGACAACGCCGTCGATCTCGCGCTCCTGGCGCTCGCGGCCACCCCCGCCGACCATCCCGACCGGCTGCTGCGCCTGTACAACCTCGGGCGGGCCCATCAGATGCGGTACGAACACTCGGGCGATCCGGCCGACCTCGACCGCGCAGTCGACCTCGCGCGGGAGGCGGCCGCCGCCGTCCCCATCGGCCATCCGGCCCGCCCGCAGCATCTGTTCAACCTCGGCAATGCCTACCGGCTGCGGTTCCAGCGGACCGGCGCCACGTCCGACCTCGACCGCGCCGTCGACGCCGCCGAACAGGCGGTCACGGCCACCCCGGGAGACCATCCCAAGCGGGCCGCACGCATCTACTTCCTCGGGGCCTGTTACAGGAGGCGGTGGGACACCGACGGCGCCCTCGACCGGTCGCGGATCGCCCGGCTCGCGGAGGAAGCGCTCGCGGCCACGACGTCGCCCCCGCTCGACCGGGTCCGCGCCTGCTGGGCGGCGGGCCGACTCGCCTACGTACTGGACGAACCGCGCACCGCCCGGCTGCTGTTCGACACGGCGGTGGAGTTGCTGCCGTCGGTCGCGGCGCGGGAGACCTCGTCGGCGGACCACGAGCACCGCCTCGGCGCGAACCATGGACTGGTCGGCGAGACGATCGCCGTGCACTGTGCCCTCGACGATCCGGGCGGCGCGGTCCAGGCCGGTGAGCTGGGCCGGTCGATCCTGCTGGCATCCCGGCTGGCGCTGCGGACACCCCTCGCAGACCTGGAGGCCGAGCACCCCGCGCTGGCCCGCCGTCTGAGCCGCGTCCGCGATGCCCTCAACGCGCCGGATCCCCCGGCCATGGCCACGCCCGACGGCCAGGAACTCGATCACGTCGACCGGCGTAAAAGGCTGTGGACCGAGCACGACGCGGTACTGACGGAGATCCGCCGACTGCCGGGCCTGGACCGGTTCCTGCTCCCGCCGACGTGGAGCGAGCTGCGACCGACCGCCACCGGCGGGGCGGTCGTGCTGCTCAACGCCGGACTGCAGAGGTGCGACGGCATCGTCATCACCGCCGACGGGCCCCCGCTACTGGTACCGCTACCCGACCTGCGACTGGCCGAAGTCGAGGCGTGGGCCGCCGAGTTGACCGAAGCGACACACGACGCCACGTCGTTCACCGGCGAGCTGCGCCGGCAACGGGTGCTGACGGAGCTGCTCGGCCGGCTGTGGGACACGGCGGTCGAGCCGGTCCTCGACGCGGTCGAACACCGGCTCCGCCCGGACGACGGAGCACTCCCCCGCGTGTGGTGGATGCCGACCGGGCCGCTGGGGCTGCTGCCGCTGCACGCGGCCGGGCACCCCGGGCGGGCCGGAGCGCTCGACCGGGTGGTCGCGTCGTACACACCCACTCTGCGGACCCTGGCCCGTGTCCACGGGCGTCCGGCGGCGACAGTCCTGCGCCGGCTCACCGTCGCCCTCGACCGGACCCCGGGGCTACCGGACCTGCCGGCCACCGCCGCCGAGGCGGCGAGCCTGCACGCGGTCCATCCCGACATGCCGCTGCTGACCAACGAGCAGGCCACCGCCGCCCGGGTGACCGCAGCGCTCCCCGAGGCGAGCTGGGCGCACTTCGCCTGCCACGCCGGCACCGACCCCGACGCGCCGTCCGAGGGCGGGCTTCATCTCCACGACGGCGTGCTGTCCATCGCGGAGATCGGCCGCCGCGACCTCCATGAGGCCGAACTGGCATACCTGTCCGCGTGCTCCACCGGACACGTCGGCCGACGGCACGCGGACGAGTCCATCCACCTTGCCTCCGCGTTCCAACTGGCCGGGTTCCGGCATGTCGTCGCGAGTCTCTGGCCGCTGGACGACCGCGTCGCGGCCGGGGCGGCCGAGCACTTCTACCGGCTGATGCCGGACACACCGTCCGCCGACGACGCGGCGATCGTGCTCCATCGCGTCATTCAGGACCTGCGCGCCGAGCATCCCGGCCGACCGCACCTGTGGGCGTCGCTGATCCACAGCGGGCCATAGCGGAGTCCTCCACCGGGCACGACCGATCGGCGACCATCCCGACTTCACACACGCGGAGCCCCTACGTGCACCACCACAGGAAGCGTTCGCACTCCGTCGGGGACGGGTCCGGGCTCGGGGCCGCGGTGGTGGGGGTGACCGTGGGGGCCGAGCCACCGCTCGTGGACGTGGGCGTGGCGGTGGGGGTCGCCGCACCGGGAGGCTTGGCGGTCGCCGGCTGGGCGTCGGGGCTCCTGCTCGCGTCGGCGTCCCCGCTCTTGGACGCGGAGGGCGAAGGGGACTCGGAGATCGACGGGGACGGCGAGCCGGAGGGGACGGTCACACCGGAGTCGGCCTCCGCCGATGCCGACTCGCTCGCCTCCGGGGAAGCACCACCCTCGGCCGACTCCCCGCCCGCCGCGGCCGGCTTGGGGGAGGTTCCCGGGGCGTCCATGCCCAGCTCCGCGAGGCTCAGACCGCCGGCCGCGAGCACGAAGCCGGCGGCGATCAGCAGGGTCCGGCGGCGGCGCCGACGGTGGGCCGCGGCTTTGCGATCGCGGCGGCTCGCACCGCCTTCGGAACCGTCCTCGTCGTCCTCGCCGTAGTCGTCGTCATCGTCGCCATGACCGCCCTGACCGCCCTGACCGCCGTCGCCACCCCGGCCGTCGTGGGGAGTCCCGGAGTCGGATTCCTCGCCGGCCCGACCGCCACGGCCGCGGGCGCGTCGCCGCGCCGCCCGGCCGCCGGTCGGCTCCGCCACCGCATCGGCGGAGTCGTGGTCCGCGTCGGCGCCGTTGCCCGTCGGGCCGTGGTCCGCCCCGGTCGCCGCGACACCGTCACTCCCGTACGGGACAGACGCTTGACCGTCTCCGGCGTAGCCCGCGACACCCTGGCCCTCAGCGCCGTACGGCGTGCTCTCGTGGCCGTTCCCGGCGTACGCCCCGGACGCATCAAGGCCCGCGTACCCGCCCGTCCCGCCCACGTGGGCGTCACCCCCGTCGAGAACCCCGCCGTACTGCTCCTCGACTCCGTACATCGCGTACGCCGGTGCCGCGGTCTGCTGCGGCTGGGAGTGGGGCCGGCCCTGGGAGGGTATGTACGGCTGGGCCGTGTGCGCGCGCAGCGCTTCCGTCGAGGCGCCGCACCCCGGGCAGGCGAAGGCGCCGTTGAGGTGCCGTCGGCACGGGTCGCAGTAGTCCATGTCGCGGGAAGATTAAGTGCCCTGCGGGCGGAATTCCCAGGGCCTGTGGTGAAGGTTGTGTGGGGACCGGCCGTTCCGGCGCGGCGGATTGAGGATGATCCGCCCCATCGCGCCCAAACCGGCTTCCGAAGAACGCCGGAGCGGCCCGCGTCCCCCTCGGCTCAGGTTTTCTTACGGGTCGTCATGACCCGTTGGATCAGGATGAACGCGCAGAGCAGCACACCGGTGGCGATCTTCGTCCACCAGGAGCTGAGCGTGCCCTCGAACTGGATGATGCTCTTGATCAGGCCCAGGACGAGCACACCGAAGAGGGTGCCCAGGACGTAACCGGAGCCGCCCGTCAGCAGGGTGCCGCCGATGACCACCGCGGCGATCGCGTCGAGTTCCATGCCCACGGCGTGCAGCGGGTCGCCGGACTGGATGTAGAGCATGAAGAGCAGGCCCGCCAGAGCCGAGCAGAAGCCGCTCAGCGTGTAGACCGCGATCTTCGTGCCGCCCAGCGGCAGGCCCATCAGCAGGGCCGACTGCTCGTTGCCGCCGATGGCGTAGATCCGACGTCCGAAGCGGGTGTAGTGAAGGAGGTAGAACGCCCCGGCAAGGACGAGCAGGGCCACGACGGCACCGATCGACAGGTCCCCCACGCCCAGCGACACCCGCGTCTCGGCCAGACTGCTCACGGCCGAGTCGGTGATGGCGATCGACTCCTTGCTGATGACCAGGCACAGGCCCCGGAAGAGGAAGAGGCCTGCGAGTGTCACGATGAACGGCTGGATCTCGAAGTTGTGGATCACATAGCCCATGAGGAAGCCGCCGAACGCCCCCACGCCCAGGGATATGGGGATGACGACCAGCAGCGGCAGTCCCACGTCCTGCACCAGCCACGCCGTGAGCATCGTCGTGAAGCCGATCACCGAGCCCACGGACAGGTCGATGCCGCCGGACATGATGACGAAGGTGGCCCCGACGGCGGCGACCAGGAGGTAGCTGTTGTCGATGAACAGGTTGAGGAACACCTGCGAGTCGCCGAAGCCGTAGTTCACATAGCGGCTCAGTCCGCCGATGTACATCACGAGGAACAACGCCGCCGTGACCAGGACGGGCAGCCGCCGGTCACCGAGCAGGCGCGCGGCCTTGGACGGCGTACGGGTCTGCGGCGTCGTGGGGGTCTTGGTGGTCGTACTCATCACGACACCTCCATCTTGGGAGCGGAGTCGGCGGGCTCGGCGACCGCGGCGGGCGCCGCCGGGGCGGCGGTCTTCGCGCGGGCGCCGAAGACCTTGGCGCGGAACTTCGGGGACTGGAGGAGGCAGACGACGATGACGACGGCGGCCTTGAAGACCAGGTTGGTCTGGGTCGGGACGCCGATCGTGTAGATCGTGGTGGTCAGGGTCTGGATGACCAGGGCTCCCACCACCGTGCCGCCGATCGAGAACCGGCCGCCCAGCAGCGAGGTGCCGCCGATCACCACGGCGAGGATCGCGTCGAGCTCGATCCACAGGCCGGCGTTGTTGCCGTCCGCGGCCGAGGTGTTGGAGCTGATCATCAGGCCCGCGATGCCCGCGCACAGGGCGCAGAAGACGTACACCATGATCTTGATGCGGCGGGAGCGGATGCCGACCAGGCGGCTGGCCTCGGCGTTGCCGCCGACGGACTCGACGAGCAGGCCGAGGGCCGTGCGGCGGGTCAGCGCCACCGTGACGGCGACCACCGCGGCCACCACGAAGATGGAGAAGGGCAGGGTCAGCCAGTAGCCGCCGCCGATCAGCTTGTACGGCTCGCTGTTGATGGTGATGATCTGGCCGTCGGTGATCAGCTGGGCCACGCCGCGGCCGGCGACCATGATGATCAGCGTCGCGATGATCGGCTGGATGCCCATACGGGCGACGAGGAAGCCGTTCCAGAGGCCGCAGACGACCGCCGCTATCAGGCCCACGCCCATCGCCAGCAGCACTCCGGCCAGGGCGTCCTGGTCGGACTGGTCGCTGATGTACGAGCACGTCAGGGCGCCCGTGATGGCGACGACCGCGCCGACCGAGAGGTCGATGCCGCCGGTCGCGATGACGAGGGTCATGCCGACGGCCACCAGGATGAGGGGCGAGCCGAACAGCACGATCGAGACGAGGCTGCCGTAGAGGTGGCCGTCCGTCATGCGGATGGCGAAGAAGTCGGGTGTGAAGGGGACGTTGACGAGCAGCAGGGCCACCAGGACCACGATCGGCCAGAAGAGGTTGTGGCGCGTCAGTGCTCGCCAGCGGGAGGTGGTGGTCACTGCTGTTCTCCGCTCGCGATGGTCTCGAGGATCTTGCTGGTGGTGATCTCGGGCCCGTTGGTGAGCTGCGCGACCAGCTTGCGGTCGCGCAGGACGCCGATGGTGTGGCTGAGACGGAGGACCTCCTCCAGCTCGGCCGCGATGTAGAGCACGGACATGCCGTCCTCGGAGAGGGAGACCACCAGCTTCTGGATCTCCGTCTTGGCGCCGATGTCGATGCCGCGCGTCGGCTCGTCCAGGATCAGCAGCTTCGGCTGGGTGATCAGCCAGCGGGCGAGGAGCACCTTCTGCTGGTTTCCGCCGCTCAACTGGCCGACCCTGGCCTCCGGGTTGGCGGGGCGGATGTCCAGCGCCTTGATGTACTTGGCGACGAGTTCGTCGCGCTGGGCGGTGGGGATGGGCCGGGTCCAGCCGCGGGACGCCTGGAGGGCGAGGATGATGTTCTCGCGGACCGTCAGGTCGGGGACCAGGCCCTCGGCCTTGCGGTTCTCCGAGCAGAACGCGACCCCGGCGCCGATGGCGTCGTTCGGGGCGCTCATCGCCACCTGCTTGCCGCCGATGGTGACCTTGCCGCTGTCGGGCTGGTCGGCGCCGAAGAGCAGCCGGGCCAGTTCGGTGCGGCCGGAGCCCAGCAGGCCCGCGAGGCCCACGACTTCGCCCTTCTTGATGTCCAGGTCGAAGGGGGCGATACCGCCGCTCCGGCCGAGGCCCTCGGCCTTCAGCAGCGACTCGCCGACATCCGCGCGCAGTTGGTGGTCGTGGAGCTCCTCCAGCTGGTCCAGGGCCTTGCCGATCATCAGCTCGATCAGCCCGACCTGGTCGAGGTCGCGCACCAGGTGCTCGCCGACGAGGGTGCCGTTGCGCAGGACGGTCATGCGGTCGCAGATCTCGTAGATCTGGTCGAGGAAGTGCGAGACGAAGAGGATCGCGACGCCCTCGTCCCGCAACTGCCGCATCAGACGGAACAGTTCGAGGACCTCGTCGCGGTCGAGGCTGGAGGTCGGTTCGTCCAGGACCAGCACCTTGGTGCCGGAGCCCGAGCCGTCGCTGTCACCGGTGCCCACCGACCGTACGATCGCGACCAGTTGCTGCACCGCGAGGGGGTACGAGGACAGGGGCGCGGTGACGTCGATGTCGAGGCCGAGCCGGTCGACGAGCTCCGCGGCCTCCTTGCGCATGCGCTTCCACTGGATGCGGCCGGCGCGGGTGGGTTCACGGCCGATGAAGATGTTCTCCGCCACCGACAGGTTGGGGCAGAGGTTGACCTCCTGGTAGACCGTGCTGATGCCGGCGTGCTGCGCCTGGAGCGGGCTGCCGATCCGCACGGTCTTGCCGTCGAGGGTGATGGTGCCGCCGTCCAGGGTGTAGACCCCGGTCAGCACCTTGATCAGAGTGGACTTCCCCGCCCCGTTCTCGCCCATCAGGGCGTGTATCTCGCCGGGGAAGAGCCGGAAGTCGACGCCCGACAGAGCCCTTACCCCCGGAAACTCTTTGACTATGCCCGTCATCTCCAGGACGGGCTGCGGCTCTGCCATGGCAGCGCTCCTCGTGGAATCGGTTCAGGCCCGATACGGGCCCGGCCCGCGGGGAGCCTGACCGGCCGAGAGGTTCTCGGCCGGCGGAAGGCTCCCCGCCGGTGGGTGCGGTCGGTCAGTACTTGCGGGTCGGGAGCGCGGCCTTGGCCTGGTCCTGCATGAAGTCGCCCTCCTTGGTCTTGATCCAGCGCTCGACCGTGCCGCCGTCGTGGACCGTCTTCACGACCTCCATCAGCTGGGGGCCGAGCAGCGGGTTGCACTCCACGATGGCGTTGATCTTGCCCTCGGACATCGCGACGAAGCCGTCCTTCACGCCGTCGATCGAGACGATCAGGATGTCCTTGCCGGGCTTCTTGCCCGCCGCCTCGATGGACTGGATGGCGCCGATGGCCATGTCGTCGTTGTGCGCGAAGAGGACGTTGATGTCCGGGTTGGACTGGAGGAAGGCCGCCATGACCTGCTTGCCGCCGGCGCGGGTGAAGTCACCGGTCTGGCTGACGACGATCTTCCAGTCGTCGGCGTGGTCCGCGTCCATGACCTCCTTGAAGCCCTTGGCGCGCTCGATCGCCGGGGCGGCGCCGGTGGTGCCCTCCAGCTGGGCGATCTTCACCGCGCCCTTGTGGCCGGCCTTCGTCAGGACCTTCTCCAGGATCTTGCCGGCGCGGCGGCCCTCGTCGGTGAAGTCGGAGCCGACCAGGGTCACGTACAGGGACTCGTCGGAGGTCTCCACGGAGCGGTCGGTGAGGACCACCGGGATCTTCGCCGCCTTGGCCTCCTTGAGCACCGCGTCCCAGCCGGTGACGACCACCGGGGAGAAGGCGATGACGTCCACCTTCTGCGCGATGTAGCTGCGGATGGCGGAGATCTGGTTCTCCTGCTTCTGCTGGGCGTCGGAGAACTTCAGGTTGTACCCGGCCTCCTTGGCCGCGGACTTCACCGAGTCGGTGTTGGCGCTGCGCCAGCCACTCTCGGAGCCGACCTGGGAGAAACCGAGGGTGATCGTCTTGCTGCCGCTGGAGGACGTGCCGGTGGAACTGTCGTCCTCCTTGGCGCAGGCCGCCAGGGTGCCCGCGGCCGCCACACCGATCGCCGCGGTGAGGAAGTTTCTCCTGTTGAGCATGTTTCTTCTCCTTTGAAGAGCCGGCCCGAGGTCGGACCGGGTACTCGTTGGGCCCTCGTAACTCGATGGACCCTTGTACTCGGTGGGACCGACCCCGCTGTGTCCAGCCTGTCGATCATTATTCGAAATATCGGTCGTACTGATGCGCGAATACGGCAGGGCCGGTGCGCGTCAGTCGGAACCGTCCGCCGGTGGAGGCACGTGCGGAAACGTGCTGGCACGGACGACGAGCTGGGGTTCGATGAAGACCCCCTGGGCGCCGGAGGTGGACCGGCCCTCGATCAGATCCAGCAGCAAGGAGATGCTCCGCTTGCCCACCGCCGCGAAATCCTGCCGGACGGTCGTGAGCGGCGGGGCGAAGAACTCCGATTCCGGGATGTCGTCGAAGCCGACCACCGCGACGTCCTCGGGGGTGCGCACGCCCGCTTCGCGCAGCGCCCGCAACACCCCCAGTGCCATCTGGTCGTTGGCGACGAAGACGGCGGTCAGTCCACGGCCCACCCAGCCGGCCAGTTCCTGGCCCGCACGGTAGCCCGACAGCGGACTCCAGTCCCCCCGCAGCGGCACCGGCGGCTCGATGCCCGCCGCTTCGAGGGCCGCCCGCCAGCCGACGGTCCGGTCGACCGCCTCCTGCCAGTCCTCGGGCCCGGCGAGATGCCAGACCGTGCGGTGGCCGGCGGCCAGCAGATGACCGGTGGCCAGCCGGGCGCCCAGCTGCTGGTCCACGTTGACGCTGGGGATCTCGGCGCCGGACCCGGTCCCCACGGCCACCACCGGGAAGGGGCGCCGGAGTTCGGCGAGCGCCTCGGCCGCCGACCGCTGCGGGGCGAGGGCGATGACCCCCTCCACCCCACCCTCGCTGAGGTGGTCCAGGGCTTCGGACAGCGTCTCCACCACGAGCTTGCGCAGACTGACCGTCGAGACGGTGTACCCCTGGGCACGCGCCGCCTCCTCCAGCGCGAACAGCGTGCTGGCCGGCCCGTAGAGCGTGGTGTTGGACGAGACCACGCCCAGGGTCCGGGTGCGTCTGGTCACCAAGGCCCGCGCAGAGGAGTTGCGGCGGTAGCCCATCTCCTCGATCGCGTGCAGCACCTTGGCCCGCGTCTCGTCCCGCACGTTGGGGTGATCCCCCAGGACACGGGAGACCGTCTGGTGGGACACCCCGGCCAGACGGGCCACGTCGGCCATGGTGGGCGGCCGAAGCTGCAGGTGGTTCACGGCCGTACCTCCTTGGCGATCGTTGGACGACGGGACCTGTGTTGCGGACGGACGGTTGCGCGCTGCCCGGGGCACGCCGGAATTCCGGACATTTCCGCGACAACGGCAGGCAGAACGAGTGGAAGCACTGCCGGCACGACGCTCGAAACCCCCCTGGATGCCGACAGGCATCGATCGGTGGATGCGGAGGTCATTGTGAGCGCTAACAATTCATGGCGGTCAAGAGTTCTGCAGCGGGAAGTCGTCACGGTTGAATAACGCGACCGGCGGCAGGGGGTGGGGAGACGGCGGATCATGGCGGTCGTCCCGCTCCCGCCACGGGTCCGGTCCGGCGGCGCCGACGCGCGGTTCGGGACGGCCGCACATCCCTTCGGGGACACCGCCCGACGGTCCACAATCCCCCCGCACGCCGCCCGCCCGGCGGGGCGACGCCGCGGGAACCTCTCGTCGCGCACGAGTTCGCCGACGAGAAGGCTCCGGCGCCCAACCCGCCCCGGGCCACACCGCGTCCGGTGAGCGTCACCAGATCCACCGCACGCGCTCACCCGTCAGAGGCGGGCAAGGCGCAGGCCGCGGGCCCGGCACGCTCTCCCGCGCGCCGCCCGAGGCGACGATCGCGAGCCTCGGTCCGTGCCGTCTACGGGGCGGGGCGAGTACCGTCCGACTGTCGTTTCGAAAACGTTTCGTGTTCGACCACCCGACCCATTGACACTCCGACCACGTCGTCCTTACCGTCGAGCCAGCATTTCGAACGTAGGCCGAAATTTCGAACAAGTAGAAAGCCTAGGGAGTAGCTGACGTGCGTATCACCGGAATCAGCACGCATGTGGTCGGAACGCCATGGCGCAACCTGACCTACGTCCAGGTGCACACGGACGAGGGGCTCACCGGCGTCGGCGAGACGCGCATGCTGGGCCACACCGACGCACTGCTCGGCTATCTGCACGAGGCGGAGGCCAACCACATTCTCGGGTCGGACCCGTTCGCCGTGGAAGACCTGACCCGTCGCATGAAGTACGGCGACTACGGACGGGCCGGCGAGATCGTGATGTCCGGCATCGCGGTGATCGAGATGGCCTGCTGGGACATCAAGGGCAAGGCACTCGGCGTACCGGTGTGGCAGCTGCTCGGCGGCAAGGTCACCGACAAGGTCAAGGCGTACGCCAACGGCTGGTACACCACCGAGCGGACGCCCGAGGCGTACCACAAGGCCGCCCAGGGGGTCATGGAGCGCGGGTACCGGGCGCTCAAGATCGACCCCTTCGGCACCGGGCACTTCGAGCTCGACCACGAGCAGTCCCTGTACGCCGTCTCCCTCATCGAGGCCGTGCGGGACGCCATCGGGCCGGACGCCGAGCTGATGCTGGAGATGCACGGCCGCTTCTCCCCCTCCACCGCCGTACGGCTGGCCAAGGACCTCGCTCCCTTCAAGCCCGCCTGGCTGGAGGAGCCGTGCCCGCCCGAGAACCTCAAGGCACTGGAGAAGGTCGCCGCCAAGGTCGACATCCCGGTCGCCACCGGTGAGCGGATCCACGACCGCATCGAGTTCCGCGAGCTCTTCGAGAGCCAGGCCGTGGACATCATCCAGCCCGACGTCGGCCACATCGGCGGTATCTGGGAGACCCGGAAGCTGGCCGCGACCGCCGAGACCCACTACATGCTCGTGGCACCCCACAACGTGGGCGGACCGGTCCTGACCGCCGCCTCTCTCCAGGTCGGCTTCACCTCGCCGAACTTCAAGATCCTGGAACACTTCAACGACTTCGCCGACGCCGAGATCAAGAAGGTCGTCAAGGGCGCCCCGCAGGTCGTGGACGGGTACTTCCACCTCTCCGACGCCCCCGGCCTCGGAGTCGAGCTGGACGTCGACGCCGCCGCCGAGTTCCCGCAGCAGCAGGCCCGGTTCGACCTGTGGGCCGAGGGCTGGGAGCAGCGCAAGCCGAAGGGCACCCAGCAGTGACCACTGCCGTCGTCGTCGAGGCGCCCGGCGAGCACAGGCTGGTCGGGCACACCCCCCGTGAGCCCGCCTCCGGGGAGGCGCTCGTCCGCGTCCACGCCGTCGGGATCTGCGGCAGCGACCGCGAGGTCTACCAGGGCAACCGGCCCGAGGGGTACGTCCGTTACCCGCTCACGCCCGGCCACGAGTGGTCCGGCACGGTCGAGGCGGTGGGCTCCGGGGTGCCGGCGTCCCTCGTCGGCCGCAAGGTGGTGGGCGAGGGCTTCAGGAACTGCCAGGTCTGCGACCGCTGCCACGCGGGCGAGACCACGCTGTGCACGGCCGGCTACGAGGAGACGGGCTTCACCCAGCCCGGCGCCATGGCCACCACGCTCACCCTGCCGGCCCGGCTGCTGCACGCCCTCCCGGACGATGCCGACCTGACGGCGGCGGCGCTCCTGGAACCCGCGGCCTGCATCGCCGCCGCCGCGCTCAAGGCGAACGCGCGGCCCGGCGAGCGGGTCGCCGTGGTGGGCACGGGCACGCTCGGGATGTTCGCCGTCCAGTTCCTGAAGGCGAGCTCGCCCTCGGAGCTGCTGGTGGTGGGCACCCGCTCCGACCGCGCGGAGCTCTCCACGACCTTCGGCGCCACCGACTTCCGCACCAGGGGCCAGGAGCTGCCGGACGACTTCGACGTCGTCATCGAGACCGCCGGATCGGCGTCCGCAGCCACCACCGCCGCCGCCCTGCTCAGACGCGGCGGCCGGCTCGTCCTCACCGGCATCCCGGCCCCGGGCGCCGACGGACTCGACCCCACCGATCTCGTCGTACGGCAGCTGGAGGTGCACACCGTGTTCGGGGCGCCGCCCGCGGCCTGGGCGCACACGGTGCGGGTCTTCGGGGCCGGGCTGCTCGATCCGGTGCCGCTCGTCACACACGAGCTGCCGCTGGACCAGTTCTCGCAGGCCATCGACCTGGTGGGGTCCGGCGACCCGAAGGTCGGGAAGGTCCTCCTGCGGCCGTGACACCCCTGAGCCGTGCGCCGGTACGGGGTACCTGACGACTTCGTACCGGCGCACCACCAACGCCTTGTGCATCCAGAGCCCTCGTGTATCCAGAGCCGCGACTTTCGTCCGAAATATCGAACCCGAAGGACAGACAGTGACCGAGACCACCGCCAGCGCGGCCCGACGACCCGGTGAGCAGGCGCTCGCTGCGCTCGGCCTGAACGCGCCCGTCCTCGACCCCTCCGACGCGTCCCCGCACACCTTCCCCGGTGGCGGACGCTGGCGCACCGAAGTGCCCTCCGTGGAGGGCCCCGAGGCCCTCGGCGTGGTCCTCAAGGAGTCCTCGCGGCTCGACGTGCCGGTGCACCGGATCAGCCAGGGCTCGGGCGTGTGGATGCTCACCGACGCCGAGATCACCGAGATGGTGGAGGCGACCGCCGAGCGTGACATCGAGCTCTGCCTGTTCACCGGGCCCCGTGGCACCTGGGACATCGGCGGCTCCACCCGCACCGACTCCAGAGGCGGCGGGCTGCGCGCCCGGGGGCACGACGCGGTCGCCGGCTGCGTCGAGGACGCCGTCCGCGCCACCGAGCTGGGGGTGAAGTGCCTGCTCGTCGCCGACGAGGGTGTGCTGTGGACCCTGCACCGGGCACGGGTCGCCGGGATCATCCCGGCCGACACGACGCTCAAGGTGTCGGCGCTGATCGGGCCGGTGAACCCGACCGCGTACGCCGTGTACGAGAACCTCGGCGGCGACTCGATCAACGTACCCAGCGATCTGACCCTCGATCACCTCACCGAGATCCGCCGGGTGTCCGCCGCTCCCATGGACATGTACATCGAGGCCCCCGACGATCTCGGCGGCTATGTGCGGATGTACGAGGTCGCCGAGCTGATCCGGCGTGGCGCACCGATCTATCTGAAGTTCGGCCTGTCGAAGGCCCCCGGGATCTACCCCTACGGGCACCACATGCGCGATCTCACACTGTCCACCGCCAAGGAGAGAGTGCGGCGCGGCCGGCTCGCCCTGGACCTGCTGGCGCGGCACGGGGCGGACGGCGACATGGCGCCGCTCGGTTCGCGGCTGCCGGGGGCGCTGAAGCGTTTCGAAACACCCTCATAACGTTTCGGACAGACTCCCTTCACAAAAGCAGACGCAGTCACACACAATCCCACACACACCTTCCTCGGTCAGGGCCCGCACCTCCTTGCCAGAGCCCCCGCACCGCCAGACCGAACCCGCCCCGACATCAAGGATCATGATCATGCGTACTCGTCGTGCCGCACTCACCGCCATAGCCGGCGCCGCCTCCCTCGCCCTGACCCTCTCCGCCTGCGGCCAGGACAGCAAAGGCGGCAGCGAGGAGTCGACCGGCAGCGCCAAGGGAGGCACGATCGGCATCGCGATGCCGACCAAGTCCTCCGAGCGCTGGATCGCCGACGGCAACAACGTCGTCAAGAACCTCCAGTCCAAGGGCTACAAGACCAAGCTGGTCTACGGCGAGGACGACCCCGACCAGCAGGTCTCGCAGATCGAGAACCTGATCACCCAGGGCGTCAAGGGCCTCATCGTCGCGGCGATCGACAACAAGTCGCTGAACAACGTGCTCCAGCAGGCCAAGGACGCCAAGATCCCGGTCATCGCCTACGACCGCCTGATCCTCGGCACGCCGAACGTCGACTACTACGCGTCGTTCGACAACACCAAGGTCGGTGAGCTCCAGGCCAGCTACATCGTCGACAAGCTGGGTCTGAAGAGCGGCAAGGGCCCCTTCAACATCGAGCTCTTCGCCGGCTCCAACGACGACAACAACACCAAGTACTTCTTCGGCGGCGCGATGAGCGTGCTCCAGCCGTACATCGACAGCAAGAAGCTCGTCGTCAAGTCCGGCCAGACCAAGATCACCCAGGTCACCACCCTGCGCTGGGACGGCGCCACCGCGCAGAAGCGCATGGAGGACATCCTCACGTCCACGTACGGCAGCGGCAAGGTCGACGCGGTCCTGTCGCCGTACGACGGCATCTCCATCGGTATCCTCGCCGCGCTGAAGTCGGACGGCTACGGCTCCGCCAGCAAGCCGCTGCCGGTCATCACCGGACAGGACGCCGAGCTCGCCTCGGTGAAGTCGATCATCGCCGGCCAGCAGACGCAGACGGTCTACAAGGACACCCGCAAGCTCGCCGAGGTCGCCTCGACCATGGTGGACGACGTCCTCAACGGCAAGAAGCCCGAGGTCAACGACACCAAGACGTACGACAACGGTTCCAAGGTCGTCCCCGCCTACCTGCTGCAGCCGGTGAGCGTCGACAAGAGCAACTACACCAAGGAACTGGTCGACACGGGCTACTACAAGGCGAGCGAGCTCAACTAGTCAGTCCCTCCCTGTCGGTCGATTCCCCCTGAATCCTCCCTGATTGAAAGGCACGACCATGGCGGGACCCGTCCTGGAAATGCGCTCGATCGTCAAGACCTTTCCCGGCGTCAAAGCGCTGTCGGACGTCACGCTGACCGTCCGTCAGGGCGAGGTCCATGCCATCTGCGGTGAGAACGGCGCCGGGAAGTCCACCTTGATGAAGGTGCTCTCCGGCGTCCATCCGCACGGCACGTACGAGGGCGACATCCTGTTCGAGGGAGAGGTCGTCTCCTTCAAGGACATCCGCGCGAGCGAGCAGCACGGCATCGTGATCATCCATCAGGAACTGGCCCTGGTGCCGTTCCTGTCGATCGCGGAGAACATCTTTCTCGGCAACGAACACGCCTCGGGCGGGTTCATCAACTGGAACGAGACGCTGAAGCACGCCACCGAGCTGCTGCGCCGGGTGGGTCTGAGCGACCACCCGGAGACCCGGATCACCGACATCGGTGTGGGCAAGCAGCAGCTGGTGGAGATCGCCAAGGCGCTCTCGAAGAAGGTGAAGCTGCTCATCCTCGACGAGCCGACCGCGGCTCTCAACGACGAGGACAGCGGCAAACTCCTGGACCTCATCCTGGAGTTGAAGAAGCAGGGCATCACCTCGATCATCATTTCCCACAAGCTCAACGAGATCCGCAAGGTCGCCGACTCGGTGACGATCATCCGCGACGGGAAGTCGATCGAGACCCTGGACGTGAAGGCCCCGGAGACCACCGAGGACCGGATCATCTCGGGCATGGTCGGCCGCGACCTCGACCACCGCTTCCCCGAGCGCACGCTCTACGAGGGCGAGGCGGACGCGGCACCGGCGCTGGAGATCCGCAACTGGACCGTCCACCACCCGATCGACCAGCAGCGCAAGGTCGTCGACGACGTGTCGATCCATGTGCGGCGCGGGGAGATCGTCGGTATCGCGGGCCTGATGGGCGCAGGGCGCACCGAGCTCGCGATGAGCGTGTTCGGGCGCAGCTACGGCCGGCACGCGGGCGGCCAGGTCTTCAAGTACGGCGAGGAGATCCGTACGAAGACCGTCGCCGAGGCGGTCGAGCACGGCATCGCGTACGTGACCGAGGACCGCAAGCACTACGGCCTCAACCTCATCGACAACATCAACCGGAACATCTCGCTGACCGCCCTGAACAAGGTCGCGAGGCGCGGTGTGGTCGACGAGCACGAGGAGCGGAAGGTCGCCGAGCGCTTCCGCAAGTCGATGAACATCAAGGCGCCGACCGTCTTCGAGACGGTGGGCAGGCTGTCCGGCGGCAACCAGCAGAAGGTCGTCCTCAGCAAGTGGATCTTCGCGGGTCCCGAGGTGCTGATCCTGGACGAGCCCACGCGCGGTATCGACGTGGGCGCCAAGTACGAGATCTACACGGTCATCGACCAACTGGCCGCCGAGGGCAAGGCGGTCGTTTTCATCTCCTCCGAGCTGCCGGAGCTGCTCGGTATGTGCGACCGCATCTACACCATGGCCGCCGGACGGCTCACGGGTGAGGTTCCGCGGGCCGAGGCCACGCAGGAAGTGCTGATGCGCCAGATGACGAAGGACAAAGAGGTAACGCGATGAGCACCGATGTGACGAAGGTTCCGGCCGCGGCGCCGCCGGGCAACAGCGGGGGGTCGTCCTCCGGTGGGGGCCTGCTCCAGCTGATGCTGAACGGGCTGCGCCGCAACATGCGGCAGTACGGCATGCTGATCGCGCTCGGCCTGATCGTCGCCCTGTTCGCGGTGTGGACCGACGGCGACCTGCTGCTGCCGCGCAACGTCTCCAACCTGGTGCTCCAGAACAGCTACATCCTGATCCTCGCGATCGGCATGATGCTGGTGATCATCGCGGGGCACATCGACCTGTCGGTCGGTTCCCTGACCGCGTTCGTGGGCGCCTTCGCGGCCGTGCTGACCGTGCAGCACGACGTGGCCTGGCCGGTCGCGCTGGTGCTGACCCTCGTGGTGGGCGCGGTCGCGGGCTCGGTCCAGGGCTATCTGATCGCGTATCTCGGCATACCGTCGTTCATCGTCACCCTGGCGGGCATGCTGCTCTTCCGCGGTCTGACGGAGATCCTGCTGGAGGGCCAGACCCTCGGCCCGTTCCCGAACGGTCTGCAGAAGCTCGGCAACGGCTTCCTGCCCGCGGTCGGCCCGGACACCAACTACCACAACCTCACCCTGCTGCTGGGCTTCGCGCTGCTGGCCTTCGTGGTCTACCAGGAGGTCCGCGACCGCAAGCGCCAGCAGGAGTTCGCGCTCGACGTGCTGCCCAGGAACGCCTTCCTGCTCAAGCTCGTCGCGATCGCCGCCGCGGTCCTCGCGGTCACGATGCTGCTCGCCAGCTACCAGGGCGCGCCGATCATCCTGCTCGTCCTCGGTGTGCTGGTGGTCGGCTACGGCTACGTCATGCGCAACGCGGTCTTCGGCCGGCACATCTACGCGATCGGCGGCAACCTGCCGGCCGCGAAGCTGTCCGGCGTCAAGGACAAGAAGGTCACCTTCCTTGTCTTCCTGAACATGGGCGTGCTCGCGGCCCTGGCGGGTCTGGTGGTCGCAGCCCGCCTGAACGCGGCCTCCCCGAAGGCGGGCCTGAACTTCGAACTCGAGGCGATCGCCTCGTCGTTCATCGGTGGCGCGTCCATGAGCGGCGGTGTGGGAACCGTCCTCGGCGCGATCATCGGTGGTCTCGTCCTCGGTGTGCTGAACAACGGCATGAACCTCCTCAGTGTCGGCACCGACTGGCAACAGGTCATCAAGGGCCTCGCCCTGCTGGCCGCGGTCGGGTTCGACGTGTGGAACAAGCGCAAGGTCGGTTCCTAGACACCTCGTCCCGAAGGGTCCCGCGGGCAGCACGTCCGCGGGACCCTTCGACGTCCCACCACTACGCCACGGAGGCAGGAACCCGGTGAAGGAACTCTTCGGCACGCTCGCCGACGGGACGAAGGTCCACCGCTGGTCGCTGGAGAACGGCGGCACACGTCTGAAGGTCCTGTCCTACGGCGGGATCGTGCAGTCCCTGGAGGTGCCCGACCGGGACGGCCGGCAGGCCAACGTCTGCCTCGGCTTCGACCGCGTCGAGGAGTACGTCGACTCCAGCCCGTACTTCGGCGCGCTGATCGGCCGGTACGGCAACCGCATCGCCGAGGGCCGGTTCACCCTGGACGGCAAGAGCCACCAGCTCTCCGTCAACGACGGGGTCAACAGCCTGCACGGCGGCACCCAGGGCTTCGACAAGCGGGTGTGGGACGTCGAGCCGTTCACCAAGGGCTCGGACGTCGGCCTGCACCTGCACTGCACGTCCGTCGACGGCGAGATGGGCTACCCCGGCACCCTCAAGGTGAAGGTGACGTACACCCTCACCCGGCACGGCGAGTGGCGGATCGACTACGAGGCCACCACCGACAAGGCCACCGTGGTCAACCTGACCAACCACGTGTACTGGAACCTCGGCGGCGAGGGCACCGGCACCATCGAGGACCACGAGCTGAGGATCGCCGCCTCCCGCTACACGCCCACCGACTCGGGTCTGATCCCCACCGGTGAGCCGGCGACGGTCGCGGGCACCCCCTTCGACTTCCGCAAGGGCAAGCAGATCGGCCGGGACATCCGCGCCGGTCACGAGCAGCAGGTCTTCGCCAAGGGCTACGACCACAACTGGGTCCTCGACAAGGGCATCACGGCCGAGCCCGAGCACGTGGCGACCCTGCGCGACCCGTCGTCGGGCCGCACGCTGAAGATCTCCACCGTCGAGCCGGGTCTGCAGTTCTACTCGGGCAACTTCCTCGACGGCACCCTCACCGGCACCGGCGGTCACACCTACCGCCAGGGCGACGCGCTGTGCCTGGAGACACAGCACTTCCCGGACGCGCCGAACCACCCGTCGTTCCCGTCGACGGTGCTGCGTCCGGGCCAGACATACCGGTCCACGACGATTCACTCGTTCGGTGCCTGACCTGGCCTGATGCCGGGTTCGGGCCCGGGGTTCCCGAACTCACACTTCTTTCATACCCGTTGAACAGCGCCACTCAGGCGTCCGTATGTAAGGGCGGCCCGTGCTCCCCCGCGCGGGCCACCCAATGACGACGGACCCGGTCGTCCCCGCCGGGTCCGCCCCATACGGAGGTTCGATGGCCGACAACGTCACCTCGTTGTTCCGCAGCACGGCTGCGCACAGCCCGTCCATGGCGGCGCTGGCGCGCGAGGGCGGCGACGGGACGGGGCCGGTGGACTTCTGCATCCCCTGCAATCCGTATTTTCCCACTCCGGCGATGATGGACACCATGGCCTCGCGGCTGAAGGACATCATCACGTACTACCCCAGCAGCGCCGACACGATCACCGCCGAGCTGTGCAACCTGCTCCAACTCCCGCCGCAGGCCGTGGCGATGGGCAACGGCTCGACGGAACTGATCACCTGGATCGACCACCTGCTGGTCCGTGAGTCCCTCGCCATCCCCGTCCCCACCTTCGGCCGCTGGACCGACCAGCCGATGGAGACCGGCAAGCGGGTCGACATGTTCCCGCTCCAGGAGTCCAGCGGATTCGCCCTGGACCTCGCGCAGTACGCCGAGTTCATACGCACCCGGGGCACGCGGGTCGCGGTCATCTGCAACCCGAACAACCCCGACGGCGGCTTCCTCCACAAGCACGCGCTCGTGCAGTTCATGGACGCCATGGCCGACCTCGACCTCATCGTCATCGACGAGTCGTTCCTGGAGTTCGCGGACGCGGAGGCCGAGCCGAGCGTCGTCCAGGAGGCGATGATCCGGCCGAACGTCATCGTCCTGCGCAGCCTCGGCAAGAACTTCGGCCTGCACGGCATCCGCTTCGGCTACATGGTCGCCAACCCCTCCCTCGCGGGCCGGGTCCGCTCGATGCTGCCGAAGTGGAACCTCAACGCCTTCGCCGAGTACGTGGTGTTCATGCTCAAGGAGCACGGCGCCGAGTACGCGCAGAGCCTCCACCAGGTCCGCCGGGACCGCCTCGACATGGCGAGCCAGCTCGCCGCGCTGCCCGGCCTGACCGTCTACCCCTCCCAGGGGAACTTCCTCTTCGTGCGCCTGCCCGTGGGCGCCGAAGGCACCGTGGTCCGGGACCGGATGCTCACCGAGCACCGGATCCTCGTCCGCGAGTGCGGCAACAAGATCGGCTCTTCAAGCCGCTTCCTGCGACTCGTGGTGCGCCCCCAGGTGGACGTGCGTCGCCTGGTGTCCGGCCTGGAACAGGTGCTCTACGGGACCAGGAGGGGAGCCGCCGTGCCCGAGCTCGCTCAAGGGACCAGCTACAGCTCGGGTACGGCGGCAGTGGATCGGTTGGTCGGCCAGACCAACGGGGCGGGCATGCAGGACCTGGCCGCGATGGCTGTCGGCGGTGGGGGGATGGGCGGAGGCGTCGGCATGCCGATGCCGGTCGCCCAGCCGGTGGCGGTGGCCGCGGCGGCGCCCATGGGGGCGGCTGCTTCCATGGGGACGGCCGCTTCCATGGGGGCGGGGATGCCGATGCCGGCTCAGATGCCGGCGCCGGCCCCGATGCCGGCCCCCGCCCCGATGCCGGCACCTGCGGCGCCTCCGGCGCCCTTCGCGCCGCCCAGCGGGCCGACTCCGCCGGGGGTGCCGGCCCGTGGGGGGCTTACGGCTGCACAGGTCCGGGGAATGACCGCACCGGCGCCCGGGGCCCCGCAGGAGCTGTCCCAGGCGCCCGCCACCGGGTGGCCCAACGCACAGAGCTGGCCGAACGCTGCAGGGATGGGGCAGACCGGCTGAGTGGCGTCTTCCCCACGCCCCTGAGCGGGTTCACTGCACCGGAGTCAGCCTCCACTGTTGGCAAGTGTTGTTCAACCACGTCCACTGCCGTACGTCCGCCGCGTCGGCCGTCGAACAGTTCGCCACGTCCGCCACCTTGCCCGTGGCCTGGTTGACGATCCGCACGTAGCCGCTGTCGGTCACCAGGAACCTGAACCGCTGGCAGGTGTTGTTGAGCCAGGTCCACTGGCGGAGGTCCGCGCCGTCGGCCGTGGAGCAGTCGGCGGTGTCGAGGACCTTCCCACCGGCCACGTTGACCAGGCGGCTGGTGTCGTCGCCCTGGTCCTCGACGCGCCAGCGCTGGTTGCTGCCGCCGTTGCACGCGTACTGCTGGACGTTGGCACCGTCGGCCGTCGAACCCCCGGCTACCTCAAGGCACTTGCCGCTGTTGCGGTTCGTGAGGGTGTACGTCGTCGAGGCCGCGGAGGGTTCGCCCGCGGGGCCCGTCAGGGATGCTCCCAGGGCGACCGGCGTGCCGAGGTTCGGGGTGCCGTCGGAGTTCCACGTGAACTTCTGGGCCCTGGTCGTACGGCCGTTGTCGCAGCCGTCGGACGCCGAGTCGTTGGCGTGATAGACGATCCAGTTCTCGGTGCCGTCGGGCGAGGTGAAGAAGCCGTTGTGTCCGGGGCCGTAGACGCCGGCGGAGTCGTTGCGCTGGAAGACCGGCGTGGACTTCTTCGTCCAGGAGGACGCGGAGAGGGGGTCCGAGCCGGTGAGGGTGAGCTGGCCGAGTTTGTAGTCGGGGGTCCAGCAGCCGCTCGCCGAGTAGACCAGGAAGGTCTTGCCGCCCCGCTGGAGGATCTCCGGGCCTTCGTTGACCGAACCCCCCGATTTCTCCCATGAGTTGGTCGGTGTTGAGATCGTCGAGAAGCCGGTGGCGAGGGTGTACGGGTTGGACAGACGGGCCGCGACGAGGTTCTGGGTGCCGCCGCTCGCGCTGCCGAACAGGTACAGCTGATCGTTGATGGTCGCGACCGTCGGGTCCAGCATCCAGGAGGAGTTGAGCTGGTTCTTGTAGGTGTACGGCCCCATGGGATCGGTCCCGGCACTCTCCAGCACGTGCGTGCGCTGGGTCGGGTTGTAGTCGGAGACGTTCTGCCCGGCGACGTAGTACAGGTACCAGTGGCCGTTGATGAAGTGGATCTCGGGAGCCCAGATGTTGCAGCACCGGTTCGCCGCGTCCCCGGTCCACACCTGCACGCTGGGCGCGGTCGCGAGGCCGGCCAGGGTGGCCGACCTGCGCATGGTGATGGCGTTGGTCCAACTCGTCGTCACCAGGTAGTAGTTGCCGTCGTGGTACGAGATCCAGGGGTCGGCGCCCTTCTGCGCCTTGACGGGGTTCGAGAACGAGGCCGCGCTCGCGGAGGACTGCCCGAGCGCGAGGGCGAGGAGCAGCGCGGCCAGCAGGGTCAGTAGGCGACGGGCCATCCGCTGCTCCAGTTCAGGAGGTTGATGCCGAGCTTGGGCGTCCCGTTGTCGTTGCCGTCGTAGTAGTGGTAGACGATCAGGTCGCCGTCGGAGTCGTTCATGATCGACTGGCCGCCGGGGCCGATGTACCGGCCGTGCGACTCCAGGACCGGGGTGCCGCCGTTGTTCATCATCGAGACGCCGTTCTTGTCGACGTACGGCCCGGTGACGCTGGTGGCGCGGCCGACCTTGACCTTGTAGGTCGAACTGGTGCCGGCGCAGCAGGTGTCGTAGGACGCGAAGAGGTAGTAGTAGCCGTTCCGCTTGACGATGTACGGCGCCTCGACGGCCTTGGTCCCGGTCGGGCGGGAGGCGATCGAGTACCGGGTCGTGTTGGTGGACAGCTGCTTGCCGGTGGCGGGGTTGATCTGGATCATCTTCAGGCCGGTCCACCAACTGCCGAAGGACAGCCACCACTTGCCGTCGCTGTCGACGAACAGGTTCGGGTCGATGGCGTTGTAGTCGCTGGAGGTGGTGGAGGTGTACACGGTGCCCTGGTCGGTCCAGGAGCCGGGCAGGCCGGTGCTCGACGTGGCGAGGCCGATGGCGGACTTGTTGGAGCCGAAGGTCGAGACGGCGTAGTACATGAGGTACTTGCCGCCCTGGTAGGAGATGTCGGGCGCCCAGGCCTCGGTGGCGTACGACGACCACCAGCCCGGCTTGGTGGAGAAGGCGTCGTTGCCGGCGGTGAAGGCGGTCCGGTCGGTGGAGGTGCGGTAGCCGAGGCCGCCGCCGGTGCCGTACAGCAGGTAACGGCCGGCCGACGTGCGGATCATCGTGGGGTCGTGGATGGTGATGGCGCCGGTGACGGTCCCGGGGTTGGGGTACGCCGACGCCGTGCTCGGGATGAGGGCGAGCAGGGCGGCTGCGGGGACGGCGAGGAGTGCGGTCCTGCGCCGAAGAGTGCGCGGGGTGCGGGAGGTGCGGCTCACGCTGACGCTCCTTGAGTGGGGGGATGTTCGATATACCGATCATCGATCAGAGCTTCGGACGGGACCGTAGAATCGAACCCCTTGCGCGTCAATGGTCCGCACACACCTCATCGGGCGTCAGTGGTCGTGCTCCGAGCGCAGCTTCCTCCTGGGACGGGGTCCAGCCGCCCATGCCCATGCCACCGCCCGGCCCTCCGGCGTCGGAGCTCGCGCTCGCGCTGGGGGGCGCGGAGGAGTCGCCCTTCCAGAAGAGCGTGCGTCACCACCGTTCCCGTGTCCGACGAGGTGCGCGCCGGCACCCAGCACCTTGGTGATGGGCGAGATACAGAAGATCAGAACTGGTCGGCACTGTGCCTTCGTGATGCATGTCCACTTGGTCTTTGTGACCAAGTTCCGGCACAAGGTGTTCACGGATTTGAGTTCAACGGCGAGGACAACGACGTCGGGGTCCTACTTCGCCGGGACGGTGGGTGGCGCCCCGCTCTCCGTGGTCAGGAAGTACATCGAGCAGCAGAACCGGCCGGTGTGAGCACTGCACGGCTCCGCCGGGCCAGACGCGGCGACGCTCCGCGTGGCAACGACATGATTCGCTTCACCCCCGGCGTGAACGCCGGGGCACTGCAAATGAATCCCGGTAGCCGCGGTCCATGTCGAGGCAGTACCGCATCGCGGGGTCGTCGGTGGGGCCGCCGCGCACGAGGATGTGCGTCTCGTCGCCACCCGCGGCCACCGGCACCACGGTGAAGGGATCGGGTCCCTCCTCGGCGGTGTCGAGGGTGAACAGCACGTCGACGAAGACGGGCACCCCGACCTCGCACAGCACCTCGGCGTCTGCCCCGGACAGTCCGCGCTCCTCGGCGACGGCACGATCCAGCGTGACCACGCGGTCCGCGCCGAACAGCTCCGTCATCTCGTCATGGGTGGCCATGCGTCCTCTGCTTCCCTTTCATCCTGCCTCAGCCGCTGAGGCCGGCTCGTCGCAGCAGCTTCAACCAGTCGTCGTACTCGACCAGTTCGTCGTCGATCAGGGCGAGCCGCTGGTACTCGGCGGGGTCGACCAGCCGCTCCAGGAAGAACGCCTCCACGCTGGGCGCCAACTGGTCGAAGCGCTCCGCGTCGGGCCAGTCGGGGCCTTCTTCCAGGGCTCCGAGGACGTCGCCGCCCGCACGGTCGAGGTAGACCGGGGCTTCCTGGATCATCCCGACGCAGTAGAGCTTTTCGGGGGACAGCGGCAGCGGGGAATCGACCACCGGCTCGCAGTAGAACTGGTGCTCCTCGGCCTCCCACAGGCTGAAGAGCTGCACGGAAGGCCCGCAGCCCACGCCGTTCAGCACCCGGCAGAAGTCCAGGAACTTCCGCGGCACCCCGTCGGCCTCCGCAGCTGCCGCCGTCTCCTCGTCGATCGTCCCGCCGAGCGTGAACCCGAGCAGATCCGAGCTCTCCGCCAGCGCCAACCGCAGGGCGTCCACCGTCACGATCAGACGGGACCGTGCATGCCTCGCGCTGGTCATCTGGCCACCACCCTTATGTCGATCTTGAGGGGATTGCCGTCCGGGAGATCCTTGATCTGTGGGCGCATCTGGTTCCAGCCGATGTCCTGGTTCGTGAACCGGTCGAGCATCCGCACGTTACGCCACGCGTCCGGACCACCGGTCTGGAGCTCGTGGATGTGGTCGGGCGAGGGTTGTAGACAGTCCGGGCCAGAAACAGCATGAGCGGCGTGCGCAGGGTCAGGCCCACCGGCGAATCAGCACCCAGTTGTTGGGCAACCGGGTCCCAGCGGCTGAGCGCGGAGGCATCACCGCCGGCATCCCGCTCGAGACAGGAGGCGAGAGCAGCAGCGTCAAGCGAGGTGGCCGCGCAGCACCCCGCGCGCCATCTCCCGCAGCTTCGGATCGGGCCCGGTGCTCAGGGTGCGCAGCGCGCGGAGCAGGCTACGTGCGCAGTCCTCGTTCTTGCCGACATCCAGCAACTCCGCCTGGTCCACCTCACGTCCGTCCGGCACGCGAACCTCCCCCTTCCGTACGCCAGTCGCCCCAGTATCCAAAGCCTCCTGGGTCACGGGAGTCGGACGCACGTCCTCAGGAAGCGAGCGCGTCCCGCATCGCCTTCGCGGTGACCGCAGGGTCGTAACCGTCGGGAACGCCCTCGACGAGGATGATGTCGCCCTCGATGTGCCGCGAACGCAGCGGCGCGATCTCCTGGTACGCGGCGGAGTCCCACCAGGCCCGCGCCTCGGCGATCCCCGGGAAGCCGATCACCACGACGTGTCCCGGCCAGCCGCCCTCCTTCACCTCGTGCCCCGCGCCGTGCACGAGGAAGTGTCCGCCGTACGGCTCGAAGGTGGCGGGGATGCGCTCGATGTACTCGGCGATCTCCGGATGCGGCGCGGCTTCCCGCAGGTGGGCTATGGCGTAGGCGGTCATGGTGTCCTCCGGGTCGGTAGGGCTCCGTACGCCGGCGAGCCTGGCACGCGGGGCGAACCCAGGTCGATTACCCGGGAGGTAAGCCGTCGGGGAAGCCACGTCGACTCATCCGGGCACCTCCGGGTCCGATGCGGTGCGGACGGCGAGTTCGTTCAGTCGGGTGTCTCGGCCGGACCGGCCGGCTCGGAGTCGTCGTCCAGGGCGGACCGCTCGATGCCGTCGTTGGTCGCGGCCCAGCTGGCCAGCAGGTTCAGGGCGTCCTGCGAGGGGGACGCGGGCTCGGCGGTGTAGGTGAGGAGGAACTGGCTGGGGCCGTCGCCGAGCGGGAAGGTCTCGAAGGGCAGGTCGAGGTCGCCGACGACCGGGTGGTGCAGGAGTTTCACGCCGGTGGTGTGCATCCGGACGTTGTGGGCCGCCCAGCGGCGCCGGAACTCCTCGCTGCGGGTGGACAGCTCCCCGATCAGGTCCGTGAGCCGCCGGTCGTAGAGGTCGCGGCCGGCCTCGGCGCGCAGCATGGCGACGGTGTCGTTGGCGACTTCGTCCCAGTGGCGGAAGAACTCGGTCGCGTGCGGGCTGAGGAAGACGAACCGGGCGTTGTTCGGCGGCCGTACCGGGTCGGCGTAGACGGGGGAGAACAGGGCGCGCCCGAGGTGGTTGGCGGCCAGGATGTCCCCGCGTCCGCTGAGGACGAACGCGGGTGTGCCGGCCATCGAGTCGAGGACGCGCCGCACCGTCGGCCGGACACGCTGCTGAGCGGGTCGGCGGCGTGGCGGACGGGTCGTGCCCGCGCCGCGCAGAAGGTCGACCAGGTGGATGCGTTCGGCCTCGTCGAGCTGGAGTGCTTGCGCGATGCCCTCGATGACGCTCTCGGAGACGCCGGTGGCGTTGCCGCGCTCCAGCCGGGTGTAGTACTCGCTGGAAATGCCCGCGAGCAGGGCGACCTCCTCGCGGCGCAGCCCGGTGACCCGTCGGCGCTCTCCGCCGTACACGGGCAGTCCGGCCTGCTCGGGGGTGACCCTGGCCCGTCGCGTACCGAGGAATTCCCGGATCTCCGCGCGGAAATCATCACGGATGTCGCGGTTGCCGCCTTGTGGGTCGTTTCTGCCTGCCATGCGCTTCACTCTACGAGCGCTTCCGCCGCGGAGGGGGTCCCTGTCAGTGACCCCCTCATCAGGGACTCCCACCCGCGTGTGACAGCGGGTTTTGTTGCACGTACACCCCCGCACACACCAGGTGCCGGATCACGGCGCCTGAAAGGAAACTCCGCATGAGCAAGGTCATTCTCGTCACCGGTGCCGGACGCGGCCTGGGCACCGACATCGCCCGCGAGGCCCTCACCGCCGGTCACCAGGTCGTCGCCACCGGCCGCCGCCCCGAAGAGGTCGAGAAGACCCTGGGCGGACCGCAGGACAACCTGCTGGTCACCAAGCTCGACGTCACCAGCCTCGAAGACGCCGAGGCCGCCGCGCAGGCCGCCGTCGACCGCTTCGGCCGCATCGACGTACTGATCAACAACGCCGGGAATCTCTTCACCGGCTACTTCGAGGAGATCTCGCCCGCGCAGATGCGCCGGCAGTTCGAGACGAACCTCTTCGGCCCGATGAACGTCACCCGCGCCGTCCTGCCCGTCCTGCGCGAGCAGCGCGCCGGCCACATCATCACCATCACCTCGACCGCAGGCCTGGTCGGCATGGAATTCACCTCCGCCTACGCGGCATCCAAGTTCGCGGAAGAGGGCTGGATGGAGTCCCTGCGCTACGACGTCGAGCCGTACAACATCCACACCACAATCGTGGAGCCCGGCTACTTCCGCACCGAACTCCTCGTGGACGGCTCCACCACCTGGCCCGAGCTGTCCATCGAGGACTACGCCCCGCGCACCGCCCCGAGGATCGAGGGCATGAAGAGCATGAACGGCCGGCAGCCCGGCGACCCCGCCAAGCTCGCCCGCGCCCTGCTCACCATCGCCGGCCAGGACAAGCCCCTGGAGCGCTTCGTCGCCGGCGCGGACGCCATCGAGGCCGCCGAGGCCAAGGCCCGGGAGCTCCTCGCCCAGGCCGACGCCTCACGCGAGCTGGGGGACGACCTCGCCTACGACGACACCCACGCCTGAGAGGGGCAGCATGCCACTGAAAGGTGAGTACGAGCCGAGCAAGGCGCAGTTCGTACGTGACCAGGTGGAGCTGTACGAAAGCTCCGGCGGCACGGAAGGAACGACGCTGAGTGTCCTGGTCGCACGGGAAGAGGACGAGAGGCTACGGGACCTGCCCGTCGTCATCCTGACCACCCTGGGGGCCCGGAGCGGCAAGATCCGCAAGACCCCGGTCATGCGCGTGGAGCACGACGGCGTCTACGCCGTGGTCGCCTCCATGGCAGGAGCCCCCAAGCACCCGGTCTGGTACCACAACGCGGTGGCCGACCCCCGGGTCGAGCTGCAGGACGGCCCGGTGCGCCAGGACATGCTGGCACGCGAGGTGACCGGGGACGAGAAGGCCGTGTGGTGGGCCCGAGCCGTCGAGGCCTTCCCGGACTACGCGGAGTACCAGGAGAAGACGGACCGCGAGATCCCGGTCCTCGTCCTGGAGCCGGCTGCCGAGGCGCACTGACACGCACATCCGGCCCTCCCGGGCCGCCTGACAACTTACGGAGTACCTGATGAAGCACGTATCACTGGGCGGGCTCGATGTCTCCCGCATCGGCCTGGGAGCCATGACCATGGCCGGCGTCTACACGACGGGCGGAGGGCTCGACGACGCCGAGTCGATCCGCACCATCCACCGGGCCCTGGACCTCGGGGTCACCCACATCGACACCGCCGAGATCTACGGCCCCTTCCACAGCGAGGAACTCGTCGGCAAGGCCATCAAGGGCCGGCGCGACGACGTCGTCGTCGCGACCAAGTTCGGCCTCGTCTCCCACGCCGGCGGCGGCCCCGGCGTCATCGACAGCAGCCCCGCCAACGTGAAGACCGCCGTCGAAGGCTCCCTCAAGCGGCTCGGCACCGACCACATCGACCTCTACTACCAGCACCGCGTCGACCCGAACACGCCCATCGAGGAGACCGTCGGCGTCCTGGCCGAGCTGGTCGCCGAGGGCAAGGTGCGCCACATCGGCCTCTCCGAGGCCGGCCCCGAGACGATCCGCCGCGCCCACGCCGTACATCCGGTGGCCGCGCTGCAGACCGAGTACTCGCTGTGGACCCGCGACGTGGAGGCCGAAATCCTCCCGCTGCTGCGCGAGCTCGGCATCGGATTCGTTCCCTACTCCCCGCTCGGCCACGGCCTGCTGACCGGACAGATCCGCACCGTCGACGACTTCACCGACGACGACTGGCGCAAGACCAACCCGCGCTTCACCGGCGAGAACTTCCAGCGCAACCTGCGCATCGTCGACGAAGTACAGGCCATCGGCGCCGAGATCGGAGCCACTCCGGCACAGACCGCACTGGCCTGGCTGCTCACCCGCGGCGACGACATCGCCCCCATCCCCGGAACCCGCCGGGTCTCACGCGTCGAGGAGAACACCGCCGCCGACGCCGTCGAACTCAGCGCCGCTCAGCTCGACCGCCTCAACAGCCTCACACCCGCCGCGGGCGAGCGCCACGACGAGGCCAACATGGCCAGCATCGACCACTGACCGTTGACCGCCTACGCCGCCACGTTCGGCAGCCGCGCGCTCCTGGACTTGAGCCGCCCGGCGTGCCGGCGAGACGCGACCACGCGGCCGCCGCCCTCGCCTACAGCTCAAAGCGGACGGCCCCACAGCACAGCACCAAGCGGGCGTTCAGCCGTCCGATCCCACCCGTCCAACCAGGGCCGGCCACCCCGGCACATCCACCTCGGCCCGGACCGTCTTGCCCGGCGGCGGCTCCCGGTCCAGCACCTCCCAACGGTCGGCGAGGGCGTCGACCAGAAGGAGACCGCGGCCGCCGTCCTCCAGGGGACCTGATGGCCGTACGGCGGCAAAGGGCTCACCTCGGGTGTCGGCGACCTCCACGCGCACGCTGCCGGTGACGAGGGAGAGCCGTAGCTCGAAGTCCCGGCCCGGGACACGGCCATGGGTGACGGCGTTGGCGGCGAGTTCGGCGACGATCACCTCGATGTTCTCAGCGGTCGGGGTGTCATGCGGGATGCCCCAGTCGTGCAGCTGGTTCAACGCGAGGTGGCGGGCGAGGCGGGCTCCGCGCGGGGTCGCACTAAGGCGCTGGGTGAACACACGTACGGTGACCGTGGGTTGGGGGGCGAAAGGTGCTGTCATGGGCCCAATCTGACACCCCCGAGGCCGGCTTCTCCAGGTCGACACCACGTACGCCACGGCAGAGTACGCGGTCACGGACTGGACAGTACGCGTGACGGAACGTGACCATGGGCGCGGGAGGTGACCGACTGTGGTCGATGGTGGCGGTGAGCCGGAGTCGTCGGACAGCATGCGGACGTTCGGGGCGGTGCTGCAAGCCCTGCGGGAGCACTCGGGGTTGAGCCGGGAGGAGTTCGGCGACCTGGTGGGGTTCTCCAAGCACACGGTGGCGAGTGTGGAGTTGGGGCGCCGGATGCCGGATCTGGTGCTGGTGGAGCGCGGGGAGGAGGCAACGGGGAACACCGGGGCGTTGCGGAAGTCGTTCCCGAAGCTGGCTCGACAGCCGGGGTTGGCGGCGTGGTTCCGGCAGTGGGCGGGGCTGGAGGCGAGCGCGATCACCCTGTACACGTACGAATGCCGGTTGATTCCGGGGCTGTTGCAGACGGAGGCGTACGCGCGGCAGCTGTTCACGAACCAACTCCCCCCGCTGGACGACGAGCAGATCGAGGCGCAGTGGGTCGCGCGGGCGGAGCGTCAACGGCTGCTGCGGGAGAGGCCGAACACGGCCTTCGGCTTCATCCTGGAAGAGCACCTGTTCCGGCGGCACACGGGCGGAGTCGAGGTCACGGCGGAACTCATCGACCACGTGCTGAAGGTGGCCGAGCTGCGGAACGTCGAGATCCAGATCATGCTGACCGAGCAGGAGAACCACGCCGGGTTGGACGGCCCCATGCAGTTGTTGGAGACGGCGGAGACCCAGTGGTTCGCCTACTGCGAGGGGCAGCGAGCCGGACTGCTCATCTCCGACCCGAAAGAGGTCAGCGTCCTCCAACGGCGATATGCCAGGATGCGCTCACAGGCTCTCACTCTCAAGGACTCGGTGAGCCTGTTGCAGCGGATGCGAGGGGACGTATGAGCAGCACCGAACTGGACTGGTTCAAGTCGAGCTACAGCAGCGGTGGCGACGGAGACTGCGTAGAGATCGCCCTCACCCCCACCACCATCCACATCCGCGACTCCAAGAACCCACAAGGCCCCCACCTCACCACCGCCCCCGCCCCCTGGACCGACTTCCTCACCCACCTCGCGTCTGCCGAAGGGCGACGCGAAGTAGGATAGGTAGCATGAGCGATCCTACCGGCAAGTACTCGATCACCATGCCCCGCGACATCGCCGAGGCGGCCAAGGCCCGCAGCGGCCCCTCCGGGCTGTCCGCCTACGTCGCCGCGGCCGTCGCCCGCCAGATCGAACGGGACAACCTGAACGAACTCATCCAGGTCGCCGAGGCCGAGCACGGCCCGGTCACGGACGAGGAGGTCCAGGCCCTGCGCGACCAGCTCCATCAGGCCCGACGACAGCAGGCACAGAGCGGGACGAGCGCCGCGTGACCCGATCCCCGGCCGTCCCCGGCGGCACCCTGGTCCTCGACAGCGAGGGCCTGGCCAAGGCCGTGCTGCGCGACCGTGCCGTCACCGGCTGGCTGGCCCTGGCCCGTGCCGACGACCTGCGCGTGATCACCTCAGCGGCCACCCTCGTGGAGGTGGCCCACCCACGGATCAACCGCCCGGCCCTCGAATGGACGCTGTCTCGCCTCGTCGTGGAACCGGTCACCGAACCGATCGCCCGCCATGCCGCCGCTCTCCTCGCCGATGCCGGACTGCACGGCCACAAGCACGCCATCGACGCCATGCTCGGCGCCACCGCGCTCGCCGCACCCGGACCGGCAACGATCCTCACCTCCGACCCCGAGGACCTCACCGCGCTGTGCGGCCCGCACGTCACCGTGATCAAGGTCTGACCCTCCGCCCAGGCCGCCATGTTTGACTCGGAGACCGAGAGGCGCCGGCGCCCGGCGCGCCCTCAGCAGTCGAACACCGACCAGCAGATGTCGTTGCGCAACCGCTGGTCGTCAAGTACGAGCTCGCGAATCGCCCGCGGGAGCTGGTCGCGCTGCCACTGGCACTCAAGGCGCCCTGCGGCCTCGCTCTCGTCCTTTGGTGCGGCAGCGCGTGCGGCCTTGATCGCATAGGCGGCCGCACCGAGTTCGTGCGCGGCGACGTGTGCGACGACTGCGGCCTGGCCGGCGGCGTAGGCCGCGTGCCGTGCTGCGCCACGCAGGTCTCGGGCCGCGCCCATCGCATGGCCGCCCACCGCGCGGGCCTGCATCATCCTCACCTCGCCACGCACCCAGGCGCGGGCCTGCTCGATCGCCTGGCGCGGCCGTGGGTCCTCGGGCCGAGCCGACTCGAAGAGGCCAAGGACGTGCTCCGCGCGCGGCATTCCTTCCTGCTGGTACGAAGCGAAGCCTGCAAACAGATTGCTGACCGCTCGAGGGCAGCCGCGCGAGGTCGTGTGGATCAGCGTGAGTGCGTCCTCAACTTCCCCCCCCACCCCACCCTGACAGCCATTTCATCGTTGCTCCATCGTCCTCTCCTACCTTCCCCCTCACAGCACACCGCCATGACGGGAAGGCAAGGGGTCCATGACGAACTGGCTGGTGCCCGGGTTCACCGAGATCCGGGAGTTGGGCGCGGGAACCACCGGGCGGACGACGTTGGCACGGGACGACGGCACCGGGGACCTCGTCGCGATCAAGTACCTCTCCGCGCGGCTCACCGACGACACCACCGTCGCCGAGCGCATCCGGCGGGACACGGCCCGGGTGACCGGCGTACGGGACCCCAACGTCGTACGGATCGACGCGGTGCTCGACTCGCCGGACGGCGGGGATGTCGCCCTGATCATGGAGGCCGTCGACGGTCCCACCCTGCGCGCGCTTCTGGCCGCTCGGCGCCCCCTGCCGGAGGCCGCGCTGGCACTGCTGCGTGGTTCGCTGCTCGGGCTGGCCGTTCTCCACGACCAGGGCGTGATGCATCGGGACGTCAAGCCGGAGAACGTGCTCATCGATGCCGCGCGGCAGGGCAAGCTCATCAACATCGGCATCACGGTGCCGGCCGGTGAGGACCTCGCCGAGGGCACCGCTGCCTACCGGGCACCGGAACTGTGGCACGGCCGCCCCGCCTCACCGGCCTCGGACACCTACGCCGCCGCGGTCACGTTCGTCGAGTGCCTGACCGGCGTCGCCCCGTTCCGCACCGACAGCACGGCGGGACTGCGCGCCCTGCACGAGAGCGCATCGCCGCCGCTGGACGACGTACCGGGGCCCCTACGGCCGGTGCTGGAACGCGCGTTGGACAAGGACCCGCGCGAGCGGTACTCCGACGCGCGGGCCTTCGTGGCCGACCTGGAGACCGCCGCCACGGCCACGTACGGGCCCGGCTGGCTGGAGCAGGGTGTGCTGGCCCTGACGGACGCGGCCGTCGTGATGACCAGTCCCCTCCTCGACGCCGAAGGGGCTCCCGCGTCCCGTAGGCCCGAGTGGGCGCACCTCCGCACCCGGCGCAGGAAAGTGCTGGCGGCCGTGGCGGGCGCGGTCGTCGTGCTCCTTGTCGCGCTGCTGCTCATGGACGGCGGAAGCGGCGAACGGCAGGTGGTGCGGGCACCGTTCGACCAGGCACTGGCCGCGCTCGCGAAGTCCCCGGGGGTCCGGTACCAGGACCAGAAGACCTACTTCACGTACTTCGACGTCACGGTCACCGCCACCGGCGAGCGGCACGGCACGATGGGCAGCAAGAAGGACGGCTCGGGGGCCAGCGACCAGGCCTTCATGACCATCGGCGGCCGTGACTACACCAGCTTCGAGAACGACCCCGTCACGCGCGGCTGGACGTACGATCCCGGCGACGACGAGAAGAACACCGGCCCCGCCCTCAAGCCCTACCTGACACCGGCGAAGCTGGCCGCGACCCTGAAGAAGGCCCTGGCCGACAAGCCCCGCCTCCCGGAAGTCGGCGACAAGATGGCGGCGGCCGTCACCGTCGGCGGCACGCCCGCGTGGAAGGCCGACACGGTCAACGGGTACCTCTACGTCACCCAGAACGCGCCCTACCGGGTGCTGCGTTGGGAACCGCCGGGCGTGGACACCGTGCACGACGCGGTGAAGGGATACACCGCGGACGGGCAGCTGCCGCGCTCCGTGGAGGCCAAGGTTCCGCTGGCCGACTCCCGGGGCATGGACATCACCCCCATCGCCGACGCCGGGCCGCTGTACGCCGCCGTCATCAAGAACACCAAAGCCCTCTCCGACGCCACGACCGGCGGGTCGGTCCAGATTCTCCAGCAGAACGGCGGGGCCAGCGGCGTCCGTTGCAGTTCCTCCGGCTGCCACGTCCATGTGGCGTTCTCCGGGCCGGTGTACAACGCGACCTCGAAGGCCTACGCCCTGGATACCGTCTACATCGAACTGACCGTCGGATCGATCAGCACCGGAGGTCAGCAGGTGGGCGGCTGCTCCAGCGGCCGACAGCCCTACGAACTGACCGGAAAGACCCTCAGCTCCAAGCTGACCTGCGACAACCCGGACGCCGGCGCCACCTACGACGCCGTCTCGGCCCAGAGCCAGGAACGGGCCGATGCCACCGGCCACAGCAGCTTCTGGGACTACGCGGACGACCTCGATCTCGTAGTCCATCCGCTGAGCAGCGCCGAGATCGACCGCCTGGTCGCCAAGGCGCAGAACGAACTCCGATCCCGCGACTGAGGGGCAGGCCCCAGCATGACCACCACAGGGGAATTCACCCCGAATCGGGGCGACTTGCGGAACAGCATCGTCACCGCCGTCGTCACGGAACTCGCCCCCGAGGAACTGCGCATGGTCGAGTCGCTGCGCGGGCTCGACGACGAGACGGCACGCAAACGGCTGACCAGGCGGCCCCGCCGGGACGAACCCCTGGGTTTCGGGGTCGAGGTCGCCGCCGCGCTGCTGACGCCGGTCCTGTGGATCGCCGTGGACGAGGCGGTGCGCCGGGTCGTCTCGTCCGTCGAGCAGGAGGCGCGGACCAGGATGGTGCGGCTGCGGCTCTGGCCGTTCGGCCGCCGCCAGGAACCCGTGCCCGTCAGCGTCCCCGTGCTCACCCGCGAACAGCTGGAGACCGTGCAGCAGGCCGTGCTCGCCGCGGCCCAGCAGGCACGGCTGTCGAACGAGCGCGGCGAGCGGATCGCCGACGCGGTGGTCAGGCGGCTGGCACTGGCCCAACCGGCAGGCGGGCAGCAGGAGTTGCCGACGGGAGACGATGCGTGACCGCGAAGCCCGGCGCGGGTACCACCCAGCGTTTCGTCCTCCTCGTCGTCCTGTTCATCGCCGGCTCCCTGTCCATGCTGTCGGATCTGCTGTCCTCGCTCACCGATCCGCACAACTGGATGTCCGGCTGCGCGCTGGCCGGGGGCGGCAACCCCGAGCGCAACACCCCCGCAAACGTGCTGTCCCAGGCCACACCGGCCTATCACGCCTGCATCGACCACTTCGTCGGCCGGTGGAAACTGCTCTGGCTGCCGATGACCGCCACGGCCGCGGTGATCGTCCTCGCACTCGTGCTGTACGTGTGCATCCCTCGCTGGAAGGGGCGGCGGGCCCGGGTGGCGCCGCTGGAACAGCCCGACGTCATCGGCTGGTTGGCCGACCTGGCCGCCACGAGCGAGCTGCGCCGGACCCCTCGTTTCGTGATGGACCCGAACGCCCTGTTCAGCGCGAACGCCGTCGTCTTCGGCCGGCCGGGGCGCTACACGGTGCGGCTGGACCTGGGTCTGGTGAAGCTGTTCCACCAGGACCGCAGCGCGTTCGAGGCGACACTGCTGCACGAGTTCGCGCACATCCGCAACCGGGACGTCGACATCACGTATCTGACGGTCGCGCTCTGGCGGGTCTTCCTGATCGGGGTGCTGCTGCCGTTCGTCGCGGTGAACGGCTGGAAGCTGGTCAGCTCCGACCCGGCACCCCACCTGGCGCGCAACCTCGTCCTGGCCGCCTTCATGGTCGTACTGATGTATCTGACCACAGCAGATGTGCTGCGCACCCGGGAGATCCACGCCGACCTCGACGCGGTCGCGCAGGGCGCCGACGTGGCCTACTGGACGCGGCATGAGCGACAGCGCCCGGTGCGCCGTAGGGCGGTCTCCCTCCTGCTCACGCACCCCGACTGGGAGGAGCGGGTCGCCGCGCTGACCCGCTCCGCCGTGCCCGTCGCGGTCGGCGCCCTGCCCATGGTCCTCACCGGGGTGTCGGTCCAACTCCTCGGCCATCTGGTCACGTTCGCGCCCGGGTTCGTCAACTACCTGCCGGCCTGGCTGGTCCTGACCGGGGTATGGCCCGCGGCAGCGCTGGCCACCGCCGTGGGCGGCTTCGCCGTATGGCGCGATGTGGTGCGGGCGGGTCCGGAGGGGCCCAGGCCGTCCGGGCTGTCCGCCGGACTCTGGCTCGGGGTGGGTCAGTTGGGCGGGGAACTCGCCGCCAGTTCGTTCCTGGGCATCCAGTGGGCTCCCGCGTTCCCCGAGGGGTTTCTGCTGCTGTTGCTGGTCGTCGTGCCGGCGGCGGTGCTGTGGTGGACCGCCGGATGCGCCGCGCTCTTCGCCGGTCTGCCGCGCGTCCCACGCCGGGTGGCCGCGGTGGTGACGCTCGCCGTCACCGGCACGGCGTTCGCCTGGTGGTACGGCTGGTGGCAGTCCGCCGGCACGATCTTCAGCGGCGGCCTGCCGTACTCGGCCTCCACGGCGCTTGCGTTGCTCAACACCGGTTACGCGCCCGCGGACCAGCTGGTGCCGTCGACCACCACACATGTCATCGCGGTCCTGACGGTGGTCGTCGTGTCCTTGTCGAGCCACGGCTGGAGCCTGTGGCTGACGGCCGGGCTGTGGATCCTCCCCCTGGCCGGCCTGGCCCGGCGTCCGTCACCGGCGGGGACGGCCCTCGGCCTGTTCTTCGGCGCCGCGGGGGGCGTCGGCGTCGTCTCCGTCACGCTCCGAGCCCATCAGTGGATCTGGCGCGCCCGCGAGCCGTTCGTCCCGAGCCTCAGCATCTACACCGCCTGGTTCTTCGCCGTCTGCTTCTGCGGTGTCGTCGGGGCCGCGCTGGCCGTCGCGGTGGTGAGCCGCGGCAACGCGGGAGCGACGATGGCCGCGGCGGGTTCCGCCATGGCGGTCCAGCTGGCCGTCCTGCTCGCGGTCGTCGGCACCGACGGCTGCGTACGGCCGCTGAACACCGTGCACTCCGGATGCGAGATCGCCGCCGACGGCGACTGGCGGGTGCTCACACTCTTCCTCCCGCAACTCCTCGCGTTCGCCGGGATGGCGACGCTGGCGGCGGCGCTTCCCGCCGCCGTCGCCACCAGGCTCGCCCTGCGTCTTTGCGGCGCCGCCGTCATCACCAGGCCTGCCCTACGCTTCCGCGCCGCCCCCGACCGCCCGCACCCACCACGCGGTCGCCGCCTCCCCCACCTCCGCCTGGTCTGCACGGCCGCGGCCTGCGGGATGCTGGTGACCCTGTGCGCGGCGGCCTACCCGGAGACGCGCGCCGCGGACGGGCGCTCCGACCAGGCCGGTTTCGACCCCCTCATCACGCAACTCCAGAGGCCACCGCTGTCCAACCGGAACCTGGGCCTCCAGGTCTGGGCCTGGGTGTCCTTCGGCGGGGCGGACCTCATGAGCGACTACGAACAGGCCCTGGCGGACATCGACCACAGCGTCAACCTGGACGGCAGCGTCAACGCCACGGCGATGAGGCGCGGCTGCACCGACATGCTCCACACCGTCGACCGGGCCGAGGCCTACTTCCCGATCCCCGCCGCCGCCCAGCAGTCTGTCTGGGCCGGTGTCCTGACCAGCTCCCGCAAGTCCGCACAGACCTGCCTCAACACCCTCCCGGTGACGGACTGGACGAAACTCCGCCCCGTGCTCACAGCACTCAATCCACCCGCGCCCCCGGTGGTCGCCCTCTTCCACCAGCTGGTCGAACTGGCGAAGCCGAGCGGGATGAAGCTGGGGAAGGGGTGACCGCCACCCGTACGACGGGGTCCCGGTCCCACCGGTCAGCCCGCGGGACGCAGCGGCCCGAAGTCCGGCTCCTCGGGTACTCCGACGTCCGCGAAGACGGCCCGCGCCTGTTGGCCCAGCAGTTCGGCGGCGGTGCCGTCGGTCGTCCGGTGGAGGCGGGCGAGTGCCATGAGGGTGCGGGCCTCGCCGAGGCGGTGGCCGGTCTCGCGGTGGATGGTCAGCGCCTGCTCGGCAAGTTCGGCGGCGGTGGCGCGGTCCCGCTCGGCCTCGGCTGTCCTGGACAGAGCGGTCAGGGCCTGGCCCTCCACCACGCGGAAGGAGTGGTCGCGGGCCAGGCGCAGGGCCTGTTCGGCGTGGGCGCGGGCCTTGTCGTGCCGACCGAGGTGCTGGTGGGTGACGGCGAGGCTCACGAGGGTGTCGGCCTCGCCGCGGTTGAAGGCCGCCTCGCGGGCCAGGGCGAGGGCCTCCTGGTCGGCCCTGAGGGCCCGGTCCGGGCGCGCCAGCCCCCGGTGGGCGGCGGCGACCGTGTTGAGGATGCCGGGCATGATCCAGTACCGCTTCGTGTCCCCGACCATGGCCAGGGTTCGCTCGGCCTGTTCCAACCCCTCCTCGTGGCGGCCGAGTTCGACACTGATCTTCGCGAGGCAGTTGAGCATCATCATGCGGCCGTCGCGGTAACCGGCCCTCTTGTCCGAGACAACGGCCGGGCCGAGGAGGTCGAGCCCGTCGGTGAGACGGCCGAGTTCCCAGTACACCCCGCCCAGCACCTGGATGGCCGGGCCGTCGTCCCAGCGGGTGCGCTCCTCGTCGAGGCCGAGGGCACTCTCCAGGTGGCCGGCGGCCTCGCGCAACCGGCCCAGTTCCCGGCAGACCATACCGAGGCCGACCAGCCCGAACCCCTCGAAGTGGGGATTGCCGACCGCGTGGAAGAGACGCAGCCCGGTGGTGAGGTCGTCGTACGCGCTGCTGAGGCGCGACATGCTCCACTTCGAGAAGGCCCGGAGGCCGAGTGCCGACGCCTCGCCCGCCACCCAGCCGAGCTCCCGGCTGATGTCCAGCGCGCGGGTGGCGTGCTCCATCGCCTGGCGGATGTGCCCCCGGTCCCAGCGGGTCGCCGAGAGGCTGGAGTGCATCGCGGACTGTCCGAACAGGTCGCCTTCGGCCTCGGCCGCCTCCAGTGCCGCCTGCGCGATGGTCTGCCAGGTATTCCGGGACAGATGGATCCAGAACTGGTTGAACAACGCGGAGGCCAGGCACCAGGCCACGGGACGAGGTCCGTGCCGGCCGGCGTGGTCGATGACGGCGAGGAGGTTCGCCCGTTCCGCGTCCAGCCATCGTCCGGGCTCGGCGGCCGGCGGTACGCCCGGATGCTCGCCGGGCCGCAGGTCGGCGGGCAGCTCCGGGAACAGGCCCGTCCCCGCGGTGGCACGAACGGCGTGCAGATACCAGAGCAGCACCCTTTCCAGCGCGGCCTCGCGCTCCGGCGCCGTCTCCTCGGCCAGCGCCCGCTCCCCCGCGTACTCGCGCAGAAGATCGTGGAACCGGTACCGGCCCGCCGTCACCGGCTCGATCAGATGCGCCGCGGCCAGCGCGCCGAGCAGCCGGCGGGCCCGCGACAGCGGGGTGTCCAGGAAGGCCGCTGCGGCCTCGGCGGTGAAGTCCGCTCCCGGGAACAGGCCGAGCAGCCGGAACAGCCGGCGCGCGCCGGGTGCCAGGGCGCCGTACGACACAGAGAAGGCCGTACGCAGCGGAGAGCCGACGTCGCCGTCCGGCTCCAGGGCGTCCAGTCGGTTGCCCTCGGTCATCTCCGCGACCAGGTCGGCCGTCCGCAGCGCCGGATCGCCCGCGAGCCTCGCGGCGGCCACGCGCAGGGCCAGGGGGAGGCTGCCGCACAGGCGGATCAGTTCGTCGACCGCGGGCTTGTCCTCGTCGACCCGGTGCGCGCCGAGGGTCCGGCTGAGCAGGGCGCGGGCCGCGTCCGGCTGGAGGATGTCCAGGGGCAGGGCGTGGGCGCCGTCGCGGGCGACGAGGTCGCCGAGGCGGTTGCGGCTGGTGACGAGGACGCAGCAGGTGGGGCCGGCCGGGAGCAGCGGTCGTACCTGATCGGCGGAGGCCGCGTTGTCCAGGAGGACGAGGACCCGTCGGCCGGCCAGCAGGGTGCGCAGGACGCGGGCCTGGGCCTCGTGGTCCGGGGGGATCTCCGAGGCCGCGAGGCCCAGGCCGGTCAGCAGCAGTTCGAGGGCCTCGCGCGGTTCCAGGGGGCGGCGGTCGTGGTCGAAGCCGTGCAGGTTGACGTAGAGCTGGCCGTCCGGGAAGCGGTCGCGGACCTGGTGGGCCCAGTGCACGGCCAGCGCGGTCTTGCCGATGCCTGCGGCTCCGCCGATGGCTGAGATGACGACGGTGTTCGCCGGGCCCCGATCGATGGGCAGCAGTGCGTGGAGCCGGGCCAGTTCGCTGCCGCGGCCCGCGAACCCCGGTGTGTCGTGCGGGAGTTCGGCGGGGACGATGCCGTCACGCGTCCCGAGGGGAGCCGGCGGGGGAGGCAGCAGGAACGCGTCGTCCTGTCGCAGCACCGCCTCGTACACCCGGCGCAGTTCCTCACCAGGGTCCGCGCCGAGCTCGTCGCGCAGGAGTATGCGCAGGCCCTCGTAGGCCTTGAGCGCCTCCGCCTGGCGTCCACGGCCGTACAGGGCCCGTATCCGCAGGGCCGTCAGCGACTCGTCGTAACGGTCGGCCTCCGAGGACGCGGACGCCCCGCCGACGGCGTCGAGGGCGTCGCCGAAACGGCCCAGCAGGACAAGGCACTTGACCCGTTCCAGCCGGAGCGTCCGCCGGCGTTCCTCCAGCCGCTGCCGCTCGTCCCGCGCGAACGGTCCCGGCAGGCCGGCCAGTGGCTCTCCCCTGAACAGCCCGATGGCGGACGCCAGTTGGTCCACGCCGGTGGCCAGATCACCGGCCGCGACGGTGCGCAGTGCCTCGCCGCCCCGCTCCTCCAGCTCCACGTCGTCGAGCCGGACATCCTCGACGACGAAGCGGTACCAGCCCTTGCCGCTGCGGATCACCGACTCCGCGGGCGGTGTTCCTCGCGGATCGAGCGTCCTGCGCAGGGAGTTGATGTGGGTGGGGAGCACCTTGGTGCCGCCGGCGGGCGGCTCCGGTCCCCAAACCGCGTCGAGCAGCCGCTCATGACTGACCACGGCTCCCTGGCTCAGCAGCAGCGCGGCCAGCACTGCCTGCCGTTTGACCGGGCCCAGCTGCAGCGGTGTCGCGCCGCGCCAGGCCCGTAACGGTCCGAGCACCTCTAATCGGAGCAGGTCAGGAGATCCCCCGTCCACAGCCGTGCCTTCCGTCCCGTAGATCACCGGCAGGTTCACCAGCATTGCAGCACCCCGGCCGTGCTCAGGGACGGACCATCGCACAACCGTTCCTGTGGGCTGAGCGGGAGTGAGTCCGTTCAGCCGCGCGCCCCGAACGGTCTTGGGCGAGCTGGTCCCCGGCGTACTCGACCCCGGGGCGGCGACACGCATCCTGTGCGTGGTCCGGGCCCGGGAGGCACCCGCGGCCGGAGGCCGCTGATGGACACCGCCCTCCGCGACCTGGCCAAATGGATACGGCCAGAGGCGGCGGGGAGGCCCTGACCCATCCTCTGGTGGAGCAGGGGCCCCGCACGCTGACACCGTACCCGGTGTCCCAGGTCGCACGACGACGTTAACCCGATCGGCCCATAACTCCGCAAGCCCGCCAGCAGGCGATCACCCGATCGAGCTAACTCGACCTCGTGCGCACTCCCTGGCGAGCAGTTATCAACCCCCACATTCCAGGAGCGGAGGAGCAGGCGACCCCACGGTTGCCCCGGCACCAGCGGTGCGGCAGCGACAGTGGGGCCCGAAGCCATCCGTCAGCCGGAGGCCACCGCCGGCCCGAAGTCCGCCTCCAGCCGCTCCCTCCACCCGGCGTCCGCCAGTCCCGCCCCCACCAGCACGTCCCGCCAGTCCTCCTTGGCCAGCTGGACGGCGTCGAGGAGCCGGTCCACCCGGCCCTGTCCGCACAGCAGCGTCGCTGCGGCGATCCGTTCCTTGTCCTCCCGGTCGCCCCGGTCGGTCAGGTGGTTGACCAGTTCGGTGAGGAGATCTCCCACCACCTCGCCGTCCCGGCCGGGGAAGTCCTCCGCGATGCGCCGTTCGACCCGCACGGTAAGCCCCATTTACCCTCCTTGTCGGCATACGCCCCGGTACGGTATCGCGCCCGCCCCTCCCGAGACCGCAACCTGTCTCGCAGAAAACTTGACGACCCCCCATTTTGCCGAACTGACAGCCCATCAACAGCGACCGCTCTTACGGTGCCGTGTTCATGACAGACACCCCCATGAATGAGGCTCCCATGAACGAGGCCCCCATGAACGAGACCTCCCTGACCGACCCCCCGACGAGAGACATCCTCGCCCGCCGCACCGTCCTGGTCGCCACGGGCGCCACCGCCGCCGCCCTCGCCCTCGGCGCCGCAGCCCCCGGCACCCCCACCGCCCGGACGGCCGGCACCACCGACACCGCCCCCGTGGCGGCCGCGGCGGTCTGCACCCTCACCAAGGAGATGACCGAAGGCCCCTACTACCTCGACGGCCAGTACGTCCGGGCCGACATCACCGAGGGCAAGACCGGCTTCCCGCTCGAACTCGCCCTCACGGTCGTCGACGACGACACCTGCGCCACGATCAGCAACGCCCTCGTCGAGATCTGGCACTGCGACGCGCTCGGTGAGTACTCCGGCTACGTCGGCAACAACGGCCACGACGAGCCCGACAGCGGCACCTTCCTGCGCGGCGGCGTCCTCACCGACTCCAGCGGCGTCGCCCGGATCACCACGGTCTACCCGGGCTGGTACCGGGGCCGCTGTGTCCACATCCACGTGAAGGTGCACGTCGGCGTCACGCTCACCTCCGACGGCTCCTTCACCGGCGGCACCGAACTCCACACCGGCCAGCTCTTCTTCGACGAGACGGTCACCGCCAAGGTCGGCGCGCTCTCGCCGTACTCGGCCAACACGGTCACCCGCACCACCCTCGCCCAGGACGGGATCTACGACGACGGCGGCGCCGCGTCCGGCCTCCTGACCCTGACCGCCCTGGGCAGCACCCCCTCCGCCGGCTACTCCGGCACCCTGACGCTCGGCGTCGAACGCTGATCACGCGTCGCCCGCCGCCCACAAGAGCGGCGGGCGACGTCCGTTCAGTTGCCGGGGCACTCCTTCCACGCCATGTGGTACACGGTGCTGATGTCGCCGTCGGTCGAGTCCATCGTCATGAAGCTGACCTTGGACGGCGAGGAGGTGCCCGCGTTCACCCGGACCTCGGTGTTGATGTTGAAGTTGCGCTGGACTCCGCAGGGCGCCCACACCAGTTGGGCCCAGTCCGTGGTGTCGGTCGCCTGCCAGTTGTCGTTGTAGGCGCCGGGGAAGGTGTGGGTCTTGAAGGCCGTCTGCGAGGAGCCCTGGAAGTAGTACGAGGCCCGCTGGACGCCGCTCGCGCCGGCCTGGAGCGAGGCGAAGCCCCGGTAGTCCGCCTCGGCGATGGCGTACGTGAAGCCCTGGGGGACATGGACGATCAGGTTGAGCTGGCAGTTCTTGCGGAACGCCGTGGGGTCGGAGTTGCCGCCGACCTGGGCGAGGTAGTCGCTGTAGGTGACCGTGAACGCGGTGTTGTCCTCGGAGACGGCGACGGCCGCCGTGCCCGCGGGACAGCCGGAGCCGTTCACCGTGGCGACATTGATGACGATCTTGTCCGGGGGCGGGTCGACGAACCCGCCGGACGGGTTGTGCGCGGGCACCGCCGCGGTCACGAGGGCGGCGACGGCGCCACCCAGAAGCAGTCCACTTGCCATGGGGGGTCTCTCCTCTGCGCTGAAGTTGAAGCATGGAGAACCTGTGTGTTTTCTGTGAAGCACCGCGGCGAGGGAATCGTAGGGAGCGCCCTGTGGCACCGCCAGAGCGAACTCCAGCCATTCCAGTGATGTCCGAACTCACATGCAAGCAGAGGAAGTTGGGCCCCAGGAATCAGGGGTTCTCCCACGCCGCCGGTTCGGCCGCGAGCTGCTGGACCGGCTCCGGGAGCGCGTCGCCCGCGATGTCGGCGATGGTGACGCCCTCGAGGATCTTGCGGACATTGGCCCGCAGGGCGATCCACAGCGGGAGCAGCGGCTGTGCGGAGCCGGTGTACTCCAGACCGGTGGGACGCTCGCCGCGCACCGACACGATCGGCCCGTCGACCGCGCGGATGACGTCCGCGACGGTGATGGCCGAGGCCTCCCGGGCGAGCCGGTAACCGCCGCCCCCGCCACGCCTGCTGTCGACGATCCCACCGCGCCTCAGGTCGCCGAGAATCCCCTCCAGGAACTTGTGCGGAATGTCCTGGACCAGGGCGATGGCCTCGGCCTTCACCGGCTCCGCGTCCTGCCTCACGGCAAGCTCCAGCACCGCCCGTACCGCGTAGTCCGCCCGTGCAGAGATCCTCATACGACAATTGTGCGGCGTTAGGGCGTGGACGACGGCCACGCCACAATAGGCACACCACACACACCCACGGACGGACTGGCGCTAGCTTGCGGCACGACCAGGAGGCGCTCCCTTGGAGCTGAGCAGACGTACATTCAGCGCCCTCGCCGGCACCACGGCGCTCGGCTTCGCGCTGAGCGGCAGTGGTGGGGAGACCACCCCGGTGTACGCCTCCCACAGCGTGCCCACCGGGCCCGCACCGGGCGCGCCCGCGGCCGACCGGGTACGGCACAAGGTCGGCTACGACAAGTACTCGCTGCTGGTCGACGGCCGGCGTCTGGTGCTGCGGTCGGGCGAGATGCACCCCTTCCGACTGCCGAGTCCGTCGCTGTGGCGGGACGTCCTGCAGAAGATGCGCGCCCACGGCTTCAACGCGGTGAGTGTGTACGTGGCCTGGAACTACCACTCCCCCGGCCCCGGCCAGTACGACTTCACCGGCGTCCGCGACCTCGACCTGTTCCTGCGCACGGCCACCGAGACCGGCCTCTACGTGATCCTGCGCCCCGGCCCGTACATCAACGCCGAGGTCGACGGCGGCGGCTTCCCGGGCTGGCTCACGGCGACCGCGGGCCGGGCCCGCACCTCCGACCCGACGTATCTGTCCTACGTCGACGAGTGGCTGACCGAGGTCGACTCGATCGCCGCCCGGCACCTGTTCACCCAGGGCACGGGCACGGTCCTGCTCTACCAGATCGAGAACGAGTACGACGCCTTCGTCGACAAGAGCCTCGGCCGCGACTACATGTCCCACCTGTACAAGAAGGTGCGCGCCGACGGGATCGACGTACCGCTGTTCCACAACGACAAGGGCAGGAACGGCTACTGGGCCCCCGGTTCCTTCAACACCAGGGGCGAGGAGCGCGGTTGGCTGTACGGCTTCGACGGGTATCCCGACCCGGCCCAGGTGCCGCCGGACTGGGGGGACTTCGGGGAGGGCGGCCTCAAGGGCGGGGCGACGGCCAGCCCCAGGACACCCGGGTTCATCCCGGAGTTCGGCGGCGGCTGGTTCGACCCGTGGGGCGGGGCCACCTTCGACGGCAAGGGGTACGCCGAGGCGCGGTACACCCGGGACGCGGCCTACGAGCGGCGTTTCCAGCTCACCAACCTGGCCAACGGCATCACCGTGCACAACGTCTACATGACCTTCGGCGGCACCTCGTGGGGCTGGCTGCCCGCGCCGCAGGTCTACACGTCGTACGACTACGGGGCGGCGATCGACGAGGCACGCCGGCAGACCCCGAAACTCGCTCCGCTCCACCAGCTCGGCCATCTCCTGGGGACCGTGCCGGACTTCGCCAAGCTGGACCGGGCGGACGCGGTGCGGGCCGAGGACGAGCGGCTGAAGGTGTACCACCTGACCAACCCGGACACCGGCTCCCATGTGTACGTCGTGCGCAACGACACCGACGCACCGATCACGACGACCATCCCGGCCGCCGGGATCGACGTGGCGTTCACCGTCGCCGCCCATGACGCCCGGCTGCTCACCACCAACCTGCAGTTGGGCGGGCGCACCCTCAAGTTCGCCACCGCCCAGCCCATGATGTGCCGCAGGGTCGGGCGGATGGACGTCGCCATCTTCACGGCCCCGCACGGCGAGATGGCACAGGTCCTGCTGGAGTGCCCGGAGGAGCCGCTGGTCACCCGGGGCGACGCGGAACCCGCGTGGAACTACGACCTCGGCGTCCTCAGGATCACCGTGCCGGTGGGCGTCGGCGGCCCGGCCCGGGTGCGGGTCGAGGCCGGGGGCAGCGACACCCCGCTCCTGCTGATCTTCGCCGACGACCCCTGGTCGCTGCGGCTGTTCCCGGTGGACACCCCGACCGGACCGGTGCTGGTGTACGGGCCCTCGCTGGTGCGCGGGGCCACCCTGGACGGCCCGACCGTCCATCTCACCGGCGACACCGTCGCGGGCACGGGCATGGAGGTGTGGGGGCCGCGCGGCATGAGCCGGATCACCTGGAACGGACGCCCGCTGCCCACCTCCGCCACCACCATGGGCAGCCTGCGGGCCGACATGCCGGCCACGCCGGGGCAGCTCCCGATCCCCGCCGTGGGCGCGGTGCGGCTGCCCGCGCTGGGCGGCTGGCGGCGCCGTACCGAGAACTTCGAGTCCCTCCCGGACTACGACGACTCCGTCTGGACGACGGTGGACCGCACGAGCTCGTACAGCACCACCCCGGTCCCGAAGGGGCAGCCGGTCCTGTTCGCCGACGACTACGGCTTCCACTACGGCGACGTCTGGTACCGGGGACGCCTTACGGGCGCGGACGAGCTGGAGTCGGTGTCCCTGTCCTACAGCACCGGCACGCAGGGGCTGCTGATGGCGTGGCTGGACGGCGAGCCACTGGGCACGCACCGGATGCCGGTGCCGGACAAGAGCACCGCGCGCAAGGGGAGTTGGAGGGCGACGGCCACCTTTGACGTGCCGCCGCCCTCCGGTCACTCGCCGCGCGTCCTGTCCGTCCTCGTACGGCGGATGGCGCACGACATGGACGGCGGATCCGCCGACTCCCACAAGGTGGCCCGGGGGTTGACGGAGGTCACCTTCAAGGGCGGTTCGCCGAAGGTGAGTTGGCGCATCCGGGGCGAGACGACACCCGACCCGGTGCGCGGTCCGCTCAACAACGGCGGACTGTACGGGGAGCGCAAGGGCTGGCATCTGCCGGGCTTCGCCGAAGAGCACTGGGAGGACACGGAGTTGCCGCGTGCCGACCGGCGCCAGGGGGTCACCTGGTACCGGACGACGTTCCGGCTCGCCGTCGCCCCCGGCATCGACGCCTCGGTCGGCCTCACCCTCGACGACGATCCGAAGCGCGCCTACCGCGTCCAGATCTTCCTCAACGGCTGGAACATGGGCCAGTACGTCAACGACGTGGGCCCGCAGCACACCTTCGTCCTGCCGAACGGCATCCTGCGCACCCGCGGCACCAACACCCTGGCGCTGGCGGTGCTGTCCGACGGGACGACGGAGTCGGGACCGGGGGACGTACGGCTGACGGCGCTGGGGGCCTCGGCCGGAGGAGTGCCGGTGACACCGGTGGACTCCCCCGGCCGCTGAACCGTCAGGCCAGCCGGATCACGTTCCAGGACAGCGGCTCCAGTACGGCGGCAAGCGTGCCGTCCTTCAGCGCGGTGCCCTCGGCCGCGTGCGGGGCGACCCGCTCGGGGGCGTCGAGGGTGTTGCGGGCGTCCGGGTCGGTGTCCGCGAGGACGCTGTGCTCGACGACGCTCGTCAAGTTCAGCCCACTCAGGGCGACTTCGAGCGGCAGCGGGGCGTTCTGGCTGCGGTTGACGGCGAAGACGGTGACCGTGCCGTCCTCGGCCCGCACGGCGGTGGCGTGCAGAAGGTCCGTCTCGCCGTACTTCTTCGTCTCGTACGTCGGTGAGTCGACCCGTACGTCGAGGACCTCACCGCGGCCGTACTTCGAGGCCTGCGCGAACGGGAAGAACGTCGTCTGACGCCAGGCCGGGCCGCCCGGCTCGGTCATGATCGGGGCGATCACGTTGACGAGCTGGGCGAGACAGGCGACGGTGACGCGGTCGGCGTGCCGCAGCAGGGCGATGAGGAGCGAGCCGAAGACGACCGCGTCGAGGACGCTGTAGTTGTCCTCCAGGAGGCGGGGGGCCTCCGCCCAGTCCCGCGCGCCGGAGTTCTCGATCTCGTGCCACTCCGAGATGTACCAGACGTTCCACTCGTCGAAGGAGAGGTTGATCTTCTTCTTCGACTTCAGCTTCGCGCCGATGTGGTCGGCGGTGGCGACCACGTTCTCGATGAAGGACTCCGTGTCGACGGCGGAGGCCAGGAAGGAGTCGACGTCGCCGTTCTCGGGCTGGTAGTAGGCGTGCAGGGAGATGTAGTCGACGAGGTCGTACGTCTCGGCGAGGACCGTTGCCTCCCACTCGGCGAACGTGGGCATGGCCTGGCTGGAGGAGCCGCAGGCGACGAGTTCGACGCCCGGGTCGATCTGGCGCATCGCGCGGGCCGTCTCGGCGGCGATCCGGCCGTACTCCGTCGCCGTCTTGTGGCCGGTCTGCCAGGGGCCGTCCATCTCGTTGCCGAGGCACCAGAGGTTGATGCCGAAGGGGTCCTTGTCGCCGTGGGCCCCGCGGAGGTCGGAGAGGGCGGTGCCGGCCGGGTGGTTGGCGTACTCCTGGAGTTCGAGGGCCTCGGCGACACCGCGAGTGCCGAGGTTGAGGGCCATCATCGGCTCGGCCTGGGGGCCGACCTTCTTCAGGAAGGCGATGTACTCGGAGAGGCCGAAGCGGTTGGTCTCGGTGGAGCGCCAGGCGAGGTCGAGGCGGCGGGGGCGGTCCTCCACCGGGCCGACGCTGTCCTCCCACTTGTAGCCCGAGACGAAGTTGCCGCCGGGGTAGCGGATGGCGGTGACGCCGAGTTCGCGGACGAGTTCCAGGACGTCGGTGCGGATGCCGTCCTCGTCCGCGGAGGGGTGACCGGGTTCGAAGATGCCGGTGTAGACGCAGCGGCCCAGGTGTTCCACGAAGGAGCCGAAGAGGCGGGGGTTCACTTCGCCGACCTTGAAGGCGGGGTCGAGCGTGAAGCGGGCGGTGGGCTTGCTCATGGGGACCTTTCAGGAACGGAGTTACTTGACAACGGGCCAGTCACGCACCCAACCGAGCCTGTTCAGGCCCAGCTTCGGTGTGCCGTTGTCCTCTGCGTCGTAGTAGTGGTACGCCAGCCAGTCCTGGCCGCGGGTGCGGAAGACCGACTCGCCTCCCGTGCCGATGTACCTCCCGTGCCCTGCCAGCAGCAGGTCGCCGCCGCCCTCGAGGAGCGGCTTGCCCGTGCTGTCGACGTACGGGCCCGTGACCTTGGTGGACCTTCCGACCCTGATCTTGTACGTGGAGTCCACTCCCGCACAACAGGCGTCGTAGGACGCGAAGAGGTAGTAGAAGCGGCCGTGCTTCACGAGGGCCGGGCCCTCGACCGCGTACGGGGCGTCGGGGCGGGTGGCCAGGTGGTGGACGCCGGCCCCGGGGAGGGCCTTGCCGGTGGCCGGGCTGAGCTCGACCATGCGGATGCCCGTCCAGTACGAGCCGAACGACATCCACAGCCTGCCGTCCGCCCGGACGACCGCCGGGTCGATGGCGTTCCAGGAGTCGGTGGTCTCGGAGGTGAAGACCTTGCCGTGGTCGGTCCAGGTGCCGGGGAGTCCGGACGGGGAGGTGGCCACGCCGATCGCGGAGTGGTTGGTGCCCCAGGACGAGACGGCGTAGTAGAGCCAGTATCTGCCCGCGCGGTGGGAGATGTCGGGGGCCCAGGGGTCGCCGGTGTCGTTGTACTCGTACCACCAACTCGGCGGATCGGCGAAGGCGTTGCCCGCGTCCGTCCAGTGCCTGAGGTCCTTGGACAGCCGGGCGCCGATCACACCGCCGGTCGAATAGGCCGCGTAGCCACCGGACTTGAGCTGGATGACCGTCGGGTCGTGAATGATCTGCTGGCCGGTGATCGGGAGCGGGTCGGGGTAGGTGGTGTCCGCCTGGGCCGTGGTCGGCAGGAGTGCGACGAGGGCGGCGGCCAGGACGGTGACAAGTCTGAGTCGCTTCAACTGTGGCTCCTTACAGTGATGGTGGCCCGCAGGGGCCGGACGACGTCGGTGCGGCGCTGCCGTCCGGGCGACTGCGAGGAGATGACAGCCCGATCGCCACCGAGGTCACCGCCCTCTCGGCGTCCGCGAAGGCCTCCCACCCCGACAGACCGCCGGGTCCCGTCCGCTGGGGAGCCCGGCGCCACGCCGTGGTCGGCCCCCCGGTCCACGGGAACCGCATACGGCTGGTGCGGCCGCTGCGAAGCAGCGACCGCACCGCCGGCCCCGGCAGAACCACCACCCGGTCCCGGCCGCCGGCCGGCCCCGCACCACACCGCGACCGGACCCCCGGCGCCACACACCGCACCACCCTCCCGGCAGACGCCAAGACCCCACCGCCCCGCGGCCGGCCCCGGCGGGGCCACCTCCGCGTCGCGCCCGGCGTCCGGGCACCCGCCCCGTGGACGTGTCACTGGCCCGCCAGCCCCGTGTGGGCCACGCCCGCCACGATCTGGCGTTGGAAGAAGACGAACACGATGATCAGCGGCAGGCCCGCCATGAGGCCGCCGGCCATGAGCTGGGCCCACTGGATGCCGTAGGAGTTCATGACGGTCGCGATGCCGTTCGGCATGGTCATCAGGTCGGGGTTGTTGGTCACCATGTAGGGCCACAGGAAGTTGTTCCAGGAGGCGATGAAGGTGAAGATGCCGACCGCCGCCAGAGACGGCCTCGCGAGCGGGACGACGATCGTGAAGAAGACCCGCCAGCGCCCCGCGCCGTCGATGAAGGCCGCCTCCTCCAGTTCGCGCGGGACGCCCTGGAAGAACTTGTAGAGGATGTAGACCATCGCGGCCGGCGCGCACTGGGGGAGGATCATGCCCCAGTACGTGTCCACCATCCCCATCTGCTGGACCGTGGTGAAGAGAGGGACGCCGAGGACGGCCGGAGAGATCATCAGGCCCGACATCACGATGCCCATCAGGACGCTCTTGCCGCGGAACTCCGTGCGGGCGAAGCCGTATCCGGCGAGGGCGCTGACCGTCAGCACGACGGAGGTGACGCATACCGACACCACCAGCGAGTTGATGAACCAGTTGGTGATGTTGCCGGTCTCCCACAGCGCCTTCCACGCCTGGACCGTCCAGACCTCGGGCAGCCAGTGCGGCGGGATCTCGGCCGCCTCCGCCTCGGACTTGAGGGAGGTGAACAGGGCGGCGGCGATCGGTGCCACGAAGACGGCGGAGACGGCGACCCCGATCAGCGTGAGGATGATCTGGCTGGGCGTCCAGGGCTTGCGGGGGCTCTTGCGGGCCTGTACGGCGGTGGTCATCGGCCGCCCTCCTCACGGGTGCGCAGCAGCCACATCCGAGCCAGGGCGACGACTGCGATGATCACGAAGAAGATGATGGACATCGCGGAGGCGTAGCCCACGCGGTAGCTGGTGAAGCCCTGTTCGAGGGTGTACTGGACGAAGGAGCGGGTGCTGACCTCCGGCCCCGGCCCGAAGTCCATCATCACGACGGCCTGGTCGAAGAGCTGGAGCGAGGCGAGGATCTGGAGAGCGATCACCAGACCGGTGATGTGGCGCAGCATCGGCAGCGTGATGTGGACCATGCGGTGCCAGGCGTTCGCGCCGTCCAGTTTCGCGGCCTCGTAGAGGTGGTCGGGGATGCCCTGGAGGGCGGCGAGGTAGAGCAGGAAGCTGAAGCCGACGGTCCACCACAGGGTCTCGATGACGATGGCGAGCATCGCGTACGACTTGTCGGTCAGCCAGGGTGTGTCGAGCCCGAAGGTCTCGTTGACCAGGCCGATGCCCTGGGTGAACAGCCACTGGAACATGTTGGCGGCGACCGTCGAGGGCAGCAGGAACGGCACGAAGAAGCACAGCCGCCACAGCCACTTGCCGCGCTCGATGTGGTGGGCGAGCATCGCGAGCAGGAAGGCGAGGACCGTGATGCACGGGACGACCAGCAGCGTGAAGTACGCGCTGTGGCCGAGCGCGTCCCACATCGCCGAGTCGCCCAGGGCCTCGCGGTAGTTGTCGAGGCCGACGAAACTCGCGCCGTCGCCGGAGATGTTGGCGTCCGTGAAGCTGAGGTAGACGCCGCGCAGCAGCGGCCAGATCACGAACAGCACGAAGAGCGCGAGGAACGGGGCGACGAACCAGCCGCCGTGCTGGAAGCCCTGCTTGCGGCGGACGGTCGCCGTCGCGGCCGCGGTCCTGGCGCGGGCCGGTGCGGCGACGGCTCCGGTCGTCATGTGAGCGCTGGTCGTCATGCGACCGCACCTCCCTGCGCGGCGGTCCTGCCGTCCATCGGGTTCTTCGAGGCGAGGAGCTTGGTGAGATGGCTCTTCATCGTCTGCGCGACCTTGTCCGGCTTGGCGGAGCCCATCGTCGAGGAGACGACGACCGGGCCGAGGTCCTGGGCGAGCACGCCGGTGGAGCCCGCGAACCACACCTTGGGCTCGGTGGCCTGGTGGTCCATGGCGCTGACGTACTCGTTCTGCGGGGTGAGCTTCTTGTACGCGGCCGTGGAGAGCGTCGGTGTGTACGCGGGGATGTGACCGCCGGCCGCCCACTGGAGGGCGTGCGTGACGACGTACGCGGCGAGTTCGTGCGCGCCCTCGTTGGTGGCGCCGCCGCGGCCCGCCTGGTGCGGCAGGACGAAGGCGTGCGACTCGGCGTGCGTGGCCGGCCTGCCGAAGACGGGCGGCAGGGGGGTCGCTCCGTAGTCCAGCTTCGCGCCGGAGAAGACCGGCACGGACCAGTTGCCCTCCCAGGTGAAGGGGGCGCCGTTGATGAACTGTTCACCGGTGGGGGCGCCGGGAATGACGTACCCGTCGGTGACGTGCCTGCGGAGGAACTCCAGTACCTGGGTGGCCTTGTCGGGGTCGAAGAGGACCTCGGTGTTGGCGTCGTTGAACCACTTGCCGCCGAGCTGGGTGTAGAAGGCGACGAAGAACCACCACTGGAAGTTCTGGTCGTTGGTCCACAGGCCGATCGTCTGGAGCCCCTTCTTCTGGGCGGCCTTGGCCTTCTTCAGGACGTCGAACCACTCGTCGGTGGAGGTGACCGGGATCATCCGGCCGTCGTCGCCGAGCAGGCCCGCCTTGCCCAGTACGTCCTTGCGGTAGAAGCAGAGCTGGACGTGGATGTCGAGCGGGAGGGCGTAGAGCTTGCCGTCGATGACCCCGCGTTTCCACAGCGCGGGGTTGTAGTCCTGCTCCCGTACGCCGTACTTGGCGAGCAGGTCGACGTCCCACGGGTCGAGGAGGCGGCCGGGCGAGAAGCCGGTGACCCGGCCCATGTGCATGACGCCGAGGTCGGGTGCGCGGTTGCCCGCGGCCGCCATGGCGAGTTTGGTGTAGAAGGGGTTGCCCCACTGGAGGGTGGAGTCCTTCACGTCGATGTCCGGGTGGGCCTTTCGGAAGGCGTCCAGCATCGTGATCATGTTGGCGCCGTCGCCGCCGCTGAAGAGGTTCCAGTAGCGCACCCGGGTGTCCGCGCCGGAGGCGAGCGCGTCGGCGCCGGTGCCGAGAGCCGCGAAGCCGAAGCTCGCGGCGACGCTCAGTCCGCCCGCCGCGGCGAGAAGTTGCCTGCGGCTCAGGTCAGGTCGTCCCATTCCCTGCCCCATCTGTTCGAGATCTCGAATTGCGCTCGTAACTTCGAACGGGACCGTAGGCAGGAAGCGCTTTCCAGTCAATGGCCTGCGCAGCAAAATCGGATCGCGTGACGGGACAGTTCCGTGCGCGTAGTCTCGAACAGCCCGTCCTACGGCGGCGGGAGAGCTCAGGGGGTGGGATGGACATCGCGGGCGCGCGCAGGAGTGCGGCCCGGATCGCCTCGGCGCTACGACGCACCCGTGCGACCTCGGCCATGCGCGATCTGGTCTCCCACCTCACCGCCGCGGTCCGGGCCAGACCCCGTCCCCCGGCCGACGTGCCCGAGCTGTGCCGGGCCCTGTGCCAGGAGATGAGCGCGCGCCGCGGCGGCCGGCCCGTGGACCTGCGCTTCGAGCGGTTCCCCGACGAGATCGCGGTGACCGGACTGTGGGTGGAGTTCCAGGACTTCGACCTCGTCATCGTGGAGGAGCGGGCCGAGGAGATGCAGCAACTGGTCATCCTGGGCCATGAGTTGTGGCACCTGCACGCGGGCCACTCCCACCATCACGCGGCCGCGGCGGACGCGCTGGCCGGCCGGCCCGGCTGGGACTCCGTCGCGCTGACCGTGGCGGCCCGCAACGGCTCCCGCGCAGCGGACGAGGCCGAGGCCGACGACTTCGGGCACCGGCTGGCGGCCGCCTTCCGGCCGTTCGTCTGCGCACGCGGCTCCGGCGTACGGCCCGACCCCGTCCAGAGGTCCCTCGGCTACCGCGGAGGCCGAGGGCGGTGACCCACCCCGAACCGGCACCCCAACTGGCCGCCTCCATCACCGGCCTGTACGTCTCCTTCTGGCTCCCGGGTCTGGTCCTCACCGCCGCCCTGGTGATCAAACTGCCCAGCATCCTCAAGCTGTGGCGGGACCCGCTGCTGCGTGCCGTGGGCGGTCTGCTGCTGTTCGCCTGCGCGGTGTTCGTCTTCGCGGCCCCCAGCACCATCGCCTGGACCAACCGGGTCACCGGCGTCCCGAACATCGCGGCGCCCTGGGTCTACTCCCTGATCACCGCGCTGTCCGCGTCCTGGCTGCTGCTGGTCGTGCACTGGCGCAACGGCCTCACCGAGCGGTCGGCCGAGACGCGGCGCGCGACGCGATGGGTGGTCTACGCGTACGCGACGGTGGTGGTCGCGCTGTGGACGCTCTTCGCGCTCGCCGACGTCCCCGTGGAGCGGATCGAGGACCTGGACACGTACTACGCCAGTACGCCGTTCATGCGCGAGGAGATCCTGCTCTACCTGTTCGCACAGGCCCTGGCCTGCTCGATCACGACCCGGCTCGTGTGGAACTGGATCCGCACCGACGGCCTCAACGCGTGGTTGCGCTGGGGGCTGCGGTTCCTGGGCATCGGTTTCGCGACGAACCTGCTCTTCAGCGCGGCCAAGCTCACGGCCGTGGTGGCCCGGTGGACCGGGCACGACCTGGACTGGCTGAACACCAACATCGCGCCGTCGGCCGCCTGCATCGCGGCGACGCTGGTCGCGATCGGCTTCATCGTCCCGCACGCCGGCCAGTACCTGCACGAGCGCTGGCTGGTCCGCCGCCGCCACCGGGAACTGGGGCCCCTCGCCCGGCTGATGCGGACCGTCGCGGGCGGCCGCGAGCCGCTCGCCCTGCGCACCACCCCCGAGATGCGCCTCATCCGCCGCGAGACCTTCATCCGCGACGCGCTGCTCCAGCTGTCCCGGTTCCTCGACGAGGACCTGCGGACCCGTTCCTACGACGCGGCCGTCGCCCTCGGCTTCGAGCGCGGCCGCGCCCAGGCCCTCGCCGCCGCCGTGACGATCCTGGACGCCGTCGAGACCCGTCGGCACTCCCCGGACGCCGACGGCGACGGGGACCCCGACACCACATACCTGTTGCAGGAGATCGCGGCCGTGTCCGACGTCCTGCACAGCCCCGACGAGATCAAGGCGGTACGCGCCCGCGCGGCCGTCCCGGCAGAGAGCAAGTCCACGCATGAGCACTCCGTCTTCCCGGGGGACGACCTCCGGGTCCCCGGCAGAAAAGCAGGTCGGCGAGGGTGACCGGCGTGGACGTCGCGAGGCGGACCTGAGCGGGCGCCCCTCCCCCGCCAAGGTCGCCGTCGTCCTCGGCGGATCCCATACGGGCATGCTCGCGGCGGCCGCGCTGGCGGGCCTCGCCGACCGGGTCGTCGTGGTGGAGCGGGACGAGCTGCCCGGGACGCCCGCGCCCCGCAAGGGCCTGCCGCAGGCCCGGCACGCCCACATGCTCTGGTCGGGCGGGGTACGGGCCATGGAGGACCTCCTGCCGGGCGTCACCGGCACGCTGACGGACGCCGGGGCCCGCCGGGCGCCGGTCACCACCGACATGGTCGTCCTCTCGGCACACGGCTGGTTCCGGCGCTGGCCCGAGTCCCACCACGTGATCCTGGCCGGGCGGGACCTGCTGGACGCGACGGTCCGGACACGGGTCCTCGCGGACGACCGGGTCGAGGTGCTCGGCGGCACGGAGGTGCTGGGGCTGACGGGCGATGCGCGGGCGGTCACCGGGGTCCGGGTGCGGGAGCGCGACGGCCGCGAACGGACCATCGACGCGGGCATGGTCGTGGACGCGACCGGGCGGGCCTCCGGGACACCCCGCTGGCTGACGGACCTCGGGCTGCCGGCGCCGGAGCGGCGCGAGGTCGACTCCGGCCTGGCGTACGCGAGCCGCCTCTATCTCGCGCCCGAGCAGGCCCGCGACGGCTTCCCCGTCATCAATGTGCAGCCGGACACGCGGGCGGCCGGACCGGGCCGGGCGGGCTTTCTGCTGCCGATCGAGGACGGCCGGTGGATCGTCACCCTCAACGGCACGCGCGGAGGCGAACCGTCGCCCGCCGACGACGACTTCGTACGGTTCGCCCGCGAGGAGCTGCGGCATCCGCTGATCGGCGACCTGATCTCCCGGGCCGAGCCGCTGTCCGGCGTCTCCTTCACGCGGACGACCGTCAACCGGCGGTACTTCTACGAGCGGATGCCGGCCTGGCCGGAGAACTTCACGGTCCTCGGCGACGCGCTGGCCGCGTACAACCCGGTCTACGGGCACGGCCTGGCCGTCGGCGCCCAGAGCGCGCTCGTCCTGCGGGACCTGACGCGGCGGTACGGGTGGGGGAGCGCCGGGTTGTCGCGTCGGGTGCAGAAGGCGGTGGCCCGGCCGGTCGGGGCGGCGTGGGAGCTGGCGACCGGGCAGGACGTGTTCTATCCGGGGGCCTCGGAGAACGGCCCGACGGCACGGGACCGGGCCGTGGCCGCGTACGTCTCCCGACTCATGTACACGGCCACGGGCAACGGGCGCATCGCCCGCCGCGTCACCGACGTGACGTCGCTGGAGCGGCGGGCGGAGGTGTTGCTGACGCCGGGTGTCCTGTTGGCGGCGGCGGTGGGTCCGTTGAAGCCGACACTGACCGAACCGCCCCTGACCGCGGAGGAGTTGAAGAGGGCGGAGCTTCGGTAGTCAGCCCGCGAACGGCTGTTGCGCCACGCCCTTCCCGGCCCCCGGTACCACCAGCAGTGAGCCCGCCACCGGGTGCGGGGCGTCCAGCCCCACCCGTGCGGTCGTGATGTACAGGTCGGTCAGGTCCGGGCCGCCGAACGCGCACGCGGTGACGCGCGGGATCGGGAGGGTGATCACGTGGTCGAGGGTGCCGTCGGGGGTGTAGCGGCGGACCGCTCCCCCGTCCCACAGGGCGACCCAGACGCATCCGTCGGCGTCGACCGTGAGCCCGTCGGGGAAACCGGCGCCGTCCTCGATCTCGACGAAGGACCGGCGGTCGGAGAGCCGCCCGCTCTCGTGGTCGAAGACGTCGACGCGGCGGGTGGGCGAGTCGATGTAGTACATGAGCCGGCCGTCCGGGCTCCACCCGGTGCCGTTGCTGACGGCCACGTCGTCGAGGACGGTGCGGTGGGTGCCGTCACCCGTGATCCGGGACAGGGTGCCGCCGCCCGGTGCCTCGTCGTAGCGCATGGTGCCCGCCCACAGAGAGCCGTCGGGGGCGACGGCGGCGTCGTTGGCCCGGCGGCCGGGGACGGGCTCGTGGTGGAGCCAGCGGAAGGAGTCGTCGGGGTCCAGCAGGGCCACGCCGTCGCGGAGGTTGAGGACGAGTCCGCCGCCCGCGCGCGGCTTGACGGCGCCGATGTGCTGGTCCAGGACGCGGACCGTGCGGTGGCCGGAGAGGGGGTCGTAGGTGTGGAGCCGGGCGCCGAGGATGTCGATCCACAGGAGCCGCTCACCGTCCCACGTGGGCCCCTCACCAAGGGTGGCCTCGGCGCGTACGGCGACCTCGTACGTCGTGAAGCGGGTCATCCCACGCTCCGGTGGCCGAGGCGCTCGGACAGCTCGGCGGCGCCCTTGGCGGCGAGCTGCTCCAGCTCGACGCGGCGGTCGTCGCTCCAGCGGATCATCGGCACGGAGATGGAGAGCGCGGCGACGACCTGCCCGGTGCGGTCGCGGACCGGGGCGGCCACGCAGGACACGTCCGGGTTGGACTCACGGTTCTCGACGGCGACTCCGCGCTGCCGGATCTCGTCGAGGGCCTCGCGCAGGGCCGCGGGGTCGGTGATGCTGTTGGGCGTCATACCGGCGAGCGGAGTGTCGTCCGGGATGCGGGAGGCGAGCTGCGGCTCCGAGAGGGAGGCGAGGAGCATCTTGCCGACGGAGGTGCAGTGCGCGGGCAGCCGCCGGCCGGCGGCCGACACCATCCGCACCGCGTGCGTCGAGTCGACCTTGGCGATGTAGATGACGTCGGTGCCCTCGAGGATCGCCACGTGTACGGTCTCGTCGCAGGTCTCGGCGACGGACCGGGCGACCTGCTGGCCCTCGGCGGCGAGGTCGAGCTGCTCGGCGTACCGGCTGCCGAGCTGGTAGGGCCGCACGCCGAGCCGGTAGCGTCCCGGCTGGCCCGGGACCTGGACGATGTACGACCGGGCGGCGAGAGTGGTCACCAGCTCGTGCACGGTGGTGCGCGGCAGCTGCAACCGGCGCACGATGTCGGGGGCGGAGAGCGTCCCGTCTCCGTCGAGGAAGAGCTCCAGAATATCGAGAGCCCGGGTCACGGCAGGTACGAGGCGTCCCACAACCGGCCCCCTCTCTTTGTGTCTAAGGCGTCTGCGTTCGAAATTTCAACAGACGATCGGCATGACGAACACAGGCTAGCGACAGGCTGTTTCCTCCGGCAATGGTCATGCGGGTCACGAACTCCCCATCCGGCCCGTTTCCGCAGGAAGGGCAGGGGTGCGAGCTGCCGGTTCCGGTGTGTTCGTGTGCGACACGTCACATTGCGTGTGTACTCACAGGTGGCTCGGGGCGACCGCCTCTCACGGCAGCTCTCCCCGTAACCGCCGAGCCCGCAGGACCAGCTCCAGCTCGAACCGCCGGTCCGGGTCGTCGATCTCGTCGCCCCACAGCTCCCGGATCTGGCGGAGGCGGTAGCGGACGGTCTGGGGGTGGACGCCCAGGCGGGCCGCTACTTCCGGGGCCCCGCCCCTCGTCTCCAGCCAGGCCAGCAACGTCTCCGCGAGGCGGCGGCCGTGGGTGGGGCCGCAGTGCCGCAGGGGGGCCAGGCAGCGCAGGGCCAGATCGTCGATCAGCTCCTCCGGCTGGAGCAGGACCAGGGCCTCGGTGTGTTCGGTGCAGTACAGGACGTCCCCGGCGGGGAGCAGATCGCGTTCCATCAGCCGTACGGCGGCCTCGGCCCAGCGGAGGGACTTCGCCGCGTCGGCGAGCGGGACCGGGGGTCCTATCGCGCCCGCCCAGCCGGTCAGGGCCCGGTGCAGGAGTTCGGGGCGGCCCGCCGCGCCCGGTTCCGGGACGACCATGCGGGGCTGTTCGTAGTCCATGTCCAGGAGGACGCCCTGGCCCACCGCGGGGGGCACCGCCTCACGGGCCGGACGGAGCAGGACGCCGACCGCCACCTTCTTCGGGAGGGGCCAGCCGATGCGGGCCGCGCGTTCCGTCAGCGCGTCCGCCGGATCGCCCCGGTGGCGTTCGGCCAGGAGTAACTCCATCAGGCGGCGCTGGAGGCGCAGACGCTCGCCCGCCTGGCGTGCCGCCGCCTCCGCGTAGCCCCGGACCGACTGGTCGACCAGGCCGTCCAGGTACTCGTAGCCCGCGTCCACCAGCTCGTACATCGCCGGCGGCGGGATCTCCACGCGCTGGCCGATGTCGGCGAACCGGCGCCAGGCCAGGCGGACGCCCATGCGGTAGATCGCCTGGAGGGAGTCCAGGCTGCGTCCGTTCAGGCCCTCGCCCCGGCCGAACTCCTGGAAGACACCCGGGGGGACCGTCGGGCGACCCTCAGCCGTTTCCAGGTGCTGGACGAAGACCTCGATCGCGCGGCGGATGCCGACCAGCGCCATCGGTTCGCCGGACTCGTCGAGGATCACCGGCAGGTGGGGGTACTCGCGGCGGATCTCGCGCAGGATCTCCTCCGCGAGGGCCGGCGCCTCGGCCATGGCGATGGCCGCGAAACGGCGGACCTGGAGGCGGGGGACGTCGTGCCAGGCCGAGCGGGCGTTCACAGTTGCCGGGCGGGCGGGCACGGGTCAACTCCCCTGGTCCGTCTGCTCGTAGGTGATCAAGGGGGTGTTGGGCTGCTCGGGCGTCGCCTCCAGCAGCGCGACGATGCCGAGCGCGGCACCGAGGGCGAGCAAAGCGGAGGCCACGACGGTCAGTGCGGCGGCGAGCAGTCTGGACATCGCAGGGGCAGCCTCTCTCGAGCGGCTCGATCCGGCGTACGTCCCCACCCGGAACCCGTCCGGTACCCACCCTGCCTGTCGCCCCAGTGTCGACAGGACATTGACAATCCGTCAAGACATTGACACCCCTCGCTCAGACGCCTTACGGTCTCCGGCCCATAGAGCGGCCCGAACTCCGTCAACTCACGCCACTGGAGTGTCCGGATGCGCCGTACAGCCTCTCCAATCTCCCTGATTCTGCTGGGACTCGGCACGTTTCTGCTGGTACTGGCGCCACTGCTCGCGTGGTACGTGACTCCACGGGCCGCCCTGAATCCGATCAACATCGACCAGACCGCCGTCTACCGCGGCACGGGCAGCGTCTTCGACACCGAGCAGGTGAAGACCGTCCCCGACCAGCGGATCACCGTCACCCAGCGGGTGCGCGGCAACGTCGAGGACAGTGAGCGCAGCGACGGAGCCGCGGTGTGGGACGTCACCACGACCGTCGACACCGACAAGTCGCTGCCGGCCTCCGACCCGCACGACGCGCTGGAGTTCGTCCCGCACCGCTGGGTGATGGACCGCAAGACCACCAAGCCGGTGCACTGCTGCGGCGAGAAGCCGTACATCGAGGGCGAGGCCTATCTGAAGTTCCCCTTCGACGTGCAGCGGCGCTCCTACCAGTGGTGGGACAACTCCCTGGGTTCGACGGTGACTTTGCGTTACCAGGGTACGAAGAAGGTTCAGGGGTACACGGGTTACCGGTTCACCGGCACGGTCGCCCCGGCGAAGGTCGGAACACGGCTGGTGCCGGGCACGATCGTGGACGAGCCCGGACGGCCGCAGGTGCTGGCCGAGGAGTGGTACTCCAACCACGGCATCGAGCTGGTCGTCGACCAGCGCACCGGCCGGGTGGTCTACGCACAGGTGGGCCCGAAGCGCACCCTGCGGGCGCCCGGCGCGAAGAAGGACGCCGTGGTCCTGCTGGACAGCCGGAAGATCGCGTTCACCACCGCGACCCAGAAGGAAGCGGTGCGGCTGGCGAAACGGGACAGCGGCCAACTGCGCGCGGTGGGCGAGACGTTGCCGATCGGGGCGGCTGTGGCTGGATTCGTGCTGGCTGCCGTGGGGGGCGTTTTGGTGGTACGGGGACGCAGGCGCCCCGAGTCCACCGATATGAGCGATACACCCGAGCCCGTTCTCACAATGTGACTGGACGTCAGCTCTAATAAGCCCGGAAATTGTCACGTGGGTGAGTAGCCACGGCGTACGGGTGGGCGAAAACTGTGCCACCCCACCTGAACACAGCCCGTCCACACCCTCCCCCTGAGAAGCACTCAGTCCCCCCACAACCAGCCGGAAAGACACTGCTGAGTTCCGCACCCTGAGACGAGTTGGAGCACCCATGCCCCAGCACGTGCCCCATCCGCTGCACACGCCTCCCCAGGCGTCGCAGCGGCAACCCTCATCGCACAGCCCGCACCACTCCTCGGCGCTCCCCCCACCTCCGCGCCGAATCGTTTTCCTCGCCCATCGTGACCTGGACAATCCCGCGGCCGGCGGCTCCGAACTGCTGGTCGACCGGCTCGCCGACGGACTGACCCGGCTCGGCCACCAGGTGACCCTCCTGTGCGGCGGCCCGGCCTCCTACCGGGACTACCGCGTCGTGTCGGCGGGCGGCGAGTTCGGCCACTACCTGCGCGCCCGTACGGCCTTCGCCCGCCAGATCGGCGAGACCGACCTGCTGGTCGAGGTGTGCAACGGCATGCCGTACCTCGCGCCCCTGTGGCACCACGGCCCGACCCTGTGTCTGGTCAACCATGTGCACACCGACCTGTGGAAGATGCGGTTCGGCGGGCCCCTGGCCCCGGCCGCCCGGATCGGCCGAAGACTCGAACACTGGGCCCTGGCCGGTGCGGCGGCCAGACACCGGAGCCTGCTGGTCGCCGTGTCTCCGTCGACGGCTCACGCCCTGCGGGCGATCGGAGTCGAGCGGGACCGTATCCGTGTCGTGCACAACGGCGTCGAGGAGCCGGAGCCACTCGTCCGCCGCTCGCCCGAACCGCTCTTCGTCGCCGTGGGCCGGCTGGTCGAGTACAAGCGGATCGATCTGCTGCTGAGGCTCTGGGAGCGGGTGCGGCCGGTGACCGGTGGCCGGCTGGTGATCGTCGGCGACGGGCCCGAGCGGTCCCGTCTGGAGCGACTCGCCGGTCCCGGCGTGGAGTTCACCGGACATGTCTCCGAGGCCGAGAAGCACCGGCTGCTGTGCGAGGCGTGGCTGCTGCTTCATCCCTCGGCCGTGGAGGGCTGGGGGCTGGTCGTCACCGAGGCCGCGACCCGAAAGACGCCGACCATCGCCTTCGATGTGCCCGGACTGCGGGACTCCGTCGTGGACGGGAAGACGGGAGTGCTGGCGCGGGGCGAGTCCTCGTTCGCCGCCGCCTGGTGCACGCTCGCCCTGTCGGGGCATCGCCGTGAGCTGATGGGCAAGGCCGCCCAGGACCGGGCGGCCCGGTATCGCTGGCACCGGACCGTCAGACAGTTCCGGGCTGTCGCCGCCGAGGCGGTGAGGGGCTGGGGACCGTGACACGGCCTCGGGCGAAGGACCCCTCCCTTCGGCGTTCCCTCACCCTCTTCCGGGCCTTCCTCCATGAGCAGGACGACCCCGAGTCCTGCTACGCGCTGCTCGCCCGCGACGCCGTGGACCAGGTCGAGGCCTACGACGGTCCCGTCGCCGGCCGTACCGTCGTGGACGTCGGCGGCGGCAGCGGTTACTTCACCGAGGAGTTCCGCAGACGCGGTGCCGACGCGTTCCTCTTCGAGCCCGATCCGAGCGAACTGGGAGCGAAGCCACCCGACTCCACCGTGATCGCCGACGGCTATCTGCTCCCCCTGCGGGACGCGGCCGCCGACGTCACCTTCTCCTCCAACGTGCTGGAGCACGTGGCCGATCCGGAGACCTTCCTCAGTGAGCTCGTGCGGGTCACCCGGCCCGGTGGGCTGATCTACGTGTCGTTCACCAACTGGCTGTCGCCGTGGGGCGGTCACGAGTGGGCGCCCTGGCACTACCTGGGCGCCGAACGGGCCCGTGCCCGCTATCGGCGCCGTACCGGAAAGGCCGCGAAGCACACCCTCGGCGAGAACCTGTTCGCCGTGCACATCGGCCCGACCCTGCGGCAGGTGCGTGCCCGGGACGACGTCACGGTCGTCTCGGCGCGCTCCCGCTACTGGCCCTTCCTCGCGGAGACCGTCGTCAGGGCTCCCGGGATCCGCGAGGTGGCCACCTGGAACCTCCTCCTCATCCTCCGGCGGTGTCCACCATGACGACGTCCACGGTCCAGGCCCCTCCTCCGGCGGCCGTTCCCACCACCGCGAGCATGTCGGGCCCCCCGGAGGGCCCGCGGTCGCGGCGCTGGCTGCTGGGCTTCTGGGCCGTGGTCTTCGTGCTGTTCCTCGTGGTGCACCCGGGCCGGCAGACCTTCGACACCAAGCTGGGCGTCACCACAGACCCGGGGCGCTTCCTCGCCGATCTCGGGCAGTTGTGGCACGACCAGGGCTCCTTCGGCGGCATCCAGGACCAGTACGTCGGCTATCTGTGGCCGATGCTGCCGTTCTACTGGCTGGGCCACGCAATCCAGCTGCCGGTGTGGCTGGTGGAGCGGCTGTGGCTGTCGGTGGTCGTGTCGGTCGCCTTCTGGGGCGCGCTGCGGCTGGCCGAGCGGCTGCGCGTGGGCAACGGGGCGTCCCGGCTGCTCGCCGCCGTCGCGTACGCGCTGTGGCCGACCTTCACCATCGTGATCGGCTCGACCTCCGCCGCCGCGCTGCCCGGTGCCTTCCTGCCGTGGGTGCTGCTGCCGCTGACGAACGAGCGCCACAGCGCCCGGATCGCCGCCCTGCGCTCGGCGCTGATCATCCCCTTCATGGGCGGGGTGAACGCGGCCTCCACGCTGGCCTGTCTGCTGCCCGTCGGCCTGTATCTCCTCTCCCGGCCACCCGGGCCCCGGCAGCGCAAGCTGATCGCCTGGTGGGTACCGGGCGTGATCCTGGCGACGGCCTGGTGGGTGATCCCCCTGCTGCTGCTCGGCCTCTACGGCGAGAACTTCCTGCCGTACGTCGAGAGCGCGCGGACCACGACCGAGACGATGTCGGCGACGGAGGCCCTGCGCGGGGCCGGGAACTGGGTCGCCTATCTGCACCTGGGGGAGGCGTGGCTGCCGGCCGGCTGGACCGTGGCCTCCTCGGTGATCGTGATCCTCTGCTCGGCGCTCGCGGCCGGTCTCGGACTCGCGGGCCTGGCGCGGCGGGACATGCCGGAGCGCCGGTGGCTGGTGCTGACCGTGCTGACGGCGGTCCTGGTGCTGCTCGCGGGATACGGCGGCGCGTTCGGCGCACCCTTCCACGGGCTCGTGCAGGACTGGCTGAACGGCGGCCTCGCCCCCTTCCGCAACATCTACAAGTTCCAGCCGGGGCTGGCGCTCGCGCTGGTGCTGGGCCTCGCCCATCTGGTGGGCACGGCCGCCGAACCGCGCGGGGCACGTGAGATGAGAGGACGCCGGTACGCCCCGCTGATCGCGGCGGTCCTCGTCCTGCCCGGGCTGATGTGGCCGTATCTCAACGGCACGATCCTGAACCCGGGCTCCTTCCAGCAACTGCCCAAGTACTGGCAGTCCACGGCCGACTGGCTGGAGAAGTACTCCCCCGACTCGCGCGCCCTCGTCGTCCCCGCGACCGCGCACGGCATCTACACCTGGGGCTCCCCCATCGACCAGCCGCTCGACGTGCTCGCCGAGTCCCGGTGGGCGCAACGGGACTACGTCCCCTTCGGCACCCCCGGCAACCGGCGCGCGACGGACGCGGTCGAGCAGGCGCTGCTGACCGGCGGTGAGATCCCTGGGCTCGCCGACTACTTGAGCCGAGCCGGGGTCTATTACGTCGTCGTCCGCAACGACCTCGACCCGGACCAGATCGGCACCGTGTCGTCCTCGGTCGTCAAGCGGGCCCTCGAACAGTCCGGCTACGAGCGGGTGACGGGCCTCGGACCGCTCATGACGGGCGGGAAGATCGCGAACGACACCCCGCTCCAGATCGAAGGGCTGTACCCGAGGCAGCGGGCGGTGGAGATCTTCCGTCCGGCGAGCGAGGACGTGCCACGGCCCGGTCAGGCGGGGCTGCTGCCGGTCGCCGACACCGTCCAGGTGTCCGGCGGACCCGAGTCGCTGCTGCCACTGGCGACCGAACTGCGGGGTCGGGCAACCGTGTTGACCGGCGACAACCACCCGGGGCTCGGCACCCCGCCGGTCCAGATCGTCGGCGACGGGCTACGGCGCGCGGACACCCGGTTCGGGCTCGTCAACGCGAACACCTCGTACACGTACACCGCCGACGAGCGGAACGCCTCCGGGGCCGCCCAGGACGCCGGCGAGAAACCGCACCAGATCCTGCCGACCAAGGGACTCTCGCACCAGACGGTGGCCGAACTGCGCGGCGCCCGCACGGTGACAGCGTCGTCGTACGGCAACTGGCTGTTCCACCTCCCGCAGTTCGACCCGGTCAACGCCTTCGACGGCAACCCGGACACCGCCTGGGCGGAAGGCGTGGCGGGCTCGCCGGACGGGCAGTGGCTGCGGATCGGGTTCGCCGACCCCGCGTACGACATGCCCTCGTCGTTCAAGGTCACGCCGTTGCCGCAGGAGAGCGTGCGGTCGGCGGCGACCAAGGTGCGGGTGGAGACGGAGAACGGCTCGCGCACCAGTTTCCTGCGGGCCGACGGATCGACACAGAGCATCAAGTCCCCTCCCGGTACGACGGGTTGGATGAAACTGACGATCGTCGACTCGGTGGCGCGCCGGACCGGTCTCGCCGGGGCCGGGTTCTCCGAGATCGACCTGCCGGACGTGCAGGTGACCCGGCTGCTGCGGCTGCCGGCCGACGCGGACTCCTCCGACGCGCCCGCCGAGATCGTCTCCCTGCACCGCGTCCCCGACCCGGCCGGGATCTCCCCGACCGGCACCGAGGCCGGCCTGCACCGCCGCTTCGACACGGCGGCCTCCGGAACGTACTCGGTGAAGGCGAGCGCGGTGCCGGTGTCCGGGGAGGAACTCGACAGGCTGCTGTACGAGGTCGCTCCCGACCAGCGCAACCGCATCACCGCGACCGCCGACTCCACGGCCACCCTCGGCACGGGCCTGTCCGCCCGCAACCTCACCGACGGCGACCTCACCACGGCCTGGATCGCGGGCGACCGGCCCACCGTCCACCTCAGCTGGAACGGCAAACAGCCCATCGGGGAAGTGGTACTGGCGCCCGCCGGCGGACTCTCCGCCCGTCCCACCGAGGTCGACATCACCTCGCCCGACGGCGCCACGGTCGCCGGTGTCGACGAGAACGGCGCGGTGCGCTTCCCGGCGATCACGACCGACCGCCTCGACATCACGATCACCAAGACGGCCCCGCTGACCCTGCACAACCCGGTCGCGGACGAGGATCTCCAACTCCCGGTGGGGCTCACGGAGGCCTACATCCCGGCCCTCGACCAGTACCGGACTCCGCAGCCGAAGGCCACGCGGACGTTCTCCCTGCCGTGCGGCAAGGGGCCGGTGCTGGCGGTCGACGGGAAGCTGTACCAGACCGGCGTGTCGGGCCGGATCCGGGACCTGACCGAGCGGCGCGAGCTGACGGTGACGCTCTGTCAGTCGGGCCGCTCGGACGCCGAGTTGTCCCTCGCCTCCGGTGAGCACGTCGTCGAGGGCGGGGACGCCGGGCCGCTCGCCCTGACCGGCATCACGCTGACCCGCGGCACCGTCGCCGAACCGACCTCCCTCACAAGGGAATTGCGGATACAGGACTGGCTGGGCGACAAACGCGAGGTGACCGTGGGGTCGGGCGCCGCCTCGTACCTCACGACGTACGAGAACTACAACGACGGCTGGAAGGCCACCCTGAACGGGAAGTCGCTGTCCCCGTTGCGGCTCGACGGCTGGCAGCAGGGCTGGCGCATCCCCGCGGGCGCGGGCGGCACGGTGAAGCTGTCGTACGAGCCCGCGACGACCTACGACGGCGCGCTGATCGGCAGCGGGGTCGCCCTGGCGGTGCTGGTGGGCCTGGTGCTGTGGCGCAGGCGCTCCCCGAACCCCGACGAACCGCAGCAGGTGCCTCCGGCGCCGGGGGTGTGGCTCGGGGTGGTGGCGCTCACGGTGGTGGGCGTGGTCATCGCGGGCTGGTTCGCCCTGCTGGTCCCGGCGTTGGCACTGCTCGCGTCCCGGCGCCATGCACTCCTGGTGCCGATCGCCTTCGTGGCACTGGCCGGGGCGGGGATCGCCGCGGCGGTCGGAGCCGGTGAGCCGGTGGGCGCATCGGACGGGGCATTCGGTCACGTGGCCCAACTCCTCGCACTGATGGGGCTGTTCGCGGCCTTGGTGAGTGTGGGTGAGCGGGAGACACCCCCCGAGTCCGAGGCACCGACACAGCAACTGCCGCCGGTCGAGGTGAGCAAGGGGAGGACGGAACCGACATGACCCCACCGACACGCATCCCGTTCCCGGTGGTCGACGAGGTCTCCCGCCACTGCCTCCAGGAGGAGGAACCGGAGACGGTCCACATCGAGGTGCATCTGCCGGGACGGCTGGACCAGTCCCGGCTCCGGAAGGCGTTCCTGGAGGCCCTGCACCGCCACCCGCGGATCCTGATGCGGGAGGCCCCGGGGGGTCGGTACCGCCGCCGCTACGAGTGGGAGCTGACGGCGGAGCCGGATGTGGAGGTGGTGACCTTTCCGGAGCCGGGTCCGAACGCATTGCGGAACGCGAGGACGAGGGCACTGGTCGAGGCACCCCCACTGTCACTGTCCCCACCGATACGACTGGAGGTGGTGGAGGGTGCGGGCCCGGCAGAGGGCAGCGAGGCAACAGACATGGTCGGCCTGCACCCACCTCTTAAGGGGCGCGGGGCTGTATCGACAAGCGGCTCCGCCGCGGGGCGCGACCAGACCCCACCGAGCCGCACCCGAAATACGACCGTCCTCTTCCTCACCATCAACCACACCGCCCTCGACGGCCCCGCCTGCCTCCGCATCCTCGCCACGGCGGCAGAAATCTACGGCGGCAAGGACAACTCCCCCGCAGCCCCACCCCTCCGCGCCCCGGACACCCCCCAGCAACCGGAGACCCCCTCCAACTGGACCCGCCCCGCCCGCGTAGCGCCAGGCGCCCCCGAACCCTCCCCCGGCAACGGCCTCCTCGTCACCGAACTCCCCCTCCCCCACCGCCCCAAGGGCTCCCCCTACACGGTCAACGACCAGCTCATGGTCACCACAGCCCTGACGATCGCCCACTGGAACAGGGAACACGGCGCCCACCCCCGCCCCCTCCGCATCACGATGCCCGTCGACGACCGCCCGAGGGACACCACGATGCCGATAGGGAACGGCACCCGCCTGGTAGAAGTCCCCTTCTCGCCGGACGAGTTGAAACACACCTTCGAAGACATGCCGACGTTCCTGCGCCGCACGGCACAACGCACACGCGCCCTCAAATCCCTCACCCGCCCCCAACTGGGCCACGGTGCGAGCCTGCTCACCGCCCCGGTCACCCCGGTGACCTGGCGTGCGGCCCTCACCCGCGGCCTGCGCAGAGCCGCCGCCCCCTGGACCTCGACCACGCTGCTCAGCAACATCGGCCGCGTCCCGTACCCCTTGGACTTCGGTGAGGAGGCCGGCCGCGCGCACGCCGTGTGGTTCTCGGCGCCCGCGAGGATGCCCCGCGGCCTCACGGTCACGACCGCCTCCACCGCGGGCCGGCTCCACCTCGCGCTGCGCTGGTCACGTGCCCTGCTCAGCCACGGCGACGGCACCCACCTGCGGGACCTGTTCGAGCACTACCTGCACACCACGGAGGTGGCCCCGTGAACACCACCGCACCCCCGCGCCGCGGCGGCCTCAGAGACTTCTACGAGGACCCCGCCGTCCCCGTCGCCTCCGGCACCCCCCGCTCACTGCGCCAGGCCCGCATGCTGGCCACGGCCCTCGGAGCCCCCGGAGAGGCCCGGCGGACCGTCCTCGACATCGGCTGCGGCGACGGCACCGCGGCCGCCACGGCGGCACCGCTCCTCACCGGCCACACGATCGTCGGCGTCGACTGGTCCCAGGACGCCCTGAAACGCGCCCGCACCCGGCTGCCCTACGCCGTCCGGGGCGAACTCACCGGCACTGGACTGCCGTTCGGGTCCGCGTCCGTCGACGCCGTGCTGTTCAGCGAGGTCGTCGAGCATCTCGTCGACCCGGACGCCGCGCTCGACGAGATCCGCCGCATCCTGCGCCCGGGAGGTCATCTCATGCTGTCCACACCCAACCTGGCCGCCTGGTACAACCGCGGACTGCTGCTGGCCGGAGTCCAGCCGGTGTTCTCGGAGGTGAGCCTGCGGGCGATCCACGGCAGGCCGGGGCGGGAGGTCGTGGGGCATCTGCGGCTGTACACGGCCCGTGCGCTGCGGGAGTTCGTCGCGTCGGCCGGTTTCGAGGTCGTACGACTGGAGGGGGCGCCCTTCCACGGTGTGCCGCGTCCCCTGCGCGCACTGGACCGGCTGGCGTGTGCCAGACCGTCGCTCGCGTCGATCCTGCTGCTGCACGCGCGCAAGACCTAGGGGGCGGGACGATGTGGTGGGGAGTGGCGGCGGCCCTGTTGGCGAACACCCTGTACAGCGTCGGATTCGTCCTGGAGAAACGGGCGCTCACCGCCCTGCCCGAGGTGTCGATCCGGCAACCGGCACGGCTGCTCGGGCTGGTCCTCAGAAGTCCGCTGTGGATCGGTGGTTCGCTCTCGCTGGCGGCCGGGTTCGGGGCGCAGCTCGCGGTCTACCGGACGCTGCCGATCGCGGCCGCGCAGGGCATCTTCGTCTCCGGTCTGGTGCTGCTCGTCCTGCTGTCGGCCCGGCTGCTGGGCGAGGAGACGACCGGCCGGGAGCGGTACGCGCTGGGCGCCATCCTCGCCGCGCTCCTCATGGTCGTGCTGTCGCTGAAGGAGGGTTCGGAGCACGTCAGCCAGGACGCCCCGTACCAGCTGATCCTGCTGGTGTGCGTGCCGTCGCTGGCGGCGGGCGTGTGGCTGTACGGGTCCGCCGAGCGGCGCACGAGGCACCGGCACCGTATGCCGACGACCGGCGTCGAGTACGGCGTGGCGGTGGGTCTGCTGTACGGGGTCAGCTCGCTCGCGATCAAGGGCGTGTCGAGCTATCTGACGTCAAGCAGACTCGGCAGCGCGGTAGTTGAGCTGTTGGGCTCCCCGTATCCGTATCTCCTGTTGTTCACCGGGGCGTTCGGCCTGGTGATGTCGCAGGCGGCGCTGCAACGCTGCCGGGCCTCGCTGATCGTGCCGGTGTGCACGACGGTGACCTGCCTCTACACGGCGGTGCTCGGCACGCTCTCGTTCGGCGAGTCCCTGCCCCACGACCCGTTGCGACTCGCGCTGCGCCTCGCGGGCACGGTGCTCGCCGTCGCCGTACTGCTGAGCATGCCCAAGCACGATCCGGCGCCCAAACCCCCCATCGGTGCCAAGGAGTTGACGCCCCCATGAACCCCGACGACCCGCTGCTGCAGATCCTGGCCTGCCCGCTCGACAAGGGCCCCCTGCACCTCGTACCGCCGGACGAGGCCCTGTACAACCCGCGGCTGCGCCGCCGCTATCCGATCGTGGACGGCATCCCGCAGTTGCTGCCTGCCTCCGGCGAGCAGGTGACGGACGACGAGCACGAGAACTTCCTGAAACGGATGACTCCATGACCGGACCGGCTCGTACCTGGGCTGCCAGAGTGGCCCCCCTTCTGCCCACCCGGCTGGTCGCGGCGGCCGCCCGGGCCGTGTACCCGCGCTTCGAACCGGAGCTGGCGCGCCTTGCCGACCTGTGCCCGGCGCACTGCCGGACGGCGGTGGACGTGGGCGGCTGGTACGGGCCGTGGACGCGGCGGCTGGCCGGGCGGGCGCGGCGGGTGGTGACCGTCGAGCCGGTACCCCGCCTGGCCCGGCTGCTGACCTCGGCGGCCCCGGCGAACGTCCAGGTCGTGCAGGCCGCCGCCACGGACCGGCCGGGCACCGCCCGGCTGTGGCTGCCGCCCGGCGACGAGGGCGACCGGGGGGTGTCCTCCCTGGTCCGGCGGGACATCCACGGCCGGGCGGTGGACGTCCGCTGCGTCACGCTGGACGAACTGGACCTCAAGGACGTCGACTTCATCAAGATCGACGTGGACGGCAGCGAGCTGGCGGTGCTGCGCGGGGCCACGGGAATCCTCGCGCGCGACCGGCCCGCGCTCTTCGTCGAACTGGAGTCCCGGATCCAGCCGATCGCCCCGGTGGTGACGTACCTGTCCCTCCTCGGCTACGACGGCTGGGTACTGCCCCGCGCCACCTGGGTCCCGCTGTCCGGCTTCCCCCTGGAGGCCCACCAGGAGACGGCGTCGTACGTCGTCAACCAGGGTCTCCTCCGTCGTGTCCTGCCCTTCGTCCACCGTCCCCGGTACATCAACTCGGTCCTCTTCCTGCCCGACGGGCGCCGTCCCGGTGTCAGTGCTGTGGGGGACGATGGGGGACATGCCCTCCGGAAAGCAGGCGGCTAGCGCGCCCTTCACCCCGCTCGACTTCCAATTGGTCCTGCTGCGCCGCATGGCCGACCACAACCCCGGCCTGGTGGAGGACGCCCGGCACGCGCTGGGTGTCTCGATCGCGGACATGCGGGAGGCCAACAAACGCTGGCAGGCGATGGTCCGTTCTCCCCCACGCTCGAATGAGCTCGCGCGGGGGCACCCCCATCGGGCCCGCACTCCCGCGTCCCGCTACCGCTCCGTCCTCGGTACCCCCGAGACCGTCCTGACCCGCAAGGTCGGCGACCTGGAGTGCGAGGCCTGGCTCTGGCCCGTCCCCCTCTGGCCCGACCTCCGCTTCGAGGCGCTTTTGGCCCCGAACGGCTCGACGGTGTGGAACGAGTGGCTGGTCAGGGCACCGGAAGCCAAGGGCCCTGACCTGCGCACCCTCGAGGACCTCACCCCATGGTCCTGCACCGTGGACGAGGCGGCCCGGGCCTTCCCCCCGGCCCGCCCCCTGGAGGGCACGGCCCCGACGCGCTGGGGCCTGACGTTCACGGCCCCGGACGAGAAGGGCGTGCGCCAGGAGGTGGTGGCCGAGTTCACGTGGGGCCTGCTGCAACGGCTTGCGGTGCGCTGATCGCGCCCTACCGCGCGGCGCTCCGGCGTCGCGTCCCCACCAGCGTGGCCAGGTCCTCGGCCAGGGGGAGTTCGATCGTGTCCAGGGCGGGGTGCTCCAGCCAGAAGACGCGGGGGCGGTCCACGGAACCGCCGTGCCGGGGCGGCCAGTCCGACGCCGGGGTGAAGTCGTCGATCACGATTCTGCCGCCCGGAGCGAGGAGACGGGTCGGGTCGGCCGGGGTGTCGTCAGGGGTCTTGCCGGTGCCGCCGCCGTCCAGGACGAGAAGGTCGTAGGGGCCGTGGGCCTCGACGCGCCGCCAGTCGCCATGGAGGATCCGCACGCCGGGACGGTCGGCGAACACCTCGGCGGCGACACGGGCGCGCTCCGGGTCGCGCTCGACGCTGAGGAGCCGTACGCCGTCCCGCGCCCCCGAGGCCAGCCAGGCCAGGCCCACCCGCAGCCCGTGCCGGTCTCCCCGATGAGGGTCCGGGCGCCGCCTGCCAGGACCTGCAGCAGACGGCCCTGTTCGGGGCGGCAGGAGTAGGGGAAGCCATGGGCGCGGGCAGCGGCGAGGGCTCGTTCGACGAGCGGGGGGAGGTGGGGTTCCCTGTCGTACGCGTCGGTTCCGGACATCGACATGGCCGTCATGATGGCGTGGGTCGGCCCACCTTCTCCACCACGTCCGCCACCACACAGCTGACGTTGTCCGGGCCGCCCGCGGTGTTCGCCGCGTCGACCAGGGAGTGGACGGCCGTGTCGGGGGCGGTGGCGGTGGTGAGCAGGTCGCGGATGGTGGGATCGGGGACGACGCCCGAGAGGCCGTCGGAGCACAGCAGATAGCGGTCGCCGGGTTCGGCGTCGTGCAGTTTCAGGTCCGGGGTGCCGGTCGTGAGTGCCTTGAGGAGCAGGGCCCGCTGGGGATGGGTGACGGCCTCCTCCGCCGTCAGCCGGCCCTCGTCGACGAGCGACTGGACCACCGTGTGGTCGTGGGTGATACGGAAGAGGGCGCCGTCGCGCAGGAGGTACGCACGGGAGTCGCCGATGTGCACCAGGGCGAGGCGGGAGCCGGTCCACAGCAGGGCGGTCAGGGTCGTGCCGTTCTCGTCGGTGCCCGCGGCCACGTCCCGTACCGCCTCGGTCGCCCCGTGCACGGCGTCCGCCAGGAGGTTCAGGACGTTGCCGGCCGGGATGTCGGCGGTGTCCAGGAACCGCAGCGCCGCCACGGCCGCGCTGCTGGCGGGGGCTCCCGCCGGGCCGTATCCGTCGGCGATCGCGAGCAGGCGGGCGCCCGCGTGGGCAGTGTCCTGGTTGGCGGGGCGGACCAGGCCCGGGTCCGAGTGGGCGGAGTAACGCAGTTCGAGCACGGTGGTGTCCTTCCTCGGTGTCGCCGTCAGCTCGTCGACGAGGAACGCGGCGAGATCCCGCCGTACGGCCGTCTCCGCCTCGACCTGCGTCCAGTACGCGCGGATCTCGTCGGCGGCGGCAGCGGGCGGGAGCGCGCACACCGTACGGATCCGGGCCAGCGGCATGCCCAGCCGCCGCAACCACGCCACCAGCCGGGCCTGTTCGAGCTGGGCCGGCGTGTAGTAGCGGTAGCCCGTCGCCGCGTCGACGCGGGCCGGACGCAGCAGCTCCAGCTCGTCGTAGAGCCGCAACGCCTTCGGCGACAGGCGGCACGCCCGCGCGAAGGCCCCGATCGTCAGCCACTCCATACGGCCTCCTTTGTTCCTCGCCTCGATGGTGGGGCTTCACCGAAGAGGAAGGTAAACGGGTTGGGAAAGGAATTCGCCATGCCCCGAGTCGCCCTCGTCGCCTACGCCCCCGACCTAAGCCGAGCCATGACAGGGACCTTCCCGTGCTGGTGGCGGCCCTGTGCGAGGCCGGAGGCGAGCCGGACGCAGTGTTCTGGGACGACGGTGACGTCGACTGGGCCGGTTACGACCCAACCGTCATCCGGACACCTTGCTTCTGGGCAGGATGCCCGGCCCATCGAGGCCAGGAGGATGCCCGCTCCCGCGAAGTAGGGCGCGGAACAGGCGAATCGCTGTCAGGGCGATTCATCGTCTGCCCGCACGGTGGTGAGGGCGACCTCAAGCAGATGCAGGATCTCGGAATTGAGGGACCGGCGGTCGGTCTCTGCCTGAGTGATCAGCCGGGCGTGGAGGTCGTCGGGGATGCGCAGCGTAAACTTGAGCATGCCGTCATTGTGCCGTTACTATGGCGGCATGTCACGTTTCCGGATGTACCCCACGAGCAAGCAGGAGCAGCAGATGCTGCTGCACTGCGCGCACGCGCGGTACGTGTGGAACCTGGCCGTCGAGCAGCACTCGCACTGGAATCCGGGCATGAAGTCCGCGCCGGGCTTCGCCGAGCAGTGCAGGCAGCTCACCGAGGCGCGGCGTGAGAACGAGTGGCTGGGTGCCGGGAACGCCGATGTGCAGCAGCAGGCCCTGAAGGACTTCGCGAAGGCCAAGACGGCCCGTTTCACCTCCGGGTTCGGTGAGCCGACCTGGCGTAGGAAATACCTGCATGAGGGCTTCCGCGTCATCGGCACCGACCGCGTACCGGAGTACGAGCCGGATGGCTCGTGGAAGTTGAACGCGAAGACCGGCAAGCAGGTCATGGGCCGTTCAGTGGTGGTGCAGAAGCTCAACCGGCGCTGGGCTCAGGTCAAGGTCCCCGGATGCGGCTGGGTCCGCTTCCGCCTCACCCGCAAAGAACTGCCCGACGCCAAGACTTTCCGGGTCACCCTTCGCAACGGCCAGTGGCATATCGCTTTCGCCGTCATCCCCGCCCCGATCCATGCGCCTGGAACCGGGGAAGTCATCGGTGTCGACCGCGGCGTGACTATCACCGCCGCCCTCTCCGACGGCCGCACGCTGAACTGCCCGCAGCTCACCACCCGCGAGCAGGCCCAGATCCGCAAGCACCAGCGCCGGGCGGCACGGGCCAAGAAAAACAGCCCCGCCAAGGCCGCCGAGTACGCACGGGTCGCCAAGCTCAAGGCGCGTGAGGTGAACCGGCGCAAGGACTGGTGCGAGAAGACCTCAACTGTGCTCGCCCGCACCTACGACCTGGTGCGGTTCGAGAAGCTGAACATCAAGAACATGACCCGCTCCGCGAAAGGGACGGCCAAGGCGCCGGGCAAGCAGGTGGCGCAGAAATCCGGACTGAACCGGGCGATCCTCGCCCAGGGCTGGGGCCTCCTGCGTCAACGCACCGAACACAAAGCTCCCGGCCGAGTTGAAGACGTCCCCTCCCCGTACACCTCCCTGCGGTGCAGCGCCTGCGGATGGATCGACAAGAAGTCACGCAAGAGCCAAGCTGACTTCGAGTGCGTATCCTGCGGCTTCACATGCAACGCAGACACCAACGCAGCAACGAACGTCGCGGCAGGACAGGGCTGGATTCCCCACCCTCGGCGCTCAGCCGATGCCGGAGGGACGACAACGGCCACCCGCCGTTCGAGCGTCCGTGAACCTCAACCCACCTGGGTTGGAATCCCCCTCTTTTAAGAGGGGGAGGATGTCAACTGGGACTACAGCTGGAGTAGTGCGGGCGCGGCAAGGTCATGCGGCTCGCCAATCCGGCGGAGGCCGTGCTCTGGGACACCGACAAACGGTACATCGGGGAGCTGACGGAGGCCGGGGTGCCGGTGGTGCCCCGACCCGCTACCTCGCGCCCGGCGACCCGCTCGACCTCCCCGACGCGCACGAGTACGTCGTCAAGCCGACCTCCGAGGCGGGGGCGCTGTACGCGGCGCGCTACACGCCCGAGCAGCACGAGACCGCCGTACGACAGCTGCGGCGCATGCACGCCGAAGGGCTGACCGCGATCGTTCAGCCGTACATGCGGGGCATCGACGCGGGCGGTGAGCGGGCGCTGCAGTTCTTCGGGGGCCGGCTGCTGCACGCCAGGGCAAGCGGGCGGTCCTCGCTCCCGGGACGGCCTTCGACGCGGCCAAGGTCGCCCACCCGGGCCTGGAGCCCTGGACGCCGACCCCGGCCGAACTCGCGGTCGCCGAGCGCGCCCTGGCCGCCGTACCGGATGCGCCGGAGCTGCTGTACGCGCGCGTGGACCTCGTCGACGGGGAGGACGGGCGGCCGCGGGTGATGGAACTGGAGCTGGTCGAGCCGAACCTTTTCCTGTGCCTGCACCCGGAGTCGCTGCGGCCGGTGGTGGAGGCGGTGCTGGCGGCTGCGGGTCGGTAGCGCGGGCCCCGGACGCCGAGCGGGCGAGTCACAGGTGGGCGGCGACCCTGAACGTCTCGATGAAAAGCTCACGGCGCGCTGAATGGGCTGCGAGTGGCGTTCCCTTTCCCGCGCGCCAACGCCAGTAGGCCGCGGCGGAAGCGGCGGTGTACGCCTCCGACGCATCGGCGCCGAGGGGCCGCTGGATGTTCCGGGTCAGTTCGCCGAACGCGGTCGCCGCCCCCTCCCGGTCTCCGGCCTCGCCACGCCCGCAGGCGAGCTCGTGGCGCAGCCCCAGGTACTGCGGGCCCGCCTCCAGGGCCCGGCGCAGACTTTCCGTCAGCCTCGCGTACACGAGGGCGGCCGCGTCGATGTCACCCGCCTCCATGCGCCACATCAACACGCCGTGTAGGGCGGAGAGTGTGTGGGGACTGTCGGCACCCTCCGTGAGCAAGAGGGAGGAGACCACGTGGGTGAGCTCGTCCGCGGCGCCTGCGGGATCCCCCGTGTGTCCCTTGTGGTGGGCGCGACCCGTCCTGACATCGAGGACGGCCGGGTCATGGGGACCCAGATGTCGCGTCACGTTCTCGAGCAACTGGTCGTGCGCGGCGAGAGCCGCTTCGCGGTCGCCCGCGATCCAGCTCCAGCGGGCGATCTCGACCAGCGTGGAACGGATGCGATCGTGGTCGTCGCGCAGGATCCGCCTTTGGTCTTCCAGCAATTCGCCGTATGCGGCGACGGCCCCGACAGGATCGCCGGCCCGCCCTCGCCAGAGGCCGAGTCGGGCACGAGCCACCAGCGTGTCGGGGTGGTCCGCGCCGAATACGCGTTCCGCGTCCGCCGCGACGAAGGCGAACTCGGCGGCCGCTCCTGCCGCGTCCCCCGACCACCCTTTCCACAGGGCCAGATTGCTTCTGCTGGTGACCGTGTCGGGGTGTCCTTCCCCGAGAACCCGCCTGCGGTGCTCCAGCAATTCGGTGAGAGCCTCGACGGCACCGGCCGCATCACCCGCCTGCCCCCGGCGGAAGGCGTGGTTGCCCCTGGTGGCGAGAGTCATCGGGTGATCGTCCCCCAGGACCCTCCTGCGATGCTCCAGCAGTTCGGCGAAGGCCTCGACCGCCCCGGTCACCTCGCCCGACTCTCCCAGGAAATAGGCGTAGTTGTTCCAGGTGGTCAGGGTGTCGGGATGGTCGGGCCCCAGCGTCTCCCGCTGGATCTCCAGCAGTTCGGCGGATGCCTCGACAGCACCGGCCGCGTCTCCCGAGCTTCCGCGGAAAGCCGCAAGGTTCCCCCGGAGCTGGAAGGTCTCGGGACTGTCCGCGCCGAGCACCTCCACCGCGTCCTTGAGGATCTCGGTCAACTCGTCGGCGGCCTGCGCCCACTCCCCCGATCGCCCCCGCCACATCGCCCTGTTGGAGCGGGTGATCAGGACGCTCCTGTCCCGTGCGCCGAGCACTCGGCCCGCGTCCTGTACCAGTTCTGCATAGACGGCGGCCGCCCCGACGGTGTCCCCCGACTCCCCCAGGCAGTTCGCGAACGTCCCAAGCGTCTCCAGGGTGATCCGGTGATCCGGGCCAAGTCGCGACCGGGCCGTCTCCGCCAGCCGCCGCCAGTGGTCCCGGGCCGCGATCACCTGGCCCGCCTCCAAGAGGCTGTGCCCCATCACGGACAGCACCGGGTGCTTCTCCGGTTCCCACAACGCGTCGGCGAAGTGCTCGTACAGAACGGCGGCGTTCGCACGCAGGGAGCCGACGAGGTCCGTGTCACGTTCGGTGTCGGGCCAGGTTGCGACGAGTGCGTCGGCCGCAGTCCGGCCGCAGTGGCGACGGCTCCCCGCGCTGAAGCGCTCCTGGACCGCGCGCTGGACGAGCCGGTGGACACGAACCGCTCGGTGCGCCACCTGAGGACTGTGCTCGACGAGGCTGAACTGATGCAGATTCCACAGGGCGTCCGTGGCGTCGTCGGTCGTCGTCTCGGCATCGGACGAGGGGTGTGCGTCGTACGCGCCGCCACGAGCGAGATGGGCGCGAGCGGGGGCCGATGTGATCGCGGCGGCTGGGATCCCATTGGGGTCGAGGACGGACAGCAGCTGGAGCAGGGGGCGCGCCAGGCCTTGGGGAGGCAGTTGATCGGCCAGGTCGATGGACAGGTCCCAGGCCGCAGCCACGGTCAGGTCCTGTTCGTCCGGAAGGCCGGTGCGCGGCGGCAGCACGTCCTTCAGGGTTCTCGCGTGGTCGGCCAGGCGTCTGCGGTACGCCGCGCAGTCCAGCTGCCTGTTGATCATGTAGGGCACGGTCTGGGAGAGGGCCAGAGGCAGTCGGCCGAGGTCCTCCGCCAGACCCTCGACCTGTACCGGCTCTGCGTTTCGACCGTGGGCTTCCAGCTTCGCGGTCAGGTACGCGACGGCCTCCTCGCGGCTGAATCGGTCGACCTCGACACGCCGGCGCCCGGGCCCCAGGAGGGCCGCGTCCCGGTTCCGCGTGGTGATCAGGGTCTGCCCGTGAGGGGAGGGCGGAGGCAGCAGCCCACGTACGGCTTCAGCGTGCGGGACGTCGTCCAAGACGATCAGCCAGCGCGCCCCGGGAACGGGGGAGCCGGACCTGCTTCCCGGGGGAATCGCAAGCCAGTTCAGGAACGTGTGCGCGGCTTTGGGGTCGTCCTCCCTGGCTCCAAGGAGCTGAACGGCCGCGCTCGTGTACGCGTCGACGACTGCCGCCCTCGACGCCGCCGTGACCCACAGCAGTACATCCACCCGTTTCGCCGCCAAGGCCGAACGGGCGTGACAGGCTGCCAGTTGGGTCTTCCCGACACCGCCCATGCCGGTCACGAGTTCGCAGGGCGCTGAGGTGCCGTCCGCCGCCGCGGTCTCCAACGTCAGGCGCAGATGGGGCCGATCCTGGTAGCACTCTGCTTCGGGCGGGACCGGCCCCAGGACCCTGCAGACCGACCGGGAGCCGCCTCGGCCGGCGCTCGTCCGCCTGTGCTGCCGGGCCGCCCTGCGCCGGGCTTCCCACCAAGCGGTCGGGTACGTCCGGTGCTCCCCGCGGACCAGCTTCCCCAGGACCGTCACCAGAGCGTCCAGAGACTGCCGATGCTTGTCCGAGGGAATCGACGCACCGTTCACCCATTCATGCAGGACAGACTGCGCCACGCCCACCCGGCGGGCGAGCGCCTCGTACTGCGGCGAGCCCGCGGCCACATAGAGGCCACGCAAGTCGTCCCCGAAGCCCCGAACGGGGTCCCTCTCCCCCTGCCCCTCCGTCATGCCGTGACCGCCCCGTCTGTCGTTCTTCCGGTCCGAATGAACACCGAACAACCTCCGCACCTGGACTGACCAGCGTAAACGGACAGCCGTCAGTGCTGGCCCGCTCCACAGAACCGCCACGGGCCTGAAGACATGGGCGCAGACCAGCCCACCCGGCCACCCGGCCGGCTCGACGGAAGGCGGCGGCGATGCTCGCTACGCTCCATGGTGTCGGTGGCACACTCCTGCCCGTCACGATCAGCGGTGCGCTCTATGTAGGCACCATCGCAACCGTGGCTCTCACGGCCGTGCTGGCGCGCAGCCCGGGCAGGCGTCGAGACGCCCGTGAAGCGCTGAAGGTACTGCTGTGGCGTCGTGGCGGCAGTCAGTAGCCGATGGCCGGTAGCCGGTCGGCGATGGCGGGTGAGCGGTGGCGTGCCCGGTCGCCGGAGCTCGTCGGCGGTCTACTGGTCCGTCGGGTCCGGCTCCCAGTCCAGCAGCCGTACCTTCGCCACCGTGCGGACATGGCGGCGCATCGCCGAGGCCGCCTGGCCCGGGCGCTGGAGGGCGATCGCGTCGAGGATCGCCCGGTGCTGGGCGAGGGAACGCTCGGGGCGGTGCGGCTGGCGCAGGGACTCGGTGCGGCTCTCGGCGATCTGGTCGGCGATGGAGCGCATGAACTCCGCGAGCAGAGCGCTGTGCGCGGCGGCGGTGACGGCCGCGTGGAACAGCCGGTCGCCCTCGATGCCGTGACCGCCGTCCTCGATCTCCCCGGCCATCTTGGCGAGGGCCATACGCATGGCGACCAGGTCCTCGTCCGTGCGGCGCTCGGCGGCCAGTTCGGCGAGCTTGGTCTCCAGGGCCTCGCGGGCGTCGAGGACGTCGGGCAGGCGCCGGCGCCGCTCGACCATCTTGTCGACGGGCTCGACGTCGAGGCTGTCCCGGACGAGATACGTCCCGCCGCCGTGCCGTGCCTCGACCAGGCCCTGGACCTCCAGCACGACGATCGCCTGCTTCACGGAGGCCCGGCTGACGCCGAGGCGGGTGGCCAGGTCGCGCTCGGGCGGGAGCCGGTCGCCGGCCCGGAGCCCGCCCTCGGCAACGTACTGGCGCAGCCGGTCGAGCACCTGCTCGTAGAGCCGCGGCTTGGTCATGGGGCGCAGGGCGTCGGTCACGGGTCCCCCTCTCGTTCGTCGGGAGAGTAACACCCCATAGGTGGCCAATTGGCCAAGTGGCTGAGCCAATTTTGCGCGCCCCCTTGACGAGCCGCGCGGTCCGCACCACGCTAACCAGCCATCCCCCATGTGGCTGAGTGGCTCAGCCAATTGCCCACTGAGCCAATCGGCCACTCCACCGCTCCGGGGCCCAACGACGGGAGCCCGTATGTCCCCAGAACTCATCTCGATCCTCGTCCTGGTCGTGGTGTTCGTCATCGCCACCACCCGGTCCGTCAACATGGGCGCCCTCGCCTTCGCCGCCGCCTTCGCCGTGGGCGAGCTCGTCGCCGACCTCGACGCGGACGGCATCTTCGCCGGCTTCCCCGGCGACCTGTTCGTCGTCCTCGTCGGCGTGACGTACCTGTTCGCGATCGCGCGGGCCAACGGCACCACGGACTGGCTCGTCCACGCGTCCATCCGGCTCGTGCGCGGGCGGGTGGCGCTCATCCCGTGGGTGATGTTCGCGATCACCGGCGCGCTGACGGCGATCGGCGCGGTCAGCCCGGCCGCGGTCGCGATCGTCGCACCGATCGCACTGAGCTTCGCCGCGCGGTACGGGATCAGCCCGTTGCTGATGGGCGCGATGGTCGTGCACGGCGCCCAGGGCGGCGGTTTCTCACCGATCAGCATCTACGGCACGATCGTCAACGGCATCGTCGAGCGCGAGCACCTCCCGGGCAACGAGGTGTTCCTCTTCCTGGCCTCGCTCATCGTCAACCTCGTCATCGCGGGCGTGATGTTCGTACTGTTCGGCGGGCTGAAGCTGTGGTCGCAGGGTGCGGTCCCGCTGGACGAGACGGCAGGGGCCGCGGGTGCTCCCGACAGGCGGGACGCATCGGACGGCGGCACCGGCGTCGACACCGCCCCCTCCTCCGGCACCGGCCCCGCCACCGCCGTGGCCACCCGCACCCAGGCCCCCGGCACCACCCGTCTCACCCCCGCCCGGATCGCCACCCTCACCGCTCTGGTCGCCCTCGTCGTCGCCGTCCTCGCCTTCGACCTCGACGCCGGGCTCACGTCCATCACCCTCGCGGTCATCCTCAGCGCCGCCTGGCCGGAGGACAGCCGCAAAGCGGTCGGGCAGATCGCCTGGTCCACGGTGCTGCTGATCTGCGGTGTCCTCACCTACGTCGGCGTGCTGGAGGAGATCGGCACGATCAAGTGGGCCGGTGAGGGCGTCGGCGGCATCGGCGTCCCGCTGCTGGCCGCCGTACTGCTGTGCTACATCGGCGCGATCGTCTCCGCGTTCGCCTCGTCCGTGGGGATCATGGGGGCGCTGATCCCCCTCGCCGTGCCGTTCCTCGCTCAGGGCGAGATCGGGGCGGTCGGGATGGTGGCGGCGCTGGCCGTGTCGGCGACGGTCGTGGACGTGAGCCCGTTCTCGACCAACGGCGCGCTGGTGCTGGCCGCGGCACCGGACGTGGACCGCGAGCGTTTCTTCCGCCAGCTGATGATCTACGGAGGCATCGTGGTGGCAGTGGTACCCGCGGTGGTGTGGCTGGTGTTGGTGGTTCCGGGCTTCGGGTAGGACCGACAGGCGACAACAGGTAAGGAGTTGTGAAGCGTGACCTCTCTCTTCCCGGCGCTCAGGGGCGCCACGGCGGACCGTCCCGCCCTGCGGTTCGGCGACCGCTCACTCACCTACGCGCAACTCGCGGCCGCGACCGGCGCCCTGGCGGGCCGTCTCGCGCAGTACGACCGCGTGGCCGTCTGGGCGACCGCGGAACTGGAGACCGCGGTGGCCGTGGTGGCGGCGCTGGAGGCCGGTGTCGCCGCGGTACCGCTCAACCCGAAGTCCGGGGAGAAGGAGCTCGGGCACATCCTGAACGACAGCACGCCGGGCCTTCTGCTCGTCCCGCCGGGCACCGAACTACCCGCCGCCGTTGGGGACTTGGAGCGCGTCGACATCGACGTGCACGGCACTGTCGGGGGCACCGCCCCCGACAGTGCGGCGCGGGACGGCGACCCCGCCCTGGTCGTCTACACCTCCGGCACCACCGGCCCGCCGAAGGGGGCCGTGCTCCCCCGCCGGGCGATCGCCACCACGCTGGACGCCCTCGCCGAGGCCTGGCAGTGGACGTCGGACGACATCCTGGTGCACGGCCTGCCCCTCTTCCATGTGCACGGCCTGGTCCTCGGCATCCTCGGCCCGCTCCGCCGCGGCGGCTCGGTCCGTCACCTCGGCCGCTTCAGCACGGAAGGGGTGGCCCGCGAACTGAACGCCGGCGCGACCATGCTCTTCGGCGTCCCGACGATGTACCACCGCATCGCCGAAACCCTGGCGGGGGACCCCGAGTTGGTGAAGGCACTGGGCGGGGCCCGGCTGCTCGTCTCCGGCTCGGCGGCACTCCCCGTGCACGACCACGAGCGCATCACGGCCATGACCGGCCGCCGGGTCATCGAGCGCTACGGCATGACGGAGACCCTCATGAACACCAGCGTGCGTGCGGACGGCGAGCCACGCGCCGGGACCGTGGGCGTACCGCTGCCGGGCGTGGAGCTGCGGCTGGTGGAGGAGGACGGGTCGCCGATCATGTCGTACGACGGCGAGACGGTCGGCGAGATCCAGGTGCGCGGTCCGAACCTGTTCACCGAGTACCTCAACCGGCCGGACGCGACCGCGGCCGCGTTCACGGCGGACGGCTGGTTCCGCACGGGGGACATGGCGGTCCGGGACGCGGACGGATACGTCCGGATCGTCGGCCGGAAGGCCACCGACCTGATCAAGAGCGGGGGTTACAAGATCGGGGCGGGCGAGATCGAGAACGCGCTGCTGGAGCACCCGGGGGTGCGGGAGGCCGCCGTGACCGGGGAGCCGGACCCGGATCTGGGTGAGCGGATCGTGGCGTGGATCGTCCCGGAGGATCCCCAGTCCGCGCCCTCTCTGGACGAGTTGGCTGACCACGTGGCCGCCCGTCTCGCGCCCCACAAGCGCCCGCGGGTCGTCCACCACCTCACCGCCCTCCCCCGCAACGACATGGGGAAGATCATGAAGCGGGCGCTGCATGGCTGAGCGCCCGTCCGCTGAGCGGCTGTCCGCCCGCGAGGTCGTGGCCCTGGTGGCCGACGACTTCGCCGAAATCCCGTACCCCGAACGGCAGTCGCAGCCCGACGGCCCGCTCGCCTGGCAGGGCTACGACGCCTCGCGCGCCCGTGCCGCCGAACGCACCGGCGAGCAGGAGTCGGTCATCTGCGGCACTGCGCGCATCGAGGGCACCCGAGCCGTCCTGATCGCCTTCGAGTTCGGCTTCCTCGGCGGCTCGCTGGGCGAACGCACCGGCGACCGTCTGGAGGCGGCGTACACGTACGCCCGCGAACACCGGCTTCCCGTGGTCCCGTTGGTGGCCACGGGCGGCAGCCGTATGCAGGAGGGCATGCTCGCCCTGACCCAACTCCAGCGTGTGGCACGCCAGTCGGCTCTCACCCGGGAGGCAGGTCTCCCCCAGATCGCGGTACTGCGCGACCCCACCACGGGCGGCGGCTGGGCCACCCTGGGCGCCGGCGCGGACGTGATCCTCGCCCTCCCGGGCGCCCAGGTCGGCTTCGCCGGCTCCCGGGTCCGCCCTCCGGACGCCGACGCGTCGGCGTACACGGCGGAGGCCCAGGTGGCGGCGGGCGCGGCGGACGCGGTCGTACGACCGGAGGAGCTGCGGCGGACGCTGGGAATGTGGCTGCGGTTGCTGGCGAGACCGTCGGACAGTGCCGGCGACGTGACCGCGGACGGTCGCACCACCGAGGCGGCGCCCGTCCCCCGACACCCGACACCCGGCAGCACCGGCTCCTCACCGCCGGACCCGACCGGTGCGACCTGCCCCACACCACGCACCGAACCCGCAGGACATCCCGCATCCGGAAACACCGACCCCACCTCCACGGACCCGACCGGCGCGACCCGCCCCACACCTCCAGACGCGACCGGTGCGCCCCAGCTCGCCCCACCCGACGTCCCCGCAGGACCACCCACACCCGGCATCACCAACCCCACCCCGCCGGACCCAACCGACGCACCCCACCCCACACCACGCGCCGAACCCGCCCCCGTCCCGGTCCCTCTCGGCGCCACCGATCTCCCCGCCACCGGGTGGGACGCGGTCCGGCGTGCCCGTTCTGTCGAGCGGCCGCGCGCGGCCGCCTACCTGGACGCCTACTTCACCCACCGCGCTGCCATCTCCGGGGACCGCTGCGGCGGCACCGACCCGGGCATGCTGTGCGGCTTCGGCGAGCACGAGGGCCGCACCATCGCCTACGCCGCCCAGACCGGCACGGCGACCCGCCCCGCCGGCTACCGCACTGCCGGCCGCCTGATCCGCCTCGCGGACCGGCTGGGCATCCCGGTGCTCACCCTGGTGGACACCCCGGGCGCGGCCAACGACGCGGAGGCCGAACGTCAGGGTGCGGGCGCGGCCATCTCCGACCTGTTCAGCACGGTCGCCTCCGCCCGCACCCCGATCACCACCCTCCTCATCGGCGAGGGCGGCTCCGGCGGCGCGCTGGCCCTGGCGGCACCCGGCGCCACGTACGCCACCCCGGACAGCTATTTCTCCGTGATCGCACCCGAACCGGCGGCGGCGATCCTCAAGCGACCGCGGGAGGAGGTCGAGGCGACGGCGGACCAACTGCGGATCCGGCCACAGGACCTGGTGGAGCTCGGGGTGATCGCCCGCTCCGAGGGGAGAACACTGCCGTAGGTCGGCTGCGAACCCCTGACCCTGCATCACGAGACTTCACAAGTCACTCACATCAGGCACACACGAAAAAAATCACCCATTTAGCCGCACCCCACTCGGCCCCTCAATAAAGGCCCCCTCTCCCCCGCCGCCGCACGATGCCACTAAGGCCCCGTCACCCGGCGCGGCCCCACGGTCTGCGCTCTCGGGAGGACCTCCATGACCGCCAGTCTGGAGCAGCTGCGCCGCTGCCACTTCGCCGTCGACCTGGGTGCGGCGAGGACGCGGGTGTACGTGAAGGGGGCCGGGCTCGTCGTCGACCAGCCGTCCGCCGCCGCCGTGAACACCCGGACCGGCGCGCTGATCGCGGTCGGTGAGTTCGCCGAGAAGATGACGGGCCGCACCCCCGACTACATCCGCGTCGTACGGCCCGTCTCCGGCGGTACCGTCGTCGACATCGAGATGGCCCAGCGCATGCTGCGCCATCTGCTCGGCGACAAGATCCGCCGCAGTCTGCGCCGCAAGCCCCGGCTCCGGGCCGCCGCCTGCACCCCGCACGACGCCGATCCGCTGGCCCGGCGCGCGACGATCGAGACCCTGGTGGGACTCGGGGCGCGGCGCGTGGAGCTCGTGGACACCCTCATCGCCGCCGCGGTCGGCTGCGGGCTGCCCGTCGAGCGGCCCGAGGCCACCATGATCATGGTGTGCGGGGCCGCCGCCACCCAGGTCGCCGTGCTCTCCCTCGGGTCGATCGTGACCGCCGAGCGCATCCCGGTCGGCGGTGAGGCCGTCGATCACGCGATCGTGCAGCACCTGCGTCACGAGCACGAGCTGATGCTGCCCAGTCAGTCCGTACGGCCGCTGCAGCTCGCCCTCTCCAGCAACGGCCTCACCTCGCACGGCCCCGCCTCCACCGAGATCCACGGACGGGACGTGGCCACCGGTCTCGCCCGCTCCGTGCAGGTCGACACCGCCGCCGTGCGGGACGCGATCGAGACCCCGCTGACCGCCGTGCTCGACGGCATCGGCCGGGTGCTGCGCAACTGCCCGCCCGACCTCGTGGCCGACCTCGCCGACCGCGGGATCATGATGGTGGGCGGCTCGGCCCTGCTGCCGGGACTCGACCAGATGCTGCGGCACGCCACCGGGATGCCGGTGCAGATCGCCGAGCAGCCCGGCGTCTGCGCCGTACAGGGACTGGGGTACATGCTGGAGGGCCGTATCGAGCCGCTGTCGCTGGACCCGCTGGCCACCTGAGGCACGGCACGCCCCAGGCGATCTTCACGCACCCGCGTGAGACCGGATCCGATACGGCCGTCACACCGCAGTCGCCCCCCGTGAGATCCCGTCAGGCCATCTCGGGCACCAGCGCCGTGCCCTCGGGACGGAACCGCTCCAGCCGCCGTGGCGGCACGATGCTCGGCAGCAGCATCTCCCACATGAGGGTGGTCTCCTCGGTCAGGTCCGCCCGCCCGCTGAGGACCTGGGAGCTGAGCTGCAGCCCGGTCCAGGAGCCGACGACCAGCCGGGCCACCCGTCCGGGGTCGAGGTCCGCCTTGACGTCCCCGCGCTGCTGCGCCTGGACCAGGCACTCCCGGAAGAGCTCGATCCACCGGGTGTACGGCTCGCTGACGATGCCCGTCTTGGAGCTCTGGTCGATGACCAGGCGGATGCCGGCCCGCACCCGGACGTCCGCCACCAGCAGCCGGGCCATGGTGTGCACGATGTCGATGACGGTCTGCACCCCGGGCTTGCCCGTGTCCGTGACCGACTCCAGGGCGGAGAACTGCTCGTCGACGAGGGCCTGGGCGAGCTCCTCCTTCGAGCCGAAGTGGAAGTAGAGCGCGCCCTTCGTCACCCCGGCCTCCTTGACGATGTCCCCGAGAGACGTCCCGTGGTACCCCTCGGCGTCGAAGGCGCGGGCCGCCCCGTCGAGGATGGCCGACCGGGTGACCTCCGCGCGTTCCTGTCTGACCATGCGTCCAACCCCTGCCTGTGTCGCGACGGGCTCTCGGGGCCAGTGTGCCTTCCCGGCCCATAAAAAAACCAACCGACTGGTACTTGTATCGACGGACCAGGGAACCACCTGGAAAACGAGGGGAGTTCGCATGGCGGACAGGATCCGGGTGGGAGTCGTCGGCGCGCACGCCGAGCGGGGATGAGGTCGCAACATCCATCTCCCGGCACTCAGGGCGCTAAACGATTTTCAGGTCACGGCAGTTGCCGGTACGACCTGCGCGTCGGCGCGGGCCGCCGCCGCGGTGTGGGGCGCGGAGAAGGCGTACGACGACGCCCGGGCGCTGATGGCCGACCCGGACGTCGACCTGGTCACCGTCGCGGTCCAACTCCCCTCCCGGGACGGGCTGGTGGCGGCTGCGATCGCCGCGGGCCGACATGTGTACAGCGAGTGGCCGCTGGCCCGGGACGCGGTGACCGCCGAGCGCTTCGAGTCGGCGGCGCGGGCGGCGGGCGTACGGCACGCGGTGGGGTTGCAGAGCCGGCACCACCCCGAAGTACAGCTGCTGCGGGAGGCGTTGGCGCAGGGGCTGATCGGGGAGGTGCTGTCGGCGTCCCTGCTGGAGCAACGTGGCCCGGGTCTACACGGACCTGGCCCGGGCGATCTGCACGGGAGACGACTTCGGGCCGGACTTCACCACCGCCGTCCGGGTGCACCGGCTGCTGGACGCGGTCAGGTCCTCGGCCGGGAACGGTCGGGTGCGGCTGGGCTGAGTGACTGGGCTCGGGGGCCGGCTTAGGGGTGGGGCTGAGGGGACGTCGCCCGACGAGCCCGGTGTGAGCAGGTGCGCCCCTGTGTGCTCCCCGCCGACGGCGCTACGGTGTAGTTCCGACGGCTGTGGGAGGCTCTCTCGTGACGAGCGGAACCGCGACGACCCGACAGGCCGGAACCGATTCCACCGCGACCGCACCGGCTTTCACCTCCGTCACCCGGATCGGCGTGACGGGGCACCGCTCCATCCCGGGCTCCGTCCTGCCGGGTGTGCGTGCGGAGATGCGCAGACAGCTCAGCGGCGGCGCCCTGGAGGCCTTCACCTGTCTCGCGGCCGGCGCCGACCAGCTGTTCGCGGACATCGCCCTGGACGGCGGCGTCCCGGTGACGGCGGTGATCCCGGGCATGGACTACGAGGCCCACCTCGACGACGACGCGGCGCGCGCCGGGTACCGCAGGATCCTGCGCGCGTGCGCGAACCGCGTCGATCTGCCGCGCGAGCCGACGCACGAGGAGGCGTACTTCGCGGCGGGCCGCTGGATCGTCGACCACTGCGACCGCCTGATCGCCGTGTGGGACGGCCGCCCGGCCCGGGGGCTGGGGGGCACCGGCGATGTGGTCGCCTACGCGCGGAGGACGGGGGTGCCGGTGACCGTGCTGTGGGAGCCGGACGTGCGTCGCGCGCCATGACACCCGGCTCGTGACCGGCCGTCAGCCACCGAACCTGCCGAGCCAGTCCGAGTGCTGCGGCGACACCAGCCGCTCCGCCTCCGCCACCGCGAGGGCCCACCGGTCCTCGGTCACGGTCGTGCTCATCTCGACCCGCAGGGTCTCCAGATCCTGCTCGACGAGCGAGTGCGCGTAGGTCAGCGGCCGGTGCCGGCGCACCTCCTGCCAGGCGACCCCGGCCGCCGCGGCCGCGCTGAGCACCCCGGTCAGATCCCAGGCGCCGAGCATCCCGGCCGCCCTGAGCACGGCCGCGAGCAGGGCCAGCAGGGTCAGTACGGCGGTCACGGACGACCACTGCACGGAGGCACGGTGGGCCTGCGCGGCGCGGCGCCGGTACCACGCGTGCTGCTCCAGTAATCGCTCACGCAGGTAGATGTCCCGTCGTACCGAGAAGGCCTTCGCCCGCACCTGACGCATCGCCGGGGTGATCTGGCCCTCGCCGCGGGTGTGGACCCCGCTCCTGGAGTCCTCCCAGCCCACCTTGCGCATCTCCCTGAGCCGTTCCTCGACCCGCTCCGCGAACAGCGCGTCCGCGTTGGCCACCTGGGAGTGGAAGATCCCGCCGTGCACCATGTACTGCCACGCCAGGGACTTCAGCAGCTCGGCGACGGCACGGTGGGCCTGCCAGCGTGCGCGGGCACGACGGCGTGTGGTGCGCAGTCCGATGCCGATGGTCAGGGCGTACAGCAGCGCGGCCAGGAACGCGGGGACATGGCTGTCCAGGCGTTCGGCCAGCATGGCCGAGGTGGTGGCCGCTAGCAGGACGATCAACTGGGCGCGGACGGCGCGGAACGATTCACTCTGATGGGTGATCGCGAGTTGATCGTTAACGCGGAAGAGCGGGGGCAGGTCGTGATCACTCCATGTCGTGCCAGGACCCGGAATTGCGGCGCTCATGAACCACCCCCGACGGCATGCTCACCTGGACCATCGAGTATGAGCGTGTACGCGCCCCCAAGCCATGCTCCGGGCCCGGTCTCCTGAGGTATCGTCCGCCTAAACCCGGGCTGTCTCTGCCTCATGGATCGCGAAGCGACACCGGACCCTCTGGTCCCCTTGGGCCGGGGGCAGACCGGTGCCCTCGAGAGGAGACATCAGCACACATGAACGCACACACCACAACGGAGCGCGGACCGGTCTCCGGTCCCACGTCCCGTCGACTCACCCCGCTCGGGACGATCGTCCCCAGCGAGTCGGCCAGGACCGAGGCCACTCGGGTTCTGGACGTCCCGGAAAGGCGTCCCGCCAAGCCCATCACGTTCGACAGTGCACTGTAGGTCGCGCTGTCCGGCAGTCGCTTGACAGAAGTGGGCTGTAAGTCGGCCGCGCTGGGCTTGCGCAGCCCACTTCTGAGTCAATCTCACTGGTACCCCGCTCCCCCGTCAACCCCTGTGGCTCACCTGGGAGTTGTCCAGAACCGGGGCGTCGGGGGTGGCCGTAGGTACTAATCTGTGGTAAATGACCGACCCCGCAGCGGACACCCCGCTCCAGCAGCTCGTCTTCAAGGTGCACAGCCGCTGCGATCTGGCGTGCGATCACTGCTATGTCTACGAGCACGCCGACCGGAGCTGGAAGGCGCGGCCGGTCGTCATCGCGAAGGAGACGGTCACTCAGACGGCCCGTCGGCTTGCCGAATACGCCGGAGCCGTCGGACTGGAATCCGTCTCCGTCATCCTGCACGGTGGAGAACCCCTTCTCGCGGGACCGGCCCGACTGCGGGAAATCTGCGCGGAACTCACCACCGCACTTACCGATATCACTCCGCTGGACCTCCGCATTCACACCAACGGAATTCAGCTGAGCCGACGCCATCTGGACGTCTTCGCGGAATTCGGCGTCCGGGTGAGTCTGAGCCTGGACGGTGACAAACTCGCCAACGACCGGCACCGGCTCGACCGTCGCGGCCGGAGCAGCTACGACCGGGTCCTGCGCGCCGTCGACCTGTTGCAGACACCGCCGTACCGGCACCTCTTCGGCGGACTGCTGTGCACCGTCGACGTCCGCAACGATCCGGTCGCCGTCCATGACACGCTGACCGCGCTCGATCCGCCGCGCATCGACTACCTCCTGCCGCACTCCACCTGGGACACGCCACCCCCACGCGGCGAATCCGGATCACAAACACCGTACGCGGACTGGCTGTTGGCCATCTTCGACCGCTGGACCGAGCAGGGTCGCAAGGTGCCAGTGCGGACCTTCGACTCGGTGCTCAGCACCCTGCGCGGCGGCCCCAGTCTGACCGAGGCCATGGGACTCGCCCCGTCCGATCTCGCGGTCGTGGAGACCGACGGCACCTTCGAACAGGCCGACTCGCTGAAGACCGCCTACGACGGTGCCCCCGCCACGGGCTACGACGTCTTCCGGAACGATTTCGCGGAACTCGCCCGGCATCCCGGGGTGCGCGCCCGCCAGACGGGCCTCGCGGGAGTGTCCGAGACCTGCCGTCGCTGTCCCGTGGTGGAGTCCTGCGGCGGTGGCCTCTACGCCCACCGGTACAGCTCGGAGAGCGGCTTCGACAATCCCTCCGTGTTCTGCGCGGACCTGCGGGCCCTGGTCGACGGCATCGCCGACCGGATCACCGAGCGCGCCCTCTTCCCCGGCGTCCACGACCCGGACGAGCTGTCCTTCGCCCTGCTCAAACGGGACCGGGAACGGCTGGCCGCCGCCAACGAGCGGCTCGCCGGGCGCCCGGACTGGGACGAGACCTGGCACGCCCTGCTGCGACTGGACGCGGACGACGACGGCGCCACCCACCTCAACCGACTGCTGGCCCACCCCTATGTACGGTCCTCACTGCGCCGCTCGGGCCAGTCCGGCACCACCACGACCGCCCGCTGCGCGTCCGTCGCGGTCGCCGCGGCCGTGCACGCCCGCACTCCCCTGCGGCTGTCCTGGGAGCAGCCGTCCCGGGAACTGCACCTTCCGGCGCTGGGCACCATGACACTGCCCGCCCCCGGGCGCGTGGAGGCGACCGTCACCGGCCGTACGGTGAGCGTGTGTCTCGCCGACGGCAGCACGCTGGCGACGGACGCCGGTCCCGGCTCGTGGTGGCGGCCCCTGACGACGCTGGAGATGTCCGACGGCAACGGCACCCCGCCGCTGCTCATCGACGACGCCGATCCCTGGCGTGCCGTCTACACGGTGGAGGTCTCGGCGCCCCTGGCCCCGGGCGCGCTGGCCGCCTTCGAGGAGCGGGTCCGCGCCGCGCTCACGTCGCAGGCCCGGACCCCCTTGCGCCTCGCCGTCGTCACCCCGCTCGCGGCCGGGACGGGTGTCCGCGGCGACGAGCACGGGCTGGGCGCGCTGGGTGTCGCGGTGGACGCCGAACCCGCCGTAATCGCAAGGGAGTTACCGCGTCACCTGCGCCGGGCCCGGCTGGCCGCGCTGCGTGAGGCGGCGCATCTGCACGTGCCGGGAAGCAGGGCCGGCGAGCTGTTCGCGGAGGCGTCCGAAGGCCTGGGGGACGCCGGGCGCGCGGGGCCCTCGAGCGCCGCGGCGGCCTCGGCGCTGGCACGCACGGAACGGGCACTGACCGAGCTGGCCGGACTGCCCGCGCGGGAGCTCACCGAGAGCGGCGCCGCCCTCCTGGAGGAACTGCGCGCGGAGTGGCAGCGTCTTGTCTGAGCTGACGCGACTGCGCCTGCTGCTGGGCGAGCTGGGCGTCCGGCCCGGCGGTGTCCTCATGGTGCACACCTCGCTGAGCGGCACCGGCCTGCCCCCCACCCTGGTCCGGGACGCGCTGCTGGCCGCCCTCGGTCCCGACGGGACCCTCGTGGTGCCCGCCTTCACCCCGGAGAACTCGGACACCTCCCGCGCCCACCGGGCCCGCGTCGCCCACCTGAGCGCGGCGGAGGCCGACGTGTACCGGGCGAGGAAGATGCCGCCCTTCGACCCGGACACCACGCCCTGTCCCTCGATGGGCGCGCTCGCCGAGTGCGTGCGCACCACGAGGGGAGCCGTACGCAGCGCGCATCCGCAGACCTCGCTGGCCGGAATCGGCGCGCGGGCCGCCGAGTTGCTGTCCGGACACGACCCGCACTGCCACCTCGGTGAGCGTTCACCGCTCGCCCGGCTGTACGCGGCGGACGCTGAAGTGCTGTTGCTGCGCGTGGGGTTCGAGGCGTGCAGCGCCTTCCATCTCGCCGAGTACCGCATGACTCCCGCACCCCCCACACGCGTGTACCGGTGCGTGGTCGGAGCGCCGGGCAACTGGTACACGTACGAGGATGTGGCCCTGAACGACCGGGACTTCGCGGAGATGGGCGCCCGGCTGCCGGGCAAGCTCCTCACCCGGGGGCAGTGGGCCGGAAAGACGGTCACGCTCTTCGGCATGAGGGCCGTCGTGGACGACGTACGCGATCAACTGTCCAGATATCGCCTCCGAAATGACCTGAATTAAGTGAACCTCCCAGGCCCTTGGTCAGGCACATTGTTCTTCCGGTTCCAGGTGGCTCCGGCTACGGGGTCATCGACGCGCAGGGGGGCGTGTTGGACACACCTGACGGAGAGTGGGGGCAGGCCCCGGCCGAGGGGCAGCCCTATTTCTTCCTCAGCTACGCCCACACCCCGCCGTGGGGGTCGGGCGGCGGCGACCCCGACCACTGGGTGCACCAGCTCTACCGGGACCTGTGCAACCACATCATGGCGCTGACCGACCTGCCCGCCGGCGCCGAAGTCGGCTTCATCGACCGGGAGATGGGATCCGGCGTGGGGTGGCCGAGGAAGCTCAGCGAGAACCTGGCCCGCTGCCGGGTCTTCGTACCGCTGCTGTCACCGCGCTACTTCACCAGCGAGATGTGCGGCCGGGAACTGTTCGCGTTCAACGAGCGCCTCCTGCACGCCAGGGCCGCCGGCGGACGCGAGGTGTCCGCCATCGTCCCGGCCCTGTGGACGCGCGTCGACTTCCACCAACTGCCGGACTCCATACGCCACATACACCTCGACCGCACGACCTTCGGCGACCGCTACGCGACCAACGGCTTCTACGGGCTCATCAAACTCAGCAGACTGCGCGACGAGTACGAGGAGACCGTCCTCACCCTCGCCCAGCGGATCGTCCAGGTGGCCGAGGAGTCGCCGCTGCCGCCCGGCCGGCTGCGCGACTACGAGTCGACACCGAGTGCGTTCCGGCCGCGCGGCGAGGAACCGCGGCACATCCATCTGACGGTGGCCGCGCCCACCCGCGACAGCGTCCCCGAGGACCGGGACCCGCGCCCCTACGGCGAGGACGCGCTGGACTGGAACCCGTACCACTCCGAGTCGACACGCCCGCTGCCCGCCCTGGCGGAGGAGCTGATCCGCTCGCTGGACTACCGGCCCACGGTCTCCTCCTTCGACGACGAGGACACCGACGGCCCCCTGTCCCCCGGCACCGGCGACGAGAGCGGAAAGACCGGCCGGCCGCGCATCCTGCTCGTCGACCGGTGGGCGCTGACCGACGAGGAACGGCGGCGCAGACTGAAGGCCTTCGACGCCCAGGCCCAGCCCTGGGTGAGCGCGGTCGTCCCCTGGAACCGGGCCGATCTGCAGTGTCACGGCGACGAGGGACATCGCCTGACCACGGAGTTCGAGCGCACGCTCCCGCTGCTGCTGGAGCGCGGCAGACGCACCGACTGCCGTACCGCGGTCAACGGCGTCCCCACGCTCAAGGCGTTCACCGACGTGCTGCCCGCCGTCGTGGCGCACACCACCCGGCAGTACCTCAAACACGCGGAGGCCCATCCGCCGCCGGGTCCGCACGTGCCCAGGCCCCGTCTGCTGGGCCCCATCCAGCCGCCGTACCCGGAAGGCGGACCCGACCACGGAGGAGAAGCATGACGGGCCCGCGCGACGGACGTGTCATCACTTTCTATTCGTACAAGGGCGGTACGGGCCGCACCATGGCCCTGGCCAACACCGCCTGGATCCTCGCGGCCAACGGCAAACGCGTGCTCGCCGTGGACTGGGACCTGGAAGCACCCGGACTGCACCGCTTCTTCCACCCGTTCCTGGACCCCAAGGCGCTGTCCGCGACCCCGGGGGTCATCAACATCATCCAGGACTACGCCTGGGCCGCGACCACGGGCACCCAGCGCCCCGACGACTGGCACCTGGCCTACGCCCAGGTCGAGCAGCACGCCGTGTCCATCCGGCCCGAGCGCTTCGACCTGCACTTCCCCGAGGGCGGCTCCCTCGACTTCCTCTCCGCGGGCCGCCAGGACCGGGCCTACTCGGCGGCGGTCACCTCGTTCGAGTGGGACAACTTCTACGAGCGCCTCGGCGGCGGCACCTTCCTCAGGGCGCTCAGGGCCAGCATGAAGGGGACGTACGACTATGTCCTGATCGACAGTCGCACCGGTCTTTCGGACAACGCCGACATCTGCACCATGGAGATGCCCGACGTCCTGGTGGACTGCTTCACCCTCAGCGACCAGGCGCTGGAGGGGGCGGCGGTCGTCGCCCGCAGTGTCGAGGAGGGCTACCGGCCGCGCCGGATACGGGTCCTGCCGGTGCCGATGCGCATCGACGAGGGCGAGAAGGAGAAGGTCGACGCCGGCCGGGCGCTGGCCCGGATGCGGTTCGAGGGGCTGCCCAAGGGGGCGGACGGCCGGCCGCTGAGCCAGGAGGAGCTCAGCGCCTACTGGGGCAACGTCGAGATCCCCTACCGCCCGTACTACGCGTACGAGGAGACCCTCGCCACCGTCGGCGACGAGAGCGGCATCGCCAACTCGCTGCTGTCCGCCTTCGAGCGGCTCACGGCCGTCATCTCCGACCGCGAGGTCACCTCGCTGCCGCAGATCCCCGAACCGGTCCGGCTGCGCTGCCGGGACGCCTACCTCAGGCGCCGGCCGCTGACCAGCGTGGCCGATGTCGTGGTCGCGTACGCGGCGGAGAAGCGGATGTGGGCCGACTGGGTCGAGTACCTCCTCAAGCGGGCCGGCTGCGAGGTCACGCTGCACGAGATCTCCACGGGACCGGTCGAGCCGGCGGAGACGACCGCCCACACCGTGGTGCTGCTGTCGAAGACCTTCCAGGAGTCCCGGTACGCCGACTCCGTCTGGCGTGCCCTCGGCGAGCGGACCCCGGACGGTGCCCGCAGCTCGGTGGTGCCGCTGCGTGTCGAGGAGGTCCCGCTCCCGGAGCCGTGCACCGACCTGCACCGGCTCGACGAGACGGAGTGTGTGGCCGCACTCCAGCGCGCGCTGGAACTCCCGCTGCAGCCGGCGGAGAGCAGCCCGTCGGCCCCCCGTTTCCCCGGCATCACCCCCGGCATCTGGAACGCGCCCCAGCGCAACACCACCTTCACCGGCCGGGCCCCGATCATGGACCGGATCCGCACCCAGCTGGGCGACCTGTCCGGCCCGCCGCAGCCGCAGGCACTGTTCGGGCTGGGCGGGGTGGGCAAGACCCAGCTCGCCATCGAGTACGTGCACCGCTTCATGGCCGACTACGACCTGGTCTGGTGGATGTCCGCCGAACACATCGACGACGTGGTCGCCTCGCTGGCCGAACTCGCCCCGCTGATAGGCGCGACGGGCCCCGAGGACGACATGACGAAGGCCAGCCAGGAAGCGGTGCAGCGGCTGTCCCGGGGGCTGCCGACCAAGCGCTGGATCCTGGTCTTCGACAACGCCGGCGATCCCGCGGAGCTGGCCCGCTACTTCCCCACCGGGGACGGTGGGCACATTCTCGTCACCTCCCGCAACCAGGCCTGGTCCCAGCACGGGGCGTCCCAGCAGATCGACGTCTTCGAACGCAAAGAGAGCGTCGAGCACCTGACCCGGCGCCGCGAGGACGGCCTGACGGCCGAGGACGCCGACCGGGTGGCGGAGGCCCTCGGTGATCTGCCGCTGGCGGTCGAACAGGCGGCGGCCTGGCTGGCCGAGACCGCCACCCCGATCGAGGACTATCTGCGGCAGCTGGCCCGCCAGACCACCGAGGTGCTGGACCTCAACCAGCCGCCCGACTACCCGCGGACGGTCGCGGCCACCTGGAACGTGTCGATCGAGCAGCTGGAGAAGCGATCACCCGCGGCGGTACGGCTGCTGCAACTGTGCGCCTTCCTCGCTCCCGAGCCGATCTCCCAGCAACTGCTCTACAGCAAGGAGATGATCACGGCGCTCAAGCCGTACGACCCCTCGCTCCAGGAGAGCCTGCTGCTCGGCCGGGTCATCCGGGAGATCGGCCGGTTCGCGCTCGCCAAGGTCGACCAGAAGACCAACAGCCTCCAGGTGCACCGGCTGGTGCAGGCGGTGATCCGCGCCCAGATGCCCGAGGAGAAGCAGCAGGAGGCCCGGCACGTCGTGCACACCGTCCTGGCGGGCGCCCGGCCCGACGGCGACGAACCCATCGACGACCCGGCCACGTGGCCCCGCTTCGCCGTCATCTGGCCGCACCTGTCCGCTTCCGACGCCCGCAACTGCCGTGAGGCCGACACCCGTCGACTGCTCATCGACCGGGTCCGCTACCAGTGGAAACGCGGTGACTTCCTGGCCGCGAGGCGCCTCGCGGAGGACCTGCTCCAGCACTGGAGGCCGGTGCTCGGGGAGGACGACGTCTACTACCTCTACCTGCGTTTCCACCTCGCCAACGTGCTGCGTTCGCAGGGGCGTTACGTGGAGGCCCGGGAGATCGGCGAGGACCTGCTGGAACGGCAGCGCCGGGAACTCGGCGAACAGCACCCGCACACCTACGCCACCATGTCCGCGCTCTCCAGCGACCTGGCGGCCCTCGGCGAGTACACGAAGGCGGTCGACCTGGCCGAGAAGGCGCACGACGGCTTCAGCGAGATCTTCCACGAGTCGCACCGGCGCACCCTCAGCGCGGCCAACAACCTCGCTCTCGCCCTGCGGATGGTGGGTAACTACGGCCAGGCGCGCGGCATCGACCAGGACACGCTCGACCGGCGCACGGCCGTCCTCGGCCCCGACCATCCCTACACGCTGGCCTCGGCCGAGCGCCTCGGCCGTGACCTCCGGGAGGTCGGGCGGTACGCGGAGTCGGTGTCCATCCTGTCGCGGGCGTACGCGGCCCACAAACGGATCCTGACCAGGGAGTTCCCCGGCACCCTGCGCTGCGCCAAATCCCTGGCGGTGTCGCTGCGCCGCAACGGCCAGTTGGAGGACGCCCGTCGGCTGACGGAGGCGACCCGCAAGCAGTACAAGGACCAGTACACGGCCCCGACACCCGACTCGCTGGCCTGCGACCTGAACCTGGCGGCGGACCTGTTCGCGGCCGACGAACGGGACCGGGCCCGCGAGGTGGCCCAAGAGGTGCTTGCCGAGTACATGAAGGTTCCGGGCGAGGCGCATCCGTACACCCAGGCGGCCCTGAACAATCTGGGGATCTTCCACTGGGGCTGCCGGGACCTGGACGAGGCGGAGGCGGTGTTCCTCAAGGTGCTGCCCCGCATGAAGGAGGTGCTGGGCGAGCACCATCCGCACACCGTGTTCTGCAGCGTGAACTACGCCAACGTCCTCTACGACCAGGGCCGCTTCGAGGAGACGCGGGAACGGGACGAGGCGGCGCTGCCGGTGCTGCGCGAGGCCCTCGGCGGCCACCACCCCGAGACGCTCGCCGTGGTCACCAACCTGGGGCTCAGCCTGCGGGCCCTGGGCCGGGAGAGCGAGGCCCGTGTCCTGCGCGAGGAGGCGCTGGCGGAGCTGCGCCTGCTGCTCGGCGAGGACAACGGCATCACCCTGCTGGCGAGCCGTGAGCGGCGGATCTACCGGGACCTGGAGCCCCTGTCCGTGTGATCCGGGCCGGAGCGGCGCCGCCGAGTGAGGCGGCGACCGCTCGTCGGTGCGTCCGCGCGGCGACGCACTCGCACGGCCGGGCGCCCGCCCGTCAACGCGCCCGCATGGGGAGACGCCCGGCATGGCAATACACCCGCACGTCCGCCCACCCATCCGCCGGCGCACCCGCACGGGCAGACGCCCCGCATGGGCAATGCACCGCTTCGAGGAGGCGCGGGAACGGGACGAGGCGGCGCTGCCGGCGCTGCGCGAGGCCCTCGGCTGCCACCACCCCGAGACGCCGGTAGACGCCCCGCATCGCACAACACCCTCGCGTCCGCGCGCCCGCCCGTCAGCGCACGGGCAGACGCCCCGCATCGCACAACACCCTCGCGTCCGCGCGCCCGCCCGTCAGCGCACGGGCAGACGCCCCGCATCGCAAAACGCCTTCACGTCCGCGCGGCCATCCGCCCACCCGTCAGTGCGCCATCGCATCGGCGAGCAGCCAGTCCAGGACGGCCGGCAGGGCGCGGAGCGCGGCGAAGTGGGCCGAGGTGGGTTCCAGGACGGCCGTGGCACGCGGGATGCGGTCGGCGAGCCAGGAGGCGTGCGAGGCCGGGGAGAAGACGTCGTCCTTGCCGTGCCACAGCAGCACCGGCACCTTGATACGCGCCGGGTCGAAGCCCCAGGACGCGGTGAGGGCGAGGGCGTCGTCGATCCAGCCGTACGGCGAAGTGCGCAGCGCCTCACGGTAGTTGCGCAGCAGCATCGAGCGGATGGTGTTGTCCGAGACGATCAGCCGGTCGTCGGCGGTGAGGTCCTCGCGCAGTTCCTCCAGCAGGCGCGCGGGATTGCTGCGGATGGCGGCGGAGCGCGGAATGATCCCGGCAGCGAAACGCTCGGGGTCGGTGGCGGCCGTACTCAGGGCGGCGACGTTGGACGGCGCCATGCCCGCGTACCAGTCCAGTCCCTCGGCGTCGCGCGGTGCCCAGCCCACCATCGCCGCCGCCCTGGTGACCCGGTCGGGCAGCAGCGCGGCGCAGGCCAGGGCGTGCGGGGCGCCGGCGGAGCGGCCGGCCACCGCGAACCGGTCCAGTTCGAGGGCGTCGGCGACATCGGCGACGTCCTGGGCCACGTCCGCGACCCGGCGGCGCGGCATGCGGTCCGAACCGCCGTACCCCGGGCGGTCGTAGCTGATGAGACGCGCGCCGCGCTGGTGGAGGAACATCGAGCGGGGTTTCGGCCCCACCCGGCTGCCGGGCATGCCGTGCAGGAGGAACACGGGGCGTCCGTGCGGATCCCCCGAGACCTCCACCCGTAACCGTCGTCCGTCCGCCGTACGCACATGGTCGGGCACCGCCGCGCTCCCCCCACCCGAGGCCTTGACCGGGCCACGCTGCCCGAACCCTGCCCACGCGGGGGTACGGCGAAACGAATTCGCAGGTCAAACGGGGCCGGAGACGGGTGGACCGACGCAGTTCGGCCACCTGGGCGAGGACTCGCCGTGACCGGTGACCGTGACCGGTGACCGTGGCGCGCGGGTCACGGCCGCTCAGAGGGCGAACCAGCAGCGGACCGTGGAGCCCTCCGGCCCGGTGTGCACCCGCACGAGGTCGGCGACGAGGTTGACCATGAGCAGGCCCCGGCCGCCCTGCCGGTCCCGGGAGGGCGGCCGGCGCCCTGCCAGCAGATCGCTGAGGTGTCCCCGGTCGCGGACCTCGCACACCACATGACCGTCCTCGGCCCATACCCGCAGCAGGCCCGAACCGCCGCCGTGCACCACGCTGTTGGTGGTCAGCTCGGCGACGGCCAGCGCCAGGTCGTCGAGCCGTGGCCGCACGAGCCCGAACCGCGCGGCCACGTCGGTGGCGAAGTGCCGGATCTCGCCGAGCACATCGGCGACGAAGGCGTGGGCCGGGACGTCCGGGGCCGGCGGCAGCGGCGTGTTGTAGCGGGCGTGCACGGCCTCGAAGTCGTACCGTCCGCTCTCCTCCTCGCGTCCGGAACCGGCGTCGACGACCACGGGGTGGGTGGCGTAGGCGTCGGCGACGGCCTGCGGATCGAGGCGCCGGGTGTCGTACGGGCACAGGATGGTGACCGGGCGGCCCTGGAAGGCCGCGTTGATCAGCGCCTCGTGCTGGACGCAGGCCGGGTACTCGGTGGCCGTGCGTCCGGCCCAGATCGGCTCACCGACGATCCGCACCCGGGTACCCGGCGGCTGCGCGTCGGCGAAGGCGCGCAGCACCCCCGGGATGATCCGGCCGGGGTTGCGCCCGGCCTCCCGCATGTCGAGGAACCGTACGGCCTCCCCGGCGCCGATCTTCGCCTTCAGCAGCCGCAGCTTCTCGGTGGGCACGGCCACGGCCACCGGTTCCCCGGCGGCGAGCGCCTTGCGTACGAACGGCACCACACCGGCGAGGTACTCCCGCTCGTCGCGGTAGAAGAGCGCGGGATGCACGAACGGACCCGCGGTCTCGGCCACGGCGTTCATGGCGTCGTCACCGCGCTCCCGCCCGACGGAAAGCGGCGCCGGGGCGTCTCGGGCCATATGTCCACACCTGCTCTCCACTCTCCCGAACGGGCTGTCTTCCCTTCGATACGTCTCCCCACCAGAAACGTCTCTCCGCCACTACCTGGACGAGACCGCGTTTACCCCCGGGAAGCACCTGTCACTCCCCGATGCGCCGGGTGTACTCCCCGACACGCCGGGCAGGCGCATTCCAGCACCGCCGGGCCCCGCGCGGCCACACCCTCGGACCGGACCGGGAACCGGTGGCGATCGGTGACTCAACGTCGTGACGACTGTGGGGAGCAGCGAGGCGGACATGAGCTCAGCGGCACACACATCGCTCGCAGGCCGACTGGACAACCTGACCATCGACGCCGGCGTGGAGGGGGGCAGGGCCGTGCTCGTCCTCCGCGGCGATCTGATGCACGGCTGTGCGGACACCCTGGCCAGGGCCCTGGCGCGGCTGCCGGACGGCACCGGCCGGGTGGACCTGGACATGACCGGCGTCGCGTTCATGGACACGACGGGACTGCAGTTCCTGGAGGTCCTCGACACCTACGGCCGCCGCCGTCGGGTACGGGTGACGGCGACCGGCTGGAACGACCAGCCGCGCCGCGTCCTGGAGATGGCCGGTCTGGATCCCGACGATCCGCTGCACGGCCCCGGGACCCACCGCGAGCCCGTGCCCTCCGCAGTGGTCCTGGAGCGTGCGGAACAGCTGAACCTGCTGCGCACGGAGGTCGAGCAGCTCCGGCAGGCGATCGTCACCCGCCCGGTCATCGACCAGGCACGCGGGGTCCTGATGGCCACCCATGCCTGCTCCTCGGACCAGGCATGGAACGTCCTGCGGGAAGCTTCCCAGCTCTCCAACACCAAGCTGCGCAAGGTCGCCGCGGTGGTCACGGCCGGGGCCGAGGGCGGTGGCCCGCTGCCGTCGCCGGAGCTGCGGCAGGCGCTGCGGACGGCCGTCGAGCGTTGTCTGAACTGAGTGCCGAGCGGCGGATCGAGGAGCCGACGGCCCTACGGACGGCGAGCCACGCGCCGGGACGGTGGGCGCACCGCTGCCGGGCGTGGAGCTGCGGACGGCGACCGAGCGTCGTCCGAACTGAGTGCCGAGGGGCGGATCGACGAGCCGACGGCCCTACGGACGGCGAGCCACGCGCCGGGACGGTGGGCGCACCGCTGCCGGGCGTGGAGCTGCGGCTGGTGGAGGAGGAGGGCGGGCCGCCGATCACGTCGTACTGCGGCGAGACGGTCGGCGAGATCCGGGTGCGCGGTCCGAACCGGCTCGAGGCGGCCGAGCCCCACCCGGAGCTGCGGCCGCACCGGGTGGCGGTGGGGCTGTACCGGCGCTCCTGGGGCGGTGCGGCGAAGCGGTACGCGCGCCGCAGCGGACGTCGACCCCGTGGACGGTCGTGGTGTCGAGAGTTGCCCGGACCGGTGTCAGTACGGCAGCAGCCGTCCCGACGGTGTCCTGCGGTCGATCTCGGGCTGCCGGGTGTCACGGGAGGATGAGGGCCGACGGCTGACGCGAACGCGGATCTGGCGGTTCATGGCGCCCTCCTCGGGCCTGGTTTCCTGTTCCCCGACACGGACCAGCCTCGTCCCCGAGACCCGCCCGCACATCGTGCCCACGGAGGCACCTGCCCTGCCTCCCCGGGACGACCGCACCGCCTTCCGCTACTCCCGGGGGAGGAGAACTACCCCTGAGAACACCCGATCAAGCCTTCCGGACGGGACGCACGGAGACACCCGGCCACGCACGAGGCGCACACTGGAGGGACGCGACGGGCGTGGCCCGTTTCTCCGCGGCCGCGGAGGCCCCCACCGACGGGACCCGTTCCGCGGTGGCACGGACCCCACCGGCCGGGCCCGGAGCGTCGCGGTCACGGAACTCAGCCGCCCGCGGCACACCGGCGCCGGGACCACCGGAGTCGCGGGCCCCCGAACCCCGGGGCCGCCACGCTCGCGCAGGCCACCGGCCGGGCCCGGAGCGTCGCGGTCATCGGACCCAGCCGCCCGCGGCACACCGGCGCCGGGACCACCGAGGTCGCGGCGGCCCGCAGCCCAGCCCGGGGGCGCCACGGACGCCAGGAGGGGCCATGCGCACAGACACAACTCCGGACGCACCCGCGCCCCGAGCGGCACGGCGGCTCGGGGCCCGGCGGTGGCTCGCTGGCGTGCAGCTGCTCGATGCCGTACGGCCACTCCTGCGCCCCCACCGCCGCCCGGCCCCCGTCCGCCCGTCGCGGCCGGACCAGTTGCGGGCGCTCGTCGCGGTGCTGGACGAGGCGGTGGCCGCGCAGACACCGGCCGACTGGGTGGTGGCCGCGTGCGGCGAACCCGGTCCGGTGTCGCGCGGTACGGCACGGGACTGCGGGCAGCAGAGCATCGCCCTGCACCGGCTGCGCGCCCGGCTTGAGGACCTGGGGACGACCGACCCGGACCTGCTCGCGGCGCAGGCCCGCGCGGCCCGGCTGCTCGCCTACGACCTGTGGATGCTGCGCGCCTCGATGAACCTGGCCTTCACCGTCCGCCCAGTCGACCGCACCGAGGCGGCCCGTCTGCACCTCAACGGCCTGGGCCGCCCCGCGGACGACCTGCGCCGGCTGCGCGACTCCCTGCGCGCGGAGCTCCAGGACCCCTAGAGCCCTCGTGTCCGACGCATTCCTGTCCCTTTCGGCAATACCCGGTCAAGAGTTCCCAATGAACGCTTGTGAGCATGTGCGGCGGCGTCGATCATTGGCCGAATTCCGCCTGTACCGCTCATCGGCAGGAGCCCCTGGTGACCGCTGGCCCCATAACCTCAGAGCCTGCGGACGCGCCGCCGGCAGCCCGGTCGGAACGCCAGAAGCTGCGCAAGCACTTCGGCCGCTTCGACATCCTGTTCTTCCTGCTGTGCACCATCGTGGGTGTGGACACCATCGGCACCGTGGCCTCCTCCGGCGCGGAGGCGTTCACCTGGCTCCTCGTGCTGGCCGTCGTGTTCTTCGTCCCCTCGGCCCTGTTGACCGCCGAACTCGGCGCCGCGTTCCCCGACGAGGGCGGCCCCTACATCTGGACCAGCCGCGCCTTCGGCCGCCTGGCCGGCGCGGTCAACAACTTCCTCTACTGGATCACCAATCCGGTCTGGCTCGGCGGCACCCTCTCCGTCTCCGCCGTCACCGCGTACACGACCTTCTTCAACGGCGGCAAGGACCTGAGCACCCCGGCCTTCTACGTCTTCACCCTCGCCTTCGTCTGGGTCGGGGTCCTCGCCGCGATCCTCTCCTTCGACGTCGGCAAGTGGATCCCCACCGTCGGCGCGTGGAGCCGCTTCGTCCTGCTCGGCCTGTTCACCGTCACGGTCGTCGTCTACGGCGTCCAGCACGGCCTGCACGGCTTCGGACTCGGTGACTTCTCCCCGACGTATGCGGGCTTCGTCGGCCTGGTGCCCGTCCTGATGTTCAACTACGTCGGCTTCGAACTGCCCAGCACGGCGGGCGACGAGATGACCGACGCCCAGAAGGACGTGCCGTACGCCGTCTTCCGCAGCGCCGCCCTCGCCGTACTCCTCTACGCCCTGCCGATCCTCGGCATCCTGCTCGTCCTGCCCGTCAAGGCCATCACCGGCCTCGGCGGGTTCATCGACGCGATCCGCCAGGTCTTCACGGTCTACGGCGGCCATGTCGCCGGCGACGGCACCGCCACCCTCAGCGGTGCCGGGAGCGTGCTCGGGGACCTGGCCGCGGTCCTGTTCATCCTCACCGTGCTGTCCTCGGGCGTGACCTGGGTGATGGGCTCCGACCGCGCCCTCGCCGTCTCCGGCTACGACGGCGCGGCCCCGCGCTTCCTCGGCGTCATCTCCAGCCGCTTCGGCACCCCGGTCCGCGTCAACGTCCTCAGCGGGCTGGTCTCCACGGCCGTCCTGGTCCTGGCCCACGACCTCACGAACGGCAGCGCGGCGAAGCTCTTCGGCGCGGTCCTGGGCCTCGCCGTCTCCACCACCCTGGTCAGCTACCTGGGCATCTTCCCGGCGCTCGCGGTACTGCGCTGGAAGGCCCCGGAGGTCCCGCGCCCGTACAAGGCACCCGCGCCCCTCGCGATCAGCATCGTGCTCACCTTGCTCGTCCTGTACGCCTGCGTGCAGTTGGTCGTGCCGGGCGCGCCCTTCAACTGGTTCAGCTCCGCCTACGCCCCGGACGGATGGAGCCATCACGAACGCGTCAAGTACTTCCTGACGGAGGCCATCCCCCTGCTCGGATTCATGGTCCTCGGCGTCCTGTTCTGGGCGCTGGGCGCGCCGACGCGCAGGGCGGAGGCCGAGGCGGCCGCGGCGCGGACGTGACGGACGCCGGCGGGTGACGGGTGGCATTGACAGCCGTGATCCACAAGGTTGTCATGAACACATGCTCCGACCTGCTGGGATCCCATGGGCGCGCACCCGCTGACCGGGCGGCGCGAGCTGCTCGACCTCGTCCGGACCGAGTCGGCGGCCCGTCCCGGAGTTCTCCTCCACGGCCCCGCGGGGATCGGCAGGTCCACGCTGTTGACAGCCCTGACGGCCCTCTCGTCCGGCACGGTCCTGCGTTGCTCGCCCGCCGAGGAGGACGCCCGGCTCCCCTTCGCCGGGCTCGTCGACCTGTTCACACGCGTGCCGGAGCACTGCCTGGAGTCACTCGCGCCCGAGCCGCGCGCGGCACTCGGGGCGGCCCTGCTGCGGGGCCGGGAACCGGCGGACGGCCGCAACCGGCTCGCGCTGCGCGTCGCCGTCCTCGACGCCCTGCGCGCCCTGGCCTCGACCGGGCCCGTGCTGATGGTCGTCGACGACCTGCAGTGGCTCGACGAGCCGACCGCCGAGGTGCTCGCCTTCGCGGTACGTCGTCTTGAGGGGATCGGTGTGCGCATGCTGGCCGCCGAGCGCGTGCCCGACGGCGCGCAGCCCGAGCGGCTGCACTGCTGCCCGCCGGACACCCTCGAACTCCCCGTACCGCCGCTGACGGACGAGGAGGTGGCCCACCTCGTCCGTACCGACCTCGGCACCGACCTGCCCCCGGCGGCTCTGCGGACGGTCCAGGAGCTCTCTGCCGGAAACCCCTTGTACGCGAGGGAGTTGGGACGGGCCGCCCTGCGAGACGGCGAGCTGCCCTCTCGTCTGCGCGACCAACTCCTGTGCCAGGCCCGCACCCTGCCCGAGCCGGCCCGGCTCACCCTCCTCGTCGCGAGCGCCGCCGACCGCCCCGGCCTCACCGTGCTGCGTGCCGCCGGGCTCCCCGATCCGGCCGCCGACCTCGCGGCGGCCGAACGGCTCGGCGTCGCGACGGCCGACGCCGAGGGAGCCGTACGCTTCCGGCATCCGCTGATCCGGGCCGCCGTCTACGCCGACGCTCCGGACAGCGCCCGCCGGGAGGCGCACGCTCTGCTGGCCCGCGCGGCGACCGGGCCCGTGGAGCGGGCCCGGCACCTCGCCCACGCCCATCCGTACGAGGACGAGGGCACCGCCCGCACCCTGATGTCCGCGGCGGAGGTCGCCCGCCGCGACGGCGCACCCGACACCGCCTTCGAACTGGCCGCCCTCGCCGCCCGACGCACCCCGGCCGACCGGCCTGCGGACCGTGACGACCGGCTGCTGGCCGCGGCCGAGTACTCCTGTGACGCCGGGCGTCTGGAGGAGGCGGGCGAGGCCGCCGGGGCCGTGCTCGCCGAGTCGGACTCCGCGCACCGCCGGGTGCGGGCCCGGCTGATCCTGCTGCGCAACGCCGGTCAAGCCCTCGAAGGCGCCGGTGACTTGATAGCCGAGGGCCTCGAAGACGCCGCAGGTGAACCGGAGTCGGAGGCACGGCTGCATCACTGGGCCGCCGTACGGGGGCTGTTGTGCGGGGACCTGGACGCCGCGGACCGGCATGCCCGGCAGGCGGCCCGGGCCGGTGACACGGACACCCGCATCGGAGCCCTGGCCACCCTCGCCCGGGTGCGGTCCCTGGCCGGCGAACCGGTCGCCGCCGACACCGCGCTCGAGACCGCCCTCGCCCTGAGCGGCGGCACCGGGGGCGGCCCGGAGAGCTGGCGGCTGATCCGGATGCGGGCGATCCTCGCCCTGGACTCCGACCGGGTGCCCGAGGCCCACGAGCGGGTGAGCCGACTCCTCGCGGCCATCGGCGAGTTCGCGGGCGTCGAGGACGTCCTGGCGACCCTGGTGGCGCTGACCCGCGTGCAGGTGCGCGCCGGGCTCTGCCGGGAGGCGCTGCACACCGCGGACCGCTGCTCGCGGGCACTGGCCGAGGCGGGCGTACAGGCGGCGCCCGCGCTGTACGCGGCGGCACTGGCGGCGACCGCGGGCGGCACCGCCGAGGAGGCCCGGCACCTGGCCGAACAGGCGGTACGCGCCTCCGAGGCCGACGGCGACCGGCTGTTCCTGCTGCGCGCGCTGGCGGTGCTCGGACAGGCCGAACTGCTGGGCGGGGACCCGCGGGGAGCTGCGGCCGCGGTCGAGGCGCTCCAGCGGGTCAGACAGCTGGGTACGGCGATGTGTGCCGCCGACCCGCCGTTGCTGCACTGGTACGCCGACCTGGCCGAAGCCCTCGTGGTGCTGGGCGAGACCGACGAGGCCCAGGTGGTGGTCCGCGAGGCCTACGCCCGCGTGTCCGCCGCCACACCCGGCAGCGTGCGCGCCGCCCTGGAGCGGGCGGAGGGCCTGCGGGAGGCGGGGATCGGCCGGGCGAAGGACGGTGCCGCGCGGCTGCGGACCGCCGTGGACCGCTTGCGTCAACTCCCCCTTCCCGTCGAGCTGGTGCGCACCCTGATCGCCCTCGGCGCGGTCGAACGCCGCTCGCGCCGCAGGAGTACGGCGCGCCGGATCCTCGGCGAGGCCCTGGAGATCGCCACCCGGATCGGCGCCGCCCCACTCGCGTCCCGGGCCCGGGACGAGCTGACCAGACTGGACGCCGCGGACCGCGGCGGCGAGGCGGGCGGCCGCGAACTCACGCCCACGGAGGCCAGGATCGCCGCGCTGGTCGGCGGCGGGGCCACCAACAGGGAAGTCGCCGCGGAGCTGTTCATCAGCGTCAAGACGGTCGAAGGAGCCCTGTCCCGGGTCTACCGCAAGTTCGGCGTCCGCTCCCGCACCGCGCTCGCGCACGCGATGGCGGTGGCCGTCCTCGCGACCGGGGCGGCCGTCGACCTCGGTGACGACGACCAAGTTCCGTCGCTTGTCCCAGCAGTGACGGTCAGTCAGCCAGCGAGGGCCCGGATCACCCGGACTCTCGACACGCGCCGCTGACGTGACATCCGCAGTTAACACATGACGCAAGGGTTCCCCCGCTTATGGGGGTGGGGCCGGCATTCCTACGGTGAAGCCGTTCCCCTTCCGGGACACATCCCCCACTCTCCGGAGGACCCCAGTGAAGTCACGTCTGAAACTGCTCGGTCTGGTCGCCGTGCCGGCCCTGCTCACCGCGGCCGTCCCCGCCGCCTACGCCGCGAGCACCACGCAGCCGCACGCGACCCGCGCGGCCGTCACCGGAGACGTTCTGAAAGGCCTGAACACGCAGGCGAGGCGCACCGGTTCGGTCGCGGCCGGGAAGCGGATCCCGGTGGCGATCAGCCTGGCTCCCAGAGGTGGCACGGCGCTCGACACCTTCATAGCGAAGGTCAGTGACCCGCACTCGACGTCCTACGGCCACTACCTCACCAAGGCCCGGTTCGCGGCCCGCTTCGGCCGCACCGATGCCGAGGTCAAGCAGCTCAAGGGGTACCTGCGCGCGCAGGGCCTGACCGTCGGCAAGGTCCACTCGGGCAACCTGCTGGTCGACGCCACCGGCACCGCCGCCCAGCTGGAGAAGGCCTTCGGCACCAGGCTGTCGACGTGGAAGGACACCAAGTCGGGCCGCTCCTTCTACGCCAACGACAGCGCGCCGACCCTCCCCACCGCCATCGCCTCCCTGGTCAGCGACGTGGCCGGCCTCAACAACCGCGTCCAGCTCCACCACCAGGCCACCCCGCACACCGTGTCCCCGCACAACGGGCCGGGCGGCGGCTACACCCCGGCTCAGCTCAAGGGCGGGTACAACGTCTCCGGGACGTACACGGGCAGCGGCCAGAAGATCGCGCTGCTGGAGTTCGACGGCTTCCAGCAGTCCAACATCACCAAGTACGACACCAACTACGGCCTGGGCTCGCCCACCCCGACCGTGCAGAAGGTGGACGGCGGTTCCGGCGCACTCGGCGACGGTCAGGTCGAGGTCGAGCTGGACATCGAGGTCCTGCACGCGATCGCGCCGAAGGCGAACGTGACCGTCTTCGAGGGCCCCAACTCCGACGCCGGCGAGGTCGACACCTACCAGGCCATCGTCGACAGCGGCATCCCGACCACCTCGATCAGCTGGGGCGCCGCGGAGTCCGCCCGCACCACCTCCAACATCAACGCGGTCGACGCGGTCTTCAAGGCGGGCGCGGCCGAGGGTCTCGGCTTCTACGCGGCCTCCGGCGACGACGGCTCCGACGACGCGGGCGACGGCGGCACCTCCGTCGACTACCCCGCGAGCGACCCGTACGTGACCGGCGTCGGCGGCACCAAGCTGACGGTCACCTCGGCCAACGCCTTCAGCAAGGAGGTGGCCTGGTCCGGCGGCGGTGGCGGCAAGTCCACGGTCTTCAAGATCCCGAGCTGGCAGACCGCGGTGCAGAAGAGCGCGGGCGGCGGCTACCGCCAGGTCCCGGACGTCTCGGCGCACGCCAACCCCAGCCCCGGCGTCTCGGTCTACTCGCAGGGCAGCTGGTTCTCGGTGGGCGGCACCAGCGCGGCGGCCCCCGAATGGGCGGCCTTCGCGGCCCTCTACAACCAGCAGGCCACGGCAGCCGGCAAGGCCGACCTCGGCTTCGCCGATCCGGCCCTCTACTCCGCCTCGGGCACCGGCTTCCACGACATCACCAGCGGCAGCAACGGCGCCTACTCCGCGGCCACCGGCTGGGACTTCACCACGGGCTGGGGCTCGTACAACGCGGCGACCCTGGCGAGCAAGCTGCTCGGCTGACGCCCGACACCTGACGACCAGAGGTCACGCCGCGCTCCGGACGCGCGGCGTGACCTCTGCTCGATGCCGCGAACCGTCCGACAGCGCCCCACAAGGTTTCTGCAAGGCCCGCTCAAGCCTTCCATCCGCGCGGAAGGGCAGAACGCACGGCACGAGGGCCCGACCGGGCCCATAGGACAACGGGGGAACGACATGTCGGCGTTGAGCAGAAGCACGGATCCGTTGGTCGCCGAACGTCAATGGCTGACGCTGGCCCGACGCAGGACGGTACTGGCCGTCGTACACACCCTGGCGTATGGAAAGCGGCTGATCGACGTTCTGTCGCTGCTGGAGGCCGACTTCAGGATCCAGGTGGTGTTCACCGCACCGCCCCATGTGTTCAACGACGAGGTACCTGCCTTCCTCAGGAACCTCGGCGGAGCCGTCCTGCCGTGGGACGAGGCGGTGGGCATGACGTTCGATCTGGCTCTGACAGCGGGCCCGCGCGGTGTGGAGGAAATTTCCGCCCCGTTGATCACGCTGCCGCATGGAGCCGGATATCTCAAGCAGTTGACCATCGGATCCCAGCCGGGCGTGGCCGGACTGCGCAGGCAGGATCTCGTTCCCGGCGGCAGGCTGCCCGCGGCTGTGGCCGTGCCCCATCACGCCGAGCTGTCCGTCCTGAAGGAGCACTGCCCGGAGGTGCTGCCGCTCGCACACGTGGTGGGTGATCCCGTGCACGACCGGATCAGAGCAAGTCTGCCGCTGCGCTCCGCCTACCGCCGTGCGTTGGGTGTCGCGGAGGAGGAGAGACTGGTCGCCGTCACGTCGACCTGGGGTGCGCATTCCTCCTTCGGCCGGTTCGAGGCACTGCTCCCCCGGCTCCTCGCGGAGCTGCCCGCCGGGCGCTTTCGGCCGGTCGTCCTCGTCCATCCCAACGTGTGGTCGGGACACGGCTCCTGGCAGGTCAGGTCCTGGCTGGCGCGCTGCGCCCGCCTGGGTGTCTCCGTGGTGCCGCCCGAGGCGGACTGGCGCACCGTGCTCATCTCCGCGGACCACATCATCGGTGACCACGGCTCCGTCACCCTGTACGGCACCCTCACCGACGCGCCCATTCTGCTGGCCAGTTCACCCGACCAGGAGATCAACCCCGCCTCTCCCGCGGCGGCTCTCGCGGTGACCGCGCCCGCGCTCTCGCCCACGTACCCTCTGGTCGACCAACTCGACTACGCCACCGCCGAATACCGCCGCGAGGAGTACGCGGCGATCGCGGAGCGCATCACCTCCGAACCCGGCCGGTTCAACCGGAACATGCGTCGACTGATGTACCGGATTCTGCGACTGGGCCAGCCCGCGTACGAACCCGAGACCGTCGCGCTGCCGGAGCCTCCCGCACTGGATGCCTGGTCGCGGGTCCCACGGGAGGTGTCGGCGTGAGGCGCCACGTCACCGTCGTACCGCATTCACCCCCATCAGCCTGGGTGCGCCGGCACACGACGCCCGCAGCACGGAACCCGGCCCCGGCGCTGGTTCTCCGCGCCGCCTCGGCCGGTCACGGGTACGTCTTCGCGGTCCGTGCAGGACTGACCGGTGCGGTGCGCGCGCCCGGGACCGACGAGCACTTCGCAGCCGATGTCGACGCCTGCCGGAACCCTCACTGGCTGAGCTGCTCGGACGTCCTGTACGCGGGACACCCGCGTCCGTCGGGGGACGCCGGGCACTGGCTGCGGGAGGTCATGGCCGCGTTTCCCGGCTGCCGTATCGCCGCGGCGCCCCTGGCCGGGGGCGGTTGGGCAGTCCTTGACGACTCGGCCCGGGAGCCTGTCTTCCTGGCTCCCGAGGTGCCCGCCGACCAGCCGCTGCTGGCTTCCTGCCTACACGCCTGGCTGCTGACGGGGCACGGGCTCCGGGACGTGGCGGGCATCCAGGTCCTGCAAGGGGCGTGAGGCCCTGTCTCTTCCGGTCGTGAGCGTCGCCGCGCGTCGCCGTCATCCGAGCCGGCGCGCGTCCGCCGGGCTGGTGACCTCGTACAGGGCTCGCGCCCTGGCGCGGAAGTCGTCGGCAGCCGTTTCGTCGCCCCGCTCCCGCGCGCTGTCGGCGAGCATCTCCAGGCTCCGCGCCTGCCAGTGCACGGCGCCGGAAGCGGTGAACGCCTCCAGCGCCTCCCGCATCTGAGCCGTGCCCAGAGTGTGATCGCCGCCCCGGGCGCGGGTCCGGCCGAGGAAGGCCAGGGCCCGGGCGGCATCGTGCGGGTCGGAGACGGCGAGCAGACCCTCCCGGGCAAGAGTGAAACAGGTGAGGGCTCGCTCGAGATCCTGTTCGGTGAGCGCGACCTCGCCGAGCAGGATCCGCGCGAGCGCCACCCCGCGTGGATATCCGCACCGGGTCCACGTCTCGACCGCCCGGTCGAGATCGGACACGGCTTCGGCGTACCGGCCCTCCGCGATGCGGCAACCGCCGAGCCCCAACAGGGCCTGGCCTTCGTCCCGCCGGTCTCCGGCCTCCCGGGCGGCCCGTAGGGAAGCCGTGTACCACTCGACGGCCTCGGCGGTGCGGTGCGCCGCGCTCAGGCCGATGGCCCCGGAGTTGAGCATCTGTCGTTCGGCTTCCCGGTGCCGGTCGGCACGGGCGGCTTCCAGCCCGATCCGGTGCGCCTCGATCCACAGGTCGTAGTGGCGCAGGCGGAGGAACAACGGCCACATCGCGTCGACGAGTTGCCAGGCGGTTGCGTGCCAGCCGCGCTCGGCGGCCAGGCGCAGGACGGACATCAGATGAGTGCGCCGGGCGTCCAGCCAGCCGAGGGCCTCCAGTTCGTCGGTGAAGGACACGGGGAGCCGGACAGGGTGTGCGTAGTCACGGGGCAGGGTGAACTGGATGGGGGTGATACGGCGTTGAGCCTCGGTGGCGGTCCGGAGGTAGCTGTCGGCGACCCGACGCTGGATCAGATCGCGGGTCTCCGCGGCCTCCGAGGCGAGCGCGCGCTCGTACGCGTGCACCCGGACCAGGTCGTGGAACCGGTAGGTGTCCGGGCCGATGTCCTCCAGCACATTGGCCTCGACGAGTTCGTCCAGCCGCCGCTGCGCCCACGTGGGCTCCTCGGCACAGGCCACGGCCGCCGTGTGGGTGTCGACGGTGGACACCGGCAGCAGACCGAGCGCCCGGTAGAGCCGGGCCGCCGGCTCGCTGAGAACCGCGTACGACGCGTCCAGGGCTTTCTGCACCGTCCCTTCTCCCTCCACTTCGAGTGCGGCCAGCCGGTCGGTGTCGGGTGTGAGTGCCTCGACCAGTGCGGCGATCGGCTGACCGGGGCGTGCCGCGAGCCGTGCGGAAGCGAGACACAGCGCGAGCGGCAACCCCGCGCAGAGGGTGACGACCTCACGGACGGCAGGCAGTTCACGGGCGGTTCGGGCCTCGCCCGCACCTCGGACGAAGAGCTCCATACCGGCGGCGGCGGTGAGTGAACGCAGCTGGTGGAACTCGGCTCCGTCCATGCCCAGCCCGGTCAGCCTGCGACGGCTCGTCACGATGACGAGCCCACCCGGGCCGCCTGGCAACAACGGCCGGATCTGCGCCGCGGTGAAGGCATTGTCCAGCATGACGGCGAGGCGTAGCTCCGCGGTGAGCGTGCGCCACAGGGAAGCCTGTTCGGCGAGACCGCCAGGCACCGCGGGGGTACCGAGGGCCCGCAGGAACTGACCGAGGATCTCGCCGGGGCTCGCCGGGCCGTGCGCGTCGTGCCCGCGCAGGTCGGCGTACAACTGCCCGTCGGGAAAGGCCGACGAACGGCTGCGCAGCCACCGGGTGACGAACGTCGTCTTGCCGACACCGGCGGGCCCGTTGACCACGATCAGCTGCTGCCCGGCGCCGCTCTCCTCGCGCGAGGCGACCAACCCGTCCAGCGCGGCGGCTTCCTCCACACGGTCGGTGAAGTGCGCGGGCACCGGCAGCAGTTGACGTGGCTTGGGTGGCGCCTGAGGCGGAGACGCCTGCACATGGATGCCGCCGTGGATGTCACGCGCCTGGACCGTGGGGCCGTACAGGTGCGCCGCGCCGCCGATGGTGTTGCTGCTCCCGCCCCGGTCGTCATCTCGCGCCGCAGCCATCGCCCGTCCTCCCCCGACCGGTGTCACGCCGTCTGCATCAGGGCGGTCCTACCCTCGTCTCACCCGGGGAAATGCGAACCGACGATCGGATGCGATCAAAAAAGAAACGATTCAGCCAGCGCGCGGGCACATCTGGAAACACTCTGCTCTTCCTGTCATGCTCATCGCTCCGTTACCAAGTCCACTGCCCCCTGCCGTTCTCGTCGAACGGCCGGACCAGCGGGAGGCGCTGGTGGAATTCCAGGTACTGGGCCCGGTGGGGCTCCGCGTGGACGGCCGTCGCATGGAGCTCGGCTCGGACAAGGAGCGGGTCCTCATGTGTGCCCTGGCCCTGGACGTGGGCCGCCCGGTCGCGCTGGACACGCTCATCGACCGGCTCTGGGACGACGAGCCGCCACCCCACGCCCGTGCGAACGTGCACACCTATGTCTCACGGATACGTCGGCATCTGCGTCGCGCCGAGGCAACGCGCGCGGAAACTCCCGGCATCACCAGCCGCGCCCACACATACACCCTGGAGGCCGCTCGCTCCTCGGTGGACTGGCACCGGTTCCAGCACCTCGTGGCGGAGTCCGGCGCCCTCATGTCGGAAGGGGACGACGAGCAGGCGGTCGCCGTCACGGAACGGGCCGAACAGCTGTGGCGGGGTGAGGCCCTGGCCGGCCTGCCGGGACTGTGGGCCGAAACCGTGCGCAGGGCCCTGACGGAGCGCCGACTCGGTGCCACCGTCTCGCGGATCGCCGCCTCGCTGCGGCTGGGCCGGTTCGACCGGCTCAGCTCCGAACTGTCCGCCCTCGTCGAACGACACCCGGGCGACGAGACACTCGCAGGGCAGCTGATGGTGGCGTACTACGGCACCGGTCGGTACACCGACGCCCTGCGCGTTCATCAGGAGACACGGCAGCTCCTGTTGACGCAGTTCGGTTCCCGTCCGGGGCCCGAACTGAACCGCATCCACAGCGGAATCCTCGATCGTCTGCCGGTGGCCGCGCTGGTCCGGGGCGAGCGCAATCCCGGGCATGCGGCCCCGGCACAGCGCCAGACCGCCGGAACAGCCGCGCGTCCACGCCCTCGTCCACCCCGGAATCTTCCGCACCAGCCCCCGCTCGTCGGCCGCCGCACGGAACTGCGGGCCCTGAGCGCGGCACCGGAAGCGACGACCACGGACGGCGCGGTGATCAGCCTGGAGTCCGTCGGCACGGTCAGCGGTATGGCCGGCGTCGGAAAAACCGCTGTAGCCGTGCACGGTGCTCGCGGGCTCACCGAAAGATTCCCCGACGCCCAGCTCTACCTGGATCTTCGCGGACACTCGCCCGTCGAGAAACCCCTGGACCCCGGCACCGCCCTGGCCACTCTCCTACGCCTGCTCGGCGCTCCTGCGGAGACGATTCCCCTGGAGCTGGAGGACCGCACCGCCCTGTGGCGGACCATGCTGGCCGAGCGCCGGGCAGTCATCGTGCTGGACGACGCGGTGAGTGCCGATCAGATCCGACCGCTGCTGCCGGGTAGCCCGACGTCTCTGACGATCATCACCAGCCGACGCCATCTCACCGGCCTTCCGCACGCCCGGCACATTCCGCTCGACGTGCTGCCGGACGACGACGCCGTCGCCCTGTTCCGGTCGTTCGCCGGCGAGGAACGCGCCCGGAACGTCCAGGAAGTCACCCGAATCGTTCGATTATGCGGCGGCCTCCCGCTCGCGATCGAGCTGGTCGCGAGCCGCTTCCGCACTCATCCGTCATGGACCCTCACCACCCTCGCCGACCGCCTTGCCCGGCCCGAGGGCCGACTGCGCGAGATCCGGGATGCCGATCAGGACGTGACCCACGTCTTCGACCTCATGTACCGGACCCTCCCCGATGACCAACGCAGCGCGTTCCGCCGCCTCAGCCTGCACCCCGGCCCGGACTTCACCGCGGAGGCGGCCGCCGCCGCCCTTGGCCTGCCGCCGACCACCGTGGAGCGCACATTGGAGTCGCTGTTGGCCTCGCACACGCTCCGCGAGCCCACACCTGACCGGTACAAATACCACGACCTGCTCCGGGAGTACGGCCGGTCGAGAGCCGAGGTCGAGGACAGTGAGCAGGAACGGTCCGACGTCCTGCGCCGGCTGACCGACTTCCATACGGCCGCCGCCGACCGCGCCGACCGGCTCGCGTATCCCCGCCGCACCAGGCCGGTCTCACCGACCGTCCTCCCCCCGACCGGCATGCCGCAGTGGCCCGGCCCCGAAGCCGCACGGTCATGGCTGGCCGCCGAACGGACCAACCTCCTCGCCATCGAGGCTTACGCGCGCGGCCACGGCCGTCCGGAGGCGGCCGCGCGACTCGCCTACGCCTTGGCCGGCTTCCTCGACACGGAGTGCCACTGGCGCGACGCGCAAACCGTGCTGCGCCCCGCCGTGGACCACTGGTCCCGCACCGACGACCCGGCCGCACTGTGCCGTGCCCTCGCGCAACTGAGCGCCGTGCACGCACGTATCGGCCAATATCCGGAGGCCGCCGAGACCGGGGAGCGCGCCCTGGAGATCGCCCGTACGATCCGGGACGCGGAGGCCGAGGCGGAGACCCTGCGCACACTGGGCACGCTCCAGTGGCACATGGGCGAGCACCGGACGGCACTGGTGCTCTTCCAGAAGTCGTTCGGCCTGACGGCGTTTTCCCATGACCCCTGGGACAGGGCCCGCGGTCACAACAACATCGCGGTCACCCTGCTGTTCCTGGGCGAGCACGAACGGGCCCGCAAGCACTTCGAGAAGGCACTCGCCGGTTTCACGGAGGCGGGCGACCATACGGCGCTCGGGAAGACGCTCAACAATCTGGGTGACTTGGCGATGAGGGCCGGGGATGTGGAGTCCGCGTGCCGATCGTTCGAGAAGTCGCTCCGTTATCTGGAGCGGTCCGGGAACCGGTACGACCGTGCGACGGTGCGAGGAAGTCTCGCCGACGCTCTCACCGAATCGGGTGACACGGCAACGGCGGTAGCACTATATCAGGAGACACTCGCCGAATTCCGCGCCCTCGGCGACCGGAAGAGCCAGGCCGACACACTCATCGGGCTGGGCGAGGCGTATCGCAGAGCTGGGGAGACGGAAGGAGCGACCCGGAACCTCTCGGACGCCCTCGACATCGCCCAGCACATCGGGGCGGCCCACCAGGAAGTGCAGGCCCAACGATGCCTGGGCCAGGCCTATTTCACCGCGGGCTGCCTCGCCTCGGCGAGCCATCATCTGGAGTTGGCCGTCGCGTTGGCCGAACGTACGCACGACAGCGACGAGAGAGTACGGGCCCAAAGAGCGCTCGCCGAGGTGCGATCGGCGTCGGGCGATGCGACGGCCGCCCCCACCCCGATTAAACAAGCGTTCGAAAGTGCGCACATTCGCGACCAGTTCGAGGGCAATTCCGAGGTAATTCAATGAACAACCACCCCCTCCCCTCGCTCGACGCGGGGACAAGCTACTGATCTCCGTTCAAATTTTCGCGTTACCGGGCCGCGACTGCTAGGTTTCCCGCACCGTAAGCAGATTCGAACAGGGAAAGGGAACAAGCACGTGCCCAAAATGCACCACCGAGCATCCGTGGTGACTGTCTTCATCACCCTGGGTGTTCTCGCTCTGGCGGCCCCCGGCGCCGCTGCCGCCGAAACCGTTTCGACCACGAAGGTCGGTACGGACAGGTGCATCATCATCGCCACTCCCGAATAGGCCGGCACACACCGCCGACCGGTTCTCCTCACAGGTCACATCCCTGACCGAAGCGGAACTCCCCACCCGGGAGACACGTCGGGGTGGCATCACCGGCCACCCCACCCACCGAGCCGACACTCCGGCCGAATCCCTTCCCCCCGCTCCGAGAGGCCGTTGAAGCCTCTCTTGGCGCACCCCACAGTGGACAAGACCATGGCGCGCGCCGGACGGCCACGGACCGTGCGCAGACGGAGGGGCGGTGCGGGTGTGGAGCCCATATCGGTAGCCCTGCTGGCAGCCCTTGCCGGAGGAGCCGGCGGGGAAGTCGGGCGACAGGCGTGGGCGGGGCTGTGCTCCCTGGTGCGGCGCTCGACCCCACGATCCGTCGGCTCCAGCACGCCCGGAGTGAGTTCAGGGGAGGCCGAACTCACCTGCCTGGCAGACTCCCCCACCGACCCGACACGGGCCCAGGATCTCAGCAACGCCCTCGCCGTACGCGCGAGGACGGACACTGTCTTCCGAACCGAGCTGCGCCAATGGCACGAACAGGCCGCTCTGGTGCGCACCGACAGCGGCAACGTCCATAACGAGGTCTCGGGGTCCACCCTCTCCGGCCCGCTGATCCAAGGCCGGGACTTCCACGGAATCACCTTCACCTCGCCTCCCGCACCGCACCGCACCCAGACCCTGATCCAGGCACGACGAACCCTCACAGGTGACAGATCGATCGAGCCCGCCGCGCGATGTGGGCCCCGTTGCGTGAGCTCGTCCTGGCCGGCGTCGACCCGAGGCCACGCGTTCTTGGGAACCGGCGAAAGCAGGCAGAGGGCGTCCAACACCTCGGCGGGTCGTCCCTATGAGCGGGGCCGGTGGCCGAGTGGAGAGAGTCGGTGCGCGTCGGCTCGCAGATGTGGAACACCCCGGCAGCGACGTGCCCCTCCCACGGCCGCAGCGCGCCGGGAACTCGAAGGAGGTGCCACAGAGCGGACGTGTCCAACAGGTAAGTGATCACTCGAAGGCCGTACGCCGGGCACGCTTCTGCGCGTCGTACGCCGCCGATGCCTGCTCGAACCCACCCCGCGCGCCCCTCGCAGAGAGCTTCTCGGCCGCGTGTGTGGACGTCCTCCAGGGCCTGTGCACGCGGGTAGCCCTCGGGGGCGGTGAGGTGCCGGGACCGGAAGTCGCTCATACGGCGGGCAGACGGGCACGTTGCGCGGCTCTCCGGACAGGGCTTCGGTGCCCCGGGCGAGGCGCGGGTCGTTCTCGTGTCCCGGGACGAGCGAGGACTCGCAGCCCCGGCCGTCGACACGTGTACGGGGACCGGGACCGTCCAGTCCGCCGCCGGCCTGGATGCCCTCGAGCATCTCGGTCTCGGCGGGGCGGCGCTGCACGGCGCTCGGGCAAAGCCGGACCGGGCGGGCCGGTCACGCTCACCCTGCCAGCCGACGGGGCCGGCAACGCCTCAGCGGTCTGCTGAACGTCACCGAGACCGACGCCACCGCCTCCAGCCGGGTCGGCCCTGGAGCGGGCACCGGCGATCTTCCGGGCGCCCCGGGCTCGCCCTGCTTCGCGATCTCTCCGACTCCGGTGCCGGACACCCGCGACGGCACCGGCGCGGCCCAGCGCACACTTGGCGCCACGTCCAAGCCCAGCGTCAAGGTGGCGCTGACGGGCATCGAGCCCACCACCAGCACCTGGCTGTCGGCCTACGCCGACGGATCTGCCCTGCCGGCGGCTCCACCCTGGCCCTGGCCCCGGCCGGTTCCTACCGCACCGGCTGATCTCCTCGGGGCTGCGACCGCCGTGGAACCAGGCGTGGGGTTCGTCCCGGTGCGCAAGCAGTCCGGAGGTTCCCTCGAGTAGATCACTCGGCGAACCGTCCGGACTGCCGCGCCGTCAAGCCGATGACCGAAGCGTGCCGCAGGCGAAGACTGCCAGCGGGCGTTGCCGGTCCGCAGCCTCGTCACCGCCGCTCAGAAGATGCGGTAGGGCCCCCAGCCGGTCCCGGCCTGGTAGCGGGTGCCCAGGGTGTCCATGCCGGACTTTCCGGTGCCGGGATAGACCCACAACGTGCCGTCGGACGCCTGACGGGACAACACATCGGTCAGCCCGTCACCGTTGAAGTCCCCGGTGCGGATGGCGTTCTGGGTCTGCCAGCTCCTGCCGACCTGGTAGCGGGTGCCGAGGGTCCCCATGCCCGGCTTCCCGGTGCCGGGGTAGACCCACAACGTCCCGTCGGACGCCTGACGGGACAACACATCGGGACGCCCGTCGTTGTTGAGGTCGCCATTGGTGATGACGTCCTGGCTCTTCCAGCCGGTGCCGACCTGGTAGCGGGTGCCGAGGGTCTCCATGCCCGGCTTCCCGGTGCCGGGGTAGACCCACAACGTGCCGTCGGACGCCTGACGGGTCAGTACGTCGGTGAGCCCGTCGGTGTTGAAGTCCCCGGTGCGGGTGACGTCCTGGGTCTGCCAGCTCCTGCCGACCTGGTAGCGGGTGGTGAAGGCCTCCATGCCCGGCTTCCCGGTGCCGGGGTAGACCCACAGGGTGCCGTCGGACGCCTGACGGGACAGCAGGTCACCGATGCCGTCGTTGTTGAGGTCTCCGACGGTGACGGCGTCCTGGCTCTGCCAGCTGGTGCCGGCCTGGAACCGGGTGCCGAAGGTGCTGCCGCTCGCGTTTCCGGTGCCGGGGTAGATCCACAGAATGCCGTCGTCCTTGACGGCCGCGAGGTCGGCCTTGCCGTCACCGGTGAGGTCGTCCGGGTCGCGGGAGACGGCGTGCTCGACCCAGTCGCCGATGTCGTCGACACGGGTGTCGACGGCACCGGTACGGGTTTCGGCAGGATCGATTCCGAGACACCCGCCTTGCCAGGAGCGGGAGTTGACGGCGACGAGTTCCGTGGTGCCGTCGACGGTGCGCAGCGCGGGACCGCCCGCGTCGCCCTTGCAGACGGTCGCGGTGTCGGAGCCGTCGAGGTCCACTGTCGTGTCGGCGGTGGCGGCGACGGTGAACGTACCGGCGTGGAGCTTGTCGGGCACCCATTCCGTCTTGGTGCGTCCGAATCCGGCCTTCACCAACTCCTCACCCGCAGCGGCGGGCGTGGTCGCCAGCCGGACGGGCGTGATGCCCGGATCGGTGATCCTGGCGGCGAGTTTGACGAGCACCAGATCCCGGTCGGCGTGCGGGACGAGCCGGATGGCCGACAGGACGCTGCCGCTGGTCTGGGTCAGGTCGGTGCGGCCGACGGTGACGGTGGTGGTGACGGCGGGCTTACCCGCGGGGGGTTTGCCGTCCGCGGCAAAACAGGTGGCCGCGGTCAGGACCCACTGCGGGTCGATGAGGGTGCCGGTGCAGGCACTCTGTTCACCGACGTTGATCTTCGCGACGTAGTTCAGCTGCGCCGGGGCGTCGGCTCCGGTGAGTGCGGTGGCGGTGGCGGAGCTCAGCGCGACAGGGGCCGCGATCAGGCCGGCAGCCAACGCGGCGAGCCGGTGGCGTCTGGAGAGGTACATGAAGGTGGGTTCCTAGTCACGAGGGCTGCGCGTCCTGTGGGCACCGGACCGCGCGGCGGTGAGCAAGTCGGTGTGAACCGCGGTTACTTGGCGGACCGGATCTCGACGAGCATGTGATCGCGGCCCTCCGGGTCCGCGGCCTCACCCACCGGCGTCCAGGAGTTCTTGGTGATGTCGAACGACTTCTCCTCGGTGCCTACGGTCATGTCGACCGCGGTCGTGTAGTCGTTGCCCTTGATCGCGTAGACCGCGGGGATCTCCAGGGTCAGCCAGCCGGAGTTGCCCACCACCTTGAAGCAGATCCTGTCCGCCTTGTCGCGGGCCATGATCTCCAGGAGGCCGGTCCCACCCGCGCAGTCGGCCAGGGTGATGTGCCCGTCACCGCGCTTGAGGACGATCTTCTTCTCGGCCAGGATCTTGTCCGCCAGCGGGTAGGCGAAGTCCTCCACCGCATAACCGGGGGCGCCCTCCGCGACCAGTTCGGTGGGGCCCGAGTGTTGCGACGCCCCGCCGGGGAAGCCCGCGGTCACCGCGATCCAGGCCAGGGCGCCGGCCGCGGCCGCGCCCAGCGCACGCAGCGCGAGCCGCTTGCGTTGCGGCTTCGTGGACATTCTGCCGTGTTTCCTCATTACATCCCCAAGTTCGTCGCCGACGGCCGGATGTTCATCACCGGGTTCGAATTCGGGTACACAGGAATGCGATATCGACATCACTCCGCCGGGAATGTCCCAACTCCCCTGGAAAGCGGCCCCCTTACCTCTCGCAACGAGAGGCCCCCCGTCTCGGTAATCGTCATCCGGTTCGCCATACCAACATGAAGACACTCTCAGGTCGAGTGCAGAGAACCATGCAAAAAGCCACATTCCTCGCGGAGTATTGGTGATCCCCGTCACATCCAGTAAGGGTTGTACGGCAGATTGTGGAGGACATGTAAATGCTCGTCGAGATCCAGTCAGTGGCTGGAATTCCCACCGATGTTGAGGGAGCGGACTCCACAATCACCTCCTTTTGTCAGAGCAGTTGATATGGTCCGGCACTACAAGAAGCGCGATTTGTACGCCACTTCACATCCGATGACATTCCATCCCACGGGCACGTCGGGAACCTTCTCGCCAGCGAGATCCGACATGTCCGGTCAACAGCTCACGGGGACAACTCTCTTATGCAGACAATTTTCTGGAGCCGGCGCCGTGTGCTCGGCGCGCTCGCCGCCGCCACCGCCGTGGCCTCCACACCCTCGGTGCTCCTCGCCCCGGTCGCCGCCGCGGCGGAGGGTACGGCCCCCGACCCCGTCCCGCTGCCGGACACCGAGCGGGCGAAAGTGGTCAAGGCCTGGATATCGGGCGGAAGAGGCGTCAAGGCCGCGGCCGCCGAGGCCCTTGCCGGCTCCGACAGCGAGATCCAGACCTTCCTGACCGAAACGCTGCCGAACCAGACCGTGCAGGACAACCGCGTCGCCATCGTGAGCAGCCTGGACCGCGCGGGCAAGGGCCTGCGCCGTGCGGCGGTCGCCGCCCTCGACAACGGTGACGCCGCCATCGCCGACTTCCTGAAGGACGGCTTCAAACCGGCCATCCTCGAGGACCTTCAGGTGGCCACCAGCATTGTGTCGGGCACCGGCGACAAGGCGGTCCAGCGAGACGCCACCGCCGCCCTGAACGCCGGCACCCAGCCGAGCCTGTTCACGTTCCTCACCGACACCCAGTACAACGCACGCCTGGAGGACGCCCGGGTCCACGTCTCGGCCATGCTGACGCAGGCCGGCCCTGAGGTGCAGAAGTACGCCGAGCGTGCCCTCAGCGGCACCGCGTCCGACGTGGAGTGGTTCATCGAGACCGGGCAGCACATCGCCCGTGCCCGGGACCAGGAGTCGGCGACGATCGAGGAGCTCGTCGCCGTCGTCGTACGGGAGGGCAAGCGCGCCGAGCGCGAGACGAACCTGGCAGTCGAGGCCTCCGCACGCGCCCAGACCGCCGCGGAGAAGGCGAAGGAGGCGGCGGAGAAGGCTGCCGCCGAGGCGGCAGCCGCCAAGGAGGATGTGCAGAAGTCCGGGGCGGCGGCCCGCAAGGCGGCGTCCGCCGCGAAGGGCGCGGCGGACGCCGCGCGGAACGCCATCAACTCCTCGAACGCCGCCGTGTCGGCGTCCCGCCGCGCCTCCTGGGCCGCCACCGGCGCCGCCCAGGCCGCCGCGAACGCCGGCAGCGCCGCGGCCCGCGCCTTCAATGCCGCGATCGGTGCCTCCAAGGACGCCGGCAAGGCCGAGGCCGCCAAGAACGCGGCGGTCGCCGCCCGCAACGCCGCGGCCAAGGCGCGTACCGCGGCCAAGGCCGCCGATCAGGCCGCCGTCGCCGGAACCAAGGCCGCCGCCGCCGGTTCGGCCGCCGCCTCCGCCGCACGCAACGCGGCCGCCGCCGCGAACGCCGCTGCCCAGGCCGGGGCCGCCGCCGGCGCCGCACAGTCGGAGGCCACCGAGGCCAAGCGCCAGGCCGCGATCGCGTCCAGCGCCGCGAACCGGGCCACCAATGCCGCCTCCAAGGCCCAGAGCCTCGCCACCACCGCGGCCGCCGCCGCCCGCACCGCCCGGGACGCCGCCAACTCCGCGGCGGACCACGCCGACAAGGCGGCGGCAGCCGCCGAGGAGGCCGTGAAGTACGCGGGCCAGGCCGTCGACTACGCCAACAGGTCCACCGCCCACGCGGCGGCGGCCGTGCAGGCCGCCAACACCGCCACCAAGGCCGTGTCGGACGCCCTCGTGGTGGAGCAGAACGCGCGGAACGCCGAGGCGGAAACCCTTGAGCAGGACAAACTGCAGGCCATCGAGGAGGTCAGGCTGCTCGCCGAGATCGAGGCGAAGGAGCTGACTGCCTATCAGAACAAGGCCGCCCAGGTCCAGCAGACCGATCAGGCGACCAAGGATCTGATCGCCAGGGCCGAACAGGCGCTGGCGGCGAACGACATGGCGGCCGCGGCGGTCCTGGGCCGCAAGGCGGCCGTCGCCCTGCTCGGTTCAAGGGGTGCCTGGACCCGGCAGGCCGCCCAGTTCGCCCTCTCCGGGACGGACGACGACGTGTACGCCTGGATCGACCTCGACCGGCTGCTGGCCCAGGGGCAGGACGACCGGGAGACCACGCTCCACGTCGCCACGATCGCCGGCCCCAGGATCGCCGAAGCGGCCCAGGGCGCCCTGGAGAGCCCCGATGCCAAGGCGGTCGGCGACTTCCTCACCAGCGGCATGAAGAAGGCCTCAGACGAGGACAACCGGGTGGCGATCAGCCGCATCCTGGCCTCGAACCCCGGCAGGGCCGTCACCGCCGCGGCGAACAAGGCACTCAGCCTCAACACCACCGAAGCGCTGCAGAACTTCTTCGACCACGACTACCCCGAGGCGATCCGGGAGGACGACGCGGCCCTCACCCTCACGCTGATGAACACCGGGGGTGCCTTCACCAAGGCGTACGCCGAGGTGGCCATGGAGGGGCCCACCTGGATGCGCCGCAACTTCGTCTCCCTGGTGCAGTTCCGCACGGCCCGGCTCGACCACGACACCGCCACCCATGTCGCCGCGATCCGCGGCGCCATCGCCGCCGCGGCGAAGATCGCCGAGAAGGCGCAGGAGAACGCCGCCTTGGCGTCGAAGGCCGGCGCCGACGCCCGTAACGCCGCCGCCGAGGCCAAGCAGTGGGCGGACAAGGCACTCGACTCCGCGGCCAAGGCCGACGACTACGCGGACGAGGCCAGGCGGAACGCGGACGCCGCCGACAAGTCCGCGGCCGACGCCAAGGCGTCCGCGAACAGGGCGAGCACGGCGGCGTCGACCGCCCGGGGTGCCGCCCGCACCGCGAACTACTCGGCGAACAAGGCGATGGACTCGGCCCGCGCCGCCCTCAAGTCGTCGTACAGCGCCCAGGCTTCGGCCGCCGACGCCCGCGCTTCCTCGATCGCGGCGGGCAAGGACGCGGCCACGGCCGCCGCCGCGGCCACCGAGGCCAGGCAGATCGCCGCGGCCAAGCGGGAGGCCGAGGTCAGGGCGGCTGCCAAGGCTGCTGCCGAGAAGGCCCGCCGGGAGCGGGAGGCCAAGATCAACCCGGCCGACAAGGACACCAACGACCAGATCAACCCCAACGGCACCGGCGCGGACGCCGACGAGTGGTGGAACGACGCCGGTTTCTACGCCGACGCGTTCAACGCCATCAGCGTCGGCGCCGGTTTCCTGGCCGCGGGCTGCGCCCTCGCCGCCTTCGTGTTCCCCCCGGCTGCCGCGGCAGCCGGCTTCTTCTCCGCGGTCTCGATGGGCGCCGGCGCCCTTGGCACCCTCTTCACCGGCATCGAACACGGCTTCTCCAGCGGCGAGTTCATCGAATCCGCCATCGGCACCGGCCTGAGCCTGGTCACCTTCGGCCAGTCCAAGTGGCTCGGTGCCGCGGACAAGGCAGCCGGCGGCCAGATCATCAAACCCGTCGTCGGCAAGATCGCCGACGTCGGGGAGGACGTCGTGTCAGGGGCCGCCAAGGCCCTGTCGTCGATCTTCTGAGCCGCCGCACCTGTTCCTTCCCCACCACACCTGAGAGAAGTCATGACCTCATCACGCATCAGATGGGTGCTGCTCGCTCCGCTCCTCGCCATGGCCCTCACGGCGACCGGTACCGCCGGCGCTGCCGAGGGCCGGACCGCACCCGCCCGTACGTCCCTTCCCGGAGGGGCCGACGCGACCGCGGACGGTGGTTCCCCCGCTCCCGCCACGACCTTGCAGAGCGCCGCCTTCGCCGCCGAGGACTCCTGCTCCCGGCTCCCCGCCGCAGCCCGCGCGACCGTACCCGACGCCGTCAGCGCATGTGTGAGCGTGGACGGCGGGAGGGGCACGGCGACCCGTACGAAGACCGGTGCGCCCGCCCCGGCAGCCGCCGACCTCGCTGCCGACGACCCGGGGGACGGCCTCGGGACGGAGTTCGAGCCGGACGCCGACGACCCCGAGCCGCCCCCGCCCTCGTGTGCGCTGACGAGTCAGGGAACCTGGACCTGGAGCCGCACCGGCGGCCTGTGCCTGAACGGCGTCGAGGTCACGTACACCCTCTACGACCAGAACGGCAAGACCATCGGCACCGGCCTCATCCAGGTCAACTCCACACTCGCCACCTCCTACAAGTCCCTCGACCTCAACGAGACGATCACCGCCAAGCTGGTCCGGGTCACCGGCGATGTGAAGAGCCTCGTGGTGAAGATGCAGGTGGGCTGCGGTGCCGGCTGCACGACGGTCACGAAGCAACCGTGGTACGGCGCCTCCGAGATGACACCCGGTACGGAAAAGACCGGAAAGACCAAGTACAGCGGTGACGCCTTCGCGGCGGACACCACCCGTTCCTCTTTCCGCACCAGCTACAAGATGTACGTGACGATGCCCGGTGCGACCCCGGTCGACCCCAACGCCTCCTGGTCCAGCCCCGCGACCGGCGAGATCCGCTGCGACAAGGAGCAGCCCCGGCTGCGCGGCTGCGTCATACCGACCGACGAGATGCCGGTGCTGAGCTACTCGCAGTCGCACGAGAAGTACGGCATCGTCGTGCCCATCTACGAGGAGATCATGAGGCGCCGGGGCACCGACGTCCTGCACGCGGTCAACCAGACCAAGGCGAACGCCAATCGCGCCTCGACCTGCACCCCCTTCACCAACCTGTACCCGGGCGAGGTCGGCAAGGACAGCTGCGACGAGTTCCCGCCCGCCAGCACGCAGGAGGGCGGCCAGGACGGCGACCTGTGCGCCGAACTGACCCCTCAGGTGGTGAACGGCCTGTGGTCCGCCCCGGCGACCTGGCCCACCCGGCCGACCTCGGGCGACGAGACCTGTCTGCGGCTCCACATCACCCAGCGCGCCAACAGCTCGGCGGGCGGAGTCCTCGGCTCTCTTCGCAAGTACCAGCGCCTCGTGGACGGTGACCCGTTCCGCATCGAGTTCACGGCATAGGACCCCACAGGTGTCCCATGCCGTGACCGGCCCCGCTGTCTGAACCCGGCATGATGAACCGGGCTCCCCGCCGCGCCTCGCGCGCCGCGGGGAGCCCGGAAGGCTCAGCCCCGGCAGTCGATGCCGGGCGTGAAGGACGGAGGCAGACCATGGCGGCAGGCACGGACGCGCGTTCGCTCAACTGGGCGACATCCTGGATGTGTGTCACTTTCACCCGAGGGCTGGGCCCCGAGGAGGTGTTCGCCCGGTACGGGGCCGACCCGGAGCAGGCACGTCCCCTCGACGCGGACGAGGCCTCGGATCTTCTCTCGGACGACTCCGGTGACGGAGCGGTTTCGCTGCTGCGGTCCGGCAGGCTCGGCGACTGGGCGTTCTGCGTCGAGGAGGACGGTGCCGTCGGATCCTGGAGCGAAGCGCTGACGGAGCTGTCCCGCGGCACCGAGACGTACAGCGTGCTGACCACCGAGGGACTTGACGTGTTCCAGTACTGGCGCGACGGCGAGTGCGTCGAGAACTTCGAGCCCGGCATGGAACACACCCGGCCCGAGCGGACCGAATCCTGGTGGGACCGGGTGGAAGCGGCGCTCGCCGCGTACGAGGGTGAGGACACCGGGATGGCTCCGGTGGTTGCCCTGCTCCTCGACCACCTCGGCATCGCCCTGGACGACACCGCCCTCGCCGGGCCCTGGCCCAGTCTGACGCTCGCCGAGGACGACGCACCGTCGGCACCGCGGGGTGACACCTACGCGGGCGAGGGACCGGTTCCGCCCCAGCCGCCGCTCGGAGGGTGAGCGCGGCCCTTGCCCGATCAGCCCGTGATCCGAGAGGGAGCCATCCTCACCGGACCCCTGTCACGGGGCTGTTCACGCTCGGGAACAAGCTCAGCTGATCAGCACCATCGGTAGCCGAGTGAGTCGTGGCCCCCGCGGCCGCTCGACGTGAGCGCGCTCTTCCCGCAACTGGCCCCACGGGCAGCGACCGGTTGCGTCCCCGCCCCTGGCGCCGTCGACGCTCGACAGTTCCGTCGGCGAGCCGCACCTGTGGGGCCACGTGAATGCCGCCTTTTCGCCGGGGCGGCGTGCGGCTCGTGCGTCGTAGCCGGGCGGCAGCGGCCAGCCGGACCAGCATCAGCAGCAGTACGAGCGTGAAGACCGCCTCCCTGACTCGCCACTTCAGCCGTGACATTCCGTACGCGGCCATCGAGTTGACGAACAGGCCACCGGTCACGGTCACCCGACCCGGGCCGCGACGACGCGTCGGCCAACTGGATGTGGGCGAGCTGGCCACGCCGGGCCAGCGCCCACTGGTCATGCGTGGCCTTGGTGAGCGAACCCGCCCACCGGGACGACGACACCGGCGTCAACGCCCGCTTACGGGCCGCCCACGTGTCCGCGCAGTGCTCCAGTCCCTGCCCGCACCGGACCTTCAGGTCCCGGGAGGCGAGGGACCCGAGGTGCGCGCCGACCAGCGCGAGGACCTTCTCATCGGCGGGCGTCAGCTGCTTGAGCCTCGTACGGACCGCCACCAAGCTCCCGCAACCCGCCCACCCCACACCCCCTGTACGGCCCGTCGACCCCTCCCAGGGCAACGCCTCCAGACGTCCGCCGGGGCCCTCCGTACTCACTCACACACGCCAGAACACACTGTGGTCAGCCTCAGTGGCACCCCGATCACCGGCACCACACCCAGCCCCTCTTCGAGCGACTCGGGTGGCGGTTACGGCTACTGACCACCAAAGGGGACGGCGCGCGCCCTGCTCATCGAGCGGTCTGCACATGGATGCGGTGCAATCTTCTGTTGAATTCTGTCTGGACCATTGTCCGACTGCGTGAGCTCCTGTAGCACTGTGCGCGGAGTGTTCCCCCTCCATCCCCCCTGCAACACCGGGAGCGCACATGTCCCCATCCCCATGGAGTCGTGCAACCAGACTGGGGAGCGTGGTCCTCACCACCCTCCTGCTGCTGTCGGCCACGGCGAAGGCCGGAGCGGCCGGGGTCCCCGCCGCAGACACCGCCCCCACCAGCGCCACCACCGTCACTGTGGACGACTCCGTCCAGGGAAGCGGCCGGGACCAGTTCGACTACCACGGCTCCGGATGGGGCCACGCAAGTGGCGAGGGCGCACCCGCCAATCCCTATGAGGGCACGAACAGTTGGACCGAGACCACCGGCGACTCGGTCGACTTCGCCTTCACCGGCACCCAGCTCACCTTCCGCGCGATCACCGACCCCGGCCATGGCATCGGCGCCGTCTCCATCGACGGCGGCACGCCCGTCGACGTCGACCTCTACAGCGCCACCCGCACCGGCGACGCCGCCGTGTGGACCAGCCCCACCCTTCCCGACGGCCCGCACACCTTCACACTCACGTCGACCGGCCGGAAGAACACCGCTTCCAGTGGCACGGCGGTGACCGTCGACCGGATCGACTTCGTCGGTGAGGCACCCGTCCCGGGCAAGACCGACGTCACCGTGGACGGTGCCGGCACCGGCCGCACCTTCGACGGCATCGGCGCCATCAGCGGCGGCGGAGGCAACTCACGGCTGCTCATCAACTACCCCGAGCCGCAGCGCAGCCGGATCCTGGACTACCTCTTCAAGCCGGGCTACGGCGCCGCCCTGCAGATGCTCAAGGTGGAGATCGGCGGCGACACCAACTCCACCGACGGGTCCGAGCCCAGCATCGAGCACACCAGGGGAACCGTGCACTGCGACAGCGGTTACGAGTGGTGGCTGATGGAGCAGGCCAAGAAGCGCAACCCGCACATCAAGCTGTACGGCCTCGCCTGGGGCGCCCCCGGCTGGATCGGCAACACGGACAACTCCCCCGGCGGCGGCGACTTCTGGTCCCAGGACATGATCGACTACCTGACCACCTGGCTGGGCTGTGCCCGCCAACACGGCCTGGACATCGACTACCTGGGCGGCTGGAACGAGCGCGGTTACGACATCGGCTGGTACGAGAAGCTGCACGCGACGCTCGCCGCCAGGCACCTCCCGGTGCGGATCGTCGGGGCGGACTCGGGTCTGGACGTCGCGGACGACATCGTCTCCGACCCGGAGTTCGCCAAGTCGGTCGACGTCGTCGGCGTCCACTACCCCTGTGAGGGCGGTGACGGCGGCAGCGCGAACAGTTGCCCGAGCTCCGCCAACGCCCAGGCCACCGGCAAACCCCTGTGGGCCAGCGAGAACGGTTCCCTGGACGAGAACACCGGCGCCGGCGCCCTGATCCGCTCCATCACCCGCGGCTACCTCGACGGCAAGTTCACCGCCTACCTCAACTGGCCGCTGCTGGCGGCGATCTACCCCAACCTGCCGTACGACACGGTCGGTCTCGCGGTGGCGAACCAGCCCTGGTCCGGGGCGTACGACATCGGCACCAGCCTCTGGACGACGGCCCAGGTCACCCAAGTGACCGAGCCCGGCTGGAAGTTCGTCGACAAGGCGAGCGGCTACCTCGGCGGAGACCGGGTCAACGGCAGCTACGTCACCCTGAAGTCGCCGGACAACTCGGCGTACAGCACCATCCTGGAGACCTCCACCGCGAGCAGCTCCCAGACCGCCGACTTCACGGTCAGCGGCGGACTGCCGACCGGCCCGGTGCACATCTGGGCCACCGACCTCAAGTCCGGCGGCACCTCCGCCGGTTTCGTGCACACCGGTGACGTGACCCCTGCGGACGGACACTTCACGGTCACCCTCCAGCCCGGCTACGTCTACTCCCTGACCACCACCACCGGTCAGGGGAAGGGCAACGCCGTCAGCCCGAAGCAGGGCCACCTCGCGCTCCCCTACAACGACTCCTTCGAGCAGAAGACCCCCGGGCGGGAGGCGAAGTACCTGTCCGACATGCAGGGTTCCTTCGAGACCGCGCCGTGCAAGGGCGGACGCTCCGGCCAGTGTGTCCGGCAGATGGCCGCGCAGCAGCCCATCGAGTGGCAGGACGACAGTGACGCGTTCGCCCTCCTCGGCGACACCGACTGGAAGAACTACACGGTCAGTTCGGACGTCTACCTGGAGCAGGTAGGCACGGTCGAACTCATGGGCCGGGTGGGTGACCAGCAGCGGCCGCAGTCCCACCAGGCGGGCTACTTCCTGCGGGTCGCCGACACCGGCAAGTGGTCGGTGGTCAAGAGCGACACCGGCGGCCGACTGGCCACCCTCGCCGACGGCACCACCCGAGCACTCGGCACCAACCGCTGGCACAAGCTCGGCCTGAGCTTCAGCGGCACCACGATCACCGCGAGCGTGGACGGCAAGCCGGTCGGCGCGGTGGACGACTCCGCGTACGCCTCCGGTCAGGTCGGCATCGGCGTGGTCGGCTACCAGACCGACGAGTTCGACAACCTCAGCATCACCCCCGTGAAGCAGGCCGCCGAAGCCCCGGCCACCCTCGCCGCTGACCTGCCGGCAACCATCCACCGCGGTGAGTCGGCGACCCTGAAGACCACCTTCACCGTCCCGGCGTCGGGCGACGCGGCCACCGGCCTCACCCTGCGGCCCGGTGCCCCGGACGGCTGGACGGTCACCGCCACCACACCGACGACCTTCTCGAAGGTCGCACCGGGCCAATCCGTCACGGCGAGCTGGACCGTCACCGCCCCCACGGCCGCCGCCACCCCCGTGTCCGTCACCTTCTCGCCCCTCGCCACCTACGTCCGCGGCGGCGTGCAGCACTGGACGTACGGCACCGCGAAGACCGAGGTGCCGATCCCGCCGCCCACCGGGAGCCCCTACCTGAGCGACCTGTCGTTCGTCTCCAGCAGCAACGGCTGGGGCCCGGTGGAACGCGACACCTCCAACGGCGAGCAGGCGGCAGGCGACGGACTGCCGATCACGATCCGCGGCACCGTCCACGACAAGGGTCTCGGCACCCACACCGACAGCGACGTGGCGTTCTTCCTCGGTGGCAACTGCACCCGGTTCACCGCCACCGTCGGCATCGACGACGAGGTCGCCCCGTACGGCTCGGTCACGTTCTCCGTGACCGCGGACGGCCGGACGCTGACCACGACCCCCGTCCTGACCGGCACCTCACAGCCCCTGCCCCTGGACCTCGACGTCACCGGTGCCCAGCAGCTGCACCTCGTGATCGCGGACGGCGGCGACGGCAACGCCCACGACCACGCGGACTGGGCCGACGCCCGTCTCACCTGCGCGAGTTAGGGCGCAGCACACCTCCGAGCGGGCGGCGCCCTTCACGGCACCGCCCGCCCGGCAAGCCGCGGGGTCGTGAACATGTCGATCAGGGGTGGCCGAGGCCCCGGGCAGAGCGCCGACGAGGCTGAGGAGCCCTCGCAGTGCCGGCGCGGTGCTTGCCGACCGGTGGGCCAGGGCGAGGTCCGCGGTGGGGATGGGCGGGGTCACCCGCTTGAGCCGCACCCCTGGAATCCGCAGCGCACGGGCACGCCCCTCGGGCACCGGGGCGATGCCGGTGCCCGCGGCGACGCTGAGGAGGAGTTGCTCGTCGTCGGGTTCTTCCCGCACGATGCGCGGCCCGCCGTCGGGCCACAGCTGCCGGGAGATCACGTCGTGCATTCCGGAGGCGTTCTCGCGCGGCCAGAGGATCACGGGTTCGGCGGCGATGCGCCCGCGGGTGACCCTGCGTTCACGGGCGAGAGGATGATCGGCGGGCACGGCCACGAGGAGTTCCTCGCGGGCGATGCGCCGCCACTCCAGGCCCGCGTCGTCCAGCGGCGGCCGTACGAAGGCGGCATCCAGCCTCCCGGCCGGCTCGGTGATGTTGTGCGCCGTCCACCCCGTCCGTACGACGAGATCCACGTCCGGATGGAGGGTACGGAACGCGGCGAGGAGGGCGTCGACGCAGCCGCCGCGGGCGGAGCGGGTGAGGGCCAGGCGCAGTTGCCCCTGGTGCCCGCCGACGGCTGCACGGATCCGTTCCCGCGCCGCGTCCGCGCGGGCCAGCAGTTCACCGGCTTCGTGAGCCACGACCTCGCCGACGACGGTCAGCCGGCAGCCCCGGCTGGTGCGTGCGAGCAGCGGAGCACCGATGTCCCGTTCCAGCGCCCTGATCTGCTGACTCAGGGCGGGCTGGGCGATGTGCAGCCGGAGCGCGGCCCGCGTGAAGTTCAACTCCTCGGCCGGCACGCGGAAATACCGCAGCCGCCGCAGGTCCATCCTCAACTATAAGCACGCCTTATGGCATTGGACATGACTGGTCTTGGACAGCTCGTCAGCTCCCCGCCGACAGTGGGAAGCACACGGTTCGGCGATCAAGGGGGAAGCATGGGCGACAGGTTCGACGCGGTCGTCGTCGGCGCCGGAGTCATCGGGCTCACCACCGCACTGCGCCTGCAGCAGGCCGGTGCCCGCGTCGCTGTGGTCGCGGCCGAGCCGTCGATCGTGACGACGTCCTCCGTCGCGGCGGCCGTCTGGTATCCGACCCGCACCCGGTTCGAGGCGCGCGTACTGGACTGGGCCGCCCACACCTACGACGAGTTCGCCCGCCAGGCGTCCGACGGGGTACCCGGCGTGGTCATGCGCCCCACCCGGATGCTGCTGCGCGGCCCGGCCCACGACGTCCCCTGGTGGGCCGCTGCCGTCCCCGACCTCCGCGTCCTGCGAAGGGACGAAGTACGGGCCCCCTTCACCGCGGGCTGGGCGTTCACCGTTCCGTCCGTGGAGATGTCCCGCTACCTGCCCTGGCTCCAGCAGAGCGTGTCCGAGGCAGGCGGCACGCTGATCCATCGCCGTATCGACGCCCTGGAACAGGCGAGCGTATGGGCGCCCGCAGTGGTGAACGCCTCCGGCCTGGGCGCCCGCGCCCTGTGCGGCGACACCGAAGTGCGGCCGGTGCGGGGGCAGTTGGTCCTCGTCGCCAACCCCGGTCTGCACACGTCCGTACGCGACGCGGACAACGCCGACGGCTACACCTACGTCCACCCCCGCAGCACGGACATCGTCCTCGGCGGCACCTTCGAGATCGGCGAGTGGGACACCACGCCATCCCCGGCCACCGCCGCCGCGATCCTGCGCCGCTGCACCGAACTGCTGCCGGAACTGGCCGGCGTACCGGTCCTCGGCCACCGGGTGGGCCTGCGACCGTACCGGGACGGCGGCGTCCGCCTGGAGGCCGACCCGCACCCTCACGGACGGGTGCGACGGCTGGTGCACAACTACGGCCACGGAGGCGCCGGAGTCACCCTGGCCTGGGGCTGCGCGGACGCCGCGACAGCCCTTGTCGCCGGGGCCGTTCGGCCGGGATGAACCCTGCCGCTCGCACCTCCCCTTCGCCCCCACGTACGCCTGTGCCGCTCCCGTTCGTGCTGTTCCCGTTCTCGAGGATTTCGTGTCCGAGCCCGTCGGTGATCTGCCTGGCGCCTGGAACGAGGTACCCGAGAGCAGCTACGGAGTCGTACACGCCGGAGCCGAGGAGTTGCATCCCTTCGCCCCGCAACCGGCGTGACGCCTCGTCTGCTTCACCCATCCCGTGCGGCCGCGAGTGCCGTGAGGTCGTCGGCCGCCTGAAGAAACCCGGCCGTACGGCGCGCGCTCACAAGCCATGCGCTTCAGCCCCGGCGTGAACGCCGGGGCTTTCACGCATGGGGCGACGCGTCCGACGGGGCGGCGCGCAAGGTGGCGATGGGGGCGCGGACCATCCGCCGGGCGACAGGGGCGCGTCCTGCCGGCTCCCGGTGCGGTGGGGTGGCGCTCGTGCGTCCCGCGGCGACACACCGCTCCACGTAGGGCCTGGACCCGGTCGAGTGGCGGGTGTGGCCGTTCGGCCCGTCCGTGTCGCTGTGCCTCGGCGGGGCTTCCGTGACGGGTGGGGAGCAGGATCGGAGCGCTGCGTCGGCGGGCCGCGGAGCGCTCCGAGCGAGCCGGTCAGTACGGGCAGGTGTCCATCCAGCGCGTGACCAGGGAGGTGTTGTTCTTGTCGCTGTCCCGGACGGGACCGCACAGGAACGGGCTGAAGCGGGTGTCGGCACGCAGCCAGAGACTGAGGAACGACACGATCCACTTGCCCTGCTTGGCCTTGTCGCCGTAGCCCGTCATCGGGCACAGATGGTCGCCCGGCACCTCGATGTAGAGCTTCTCCGCCTGGGACATGGAGTTGTACCAGGGCACCGCGTAGCTGTTGCCGTGGGCGACGGGGTCGCTTTCACAGGTCAGGAAGAACGTGGGGTCGGTGACCGAGGAGAAGTTCACGTTCGGGTAGTACGGGGCCGTGGGCACGCCCGCCCGGAAGCGCGAGTCGTCCCGGAGGGCCGCCATGACGCCGCCTCCGCCCATCGAGTGGCCGACCGCGCCGAGCGTGCCGTTGACCTTCCCCGCTATGGGGTTGCCGGTGGCGTTGCCCAGCGCGAGCAGTTGGGTGCCGGCGGCGCTGATCTGGCGGCCACGCGATGCGGGATCGTCGGTGAGGGTGTTGGTTCCGACGTTGATGACGACGAAGCCCCAGGAAGCCAGGCGCGGTGCGAGCCACTGCAGGTTCTGCTGTGTGCCCTGATAGCCCGGCATCAGTACGACGCCGGGGTACGGGCCACCGGTCGTCGGGTACGTGACCGTGCCGGAGCCGTACCCGACGGGACGGGGAACGGTGTAAGTGGCGGTGGTCAGCGGCCCGTTGGTGGCCTCCAGGGAAGCGGTCGTCGGGTCCGGGATCCCGTTGCCCGGAGGGGTGCCGCCACCGGAGCCGTACACCTGGAACTCCCACAGCGAGTAGCCGTAGGCGGTGCCCCGCTGGGTGCCGTGGACGCGGACGTACCGGCCGTCGCCGTTCACGTCGAGGGTCTGAAGGCCGCCGGTGCTTGTCGTGGTCGAGTAGACGGTGGTCCAGGCGGTGCCGTTGTCGGAGGTCTGGATCTGGAACGCGCGGGCGTACGCGGCCTCCCAGCGCAGCACCACTCGGCTGACGGTGACGGTGGAGCCCAGATCGACTCCCAGCCACTGCGGATCGCTGAACGTGCTCGACCAGCGCGTACCGGTGTCGCCGTCCACCGCCGCCGACGCGGGGGTGGACGCGTTCTCGGTGGACGAGGAGGTCGCGGGCTTGCCCTGGGACAGCAGGTCGGCGGCGGCCGCCGGCGGGGCGGCGGCTGTCAGCAGAGTCAGCGCCAAGCCGATGGCGGTGACCAGTGCGATCAGTGCCGTCATGGCAGGGGGTCGGGTCCGTAACGGCACGGTCGTGTCGGTCGAGCGACCGGGTGAATGCATGGATCTACCTCCGGAAGGCGGTGAGAGCGCGGTAACCGGACAGCGAGGGGCCGGCTAGCGGGACTGTTCGAAGAGCCAGTCGACGACCACGTCGTTCTCGTACGTCTGGGCCCATGCGAGGTGCGGGTTCACCGGTGTCGTTCCCGGCGTGTAGCTGGTGAACAGGACGTGGCTGCGGGTGGCCCGGGCCTGCCGCAGGAGCGCCCGGGACCGGGCCTCGAACTGCGCCTTCGGCAGATCGTTGGCCCACTCCCCTCGGCTGACCCGCGCGCCCGCGGTCTCCAGGGCGTTCATGAGCGTCCAGGTGCCGGGCTTGCCGAACCTGCCCTCGCGGTAGGGGACGACCGGGTCGTCGACGGAGTGGTCGGCCCAGATCGGGATGTGCGTGATCTTTTCCATGGTGGCCGGGTCGCCCCAGCCGGCCGTGGGCAGGGCGGCCGCGAACACGTCGGGTCGCTTCGCCAGCAGGCTGTAGATACCGCGACCGCCCGAGGACAGTCCGACGAGGTAGAGCCGGTTGGTGTCCACGGCTCGGGAGTGCTCGCGCACGAAGGTGTCGATGAGTTCGCTCAGCGCGGCCTGGACTTTGGCGTCGGTCCAGTCCGTGCCGTCGGGTCCGTCCATGGGACGGGGCAGGGGGATCTGGGGAGAGAGGACGAACGCGGGGTCACGGCGCTGTCGTTCGGGCTTGGCGAACGTGACCGCGATCCGGTTGGAGGTGAGCTGGGTCATGTTGTTGTCCGCGACCTCGCCACCGCCGTGCAGGGTGACGACGAGCGGGTACCGCGTGCGCGTCCGAGGGTTCCGTACGAAGTCCGCGGGCTGGTACAGCCGGAAGTCCATGTCGAAACCCGCGGAGTCGGTGAAGGAGCCGGCGGTGAAGTCGTCGACCACGGGAGTGATGACGTCGTCGTTCCGGCTCGCGAACGGACCGGCCCTGAGTACCGGTTCACCTCCCGGGGCACGTACGTCCGCCACCTGTCTGACGGAGTACGTGCGGTCGAGCGGCAGGGGATCGGTGCCGGCTGCCCGCGCGTTGGGGTCGTTCGGGTCGAGTTCGACGATCAGGCGGTCCCCCGGCCGTCCTGGGTGGGACCGGTCGTCCACTTCGGCGGCGGTGCCGGAGTAGACCTGGGTCACCGTGCGAGCCGCTGTCTGCCCGCCGACTGTGGCCCGCACCTCGAAGGCGGAGGGTGGGATCACCCCGCCGCGTAGGTCGATGCGCTGCGCGTACTGGATGGCGACGGCCGTCACCAGCCAGTTGTTCCTCGGCGTCACCTGCGTGACGAGGTCCGTTCGCAGGACCGGATTGAGTCCTGAGGCCGCCTGTCGTCCCTCGGTTGTGGTCGTCGTGGGGTCGGCGGCCGCGGCGGTTGCCGTGCTCACGGCCGGCGCCGTGACCGCACCCGCGGTGGCGGCGAGCACCGTACGTCTGGTGATCCGTCTCATGTGTCCTCGTCTCAGTCGGTGGGGGCACCCGGACCAGGTGCCTCTGTGGGTGGCTCCGGTCGCCCGGCTCCGGGCCTCCGCCGGGCTTCGCAAGCGGGTGGCACGTCGTGGACCTGAGCGGCGTGCGCGGTGGCTGCCGGGAGTACGCGGTCGGCGGGACACCGGTCACAGGGGGAAGGCGCCGGTCACCAGGGCGCCGGCGGTCATGACGAGGGTGGTGCCGAAGGCCCAGCGGAAGATGAAGCGCTGGTGTTCGCCGAGCGACACACCGCTCATGCCGACCAGGATGAACGTGGACGCGGTGAGCGGACTGAGCGGGAACCCGGTGGTCATCTGGCCGAGAATGGCGGCCCGGGCGACCTCGGCCGGGTCCGTGCCGAAACCGTTCGCGGTCTCGGCGAGCACGGGCAGCACCCCGAAGTAGTAGGCGTCCGGGGTGAAGACCAGGCTCAGCGGCATGCCGGTGACGGCCACCGCGACGGGCAGGTGCGACCCGAAGGAGTCGGGGACGACGGAGACGAACGTCTCGGCCATCTCGTCGATCATCCTGGTGCCGCTGAGGATCCCGGTGAGGACACCGGCCGCGAAGATCATCGTGGTGACCAGGACCACGCTCTTGGCGTGCTTGTCGAGCAGCGCCTGTTGCTGTTCCCAGGTGGGGTGGTTGACCAGCGCCGCGATCGCGAACCCGAGGACGAACAGCACCGGAAGCGGCAGCACTTCCTGGATCAGGCAGACCACGAGAGCGACGGTGAGCAGGAGATTGAAGATGTTCAGCCAGGTCCGCGGGAGCGGCGGGACCCGGACGGCACCGGGCCCGTCCCCGGGGGATCCAAGGGCCTGACGTTCCTGCCCGTCGGCCGTCGTCCGAGTGACCTGCCGGCTCGGCTCGGCAGTCACGGTCGTCGTCGAGGCGGCGGGTTCACGGTTGCCCCGCTCGTCCTCGCCGTTGGGCACGTCCGCGGCCGGACCCCGCGGGGACAGCGTGCCGAGACGGTTGCGCTCCCGGCGGCCGAGCAGGTACGAGGCCACCAGCACCCAGGCGACGCCGAAGCCCATCGCGGGCAGCACGGGGTTGAAGACCTCGGAACTGTCCAGCTTCAGCGCCGCCATGGCGCGTACGGTCGGACCACCCCAGGGGACCATGTTCATCACGCCCGCGCCCAGGCAGACCACTCCGGACAGCACCAGGGGATTCATGCCGAGTCTTTTGTAGACCGGCAGCAGCGCGGAGACGGTGATCAGGAAGGTGGAGGCGCCGTCGCCGTCCAGGGCCACGCACAGCGTGAGGACGGCCGTGGCGACGGTGATCCGCAACGGGTCCCCCCGCGCCGCACGCAACAGACCACGGATCAGGGGGTCGAAGAGCCCGGCGTCCACCATCAGGCTGAAGTACAGGACCGCGAAGGCGATCATGATGCCGGTGGGGGCCACCTTGGACAGCCCACCGAGAATCAGCTCGCCCAGATCGCTCGCGAAGCCGCCGATGAGCGCCGCCAGCACCGGAAGCAGGATCAGAGCGACCAGGACCGAGGCGCGTTTGGTCATGGTGAGCAGCAGCAGGACGGCGATCGTGGCGAAGCCCAGGGCTGCCGGCATGGCGGCGCTCGCTTTCTCGGGGACGGCCCTCGGCGGCGGTGGGCGGGGCTGGGCGGGGGCAAGCCGAGGTGTTACGCGAGAGTTTCGGAGCATCACCGAATCGGTGTCCAGCATCAAACCGAGATCTGTCCATGCGATAAGCGCATCAATGTGCGCGGGCGGGCCTATGCTCGTCGGCCATGGAGGCCACCACCCTGCGACAACTGACGGCATACGTGGCCGTCGCCCGGGCCGCGAGCTTCACCGCGGCCGCCGCGGAGATGCACGTGTCCCAGTCCTCGCTCAGCCGCGCCGTCGCGGACCTGGAGCGGTTGCTCGGCGTCCAACTCCTCGAACGTGACACCCGTAACGTGCAGTTGACCGCGGCGGGCGCCGAGGCCCTGCGTATCGCCGAGCAGATCGTCACCGCTCACCGGGCGGGCATGAAGGAACTCAGGCGATTCCTGCTCGGCGAGTCGGGAACGGTCGCCGTGGCCACCCTGCCCTCGGTCGCCGCGGTGCTCCTGCCGCAGGTGATCTCCGGCTTCCGCGAGCGGCGGCCGCAGGTGGCGGTACGCCTCCTCGACGGGCTGGAGCGGCTGGTCCTGGACCGGGTCCTGTCCGGTGACGCCGATTTCGCGATCACCACCGTCGGGGATCCGCCCGAGCAGTTGGAGCACCGCCCCCTGGTCAGGGACCGCTTCGTCGCGGTGCTGCCGGAAGGCCACCCGCTCGCCGACCGCCACGAAGTCGCCTGGGACGACCTGGCTCGCCGGCCGTTCCTGGCCGTCGGGCGCGACTCGAGCGTGCGCCGGCTCACCGATGCGGCGTTCGCCCAGATCGACGCGCACGCTGCACCGGCGGCCGAGGCGGGCAGTATCGCGACCGTGGGCGGACTGGTGACCGCCGGTCTCGGGGTGTCGGCGATGCCCGCCCTCGTGCTCCCGCTCATGGGCGCCGGGCGCGTCGTCTGCCGTCCTCTGGTGGAACCCGTGGTGGACCGGCGCCTGGACATCGCGCTGCGCACTCGGCGAACGCTCCCCGTCGTGACGCAGCGGTTCCTGGAGACACTCGAAGACTTCCGCCTCCAGGGCCGCCCTCTTCCGCCCGGGGTTTCGTGGGCATGAGGCCGCCCACCACCCCTCCCCATTCATGCGTTCTTCGCATTGATTGATGGCCTTCTTTTGCTCGACAGGCATTTCCCCGCTCCTGCACTGTGGAAGACCCGAACGGCGTCGACCGTGCCGCACAACGCCGACGACGCAGCCGGGGGCCAACGCGAAACAGCAGGGTCGAGGGAGCGCATCGGTGTCGGAAGACGAGCGGAACACCGCCGGACGCGGGCAGTTGCGCGGGCTGAAAGTGGTCGAGTTCGCCCATGTGGTGGCCGGGCCGCTGGCGGGCTCGATGCTCGCCGACCAAGGGGCCGACGTCGTACACGTCGAGCCCCCCGGCGCCGGAGACGCGGCCCGCGCCATGGGGCCTCAACGTGACGGTGTCCCTCTGTGGTTCAAGGTCGCCGGCCGCAACAAACGCTCGGTCACCCTCGATCTGCACCAGGAGGCCGGCCGGGCCGTCGCCCGCCGGCTCGTCGCCTGGGCGGACGTCGTCATCGTCACCCTGCGCGCCGGACGCCTGCGCAGTTGGGGACTCGACTGGGACTCCGTGCACCGGATCAATCCCCGGGCCGTACTGCTGCAGATCTCCGGATTCGGCGCCACCTCGTCGCAGGCGGACGCCCCCGGCTTCGGCAAGATGGGTGAGGCACGCAGCGGAGTCGTCCATCTGACCGGTTTTCCCGACGGCCCACCCGTCCACACCGGCTTCTCGCACGGCGACGCCGTGACCGGTCTGATGGGCGCCTACGCCGTCCTCGCCGCCCTGCACCGCCGTGACCACGACCCCGGTTTCGACGGCGAGTGGATCGACCTCGCTCTCTTCGAGTCCCTGTTCCGTCTCGTGGAGTGGCAGGTCATCGTCCACGACCAGTTGGGACAAGTGCCCGACCGCTCCGGCAACCAGCTGGCGGTCGCCCCTGCGGCCGTGATCAACACCTACCGCTCCCGCGACGGCGAGTGGATCACGGTGACCTCCGCGACGCTGCGCTCGGTCCGCAACATCGTCCGCCTGCTGGGACTCCCCGAGAAGGAGTTCGCCGCAGCGCGGCAACAGCACGACCGGCGCGGGGAGTTGGACGAGGGCCTGCGGAACTGGGTGGCGGAGCGCGGCACCGGTGAGTGCCTGGAGGAGTTCGCCCGTGCCGAAGTCGTGGCCTCACGGGTGTTCGACGCCGCTGACATCGCCGCCGACCCTGTGTACGCCGAACGCGAGGACATCGTCACGGTCGACGACCCCGACCTCGGTGCGGTGCGTATGCAGGCGGTGATCCCGCACTTCCGGCAGCGGCCCGGCCGGGTCTGGCGCACGGGACCCGCCCTCGGGCAGGACAACCACCTCGTCTACGGGCAGTGGCTCGGACTCAGTGCGGAGGAACTGGCTCACCTGGAGAAGAGCGATGTCATCTGAGGCGTCTTCGGCGAGGCGTGCCGAGGCGGACACGAGAGCGGTCGACCGGCCCCCGCTGCGCTCCCTGCTCTTCGTCCCCGGCACCAGAACCGACTGGCTGCCCAAGGCCCGGGCGGCGGGCGCCGACGCGGCCGTCCTCGACCTGGAGGACGCGGTGCCCGCCTCCGGCAAGCTCGCCGCCCGGGCACAGGTGGCCGACGCCATCACCCGGGCCGCGGCGGCGACCGATCAAGCGGGACGGATGGCGCTCTTCGTCCGTGTCAACCCGCTGGACAGCTGGGCGGGAGCCGAAGAACTGCGGGCGATCGTACGGCCCGGGCTCACCGGCATCGTGCTCCCCAAGGTCCGCTCAGCTCAGGACGTGAAGCTCGCCGACCGGCTGCTGGACTGGTGCGAACAGGAACAGGGCCTGTCGCCGGGGCGGGTCGCCCTGGTGCCCCTGCTGGAGACGGCCCGTGGCCTGCGCGAGGCCTACGACATCGCCCAAGCCGCGTCACGCATCGCCTACTTGGGCGCACTCACCGCCCCGGGCGGCGACGTGGAACGCGCCGTCGGCTACCGCTGGAGCCCACAGGGAAAGGAAACGGTGGCTCTGCGCTCCCGCGTCCTGCTGGACGCCAGGGCAGCAGGAGTGCCGCACCCGGTCACCGGATTGTGGACGCGCATCAGCGACCTGGTGGGGCTGCGTGCCCTCGCCGAACAGAACCGCTCCCTCGGCTACGAGGGGATGATGGCGATCCACCCTTCCCATGTCCCCGTGATCAACGAGGTGTTCTCTCCCAGCCCCGACGAACTCGCCCGCTGCGCAGAGCTGATCGCGGCGGTCGAGGCTGCACAGGGCGACGGGACGGGCGCTGTGGCATTCCAGGGTGAGATGGTCGACGAGGCCATGGCCGCTACGGCACGCCTTGTCCTCGAACGACACGGGACGCCGGTTCGCCTCGCTGAGGAACTCCTCCCGTCCGGCCCGTGATCACGAAACGCCGCCGCTGCCGACGGGCCGTGATCCGTGGTGGTCGTCGGCCACGCGGACGGGCCGCCGTCCGGCGTGTCCGCGTCGGCAGGACGGCGGCGAGGATCTCCGGGGCGCCGCGTCCCCGCGTCCCCGCGTCGAGCCACCGCGCCGCCCAGTGGGTTTGTGGGGACGTGGGGCACCCGCCCCGTCACCGGTGGTCAGGCCGCAGCGGGGCTCGTACCGCCGTGAGTCACTGTGCGCTCGACCGGGCACCACGCAGGAACAGGGCGCTGGTGAGGGCGCCGAAAAGCACGAGGGCGGCGTTCACCGCGACCTTCAGACCGCCGAGGATGGCCGCGGCACCGGTACCGGTCATCGCGGCGGTGGCGATGACGCTCATGATCGGCGAGGGGTGCCGGGACACCCACGGCGGAGCATGTCCATGGCACCGCCGAAAACGACGCCCTGACCCCCATGGCCGGCCGTCAGCCGTTCGCCGCGGCCTTCTTGATCGCTTCGCGGATCCGGGAGTAGGTACCGCAGCGGCAGACGTTCTCGATGTCGTCGATGTCGGCGTCCGTCGGTCGGGGCGTCTTCTTCAGCAGGGCCGCCGCGGCCATGATCTGGCCCGGCTGGCAGAAGCCGCACTGCGCGACATCGCGGTCGAGCCATGCCTGCTGCACGGGGTGCAGCTTGTCGCCGTCGGCCAGGCCTTCGATCGTGGTGACCTCGCGGTCCGCACAGTCCGCGACCCGCACGACACAGGGCTGGATCTCCTCGCCGTCGAGGTGGCTCGTACAGGCACGGCAGACGCCGACGCCGCAGCCGTACTTGGGTCCCGTGACGTTCAGCATGTCCCGCAGGACCCACAGCAGTGGCATGTCGGACGGGGCCTCGACAGTGACCGGCTTCCCGTTGAGGACGAAGGAGTAGGAGGGCATCAGCACCTTCTCGTAGGGCGGGTCAGAAGTGGAGAGGGAAGCGGCGGGGCTTGGAACCGGTCGCCCGGGCATAGGCGTTGGCGACGGCGCCGGCCGCGGCCGGGACGCCGAGTTCGCCCGCCCCGCCCGGTTCCCGCCGGGAGGGCATGATGTGTGCCTCGAAGCGCAACGGGGCGTGCCGCTGACGGGCGTAGTGGAAGTCGGCGTAGCTGCTCTCGCGGACGGCGCCCCGGTCGATGTGCAGACCGGCCTGGAGGACGGTGGAGATGCCGTCGATCGCGGTGCCCATGAGCTGCGCCTCGAGGCCGCGCGGGTTGACGGCCGTTCCGACGTCGGCCGCCATCACCACCTTGGTCACCCGGGGGTTCTTCCGGTCGGTGGCGTCGATTTCGACCAGGCAGGCCACGCAGGAGCCGTACTCCTCGTGGACGGCGACGCCCTGGGCCCGGCCGGCCGGCAGGGTCCGGCCCCAGTCACCGGCGTCCGCGACCTTGTCGAGCACGGCCTTGACGGCCTTGTTCCTGAGCGTGGTGCGCCGGAAGGCGACCGGGTCCTTTCCCAGGGTCCTCGCGACCTCGTCGACGACGATCTCCTCCGCGGTCCGCATCGTCCCGGAGTCCACCGACCGCCAGGCGCCGAGGGGTATCGCCAGTTCGACCGATCCCGAGTTCCCGGACACCCGGCCGAAGTTGTACAGGCCGCTGTCGCTGGGCAGCGGGCCGGAAGCAGGTGCGGCGGCCGGCGTCACCCCCTCCCGAGCGGACCCCTGGGCGGAAAGGCCCTGCCCCTCGTACGACTCGCTCACCGAGGCCATCGCGTGCGTGAACGCCACCACCCTGCCCCGTGCGTGGCTGGCCCGGATCCGGTGATGGCTGGCCGGGCGCATCCGGCCGTGCCGGATGTCGTCGGCGCGGCTCCACATCAGCTTGACCGGCCGGCGTGCCGCCTTCGAGATGAGGGCCGCCTCGATCGCGGCGTCGTGGTTCAGCCGCCGGCCGAAGGAGCCGCCGCCTCGTATGACGTGCACCTTCACCTTCGAACTGGGCAGCCCGACCGCCGAGGCGATGCTCTCCCGCGCGTCCATCGGCGTCTGGGAGGAGAACCAGATCTCGGCGCGGCCCGCACGAACGTCCGCCACCGCTGTCAGCACCTCCATGGGGGCGTGGCTGACGAAGGCGAACTCGAACTCGCCCTCCGTCTGGGCCGATCCGCGCGGCGGGTTGCCGAGCCGTGGGACGGCGGCCCGCAGCCGCGAGCGGATCGCGGCATCGGAGAGCGACGCCAGCGGACCCGGCGCCCAGGTGATCCGCAGGGCGTCTCTCGCCTTGAAGGCGTGGTGGAAGGACTCCGCCACCACGGCGACCCCACCGGCGACCTTGACGACGGCGTGGACGCCCGGCATCGCGCGTGCGACCCGGGAGTCGACCGAGACGAGCTGCCCGCCGAGCGTCGGCGGCCGGGCCACCACGGTCGGCTTCGCTCCGGCCGCCGACAGGTCCCCGGCGTACTTGGCCTTGCCGGTGACGATGTCCCGGGCGTCGATCCGGGTCGTCGGTCGCCCGATGACCCGGTGCCGGGACGCGGGCTTGGGTGTGCTCGACACGGCCGGCCGGGTGATCCGGGCGGCGCTCGCGGTCAGTGAACCGAAGGTGGCCGAACGCCCGTCCGGTGCGATCACCTTCGTGTTCCGGGTGTGCAGGGACCGCGCGGGGAGGTTCCAGCGCCTGGCCGCCGCGGTCACCAGCTTGGCACGCGCCACGGCGGCCAGCTCACGGGCCGGACCGTACAGCGACCTCACCGAGCTCGAACCGCCCGTGAACTGGTTGCCCTTGGCGCGGGCGTCGGCGAGCGGGATGTCGACGTCGGCGAGCCGGGCATCCAGTTCCTCGGCGATCATCATGGCGACCGCGGTGGTGACGCCCTGGCCGACCTCGACGCGCGGCAGTCGTACGACGACCTTGTTGGCTTCGGTGACTTCGAGGACCAGCATCTCCTCGTCGGTGCCGGTCACCAGGACGTCGGACGGCCGGCGCGTCGTGGCCGCGGTGGGCTCGGAGCCTTCCGCCGGAGCCGCGTCACAGCCGAGGGGCGCGGCGACGGTCAGCGTGGATGCCGCGAGCGAGTAGACCACGAACTTCCGGCGGGACCACTGACGGGCCAACGGACGCTCCTCTTCGAGTATCCCGGTGCTTCGACTGGTATGAGGGGTCAGCGCTCTTCGGGGTTGCCTGCGGGAGCCGAGCCGCCTGGGTGCGTTCCGCCCCGCGGTCGCGTGCGCGGGCTTCGGAAGCACGGTGGCGCCCACCTACCCTCCCGGTGTCACCAGCCCTGTCTCGTACGCGATCACGACCGCCTGGGCTCGGCTGTTTCCGATCAACGCCGATCCGTGTTCTTTCCCCAGCATGGATGGGAAATCGGCGGTCGCCGGGGCTGGGGAGCCGATGACGGACGTACGCCGGTCGTCCGACGGGCCGTCCGCCTGCCGGGTCCGCAGCCGACCCGTCGCGCCGTGGCGTCAGCCGCGCGCCTTGAGTGCTGTGGGGATGCGGTCCAGCACGGGGTACGGGAGCAGACCGTAGTGGTAGAAGTCCACGGCGTCCGCATGTCCGGGACCGGTGGCCGCTGCCGTCTTCTCCGCGAGCGCGTCGGCGGACGCGGTGTCCGGTGCCCCGGGGCGCAGTACGGTCCGCAGGGTGCAGGTGTCCGGTAGGGCGGCCCGGTAGGCGGCGGTGTCGGCCGCGACGCGGGCCGGGTCGCGGGCGTAGGCGAGGATGGCGTAGGCGGGGACGACGGCCCCGACCGTCGCGGGGTCGACACCGATCCGCCAGGCCTCTTCGGCCGCGAGCGCGCCGGTCGGCAGGCCGTCCGCGTACCCCTTGACCGCGCCGGTCAGATCGAGGAAGACCAGCCGAGAGCCCTCGCTCGCCACGGCGTCGGCCACGGCAGCGGCGAGTGAGGTGACGGTGTCGCAGCGAGTCCGTACATACGCGGCGACGAACTCCCCGGCCACGTCGGCGAGTTCCTCGAGGACGAGGGCGTTCGGCAGCGGGTCGGCGCCGTCGAGCAGCCGACCGACGGTGCGCGTGGCCTCGGCGCGGGCCGCGGCGGAGTCCACTCCCGCGCTGTCGGCGCGCTCGATGCAGGATGGGCAGAAGCACAGACCGAGCAGGAACTCCTCCACGGGGCCGAGCGGTACGAAGCTGCGTTCGTGGTGGTAGCCGTGGCCGAAGGAGCCGAAGTGCAGTGACTCGGACACCACCGCGTCCACCCCCTGCCGGGCCACGGAACGGGCGAGCGCGACGGCGTACTCCCGCACGTCCGGGTTGGCGGGACACAGATCGGCGGGGGCGGCGCGGTCGCCGAAGCAGTTCTCCTGGGTGACGTCGGGGCGGGCGAGGCCCAGCGTGGTGTTGTGCAGGAAGACGGTCCAGCCGTGCAGGGCGGCGCCGCGTTCCGCCGTACGCAGGCGCAGTTCGCGCAGTGGCTCCCGCTCGGCGCCGGGCTGCACCGGCGGCTTCAGGCCCACTCCGTCGAAGAGGTCGGCCGGCGGCGGGAAGTGGGTGCCGTCCTGCCGAAGGGTGACCCGGGTGGGGCCGTGCGGAGTGACGTCGCGGGCGCGGTGGTAGGCGGCGGCGACGGTGAGGGTGTCGCAGCCGTACGCGCCGAGGACCCGGTCGAGGACGGCGTCCGTGCCCTCCGCGCGGAGGTCCTCGACGAAGGTGTAGACGGAGGACGTGGACGGGACGGCCGGGGATGTCGGGCGCACCGGGGACGTCCGTGGGCTGGGGTGCATGGAGTTCGATCCTGTCGCTTTCCGGGGCGGTGGGCAGGGGCGGAGTGCGGGGCCCCCAGGGGGGCGGTCGGCCGGAAGGCCTTCACTGGTCGGTGGCCTTGTGCTGGTCGCGGTCCCGTCCGCGGGAGGAGCCGAGGACGTGGGAGATTTCCATGCCGATGCGGACGACCATGGGGCCCACTTCACGGACCCGGGCGGGGGTCATCCGGGTGGTGAGGCCGGAGACGCTCAGGGCGCCGACCGGCGCGTCGGTGTGGTCGAAGACCGGTGCGGCGACGCACCGTACCTCCGGTTCGTTCTCCCGGTCGTCGATCGCGTAACCCCGGCGCCGGACCCGGTCGAGTTCGAGGCGCAGTCGTTCGGCGTCGGTGACCGTGTGCGCGGTGACCGGCGGCATTCCGGCGGCCACCACTACGCGGAACGCCTCCTCGCCCTGCCAGGCGAGGATGGCCTTGCCGACGGCGGTGCGGTAGGCGGGGACGCGGCTGCCGATGCGGGAGCCCATGCGGACGTTGGTCTCGTTCTCCACCTTGTCGATGTAGACGACGTCCGGCGGTTCGTAGACGACCAGGTGGCAGGTCTCCCCCACCAGGTGCTGGAGCACCCGCAGCGGTTCGGCCGCGACGGTCCGCAGGTCGAGTGAGGACAGGTAGGCCTGGCCGAGCCGCAGGGTGCCGTGGCCGAGCCGGAACCAGCCGGTCTCGCGGTCGCGGACCAGCAGGTCGGACTCCATGAGAGGTGAGGTGAGGCGCAGCACCGTGCTCTTGTTGATGCCGAGATCCTCCGCGATCCGGGTCAGGGACATGCCCCGGCCGGTGCCGGCGTGGTCGCGGATGTACTCGAGGACGGTGAGGGCGCGGCGCAGCGAGGTGGCCTGGTTGCGGCGGACCGGTGCGGTCATGTCGTACTCCTCGGCAGCAGGCCGCGGGCGACGGCGTCGCGGGCGGTGGCCAGGTGCCTCCCGGCCCGGGCGAGTGAGACCTCGTGGTGGCCGGGGAAGAGCGCGTCGACGTCGAGCGCGGCCAGCCGCATCAGACTGTCGGCGTACGCGGGCACGCGGCAGTCATGCAGATTCTGCAACGAGATGCGTCCCCCGGTGAAGACGCAGTCTCCGGAGAAGAGTGCCTGGTAGGCCGGGGTCAACAGGTGGTAGCAGGTGTGGCCGTCGGCATGGCCGGGGGTGGCGACGGCCCGGACGACGACTCCGCCGCCCAGATCGATTTCCATGCCGTCGGTGAGGGGTTCGACGCGGGGGCAGGGCCGGAAGGCGTAGTCGGCAGGGTAGACACCGGCGGCCTTGCCCCTGTCCACGCTGAGGCCCCGCTCGTCGCCCTCGGCGATCCAGCGCACCGCCGCGGCCCCGGCCAGCACGCGCAGTCCGGGCAGTTCCTCGGCGAGAGCGGCGGCTCCTCCCGCGTGGTCGGCGTGGCCGTGGGTGAGCAGGAGGTGGTCCGGGTCGGTGCCCGTGCTGCCCGCTTTCCGCAGGATGCTGAGCGCGGAGCGGCCGGCGCCGGCGTCGATGAGGACACTGCGGCGGTTGCCGCGCACGAGGTAGACGTGGCAGTCCAGCGGGTCGCTGAGATCGAACCCGGCGGCGCCGCTGGCGAGGAGACGGACGTGGTCGGTCAGTTGCATGGCCGCCGCCACTGCGGCGGGACGTCTGCGTGGGAGACCTTGCGGACTCGCTCCTGCGACGGCTTGTCGGCGGACGCGGCCGCGCGCGGCAGGGCGTCGTCCGCGGAGGAATCCCTGCGGGCTCGCTCCGGCGGCGGGACGTCCACGGAGGAAAGTGAACGCTCGTGGAGCCGCTTCCCCGTCTCGCGGATCGTGGCCGCCACGATCCGCGCGGCCAGTTCCACCTCCGCCAGGTCCACCGATTCGGCCGCCGCGTGGGCGTCCGTCACCGAGCCGGGCCCGAAGACCACCGACGGGATCCCGGCCCGGGCCAGTTTGCTGGCGTCCGTACCGAAAGGCATGCCCTGGAGGTCGCGGGGCCGGCCGTGGGCGGCGAGGGCATCGCACAGTGCGGTGACGACAGGGATGTCGGGCGGGGTGTCCAGGGCCGGGTCGACGGTGAACGGAGGGTCCACCTCGGTGCCGAGGGCGGTGAGTTCGTCGCGCTCCTGCTGCCAGACGACTTCCGGGTCCTCGCCGGGCAGCGTGCGGCGGTCGATGTCCACCTCGCAGCTGCCCGGGATGGTGTTGGGGCCCGTGCCGCCGCGGACCCGGGTGACCGAACGGGTGGCGGCTCCCAGGAGCGGGTGCGGTGCCACGGCCAGGCGCGTGGCGGCGAGGTGGGCGATGACGGGGGCCATCAGCGAGATCGCGTTGACCGCCTCCTCGGGGCGCGAGCTGTGCCCTGGCCGGCCCGTGGTGCGCACGGTGTAGCGCACGACGCCCTTGTGGGCGGTGGCCGGCACCAGTCCGGTGGGCTCGCCGACCAGCGCGCCGACGACACGGCGGTCGGCCAGCGTTTCGAGCAGGTGCAGGACACCCCGGTAGGCGTGTTCCTCGTCGCAGACCCCGGCCAGCACCACAGTGAGCGGGGGCGGCCCGCCACGGGCGAGTTCGGCGGCGGCCAGCATGAACGCGGCGAGCGGCCCCTTGGCGTCGCAGGCACCCCGACCGTACAGCCGGCCGTCGCGGACCTCGCCGTCGTGGGGCGGGACCGTCATGCCGTCCGTCTCGACCGTGTCGAGGTGCGATTCGAGGAGCACGACCGCCGGGTCCCGGCCGGGAATGACGGCCACCACGTTGCACCGTCCCGGTAGTACTTCGTGCAGTTCGGCCCGTACGCCGTGCCGGCCCAGCCAGTCCCGTACACGGGCGGCCACCGCCGTCTCTCCCCCGTCGCCCGGCGCGCCCCGTGGGTTCACGCTGGGGATGCGTACGAGATCGCGGACGATGTCCCGTACAGCGTCGGCCGCGTCCTGGGACGCCGGGGACGTCATGTCCTGCGCTCCCTCGCATAGACCAGCAACAGGCCGATGATCAGTACGCCGAGGACGACCTGGCGGACGCCCTCCGAGAGGTTCCAGGAGATCAGCAGCGCGGTCAGCAGGGTGAGCAGCAGGGCGCCGCCGACCGTGCCGAGGAGGTGGCCCCGGCCACCGAGGATGGAGGTGCCGCCGAGCACGACGGAGGCGATGGACAGGAGCTGGTACGGATTGCCCATCGTCAGCGAGCTGGTTCCGGTGAAGCCGAGCAGGACCAGTCCGGCCACTCCGGCGAGCAGCGCGCAGGACACGTACGCGGTGAACGCCGTCGCGCCGAGCGGCACTCCGGAGGCGCGGGCCGCGTGCTCGCCGGCGCCGAGCGCGAACGCGTACCGGCCGGTGCGGGACAGGTGCAGCAGCCAGCCGGCGACGGCCGTGACGACCAGCCACAGCACGAACGCCCAGGGCACCCCCAGCAGTCGGCCGTTGGCGAGAGAGTCGAGCAGGGGCAGGTGGGCCGAACTGGGTGAGCCGTCGGTGTACACGAGCAGGGCGCCGGACAGGATGGTGCCGGTGGCGAGGGTCATCACCATCGGCGGCACCCGCAGCCACACCACACCGCCCGCGTTCACGGCGCCCACCAGCGCGCTCAGCGCCAGTGCCGCCATGATTCCGCTCACGCCGCCGCCCGTACCGGAGGCGACCTTGGCGCAGACGACCGCGGACAGGGCGACCACGCCGGACACCGACAGGTCGATACCGCTCATGATCACGACGAGGGTCTGGCCGACCGCGACGATGCCCAGGAACGACGCCGTCTGCACCAGGTAGCGGACGTTGGAGACGCTGTCGAAGCCGTCCGCGAACAGGATCGCCGCGAGCCAGGTGACGCCGAGGACGCCGAACGCCCAGGCCGCGCGGCTGCCGCGCAGCGCGACGACCGCATCCCTGCGGATCGTGCCCGTCACGCCGGTCATACGGCGGCCTCCCGAGTGAGGTACGTCTTCAGGGCGAGCGCCACCACGAGGATCACTCCTTGCACGATGAGCTGGTAGAAGGGCGAGATCCCGGTGAACAGCAGCAGGTTGGTGAGCAGACCGATGACCAGCGCGCCCAGGACGGTGCCGCGCATCCGGCCGACCCCGCCGAAGAAGCTGATGCCGCCGAGTACGCACGCGGCGATCGAGTTGAGCGTGTACGGCGTGCCGATGGTGGGATCCGCCGAGCCGGTCTGCACGGCCAGCCCGATCCCGGCGAGTCCGGTGAACGCGCCCGCCAGCGCGTACCCGGCGATCTTCGTACCGCGGGTGTGCAGACCACTGGCGTAGGCGCCGTGTTCGTTGCCGCCGACGGCGTAGAGGGCGAGCCCGTGGCGGGTGGTGCGCAGCACCTTCCATGCGGCGAGCACGAGGGTGATGGCCAAGGCGGGTACCGCGAGGCCGTTCCAGCCGTTGTTGTACGCGTTCACCAGTCCGCCCGGGACATGTCCGCCGGGCTGCGGCAGGACGATCAGGGTGACGCCGCTCCACAGGAACGACGCGGCGAGCGTCACGACGATCGGGGGCAGACCGGCGTACGCCACGAGTGTTCCGTTGGCCGCGCCGGCCGCGACGGCCGCGCACAGGGCGGCGACGACCGCGGTCACGACGCCGCCCGCGCTGTGTGCGTCGTAGGTGGCGAACACGGCCATGGCGAGCCCGAGTACGGCGCCCAGAGAGAGGTCGATCCCCCCGAGCAGCATCACGGTCGTCTGCCCCGCGGCGGCCAGGATCAGCGGCAGGAACTGCGCGGAGAGGATGGTGACGGAGGCGGGGCTGAGCAGGCTGGAGTCGTAGTGCTGGTAGGCCACGAGCACCGCCAGCAGGAGGACGAGCAGTCCCACGAGGTCGGTGTTTCCGCGGGCGGCCGACGTGATCCGTTCACGCATGGGTCACACTCCCGGGCTCTGTCTTCGGGTCCGAATCCGAAACCGGGTCGAGGCCCGGGTCCGGGTCCGAAACCAGGTCGAGGTCCGGGTCCAGGTCGGGCGGCACGTTCGCGGCCAGGTCCGTGGCCGTGCCCATCACCGAGGCCCGTACGAGGCGTTCCTCCGTCAGGGCCGGGCCCGCGAGGCGGTCCACGATCGTGCCCTCGTACTGCACCGCGACCTCGTCGCAGAGGCCGACCAGTTCCATGGTGTCTCCCGAGGTGACCAGCACGGCCAGGCCGTCATCGGCGAGGCGGCGCAGCAGGTGGTAGATCTCGCGTTTGGTGCCGATGTCGATGCCCCGCGTGGGTTCGGCGAGCAGCAGGACCCGGGGGCCGGTCGGCAGCCACTTGGCCAGCGCCACCTTCTGCTGGTTGCCGCCCGACAGGCGGCGGGCCTCCTGCGCCGGCGACGCGGCCTTGACCTGCAACCGCTCGATCAGTTCGCCCACCAGCCGCGTCTCGGCGGCTCGGTCGACGGTCGTGAGACGGCGACCCGGGGCGAGGGTGCGCAGGCTGGGCAGGGCGAGGTTGTCGCGGACGCTGCGCGCGGTGTGCACGCCCTCGGTCTTGCGGTCCTCGGGGACGTAGGCGATGCCGTGCCGGATCGCGTCACGCGGAGACCGCAGCCGTACCGGCCGCCCGTCGAGCGTGACCTGTCCCGTGTGGCGGGCCAGGCCGAACAGGGCACGCAGCACCTCGCGCTGGCCCTGGCCCTGTAGTCCACCGAGGCCGAGGATGCGGCCGGGAACCAGGTCCAGGTCGACGGCGGAGCACGCGCCGGCGACGGTGAGGTCACGGGCCCGGAGCAGGGGCTCACCGGTGGGCTCGGTCGCCTTCTCCGGGAAGAGGGCCGCGAGTTCACGCCCCACCATCAGCCGCACGATGTCGTCGTGGTCGGTCCGTTCCCGTTCCCGTGTCGCCATCACCGCCCCGTCCTTCAGCACGGTCAACCGGTCGCTGACGGCGAAGAGTTCGGCCATGCGGTGGCTGACGAATATCACTGAGCCGCCGTGTTCGCGCAGTTCACGCACGACCCGGAAGACGGCGCCGACCTGTTCCTCGTCGAGTGCCGAGGTCGCCTCGTCGAGGATCAGCAGGCGCGGTTCGCCGGCCAGCGCCTTTGCCAGTTCGACCAGTTGCTGACGGCCGAGCGACAGGCGACCGGCCCGGGTGCGCGGGTCGACGTCCAGGCCGACCCGCTCCAGCAGGGGAAGGGCCCGCGCCGCGAGGTCGCGGGCCCGCACCAGGCCCCGCCGACTGGGCCAGGCGCCGAGAAAGATGTTCTCCGCGACGCTCTGGTGCGGGTTGAGACTCAACTCCTGGTGGACGGAGCCGATCCCGGCGGCCCGGGCGCGGTGGGGAGACCACGCCCGGGTGACGGGAGCGCCGTCGTGGACGACCCGGCCGGAGTCGGGCGTCAGCAGCCCGGTGACGAGAGAGAGCACGGTGGACTTGCCGGCCCCGTTCTCACCGACGAGCGCCAGGACCTCTCCGGGCTCGACGGTGAAGCTCACCTCCCGCAACACCTGGTTCCCGGCGAAGGACTTGGACAGCTCTTCCACGCTCAGCAACGGCGCCATGGTCACTTTCCGATGAGCTTGTCGATCTCGGACTGCGGCAGGTCGTTGATCGGGTACGAGTCGTCCGGCTGGTCGGGCTTCACGTAGTCGGCCAGGTTCTTGTCGGTGATCTCGGGGAGCGGGACGGTGATGTCCTGCGGGACGGACACGCCCTCGCGCTTGGCGACCGCCGCCTCCAGGGCGATGACCGCGAGGTAGTTGGGCTGGGCGGTGGCGATGGATGAGAAGCCGGCCTTCTGGTGGGAGCGCCACATCTTCAGGAAGCCGTTGTAGTTCTCGCCGGTGACGGGAACGAGCTTCTTGTCCTGCTTGACCAGTGTCTGCAGCGCGGCCGCCGACAGCGCGCCGCCCTGTGAGAAGACGCCGTCGATGTCCGGGTGCGCGGAGTAGGCGGAGGCGAAGGCCTGGGCGGCGGGGGCGAGGTTGTACTCGCTGTGCACGTTGCTGACGATCTTGATGTCGGGGTACTTCTTGAAGACGGCCGCGGCGCCGGCCCAACGGTCCTCGCTCACGGCCACGCCGGCCGGGCCGTTCATGGCGATGACGGTGCCCTTGCCCTTCAGCTTGTCCGCCAGCCAGGTGGCCATCATCGAGCCCCACGCCTTCTGGTCGGTGCCGACTCTGATGACCTTCGTGCTGGTCGGCAGGGAGTCGAAGGCCACCACGGTGATGCCGGCCGCGACGGCCTGCTCGAGTGCCGGGTTCAGCGCCGTGGAGGAGCCGGCGTCGACGATGATCACGTCGTACTTCTGCTGGATCATGGCGCGGATCTGCGCGATCTGCTGCGAGGTGTCGCCGTTGGCGTTCAAGGTCTTGAACGAGCTGACCTTGCCCGCCGACTTCAGCTTGGTGACGTCGCCTTCCATCATCTTCAGGGTCTGCTGCATCCACGACGGGGTCAGGTAGATGGTCGACCAGCCGACCTTGAGGTCCTTGGCCGCCGCCGGGGAGGCACTCGAGCCGCTCTTGGCGGTGGAGCTGTCGGACTGGACGTCGCACGCGCTGATGCCGGCCAGCGCGCACAGGGAGGCTGCGACTGCCACCGCACCGCGTACAGAACCTGCGTTCATGGAAGCTCCTCAGTTCGTTCGGGAGACCCAGGCCAGACCGAGTGGCCGGGTGTTGGTGAGGTCGGGAGCGGTCTTTCGCGAGGCCCGCGGCGCCGGAACAGCGGCGTTCCGGCCGGTGGGGGGCGCTTTGCCCGATGAGGACCGTTGTGTTGAGACGGCAATGTAGGAGGTGCGCGCGGCCCGGCACCACGTCTGCAACACTAAATTTCGCATTGCACAACATGGCCGCTCGGAGGGCTGCGACGGCGGTTGGTCACCGCAGTGCCTGGGCGAACACCGAACCTCGTCAGCGTCAAAACGTCGGACGGCAGGACGGCCTACGTGACGGTGCCGTTCGACGCGGCCGACCTTCCTGGTCGACATGCCGGTTCAGACAGGGCCCCTTCGGTCCCCTCCCGTATCCCTGGCATCCACCCGACGTACCTCCCGCCCTGACGGACCAGGATGGCAACGGGTCCGTCGGCCACTTCAACGGCTCTAGGTACACGATCAACGTCACCCGCGACGGCGATGGCCGGTAGAACTTCTACGACGGCGACGGCGACGCGCGACTCGCCGGTTACGACTACCGGACCCGCAGCTGGCCCCGCGCCCTGGGGCCGAGTGCGCCATGCCCGCCCCCGGGAGGGCGGGCACACCCCGGCGTCGGCGCGACCGACCATGACCCCCGCGCGAAATGTAAGGAGCCCAGCCATTCGTCCGTGAGGAGCTTCGTATGGAGACCGACTCCGAGGCGGAGGGCCTGACGGCCGGGCTGATCCGGATCGTCGAGGCGGCTCGATCCCGCGCACCCGAGGCGCGCGCAGCCCTGGTCGACGACGTGACCTGCTCGGTGACGACACCAGGCCGGGAGCTGCCACACCCTCGGGCGATGCCGATGTTGCAGCTTTCGGGACGGTCCCGCACGACGGAACCGTCACCCTCGTGTGCGAGAGCCGTAACAGTCCTTGCGGGAGGCGTGAATCCGAAGCCAGGGTGAGCATCCTGTCAAGACCAATCCCAGTACGTCAGCAGCCACGGGGGCTCACGATGCGCATTTTCCGCAAGACCACCCACGCCCGGACGCTTGGCACCCTTGGCCTCACCGCCGCCGCACTCCTGACCGCCACGGCCTGCCAGCCGAGCGACGACAAGGCCGGCGCCACCCCGCCGTCGAAATCCTCCACCTCCCCTTCCGTCTCCGCGTCCACGTCGGCTGTCCCCTCGACCTCCGCGCCGTCCTCTGCCGAGTCTTCCGCGCCGGGCCGTCCGGGCGAGGCCGCGGACGACCCCACGGGCATCGACGGCAACTGCCCCGACGACGACACCGACGTCAAGGTGGAGTGGGCCGTGCCCCCCACGAAGGACGACTCGAAGCTCCTGCTGACCGTCACCAACACCGGCACCAAGGCGTGCAAGCTGCGGACCTATCCGGTACTCTGACTGGAGGACGGCGACGGCCGGCTCGTGGCGGTCTTCGAGAACTCCAAGCCGCAGACCGAGGTGACTCTCGCACCCGGCAAGGAGGCGTACGCGGGTCTGCTCCTGCGCCAGAGCAACGACGACGTGAGCACCCTCGTGAAGAACTTGGCGCTCGCCCCGCACGGTCAGAGCCCCGACACCAACACGGGCGAGGGTGTACTCCTGGAGCTGCCGAAGGGCGGCGTGCGCATGGACGACAAGGCCCGCGTGACGTATTGGAACAGCAGTTCGGAGGCTGCCGTGTCGCCCCTGTTCGCCCACTGACGGGGCCGCCGGACGCCGGCTGCCCCGCGGCCTGCCACCGCGTTCGAGGGGCCCCGGGGATCCCGGGGCCCCTCACAAGCAGTCACACGGTTCGCTCTCGGCCCGGCCGGTGCCGGCCGGCGCCTCCACCAGGGTCGGCTTGGGGCGACGGCGGCACCCCACTCGAGCAGCTCATCGAACAGACCGGGCCGTTTTCTGTGCGGGCAGTTTCCGCCCCACGCACAACAGGCCTCACGCCCTGGTGCGAGTTCCTCGACGTTGCGGCCGAACCCGGTCGGCAGTCCCGCACGGAAGCTTCCCGCACGGAAGCTTCCCGGGCGGCCGGTAGAGGGCCTGCGGACGGTGGTCAGCAGGCCCCACCGCAACCCCGCGCCCCCAACACGTCCCCAGGATCAAAAACTGAAGCCGCGGAGACGCTGCCGGCTCACCGACGCACGCCCTGCCGCCCCAGCCGGTGTCCCGCCTGCCGCTGCCACCGCCACCGCCTCCTCCGGATCGAGCCCCTCGCCGCGCAAGAATGCGGCCTCGAACGCCCCCTCTTCCAGTACCTCCCGCGCCCGTACCGTCGCGCGGTTCACATCGCCGCGTTCCGCCGGGGGCAGGGGAGCGCCGGTGGCGGCGCGGGTGGCGGCGGCGGCGCCCAGCAGCAGGGCCGCCGGCTCCCCCTCGCCCGAGAGGGCAAGGGCAGCGGCCAGGCCCTCCAGGGCCAGGGCGACCGCCCGCGGGTCGCCCGTCGAGCATGCCGTGGCGTACCCCTCCTCGTGCAGCGCCCGCGCCTCCCCCGCATCGCCCCGCAGTTCGGTGATGAACCCGAGCTCGGCCAGGAGCAGCGCGTTGGCACCGTCCAGTCCGACGTCCGTGTGCCACGCCCGCACCGCCCGCAGATGCGTCTCCGCCTCGTCCAGCCGGCCCTCGCGCCGCGCGCCGAGCCCCAGCCCGAGCTCGGCGTTGATCTCGCCCGCGCGGTAGCCGATCTCGGCCGCGGAGCGCCGGGCGCGCTCGTGGTACTCCCGAGCCCCGTCGAAGTCGCCGGTCAGCAGTGCGATCCGCCCCAACCCCGACAGCAGGTCGACCGCGTGGGTGGAGAGCCCGAATTCCTCTACCGTCACCAGGGCGTCCCGCTGCAGACGGGTCGCCCGCGCGTAGTCGCCGTGGATCTCGGCGACCGCCGCCCGTGGGTACACCGACCACAACTGCCCGCAGGCGTCGCCGACCGCGCCGAACAGCTCCACGCTCCGCGCCGCGTCCCTCTCCGCGCCCGCCGGGTCGCCGGTCAGCAGCCGCTGCACCGACCGGTCGGCGAGTGCCGCCGCCTCGCCCCACCGGTCGCCGAGCTCCCGGAATCCCTCCAGTGCCTGCCCTGTGAGCACCCCGCCCTCGGAGGGATCGCCCGTGCCGCACAGCGTGTGCGCCAGGAACCACCGTGCCCACGCGCCCCCGGCGACGTCGCCCACCTCCCCGTACTCCTTGAGCGCCGCCTCGATGCGCGCGGCCCGGTCCTCGCCGTCACCGCCCAGGATCGTGATGCCGACCTGCCACACCCGCACCCGCGCACGCAACGCCGTGTCACCGCCCGCCAGTTCGAGCGCGGACGTCACCGAGCGGCGCGCCTCGCCGAGCCGCCCGCGCAGGACCCAGTACCCGGCGAGGGCGTCGACGAGCCGCAGCGCGTGCGCCGCGGCACCGCGCTCCACCGCTCCCTCCAACGCCCAGCGCAGGTTCGCGATCTCGGCGTCCAGCCTGGTCAGCCACTCGCGCTGACCGGGCCCGCGCAACTGCGGCTCGGCGGTCTCCGCGAGCCCCGTGTAGTACGCGAGATGCCGTTGCCGTACCGCCGCGAGCTCACCGGCCTCCCGTAGCCGCTCGACGCAGTACGCCGCCACCGACTCCAAGAGCCGGTACCGGTCGCTCGCGACGACGACCAGCGACCGATCGACCAGCCGCACCAGGAGATCAAGCACATCCACCCCGTCGCCCCCGCACACCTCCTCGGCGGCCTCCAGCGTGCAGCCCTCGGCGTGCACGGCGAGCCGCCGCAGCACCACCCGCTCGGGCTCGCTCAGCAGTTCCCAGCTCCAGTCGATCATCGCGCGCAGGGTCTGCTGCCGTGCGGGGACGCCACGCTGTCCGGCGCCCAGCAGCCGGAACCGGTCGTCGAGCCGGTCCAGCAGCCGGTGCACCCCGAGTGCCCGCACTCGTGTGGCGGCCAGCTCCAGGGCCAGCGGGATGCCGTCCAACCGACGGCAGATCGACTCCACCGCACCGCGGTTGTCGTCGTCGAGCGCGAAGCCGGGCGCGGCGGCCGCCGCCCGCACCGCGAACAGCTCGACCGCACCCTCGACATCCAGCGGCGGCACGGCCCACAGGGTCTCCCCGGCGAGTGCCAGCGCCTCCTGACTCGTCGTCAGGACAACCAGTCCGGGCGCGGTGCGCAGCAGCAGTTCGACCAGCGCGGCGGCTTCGTCCACGACGTGCTCGCAGTTGTCGAGGACGAGCAGCATCCGCTTGCCGCGCAGCACGTCGGCGAGTCGCTCGGCGGCGCCCGGCGTCAGGCCGCCCTCGGGCCGTACGCCCCAGACCCCGTCGTCGCGCAGCCCCATCGCGACGGCGACGACCTCGGCCAGGTCGCCGCCGGCCCCGGCGCCGGCGAGTTCGACGAGCCACGCCCCGTCCGGGCAGGTGTCGTACATCTGCTCGGCGACGGCCACGGCGAGCCGGGTCTTGCCGACGCCGCCGGGCCCGGTCAGGGTGACCAGTCGGCGCCCGGCGAGGAGTTCGCGTACGTCGGCGATGTCGTCGTCCCGGCCGACGAGCACGCTGATCGGCGTGAGGATGTTTCCACGGGCGGCCTCGGCCGCGGTATTCGGGGCGGCACCCGGGGCACCTGTGCCGACCTCCTGCCGTAACAGCGCCCCGTGCAGCTCGACGAGTTCCGGGCTCGGATCGAGGCCGAGTTCGTCGGCGAGCCGGGCGCGCAGGTCCTCGTACTGGGTGAGCGCCTCGCTCTGCCGGCCGGCCCGGTACAGCGCCCGCAACTGCACGGCCCGCAGCCGTTCTCGCAGCGGATGCCGTTCGACCAGCTCGGCCAACTCGCCGACGAGTTCGGCGTGTTCGCCCGCGTCCAGCCGTGCCTCGGCATGCGCTTCGAGTACGGCGAGCCGGTCCTCCTCCAGCCGGTTCACGGCCGCCCGGGTGAACGGCTCCTCCGCGAAATCGGCGAACGCGGGCCCCCGCCACAAGGCCAGCGCGCCGGCCAGCAGCCCAGCCCTGGTGCGGGCGTCCGACGCCGTCCTCGCCCGCGCGGCGAGCCCGGCGAACCGGTGGGCGTCCAACGCCTGCTCGGCAACGACGAGTTGGTAGCCGGGCGCACGGGACACTACGAGCTCACGCCCGCCCGCCTCGGCCTCGTCGAGCACTCGCCGCAGCTGGGAGACCTTCGCCTGGAGGGCCCGCGTCGGGTTGCCGGGCGGCTCGTCACCCCACAGGTCGTCGATCAGCCGGTGCGCGGCGACGGGCCGTCCCGGTTCGACGAGCAGGGAGGCGAGCAGGGCACGGACCTTGAGTTCGGGAACTCGGACGGGCTGCCCGTCATCCGTCCAGACGGCCGTCTCCCCCAGTACCCCGAATCGCATGCCGCCCACGGTAACCCGGCCGCCCCGAACCCACCCGAACAGATCCGTAACACCGCCCGAGCCGGACTCGAAGCGCCGGGCACGACAGTCCTCTCAACCGAACTCCGAGCATCCGAGCATCCGAGCATCCGAAGCAAACGGAACGCAGACCGCGGACCCCACAACGCGGGACCCCCAACGCGGAATCCCCGCGCGGGACGCGGCACGTCGGAACACCGACCAAGGAGAACCACCATGGGACGACTGACGAACAAGACGGCACTGGTCACCGGCGGCAGCCGCGGCATCGGCCGGGCCATCGCCGTGAGGCTGGCCGGGGACGGCGCCCGTGTCGCCGTGCACTACGCCTCGAACGAGACGGCGGCGAAGGAGACAGTGGCCGCGATCGAGGCCGCGGGCGGCAGCGCCTTCTCCTTCCGTACCGAGCTGGGTGTTCCCGGCGACGCCGACGCTCTCTGGAAGGCGTTCGACGAGCACGCCGACGGTGTCGACATCCTGGTGAACAACGCGGGCATCGCGGGCCCGGGCCTGATCCACGAGGTCTCCGAGGCCGACTACGACAAGGTCTTCGCGGTCAACGCCAAGGCGCCCTTCTTCGTGATTCAGAAGGGCCTGGACCGGCTGCGCGACGGCGGCCGCATCATCAACATCTCCTCCGGCGTGACCAAGGTCGCCTTCCCCGGGATGACCTCCTACGCCGCCGCCAAGGGCGCGGTGGAGGTGCTGACCCTCACGCTCGCCCAGACTCTGGGATCGCGGGGCGTCACGGTCAACGCCGTCTCCCCGGGCACGATCGAGACGGACATCCACCCATGGATGGCGGATCCTGACGCCAAGGCACACGCCGCCGCGTTCTCCGTCTTCAATCGGGTCGGCCGGCCGGACGACGTCGCCGACGTCGTCGCCTTCCTCGCCTCCGACGACGGCCGCTGGGTCACCGGCCAGAGCATCGACGCCAGCGGCGGCTCCGGCCTTGGCGTCTGATCCCGGCAACTGATCCCCCGCCCGATGCCGGCCTCCGAGGCCGGCGCCCCCGCTCCTGGGAAGGAGAGCCGCATCATGCCCCACACCCTCCTCGTCGTCGCCCACCCACGCCCCGACTCGCTGACCGCCCAGACGGCCGCCCACCTGCACGCCCGCATAAAGGACGGTGGCGGCACCGTCGACCTGCTCGACCTGTACGCCGAGGAGTTCGACCCGCGCCTGGCTCCGGTCGACGAACCGGACTGGGCGGACCGTGAGAAGCGGTACTCGCCCGTGGTGCACGCCCATATGGAGCGCATCACGGCCGCCGACGACATCCTCGTCGTCTTCCCGGTGTGGTGGTTCGGGCCGCCCGCCATCCTCAAGGGCTGGATCGACCGGGTATGGAACTACGGCTTCGCGTACGGCCGCAGCACGCCACGCCTCGCGGGCAGGCGGATGGTGTGGCTGGGACTGGCGGGCGGTTCCGCGCCGGAGTACGAGAAGGCGGGCCTCGACACCGCGATGGACGTCCAGCTGCGCGTGGGGATATCGCAGTACTGCGGCATCCCCGACTCGACGGTCCGCCTCGTGTTCGACACCGAGCTCTCCGGCGTCCCGGAGGCGTCGCGCCCGGGCCGGGTACGGAAGATCCTGTCGGCTGCGGCGGCGGCCCTGGACCAACGGAACTGACAAGAGCACCACCGCGGCCACCCCGGCCGGCCTTGGGCCATCGGGGTGGCCGCGGCCGTTTCCTCCCACCGTCGCTCGCCTCTGTGCTGCTCGTCGCCGCTCCCGGGCGCCGTCGCAACAGCACCGCAACACCGTCCGAGCCGAACCCGAAGCACCGCACCGGACAGTCTCCCCATGACTTCACTGACGCCCTCCCGGGCGGGTGCCCGCCAATGGCTCGGCCTCGCCGTACTCCTGCTTCCCGTGACTCTGATGACGGCCGACCTCGGCGTGTTGTGGCTGGCCACGCCCTATCTGACCGCCGACCTGCGGCCCAGCGGCGCGGAAGTGCTGTGGATCACCGACATCTACGGTTTCCTGACCGCCGGCCTGCTCGTGATCATGGGCACGCTCGGTGACCGCATCGGCCGCCGCAAGCTGCTGATGGCCGGCTCGGCCGGTTTTGTCGCGGCCTCGCTCGTCGCCGCCTACGCGCCCGACCCCGAGACCCTGATCATGGCCCGTGCGGTGCTCGGCGTGGCGGGGGCGGCCGTTCTCCCGTCCACGCTCTCACTGATCAGCCATATGTTCGCCGATCCGCGACAGCGGGCCACGGCGATCGCTATGTGGGTGAGCGCCCTCTCCGTGGGCCTGGCCGTCGGGCCGATCGCCGGAGGCGTTCTGCTGGACAACTGGTGGTGGGGCTCGGTGTTCCTGATCGGTGTGCCGGTCATGGTGCCGGTGCTGGGCGTCGCCACGGTGCTGCTGCCCGAGTACCGCGATCCGGCGGCCGGACGGCTGGACCTGACGAGCGTGCTGTTCTTCCTGCTGACGGTGCTGCCACTGGTGTACGGCATCAAGGGCGTGGCCGAGCACGGCCCGAACGCGACGGCGGCCACGGCGTTCGCCACCGGACTGGGCTTCCTGATCGTCTTCATCCGCCGTCAGAACCGGTTGGAGACCCCGTTCCTGGACCTGCGCCTCTTCCGCCACCGGGCCTTCACGGGTGCCCTGCTCACGCTGCTGCTGGGCATGACGGCGCTGAACGGCGTCGAGTACCTGGTCCCGCAGTACCTCCAGGCGGTGGCGGGAAAGTCACCGCTGGAGGCGGGGCTGTGGTTGCTGCCGGGCGCTGCGGGGCTGGTGACCGGTTCGCAACTGACGCCGGTACTGGCACGGCGCGTCCGCCCGGCCTACGTACTGTTCGGCGGCCTGCTGGTCTCGCTGACCGGCTACGGGACGATGGTGGTGACGACCGGTGTCGTCCCCACGTCGACCGCGCTCGCAGTGATCATGTTCGGCGTGGCCCCGATCAGCGTGCTCGGTACGGTGCTGGCGGTCGGCTCCGCTCCGCCGGAGAAGGCGGGAGCAGCGGCGGCGACCGGTCAGACGGCGTACGACCTGGGCCTGGCTCTGGGCATCGCGGTCACCGGCAGTGTCGCCGTGGCGGTCTACCGCGGCGGCATCCCTTCGGACGCCCCGCCGGAGGCACGGGACACGCTGGGCGCGGCGCTGGCAGCGGCCGAGCGCCTGCCGAACGGTACGGAACTGGTCGCCGTCGCCCGGGAGGCGTTCACCTCGGGACTGCAGACCGCGGCGACGGTGAGCGCGGGCTTCGCGCTGGTGACGGCGGCACTGGTGATGACACTGCTGCGTCACATCCCGCCGATCCCGGCAGCGGCTCCGGAGGAGGAGCCGGCGCCCCGTGGCAACGACCGGCTCCAGGACGAGGCACCAGCGGTACCGTCCCGGCCACGCTGATGGCCCGCCGCCGCACCGGGAGCCGTTTCGGGGACGCCCGCGCGGAGCAGGACTGAGCCTGGCCCGGGTGCCCCCTCGGCGGTGATCAGTCAGCCTCTGCGAACCGGCCACCGCGGTCTCGGCCGGGAAGCGGCCTACTTGACGTCGACGAAGTCGCCGGTCGCCTTCGCGGTGCCGGTCGTCGTGGTGCCGGCGAAGACGAAGCGGTAGAAGCCGTCGGAGCCGGCCTTGGTGGTGGTGCTCAGGGCGCCGGTGTTGTTGGTCTTGACCGTCTTGAGGGTGGTGTAGGTGCTGCTGTCCTTCTTGCGGAACTGCAACTGCACCGGCTGGCTCGTGTATCCCGCGTACTTGCCCGTGGTCCAGTTGGCGCGGCTCAGCTTGCCGGTGACCGTGATGGTCTTGCCCTTCTTCACCGGCTCCGGGGAGGCGTTGGCGGTCAGCTTGGCGGCACGCTTGATCTTGGTCCTGGCGACGTCGTCGTCGTAACTGGCGTTCGCGTAGAGGTCGTAGGCGCCCAGGAAGAGTTTCCAGGTCCCCGCGGTGCCGTTGCCGTCCTTGAAGGCGACCGCGGGGTCGATGGTGAAGACCGTCTTGCAGCTGTAGCTGTAGCCGTTCTGGACCGGCGTCTCCGTGCAGGTGGGGTAGTCGTCCGACTCCAGGCCGCCGGTGATGGTGTCCGTGCTCGAACTGTCGGTGCCCTGCCACAGGAACGCCTGGGTGATGGCTACGCCTTCCTCGTCGAAGGCGGTGAACGTGACGGGAACGGCCTTCTTGCCCGTTACGCCGAGAACGATGTCTTTGCCCTTGTTGACGACTCCGTTCTTGAATGTGGTGCCGCCCAGCGCGTCCTGCGGCCGGACGCTCTGCGAGGCGAAGACTCTGAGATCCGTCGCCGCCCCAGGGTGCTCCGCTGCCTGGGCGGCGCTCGGAAGAACGAGCGCCGAGAGTACGACGGCGCCGGAAAGGACGGTGGCAGCAGCGCGTATGCGCATGTGATTCCCCAAGGTGAGGTCGGGCGGCCCTGCCGAACTGTCCTTGTGGCAGGGCCTGTTGATGTGGTGGTGAAGAGGCCGGTGCGTGCCCGGCTCCCCGCGGAAGAAGTTCAGGGCGTGGGAGAGCGCAGGAGGTCGTCGATGTCGAAGCTTCTGTCGGGCGTCGGGTAGAGGTCCGTCGGGTAGAGGTCCGTCGGCTGGGAGCCCGGTGTGGGTACATCGGCCGGGTCGGCGGTGGGCTTGCCGTCCGGGCTGCACACCTGCGGTGCCGAGGGCTCGGACAGTTCGTAGTCGGCGACCCGCTGCGACCGGAAGTCCACAGTGGCGCGACCCCAGAGGTCCTCTTCGCCGCCGACCTCGACCTCCTTGGGCAGTTCCTTGCTCGTCAGCGGCTTGCCCACGGTGATCGAGAGGAGGGCGCCCTCACAGGGACTGCGGTCCGTCGCGTAGAGGGAAGCGGGCAGGGCGATCTTCCGCTCGACGCCCGCGTCCTCATGGAGTTCGACGCGTTTCACCCGGCGGATGTCGAAGTAGTAGTCGGGTCGCGCCCCGTCCGAGAGGCGTTCGCCGTCGGCGCCGTTCGCGACTCCGTACACCAGCTTCCAGAACTCGACCTGCACCGTGATCTTCCGGCAGAGCGGTCCGATGTACCCCGGCAGGCTGGCAATCCTCAGCCCGACGCTCACAGAGTTCTCCTTGGGCGTGTCGACGGCGAGCCGGACCCAGTCCCTGGATTCCTCGGCCGTCCACCCCTTGTTGTCGTGGCAACCGGACGCCCCCGTCGGATACGGGGGAGTGAGAGACGGGGTCGGCGAAGGGCTCGGCGACTCGGACACCCCCGTCGCGCTCTCGGACGGATCCCCGGAATGGGAGGTGCCGTGGGCGCTCGAACAACCCCCGGTGAACAGGACGGCCACGGCGAGTGCCGCGACGACCGGCACGACGGAGTCTTTCCGCCCAGGTGTGCGCCTCGGTACGCACCTCATCGGTCGAACCAGTTCCTGGCTTCCACGGCGCTGAAGTTTCGCAGCACGACGAGGGCGAAGACGATGCCCGGGAGAGCCGAGAAGCCGCCCTGGAGCAGGCCCAGCACACCGATCAGCAGGCTCAGCGCCTCGATGACGATGACCGTGACACGTATCCCGTTCGACCGCTTGCCCGCGAAAACGCCGCACAGCAGAAGCGCCCCGGCGATCAGCAGCGACAGCACCGCCAGGAACCGGAGCAGCCCGGCCCCTTCGTCCTGACCGTGGTCCGCCGCGTCGTTCACCAAGGCCAGCAACAGGAATCCCGCCGCCAGGTTCAGCACGGCCTGGACCCAAACCCCCACCAACGCCAGCCTGACACTCGTCGGCATCTGCGCTTTCACGCCCGGTGTCGTCATGAATGCAAGAAAACGGCACACGTGTCAGGGACACGTCGGTAGGAGTACGTATTTCGTGTACGTATGTGCCATCGCCGCCTGGCCGCCGCGATCTCCTCCGCCGTCGCTTCGGCGCGCGGAAACACGCTGTCTGCTCTCGGCGACGAGGTCCACGGGCGACCAGGAGGCGAACGCGTTGTCGTCAGTCTCCCCCACTTTCGGCTTCGCTCGAGCGGGGGGACCCCCATGACCCCGCTCGGGTTGCCTGGAAAGCGCCGTCTCTTGCAGCCGACCTGATCCGCCGGACAGGCCCTGGCTTGCCTCGGTATGGAGAGCCCTGGCGCGCCGGTCGTCGGCAGCCTCCCGGCGCGCCCCGGCCACCGCCCCGTCGGATCAGACCGTGAACTCCCGGATCACCACGTTCCGGAACACCGCCTGCCCGTCGATCGTGAACAGCGCCAGTGCGGTGTCGGACGGGTCGGGGAAGGCCTCGGTCGAGTGCACGTACCGGCCGTCGCCGACGAACATCTCGACGGACGTGCGGTCGACGAGGATCCGCAGGCGGACCGTGCCGGCGGACAGGTCGAACGGCGTGCGGCTCTCCTGCCAACGGCCGGAGGTGTCGGGGCTCACGGTGTAACCGCGGTTGACGAAGGCGTAGTCGCCGTAGACTCCCGCGTCGATGTGCCGCCCACCGTCCGACGACCGCCGCAACTGGAGGCCGGCGCCGACCAGTTGGTCCCAGGTGATCTCACAGGTCAGCTCGTACGCGGTACCCGTGTAGTCGAGCGGTCGTGTGCCGTCGACCGCGATGTCGCCGAGGTCCACCGTGCGCGACACATGGTCGTCCAGGGCCGCCACCGGCTGGGACGCCAGGTAATACGTACCCGACGCGTGCTTCAGCCGTACCTCTCGGACGATCGAGTCGGTCCCGTTGAAGCCGTCGCACTCGATGGTGGGCGTGGTGGTCGCGTAGTCCCAGTGGTTCATCCAGCCGATCGCATACCGCGCGTCAGAGTCCAGGATCCCGCTCGCGTCACGTTTGTCGAAGGTGACCGCCGCGTACCAGTCCCAGCCGTGGTCCAGCCACTGGGGATCGGACGCGTCGGCGGTGAAGGTCGTACCGTCGAAGGAACCCGTCCAGTACGCGAACGTGCTCGGCAGCCCGGAGCCCTTGCCGTTGGCGCTGGCGCCCAGCACCCACTTCCAGGTCCCGTCGTCCGCCCTGATCCGGAAAAGGTCGGGGCACTCCAGGACGCCGATGCCGCCCTTTATGAAGCCGCCGACGTACGTCCACGCCTTGAGGTCGGCGGAGTGGTAGAAGCCGACTTTGTCGTTCTCGGCGAGCAGCATCACCCACCGCCCGCGCTCCTCGTCGCGGATCACCTTGGGGTCGCGGAAGTCCCGTACGCCGGGGTTGGGGAGGACCGGGGCGGTGCCGTGGTTCGTGAAGGTGCGGCCGTCGTCCGTCGAGTAGTACAGGTACTGGGCCTGGGTGACCTCGTCGGGCGCCATGGTGGCGAGGACGATCACCGCGCCCGCACCGAAGCCCGCCGTGTCGTCCGTGTCGACCACCGCCGAGCCGGACCAGACATCGCCGTTGGGCGTCGTGTCCTTCGGCACGGCGATGCCCCGGTCGGTGAAGGAGACGAGGTCGGTGCTGGTGGCCAGGCGCCAGGCGGTGCCGGCCGTCGTGCCGCCCGTCGAGTAGTCGGCGTTGTAGAGGTAGTAGTAGTGGTACTCGCCGTCGATCCAGATCGGGCGCTGCGGGTCGTTCATCCACTGGTCGGGGACCGTGAAGTGGTACTCGGCGCGGTAGCTGCCCGTGCACGCGGCCGTCGCCTCGCGGGGCACCGCCACCGCCGGTCTCACGAGGTCCGGCAGCAGAACACCGGCGGCGCCGACGGCCGAGGCCGTCAGCAGCGACCGCCTGGACAGTGTCTCCCCCGGGCCGAGCGAACTCCTCTTCATGCCACGCATCGTGCGCCTCCCTTCCCCGACGTCGTCGTCGGGACGCGGCTCATCTGGACCGGAACCGTATACCTAACTCGTTAAAGGTCAAGCCCTCTCGCGCCCGCCCGTTCGCAACTTCCCATCCGCGCACATCCCTTGACAGAGCCGCAGCGGGGTTCTCATCATCGTGAAATCACACTCCGGCTAACACGAGTTAGGCTCGCCGATGACCGACTCGCTCCTCTCCCGACGGGCCCTGATGCGTTACGGCGCATACGGCGCCGGAGCCGCCGCTCTCGCCGGTGTCGCGGCCGGCTGGGACCGCCTCACCGGCGCCGACATCCCCGGCCGCGACGACGGCTCGCTCGTCATCGCCACCCTGGGCTCCGCCTTCAACCCCGAGGCGCAGCGCGCCCTGCGCGACGGCTTCCGCGAGGTCCACCCCGACATCAGGATCCGCATCAACCCCGTACAGGCCTACGACTGGTCGGACTTCTTCTCCAAGATCCTCACCCAGATCGCCGCGGGCACGGCACCCGACCTCGTGTACGTCGCCACCGAGGGCGTGCAGCTCTTCGCCCAGCGGCTCGGCGTACCGCTGGACAGGTGGGCGAAGCGGGACGCGGCCGAGCTGCGCACGTACTTCGCCGACGTCCATCCCTCGCTGGTCGAGTCGATGATGTACGAGGGGAGCCTCTACCAGCTGCCGGTCGAGTTCAACGCGGCCGACATGTACCTCAACAGCCGGGTCCTCGAACGCGCGGGTGCCGACCTCCCCGACGACGACTGGACCCACGACGACTTCACCACGCTGCTGCGAGCGATGAAACGCAGCAACGGCGACCGGTTCACCCCGTACTTCTGGACCAACCGGCTGTGGGGCGGAGTGGTCCCCTGGCTCTTCGCCAACGACACCAACCTCCTCACCGAGTCCAAGGCCCCCGGCGGCGACTGGCTCTGGAACTCCTTCTATCCCGAGGCACAGCGGCGCGGCCGGGGCGGCGGCTACCGGTGGACGACACCCCTGGCCGACTCCGACCGCGTCACGGAGGTCTACGACTACCTCTCCTCCCTCGTCCAGGAGGACCTGTGCACCCGGCCGGAGGGCGGCGACGGCCGCAACCTCGTCGGCGTCTTCTCCACCGGCCGCGTCGGCGTCACGCCCGCGGGCGGCTTCTGGGCGGGCGGCCTGCACCAGGCGGGCATGAAACCGGCCGACTACGACGTGCGGTACTTCCCGCGCCGGCGTACCCGGCGTCACCAGTTCGGCGCCGCCGGGTACGCGATGCTGCGCACGTCGAAGATGCGGGACGAGGCCTGGGAGTTCATCAAGTACACCGCCCGCAAGGACGTGATGACCCAGCTCTTCGCGGCCAACCAGACCACTCCGGCCCGCCGCTCCATGGTCGACGAGGCCCGCTACCGGGAGACCGGCCCGGCCCACTGGCAGGTCTTCTACGACACCCTCGACAAGATCCCCACCACCGGCCCGATCCCGGCCCCGCCGCAGGTCAACGAGGTCGAACAGCTGCTGATCAAGCACACCGGAACCGCCCTTGCGAGCCCCGGCGCGGTGCGTCCCGCGCTGCGCCGGCTGCAGGGGGACCTGGAGAAGGCCATGGAGCGTGAAGTGTGACGAACACCGAGATCAGGCCCGTGGGGCCGGAGCCCTCCCGCATCCGCAGGAGCCGCAGGAACCGCGGGACCGGTCAGCCCCGTAAGGCATCCGAGTCCACGGCCGCCACCACCCTCCGCACCCGGGGCACCCGTCTCCTCGCCGTCCTGTTCCTCGCGCCCACCGTCGTCGGCATCGTCGTCTTCACGGTCGTACCGATCGTCGGCTCGGTCGTCCTCAGCCTGTTCCAGTGGGACGTGATCGACGACCCGCGGTGGGCCGGAGCGGCCAACTACCGGGAGATCCTGACCGATTCGACGGTCCTCGTCTCCTTCCGCAACACGCTCGTCTTCATGGTGCTCGCGGTCGCACTCCAGTTGCTGATCGCGCTCGTGCTGGCGATCGCGGTGAACGGCCAGATGCCCAAGTGGCTGCGGTCCGTGTTCCGTTCGGCGTTCTTCTTCCCGCTGGTGCTGTCCGCCGCGTCCATCTCGGTGGTGATGAAGTACCTGTTCAACCAGGACTTCGGCCCCGTGAACTGGCTCCTCGGCACGGTCGGTGTCCCCTCGGTCCCCTGGCTGACCTCGGAGAACGGGGCGATGGCGGCCGTGGTCCTGGCGTACGTCTGGCAGCAGTTCGGCTTCTCGTTCCTGCTGTTCGTCGGCGGCCTGAACAACATCCCGAAGGAGGTGCACGAGGCGGCTTCGCTGGACGGCGCGAGCGGGGTGCGCAAACACCTCGCCATCACCCTGCCGCTGCTGTCGCCCACGCTACTGGTGGCGTCCGTGGTCGGCATCATCAACGCCCTCCAGGTCTTCGAGCAGCCGTACGTCCTCACGGCGGGCGGTCCCGGCGACTCGACGCGCACGGTCGTGATGGTCATCTACGAGACGGCCTTCGAGCAGCTCCGCTTCGGCGAGGCGTCCGCCGTGGGCGTCCTGCTCTTCGCCCTGATCATGGCGGTCACCGCACTCCAGTTCCGGCTCAGCCGGCGTTACGTCCACTACCAGTGAGCCGGGTGAGTCAGATGAGTACGAGTTCCCTCTCGGGTTCGGTATCGGGCCCGGCATCGGGTTCGATGCCGGGTCCCCGTACGAGCCCCACCGCGTCACGCGTACGGCACGGCCTGGCGCCCTGGGGCCGGATCGCGGGCCTGGCGCTGTGCGCCCTGTTGACGCTCGGCCCGGTCATCTGGACGGTGTCGACGTCACTGCGCACGCCGGCGGAGTCCTTCGACCTGCCGCCGAAGATCATCCCCACGAACCCCACCGTCGACGCCTACCGCGGGGTCTTCGACCAGATCGACGTCTGGCTGTACGCGCTGAACTCCACCCTGGTGACCGCGCTGATCGCGGCCGGCCAGATGATCACCGCGGGCCTGGCGGGCTATGCCTTCGCCCGCCTCGAATTCCGCTTCAAGAAGCCGCTGTTCGCGCTGGTCCTGGCCACGATGATGGTGCCGTTGCAGGTCACGATGGTCCCGGTCTTCCTGGAACTGAAGACGATGGGTCTGACCGACACTCTGCTCGGCCTCATCGTCCCGGCCTTCCCGACGGCCTTCGGCACCTTCCTGATGCGCCAGTACTTCATGGGCATGCCGAAGGACCTGGGCGAGGCGGCGATGATCGACGGCGCGGGTCCGTGGCGCGTCTTCCGCTCGGTGTACGCCCCCTTGGCGGCCCCCGGTCTCGCCATCGTCGGCGTGCTGGCCTTCAACTACCACTGGAACGAGTTCTTCCGGCCGCTGATCCTCGAAACCTCCACCGAGAACCTCACGCTGCCCCTGGGCCTGGTCTCCCTCCAGGGCAACCTCGGCACCGGCTCGATCTCCGTCGTCCTCGCCGGAGTCGTCCTCTCCATGATCCCCGCCGTCGCCGTGTTCGTCGTCGGCCAGCGCCCTCTGCGCGAGGGCATCACATCCGCAGGAGTCAATCGTTGAGTTCCGTGAGCCGGTCGAACGACGCCAACAGCCCGCGTTTCAGGGTCCGCCCGCCGGCCAACTGGATGAACGACCCGAATGGCCCGTTCCGCTGGGGCGATCGATACCACCTCTTCTACCAGTACAACCCCGACGCCCCCGTGCACACGAACGTTCACTGGGGCCACGCCTCCAGCCCCGACCTCGCCCACTGGGACGACCACGGGATCGCCCTGCGCCCCATGCCCGACGGCCCGGACGAGGCGGGCTGCTGGTCCGGCTGCGTGGTGGACGACGGTGGTGTACCGACAGCGGTGTACTCCGGGATCGACCACGACCACCAGGGCCTGAGCGCGATCTGTCTCGCCGTGACCGAGGACGACGGCCTCCAGAAGTGGAAGCAACTGCCGGTGCCGGTGGTCGCCGGCCCACCACCCGGCCTGGGCGTGACGATGTTCCGGGACCCTTTCGTCTTCCGCTTCGCCGGACGCCGCTGGGCGCTGATGGGCGCCGGCCACGCCGACGGCACCCCGTCCGTCCTGGTGTACGACTGTGAGGACCTGTACGACTGGCGGTTCGCCGGGGTCCTGCTGGACGGCCGGGACCCGGTGGCGGCCCGCGCCTTCGGCAAGCGGGCGATCGGCTGGGAGTGCCCGCAGTTGTGGGCGACCCCCGGGGGCGACTGGGTGCTGGCGGTGGCCCTGTGGGACGGCGACCCGCTGAGCACCGCGTACGTCACGGGCCGTCTGGTGGAGCAGGCGGACGGTGGACCGAGGTTCGCGGCCGGTACGGGCGGCGGCCCGCTGGACCTCGGCCGTGACTTCTACGCCCCCTCCGTCCTGCAGGACACGGAGTCCGGCCGTGCCCTGCTCTGGGGCTGGTCCTGGGAGTCACGCCCGCCCGAGGAGGTGGACCGCGCGGGCTGGTCCGGCGTCCTCACGGCACCCCGGGTGATGGACACCCACGAGGACGGCACACTACGGGTCGTACCGGCTCCGGAGCTCGAACTACTGCGAGCGGCCGTCCCGTTCACGGCCGCACCAGGATCGCACCGGCCACTCCCCCTCGCGTACGACCTGCTGGTGACCGCCCGTTCAGCGGCGACCGTGAGTCTGCTGCGGGCCACGTCCGGGGCCGAACTGACCGTGCGACTCGATCCGGCGTCCGGCACGGTGACCCTGGACCGCACGGCCTGGCCACGCTCCCGTCCGGACGGCACGGCCCCCCTGGTCCTGCCGACCCCGCCGGGCGAGACCCTCACCGTACGGATCCTCGTGGACGGCTCCCTGCTGGAACTGTTCGCGGGTGACCGGGCGACGGCCACGGAACGGGTGTACCGACGGGACGACGACATCGCGGAGCTGACCGTGGCGGGGACGGACGTCGAGGTCACGGGCTGGGAGCTGGTCCCACCGAACCCCGCGTGACGACGGGGCACTCCAGCCGCCGGGTGGTGACCGGCGGCGCGGTCCCGCTGTCGATGGCGTCCAGGAGCAGGCGGACGGCCGTCTCTCCCATCGCGCGATGGGGCAGAGCGACCGTGGTGAGGGGCGGGCTGAGGAAAGCCGCCATGTGTTCCTGGTCGTCATAGCCGACGACGGACAGCTCGGCGGGCACGTCGAGGCCCAGGCGCGCGGCGGCGTGGAGGACGCCCGCGGCGACCCGGTCGTTGTAACAGACGATCCCCGTGGGCCGCCGGTGGGCGGGAACACCGTCCAGCAGCCGCAGCGCTCCCTCGTACCCGGCGGAGATCTCCCCTCCCGTGCGCACGACCCAGTCCTTCCCAGCCGTCAGCCCCACCGTCCGCAGCGCGTCCCGGAAGCCGCGCAGCCGTTCCGCGGTCGCGATGTCGTCCAGACCGCCCACCAGGGCGACACGGCGGTGGCCCGCGTCGACAAGGACGCGTGCGGCGCTGCGGCCACCGGCCCGCTCGGCGGGGATGACGGCCGGGAGGGAGCCGTCCTCGGGGAGACAGTTGGCGAACACGGCGAACGTGCGGTGCAGCCCTTCCGGGACTCGGGCGCGGCGCAACGACAGCGCGGCGTAGATGATCCCGTCGACCCTCCGGTCGAGCAGTTCGGCGACAGCCGCGTCCTCGGCGACCGCATCCTGCCCGGAGTCGACGGTGAGCACCAGGTGCTCACTGCTCCACGCCATGTCCATGGCCCCGCGCAGCAGCCGCCCGGCGAACGGCGAGGTGGCGATCTCGTCCGTGACCAGACCGATCACGGCGGTACGACGCCGGCGCAGGCCACGGGCGACCGCGTTCGGCCGGTAGCCGAGCTGTTCGGCCGCCTTGCGGATCTTCTCCTGCGTCTCGGCGGAGAGGTTGCCCTGGGCACGCCCGTTGAAGACGAAGGACACGGCCGTGTGCGACACCCCGGCAAGCCGGGCGACATCCCGCGAGGTCGCCCGCTCAGCCCCGCCACCCCGCGTCGTCTCGACCCCGCCCATGCCTCGTCCCCGCCGACTTCGCCTGATCTGGCGAAGCCTACCCGCGGGAGATGTCGCGGAGCCCGCCGCCGCAGACCGAACGGGACACCGGGGTGGAACAGCCGCTGGCCTCGGCACGCCGGGGTACAGGTCGCCGTGCGACCGTGGACGTCCGACCGCCGTCCCTCGCGGCTGTCAGCACGCCTCAACGAGACTCGGCCTCGACCGCCCCCGACAACCGTCGAGGGCTCCGTGCGAGGCCGCTTTCTCTCGGGGCCGTTTCCTCACCACTTACCGGCCATGGCCAAGGCGCATCCCGAGCGGTCCACAACCCGGAGGACCCCCGTCGAACTCTTCGAGCGCGTGCTGACGCCGGACCGGCGGGCGCTCGACGTGCTGAGGGTTGAAGTGCGCACCGGAGACGGGACCGAGAAGGCACGCCCGCGCCGTCGGGGTCTACCGCCTGTGGCGCGACGGCGGCTTCGCCGTCGCGCCCTCCTCGCCGACGCCCACGGCATCACCACCGCGATCTGGACCGTCGCCGTCCGCATGGGGCTGCTTCAAGCGGCCCCCACGTACGGGCGTCACGCCAGGGTGATCGAGTCCCCGCTCACGGTGATCTGCTCGGCGGGCAGCGCTTTGGTCGCGGGACCCTTCTTCACGCTGCCGTCCGCCACCGAGAACTCGCTTTTGTGGCACGGACAGACGATGACGCCGTTGGTGATGCTGGCCACCGCACAGCCCTGGTGCGTGCACTTGGACGAGAACGCCTTGTACGTGCCCGCCGTCGGCTGGGTGACCACCACGCCCTGGTCCTTGAATATCTTGCCGCCGCCCTCCGGGATGTCGGAGGTCTTGGCGAGGGCCGTGCCGCCGGAGCCGGACGAGGCGCTGCTGCTCGCGTCGCCGCCGCTCGCATTGGCGCCGGCCTGGGTTGTGGAGGAGGAGTCGGAGGACCCGTCCGATCCGCACGCAGTCAGCGCGACGGCGAGCCCCGCTGCTCCGACCGCCGCCACGATGGTACGGCGAGCCGGTGCCCCGGTGGGCTCAATTGATTCGCTGGTCATGCTGACGTTTCCCTTCGCTGGCACGTTTCGTAGATCTGTGCATGCGGTGCAGGTGTCGATCGACCGCGATTCAGACCGTGTCGAGATCTTGACCCGCTCAAGCCCAGGAGTGAGTAAAAGCGCGCTGTCGCGTTGCTGTCGATTTAGGTGTCGACGCACCGTTCCCCTTCGGGCCCTGGGCGCGGGAGCACGGCGGCGAAGACAGCCCGCGGAACTGGCGCTGCTGCGTGAGACGCGGGACATACTGCGCGGAGAAAGCTCGCCCGCCGCGTTGAGCCCGCTGCTCGAAGGTCCACCAGATCCCGGAGATCACTCCGGGATCTGGTGGACAGTGGATGATCAAGCTCCTCCGCAGGCCCGGCCTGCCGTCGCGGCGGTTCTCGCCCGAGCCGCCACCGAGAAGCAACTGCCCGGCCGGCTACGCCCCGCGCCAACGACGAGTGCCGGCTGTTCCTGCTCGACCGCAGCCGCGCCAACGGTGCCCGCTGGTGCTCGATGGCCGTCTGCGGCAACCGCGAAAAGGCACGTCGCCACTACGTTTCTGCGCCTTCGCCATACCGGCAGCCACTATCAGCAGCCGGCGGTGGATGGCCATGCCGCTGAGGACGATCGATGGACGCGGGCCGCCGCAGCGACGACCGCCAACCGTCCAGGTCGAAGCGGATGGTGATCGAGGTTCCGGTGGTGAGTGCGGACCGGGGCTTCGAAGCGGGACCTCTCCGTCCTGCCATGGGCCTAGCAACTGTCTGCGGGCTTTTCCGCCGCTGGCAGCGCCGGGAAGTGTGGGCAGGCCTGCTCGCACTCCCCGGCGCGAACCAACGGGCGCGGTCGCATCGAGTGGACGGCGAACGTCGACTCACCGACTCACCAGCGTGCCGCCGGGCATGCCAGGTCGGCCAAGCCCAGCAGGAACCGCCTTGGCCCAAGCGATCCCGCGAGCCACGGACGTTCGAGGAGATGGCGGCGTACGCCTCCCGCGGCACCTGGATCCACCCCGGCGACGTCCTGGGCTCCGGTACCTGCGGCAACGGCGGCTGCCTGGCCGAACTCTGGGGCCGCGGCGGCAACTTCGAACCCCCGCCGCTCGTCCCCGGCGACATCGTCACCATGACGGTCGAGGGCATCGGCACCATCAGCAACACCGTCATTGAAGGCGTTGCCCCGGTGCCTCTGCCGTCCGCCCGCCGCAGGGTGTGACCCCGTACCGACTGGAATCGGGCCGGAGCTACGGCTCTCCCCAGCCCGAAGCCTCCGGCTCTGAACATGGAGACGACGCGCAGGCCGTCGGCGCCCTGCACGAGCAGGGCGCCGATGAGCACGGTGGGGATGCCGCAGAGCCCGCCTTCTACACCCCGGCCGGGGTCGGCACCCAGTTCGCCGACGGCGGACTGCCCTGGCGCTACGGCCCCGACGGCAGTGTCTCCGTGGCCTCCCCGCCGAAGGAGACGCGGGAGTTCCGCAGCCGGACGTACCTCCTGGAAGAAGCCGTCACCACCGACTTCTCCCTCGTACGGGCCGCCCGCGGCGACCGACACGGCAACCTCAACCCCTTCAACTCCCGCCTTGAAACGGGTGCTTGAGGAGCACGCCGGACTGCTCCATCAGGCTGACGTGAGAGCCGGCCGGTGAGCGGCTCCGTCGCGCCTGGTACGCGGGACGGAGTCGCACAGGTAAAGCGCGTGTGACGAAAGCGTTGACGGAATCTTGACCCCCGCTTATCTTCTGACCGAATTTACGAACCACGTTCGAAATTACGGACAGGAACGGTCCCCGCATGCCGAAGAAGCCCGAGCAGCCCCCCGCCAGACGCCACAGATCCCTGATCCTGTGCGTGCTCGCCGTCCTGATCGCCATGGTGTCGGCGACGACCCCGGCCGCCGCCGCCGAGGGCCGCCCGTACACCAACCCGGTCAAGACGCAGAAGGGCGCCGACCCCTGGCTCGAGTACTACGACGGCAACTACTACCTGGTCACCACGTCCTTCACCGGTGTGCTGACCATGCGGAAGTCGCCGACCCTGGCCGGGCTCTCCACGGCCGCCAGTGTCCAGATCTGGAGTGACACCACCTCCACCCGCAACACCAACATCTGGGCGCCGGAGATCCACTTCCTCGACGGCCACTGGTACCTGTACTACTCCGCGGGACAGAGCGGTGTCGCCTGCTGCGACTCCCAGCGCACCCACGTCCTGGAGAGTGCGGGCACCGATCCGATGGGCCCGTACACCTACAAGAACCAGCTCAGCGGCTCCAACCTCACCCCTGGCGGCTGGCTCATCGACGCCACCGTCCTGCAGAACAACAACAACCTGTACCTGATCGGCAGCGGCTTCATCAACGGCAGCAAGCAGAGCCTGGTCATCGCGCCGATGAGCAACCCGTACACGCTGGCCAGCAACACCTTCACCATCATCTCCAGCCCCACCGCGAGCTGGGAGACCTCGGGCGGCGCGGTCAACGAGGGCCCCGAGCCGCTCTACCACGACGGCCGCACCTTCCTCACCTTCTCCGCCAGCTTCTGCGGGACCGCGGACTACAAGCTGGGCCAGCTGGAACTGACCGGCACCGACCCGCTGAACCCCTCCTCCTGGACGAAGAAGTCCACGCCGGTCTTCCAGCGCAATGACGCGGCAGGTGTCTACGGCCCCGGCCACAACGGCTTCTTCACCTCGCCGGACGGCACCGAGAACTGGATCGTCTACCACGCCAACGACTCCGCGAACGGCGGCTGCGGCAACGGCCGTACGACGCGGGCGCAGAAGTTCACCTGGAACGCGGACGGCACGCCGAACTTCGGCACCCCGGTCGCCCTCGGCACCACGCTGCCCGGCCCCTCGGGCGAGACCGCGACGACCCCGACCGCGTACACCCTGGTGAACCGCAACAGCGGCAAGTGCCTGGACGTCGAGGGCGGCAACACCTTGGACGGCACCAACATCTTCCAGTGGAGCTGCACCGGCGGCGCCAACCAGAAGTGGCGCGTCGAGGACCTCGGCAACGACACCAGCCGACTGGTCAACGTCGCGACCGGCAAGGTCGCGGACACCGCGAACTGCGCCACGACCGACGGCACGGACATCGCGCAGTGGTCCTGGCTGAACAACAACTGCCAGAAGTTCCGTCTGGTCTACACGGCCACCGGCGACTACGTGCGGATCGTGAACGAGAACAGCGGCAAGGTCGCCGACGTCGCCAACTGCGGCACCACGAACGGGACCGACGTACGGCTGTGGACCTGGCTGAACAACAACTGCCAGCAGTGGCGCCTCGTCCCCACGACCTGACCTCCCTCCGCACCCCGCATCCGTAATCTGGAGCAACCCCTTGAGACGCAACGCCGTACGGCTGCTCATGGCCGTCCTCTTCGCCCTGGTGGGCTGTCTCGCCGGGCCCGGCACCGCCGCCCACGCGGCGGTGCCCGCCTCCCCCGGCGTCACCTACACCAACCCGCTCGCCGAGAAGCGCGCCGACCCGCACATCTTCAAGCACACCGACGGCTACTACTACTTCACCGCGACCGTCCCCGAGTACGACCGCATCGTGCTGCGCCGCGCCACCACCATCCAGGGCCTGTCGACGGCCCCCGAGACCACGATCTGGACCAAGCACGCCAGCGGTGTGATGGCCAACCACATCTGGGCACCGGAGATCCACTACATCGACGGCAAGTGGTACGTGTACTTCGCCGCCGGCTCCACCAGTGACCAGTGGGCGATCCGGATGTACGTCCTGGAGGGCACCGGAGCCAACCCGCTCACCGCGACCTGGGCCGAGAAGGGCCAGATCAAGACCACGTGGGAGAGTTTCTCCCTCGACGCCACCACCTTCGTGGTGGGCGGTGTCCGCTACCTCGCCTGGGCCCAGCGCAACCCGGCCGAGAACAACAACACCAGCCTGTTCATCGCCAAGATGGCCAACCCCTGGACGCTCACCGGCACTCCGGCGGAGATCTCCCAGCCGACGCTGTCCTGGGAGACCATCGGCTACAAGGTCAACGAGGGCCCGGCGGTGATCGAGCACGGCGGCAAGGTCTTCATGACCTACTCGGCCAGCGCGACCGACTCCAACTACTGCCTGGGCATGCTGACCGCCTCATCGACGGCCGACCTGACCAACCCGGCCTCCTGGACCAAGGGTGCGCAGCCGGTCTTCAAGACGAGCGACGCGACCTCCCAGTACGGTCCGGGCCACAACTCCTTCACCGTCTCCGAGGACGGCAAGTCCGACATCCTCGTCTACCACGACCGCAGCTACAAGGACATCACCGGCGACCCGCTGAACGACCCCAACCGCCGTACCCGCGTCCAGAAGGTGTACTGGAAGGCCGACGGCACCCCCGACTTCGGCATCCCGGTCGCCGACGGGGTCACCCCGCAGCGCTTCTCGTCGTACAACTTCGCGGACCGCTTCATCCGCCACTTCGACTACCGCGGCCGCATCGACGCCAACGTCAGCCCGCTGGCGGACTCGCAGTTCCGCGTGGTCACCGGCCTGGCCGGCAGCGGCACCGTGTCGCTGGAGTCGGCCAACTTCCCCGGCTACTACCTGCGGAGCAACGCGAGTTTCGAGGTCCGGCTGGAGAAGAACGACGGCACGGCGCAGTTCGCGTCCGACGCCACCTTCTACAAGAGGGCGGGTCTGTCCGACTCGGCCGGCGTCTCCTACGAGTCGTACGGCTCACCCGGCCGCTACCTCCGCCACTTCAACTACCTGCTGTACACGCAGACGCCGAGCACGGCCACGGACCGGGCGGACGCCACGTTCTACGCGCAGTAGCACGTGCGGACGGCTCTCACCGGGGCCGCGGACCGGTGTCGAAGGCGGCCTCCGTTGGTTGGCCCGGACATGATCGGAACGGTCTTCCGAAGCGACGACGTGCCCAGGGAGCATCGGTTTGAGTACTGGTGCGAGTTAATGCGCCAGCCGATTGCCCTCAGCCATATGAGCAGTCAGTTCACCGATGACTTCTGGGCGCGGCAGAGGCTGCTGGAACTGGGGCCGGTGTTGGCGTGGCCGACGTCGCACCTGCCGACGGGGTTCCGGCGTACCGAGAAGCGGTGCGGCAGTCCGATCCGGAGATGTCCCTCCTGGCGCTGGTGCTCGGCGGCAGGCTGGGGTTCGAGCATGTGGGGCGAGCCGAGGCGTTTGGCCCGAGCGATCTGTGTGTGAGCGACACGTCGCGGCCGTACGGAGTGCACTTGCCGGCTGACCTGGGCCGTCAGGTGCTCACCGGGGTGGGCGCCCTGCTGACGGGGTTCCTCACCGGGCTGGAACAGCAGGCCGACGTCCTCCAGCCGTACGACGCCCCGCCTCGGCACCGTTTTGATCGACCTGCTGTCCGCCTGGTTCGCCCAGGTGCTGGAGGCGGAGGATGCGCCGGCGCCGGCGGCTGCGCGGCGGACCGACCGTCGGTCGGCGACCGTCCCGTCCCGTCCCAGCGGCTGGTCAGAGCACTGCACGAGACGGCCAGACAGCCCCCTCGGGTCGGGGCCGTTTCCTCTTGGGGCTGTTGCCGTGGGAGCCATGGCAATCGCCAGGAGGCACTCGCAGCGGGAACCCCGCTACTACTCGGCTCAGGGTCCGCTACCGGCACGCAAGCCCCAATCCAGGCAACAGCCGATCTCGCGTCATCCACGTCTGCGCCATCCCGGGCCCTGTACGGCCCCTGGGTCTTGGCATCGGCCCTGAGGGCAGGAGCCATCCCCGCCTGCGCGGGGCCGACCACCCTGTGGCGAGCTCGGCGGCCTGGGCGCCAGGACTGTCCCCGCACAAGCGGGGATAACTCCTAGGCCCCGCGCGCGGGGATAGCTCCAAGAGGAACGGGTTCTCACCGGAGCTGAAGACGTCGGCCCCGCAGGCGGGGATAGCTCCGGCATCCACATCTGGGACGGCACAGACGTCGTGTCGGCCCCGCGCGGGCTGGGCTTGCCCCCGTCCCCCGCGCCAAAGGACGAGCACCTCCCACGGAACGGGGTGAACGTGCACAGTCGTCTCCGCGCACCCCGAGTGTCCCTTCGTACCGTTTCCTGTACGGACCGTTTCCACACAAACGGTTGCGGCTCCGCACCATGGAATATACAAAAGATCTTGTATCTTGATACACTTCGCCTTATACACTCAAGTGGAGGAGGCCGCCATGAGTCGGACGGTCATTGATCTCGACGACGAGGCACTGGAAGCAGCTGCCAGAGAGCTCGGCACCTCTACCAAACGCGACACCATCAACACCGCGCTGCGGGAAGTCACGGCCCGCTACCGGCGTTTGCGAGCACTCGACGAGGCCCGCGAACTGGTGGCCGAGGGCGCTCTGGACATCGACCTACTGCTGGACAAAAGCGCATACCGCCCCACGAGCGCGGGCGCGGCGGACGATGACCGCGGCGCGGGAGCGCACGAGTGACAGTCGCCGACTACCTCATCGACACCTCCGCCCTCGCCCGCGTCCTCCTCCGCCAGAACACGGCCGAATGGGACGACAGGATCGCCGCCGGCCTCGTCGCGATCTGCGACCTCACCGAACTGGAAGTCCTCTACTCGGCCCGTTCGGCCACGGAACGCGCCCGCTTGAAGTCGGCACTCGAAGCCCACTACGCCTGGTGCCCCATGCCCGACGGTGTCTACCGCCGCTCCCGCGTCATCCAGGAACAGTTGACTGCCAAGGGAGAACACCGCAGCGCGGGCCCCGTGGACCTCCTGGTGGCCGCAGCCGCGGAAGAAGCGGGACTCACTCTGCTCCACTACGACCGCGACTTCGAGACCATCGCACGCACAACAGGGCAGCCGGTCCGCACGATCGACCTCAGGAAGTAATGCTCGCGCGGTGCCGACGGGCACCGAGCTTCTGACCGACCTGGCCGCCTGGCGGTCAGTCCGCTGTGGCCTGGGCCGCCTCCCGACACCCAGGGGTCACCGGGCGGCACCACTTCCGGATCCTCGCGTCCAGCCAGCGTCCAGAATTCGACGTCCAGACGCTCGCACAGCCCACGCACGACGCCATCCTCCAGCCGCAGGCCGATACGTCTGCGCAGGTCAAAGCGATCCCAACGCACACTGACGGCCACAGAGTCGAACTCACGAACAGCGGATTCAGCCCCGCAGCCCAAAGCCCTGCATCCGCACCCCAGATGAGACGTTTCCGCAGGTCAAAGCCCTACACAGTGGGGCGGGTGGGACTCGAACCCACGGCCGACGGATTATGAGTCCTTTGAGGATCTTGGCGGTCCTTGCCGATCAATGCCGATTCACACCGTTCTTGCAGGTCAGACGTGCTGATCCGTGTCAGCCCTTTGCAGTGCTTGTCGGTCTGTTCCTGTCCTTGTGGCCCCTCAACGGCCCCTGGAGGTCGATGCGTTCGACGGTCGTCACGGAAGCAGCCATGTCCGCACAGTTCAACCAAGGGGATAGAACCTTCGCACAGCGGATTTCCCTTTCAACGCGCAGAGGCCCCGACCCTCTACTCCGGGCGGAGCCTCTGCGGCCATTTCCGCAGGCCAAACGCTTCCTCGTCACCCTATCCAGCTCAGTCGCCTTCTCCCAGAGCGAGCTGACGGGATCGGGCGGACGTCTGACCCTCGGGTGGTCGGCCCTGTGTCGGTCGACTGCGGTCAGGCTTCCGGACGCCGTGCCGCCGGCTGATCGCTGCTGCCGTGCGCCAGCGAGGCGAGAATCCCCTGGCGGCAGACATCGAGGATTTCGTCCGCCAGCGGAGAATCATCTGGGCATGCCCGCGACAACATGACCGCGCCGACCGAATGAGCGAGCATGTCGATCAGAGTGGTGCGGTCCCCACGCTGGTCCGCATCCGCCGGCGTGTCGCCTGGGGCCTGAAGGACCGTCAGCAACTGCTCGATCCCGGCGGCGAACTCCGCTTTGATGTCCGCCGGCTGACGTGCGGCATCGCCGCTGAGAGCCGCGATGGTGCACCCGCCGCCGCGCCCGTCGCGATGCTCCCGGGAGACGTAGCTCTCGACGAACTCGGCCGGGTCCACGCCTTCTGCCCGTGCCGCGATCTGCGAGAGCCTGCTCGCGGACGCTTCGGCCATCAGGTCGGCCTTGGAACGGAAGTGCTTGTAGAACCCGCCATGGGTGAACCCGGCGGCTGCCATGAGTTCCGCCACGCCGACACCGTCATAGCCGCGCTCGCGGAACAGCCTGGCGGCTGTCGCGACGATGTGCGCACGGTTCTGCTCCGCCTGCGCCTTGGTCACTCGCATGGCCGGCCTCCCCTTCCACGATCGATACTCGACGGTCAAGCATACATAGATGCCGATCGACATCTAAAGGCTTGACTTTTTAGATTACGAACGTCATCGTATTGCTCATCCCCACCAGAAAGGCTCAGGCCATGAGCGATACGCATGCCACCGCACCGACTCAGTACATCGAGGTCGACGGCGACCGGTTCGCCTACCGCCGCTGGGGCAAGCCCTCCGGCGTCCCGATCTTCCTGGTCCAGCACTTCCGCGGGGGAATGGACCACTGGGACCCCCTGCTCACCGACGGCCTGGCCGAAGGCCGAGAGGTCATCCTTTTCAACGGGCGCGGCATCGCCTCGTCATCCGGCAAGCCGCGTAACCGGATGGAGGACATGGCCGACGACATCGCCGCGGTCATCCGGGCGCTGGGGCTGGAGCAGGTCGATCTGCTCGGCTTCTCGATCGGCGGTTTCCAGGTACAGGAGGTCACGCTGCGCCACCCTCAGCTGGTGCGCAAGCTCCTCCTGCTCGGCACCGGCCTCCGAGGCGGGGACCCGACGAGTGACCCCCAGGTGCCTGACCACGCGCTGAATCCGGTCCACGTCCTGGAGAACTTCCTCTTCCTGTTCTTCGGCCGCTCGGAAGCCGCGATCGAAGCCGGCCGGGCCTTCTGGGAGCGGCGTCACCAGCGGGCCGACCAGGACCCGCCGAGCTCGCCCGCAGTCGCGCAGGCGCAGGTCGAAGCGGTGATCGCCTATGCGGAACCGCTGCCCGGCGAGAACCCCTACGCCTTCCTGAACGCGATCACCCAGCCGACACTGGTCCTCAACGGCGAGAACGACGTGATGATCGCCTCGATCAACTCCTGGCACCTCGCCCAGAACATCCCCAACGCTCAACTGCTGATCTACCCCGATGCCGGGCATGGAGCGCAGTTCCAGTACCCCGAGCGGTTCCTGAAGCACGCGCTTCAGTTCCTCGACGAGTAACCAGCCGCGCGCGAAAGGCGAACGGCACGTCCTGGGCGTGTCCCCCACCCCCGACTGGCCGGCACCGAAATCGCCACCCGCGCCAAGGGCATCGACAACGGCATCGCCGACGTCGCCACCGTGGGCTCGATGGCCCTCGCCGACCCCGACCTGGTCGAGCGCATCCGCGCCGGCGCACCCCTGAGCACCCCCGACCCCGCCACCTTCTACGACGGCGGCACGGTCGGCTACACCGACTACCCGACCTACGCCGCCTGACCGGAACGCCTTGTGCCCGAGGAAGTCGCCTTCCTCGGGCGCTTCGGCGTACGTACGACCCAGTCGGGCACCGGTGTACCGGCGATGACCGCGAGGTCGCGCCGCGCGGCTCCGATCCAGACTCGGCCCACCTCCCATGACCAGGGCATCCCCGGCGAAGGCATCCTGGTCGAGGCCGACCACGCCGGCAGGAGGGCCATCGCCGGCCCGGTCGAAGCGGGCGCCATGCGTACCCATGTCGAAGCGGTATGCCTTCTCGCCACGGCCGCCAAGGCACCACGCCCTCGGAGTGCGACCGCACCACGGGCAAGGACGAGCAGGTTCGAGACACGGCTGGCGGCGCCGTCGAGGCCGGCACAACACGTGGTCAGTGTGAGGCGGTCGTGAGGAGTGTATGCAGGCGCTCGGCTGGGGTTTCCCAGCCGAGCGTCTTGCGTGGTCGGCCGTTGAGTTCGGCGGCGACGGCGTCGAGGGGCTGCGCTCCAGCTCGGCCGCGATCTTCCTCACCGGCGCCAGATGGTGCGCTGACCGCACATGGCTCAGCCTTGATGAACGCGGTGCGCCGTCCATGGGACCGTTTCCTCTTCGGGCCGTTTCCCTGACCTCGGGCCTGTCTGCCAGACGCACCGGCATCCGCGCCGCCTCCAGTGCCGGCCCGGCACTCGACCGTCCGCACGGTGGACGGCAGCTCCATGCCGCCGAACCAGCAAACGGGACCACGAAATCGGCCCGGAAACACTCTCGGCCTGACCCCGGCCGCGCCCTCCCGGCCCCTGTATGGCCCCTGGGTCTTGGGGACGACCCGCAGCGCAGTCGCCCGGACCGAGAGCGGCAACCTTAGACAACTACTCCGCCGCAGGTCAGAGGGGTTGGATCTCCCCGGAACGCTGCCGGACCTCAAACCTACGAGCAGCGGATTCAGTCCGTTCAGGCAAAGTTGACGATCCGACAGGACAAAATGAACGTTTCCGCAGGTCAGAAGCCTGCGCAGGTGGGGCGGGTGGGACTCGAACCCACGGCCGACGGATTATGAGTCCGCTGCTCTAACCGGCTGAGCTACCGCCCCATAGCGGCGTGTCGCGTACATGCGTGCGCGCCGTCTGCCGCAGCATAGCCGCTCATACGATCTCCTGCCTCGCAGGGGCGACTTCGCATGCCCTTCAGGACTAGGCCGTGACCTGCACGGTTGCGGCGGACATGAAAAAGGACCCCATCGGGGTCCTCCTTCTTCCTGCTCTCCCGACTGGACTCGAACCAGTAACCTGCCGGTTAACAGCCGGCTGCTCTGCCAATTGAGCTACGGAAGATCGAAGCTCCCCCGACTGGACTCGAACCAGTAACCTGCCGGTTAACAGCCGGCTGCTCTGCCAATTGAGCTACGGAGGATCGCTTCGTTGCATCGAACGTACCTCCCTGGGTATTCGCCAGTGGGCGGGCGCTCGCTGCGACACATACATTAGCGCAAGCAGGGGGGTGCTCCGCCAATCGGTTCCCCCGACACCGACATCGCACCGGAGACCTACACAAGAGAAGGGTGGCCGCCATGCGCTACAAGCTCACGTTCGTGGTCGGACTGACTCTGGGTTACGTGCTGGGCACCCGTGCCGGGCGCGAGCGCTACGAACAGTTGAAGAAGTCCGCCCGCCAGGTTTCCCAGAACCCCGCCGTCCGCAACACCGCGGAGACGGCGGCGCAGCAGGGCCGCCAGTTCGCCGGCAAGGCCTACCACGCGGTCAGCGAGAAGGTCGGCGACCGGGTGCCGGAGTCCGTGACCCAGCGGGTGCGCTCGCTCCGGGACCGCAACACGAACGGCGCGCCGGAGGACGACTGGGGCACCAGCACCACGTGAAGCCGACAGTGACGCACGCCACCCGCAGGCGCGGGGCGGTGCCGGTCCACGGCTCCGCCACGAGGCGCGAGCGGTCACGGCGGTCCCGCGTCGGCGGATCCGTGCGCGCCGCTACGACGCTACGCCCATAGAATTTGCGCCATGGGGATAGTCGCCGGGTTGGACAGCTCACCCGATTTCACTCGCATCGTCGTCTGCGACGCAGACACCGGTGCCGTGCTCAAGCAGGGGTATGCCGCGCACCCGGTGGAAGGTGGCGGCCGCGCATCCGACGTCGACCCCCAGGCATGGCTCCTCTCCCTCGGTGAAGCCGCCGGCGGCGGTCTCCTCGAGGGCGTGCAGGCCATCGGCGTGTCGTCGCAGCAGAACGCCGTCGTACCCCTCGACGCCCAGGGCAACACCGTCCGTCCCGCCATGGTCGGCGGCGACAAGCGCGCGCAGGTGGCCGCGGCCGACCTCGTCGACGCGCTCGGCGGGCGCGAGGCGTGGGCCCAGGCGGTGGGGTGTGTGCCGCAGGCGGCGCAGCCCGTCACCAAGCTGCGCTGGCTGAACAAGACCGAGCCCGACGCCGCCCTGCGCACCGCCGTGCTGCTCCAGGCGCACGACTGGCTGGTGTGGCAGCTCCTCGGCCGGCCGGTCAGAAGGACCACCGACCGCGGCGGCGCCTCCGGCACCGGCTACTGGTCCGCGGCCACCGGCGCCTACCGCGCCGACCTGGTCGAACTGGCCCTCGGCCACCAGGCGATGCTCCCCGAGGTGATCGGCCCCTCGGACGCGGCCGGTACGACCCCGGAGGGGCTGCTGATCTCCGCCGGAACCGGTGAGACCATGGCCGCCGCCTTCGGCCTCGGGATCGGGCTCGGCGACGCCGTGGTGTCGCTGGGCGCCTCCGGATCCGTGATGGCCGTGCACCCCGAGGCGCTCGTCGACAACAGCGGGATGATCACCTCCCTGGCCGACGCGACCGGCATGCACCTGCCCGTCGTCACCACCCTGAACGCCGTACGGACCCTGCGCGGGGCCGCCGAGATGCTCGGCCTCGGGGATCTGGAGAGCCTGTCCGAGCTGGCGATGAAGTCGACACCGGGCGCCCACGGCCTCGTACTGCTGCCCTATCTGGAAGGTGAGCGGACGCCGAACCTGCCGCACACCGCGGGGACGCTGAGCGGGCTGCGGCGGGAGTCGATGAAGCCGGAGCACCTGGCGCGGGCCGCGTTCGAGGGCATGCTGTGCGGGCTCGCCGACGCGCTCGACGTGCTGCGCGGCCGGGGTGTCGAGGTGCGGCGGGTCTTCCTGCTGGGGGCCGCGGCCGAGCTGTCCGCCGTACAGGCCGCCGCGCCCGCGCTGTTCGGCGCGCAGGTCGTCGTGCCGCAACCGGCGGACTACGCGGCGATCGGTGCCGCCCGGCAGGCGGCCTGGGCGCTCGGGGTGCAGCAGGGCACGCTCGATCCGCGCACCCCGCCGATGTGGCAGGGCCCGGCCGCGCAGGTCCTGGAGCCCGGCGAGGAGCTGGCGGTGGGGCAGGCGGTACGGCAGCAGTACGTGTCGGTGCGGGAGCAGACGTACCCGGGGGCGTTCCGGTAGGCAAGCCGCGGAACGTAAGAGTCCGGTAGGAGTCCGGGCCCACGAGAACCCGTAAAGCCGTACGAAGCACTGCTGTCGGCTTAATCGGTTGGGGTAACACGGGTGGGGTGTCCGACGATAGGGGCCAGGGGCAACCACCCGCCCCGTCGCCGACTCCGAGAGACGTAGCGTGCTCATACGACTTCTGCGGACCTATCTCAGGCCCTACAAGAAACCCATCACCATCCTGGTGCTGCTGCAGTTCCTGCAGACCTGCGCCACCCTCTACCTGCCCACGCTGAACGCGGACATCATCGACAACGGCGTCGTGAACGGCGACACCGGCTACATCCTGAGCTTCGGCGCTCTGATGATCGGCATCTCGCTGGCGCAGGTGGTGTGCAACATCGGGGCCGTGTTCTACGGCGCCCGGACCGCCGCCGCGCTCGGCCGGGACCTTCGGGCGGCGGTCTTCGACCGGGTGCAGTCGTTCTCCGCGCGCGAAGTCGGCCAGTTCGGGGCGCCCACGCTGATCACGCGTACGACCAATGACGTGCAGCAGGTCCAGATGCTGGCCCTGATGACGTTCACCCTGCTGGTGTCGGCGCCCATCATGTGCGTGGGCGGCATCGTGCTGGCGCTCGGCCTGGACGTGCCGCTGTCCGGGGTGCTGGTGGCCGTGGTGCCGACGCTGGGCATCTGCGTGACGTTGATCGTACGGCGGCTGCGGCCGCTGTTCCGGTCCATGCAGGTGCGTCTCGACACGGTGAACCGGGTGCTGCGCGAGCAGATCACCGGCAACCGGGTCATCCGGGCGTTCGTGCGCGACACGTACGAGGAGGACCGCTTCCGGAAGGCGAACAGCGACCTCACGGAGATCTCCCTCAAGACCGGCAACCTGCTCGCGCTGATGTTCCCCGTGGTCATGACGACGGTGAACCTGTCCTCGATCGCGGTGGTGTGGTTCGGTGCGCACCGGATCGACAGCGGCGGGATGCAGATCGGTGATCTGACCGCGTTCCTGGCCTATCTGATGCAGATCGTCATGTCCGTGATGATGGCCACCTTCATGTTCATGATGGTGCCGCGCGCGGAGGTGTGCGCCGAGCGCGTCCAGGAGGTTCTCGACACCTCCTCCAGCGTGGTGCCGCCCCTGGCTCCCGTCCGCGAACTGCGGCGGCACGGGCATCTGGAGATCCGCGGCGCGGGCTTCCGTTACCCGGGCGCCGAGGAGCCGGTGCTCAAGGCGATCGACCTGGTGGCCCGGCCCGGCGAGGTGACCGCCGTGATCGGCTCGACCGGCAGCGGCAAGTCCACGCTGCTCGGGCTCGTCCCCCGGCTGTTCGACGTGACCGACGGCGAGGTGCTCGTCGACGGGGTGGCCGTCGCCGAGGTCGACCCGGTGCTGCTGGCCAAGACCGTCGGGCTCGTGCCGCAGAAGCCGTATCTCTTCGCGGGCACGGTCGCCACGAACCTGCGCTACGGCAATCCGGACGCCACGGACGAGGAGCTGTGGCACGCGCTGGAGGTGGCGCAGGCCAAGGACTTCGTCTCCGGGCTGGAGAACGGGCTTGACTCCCCCATCGCGCAGGGCGGCACCAACGTCTCCGGTGGTCAGCGGCAGCGGCTCGCCATCGCGCGCACGCTCGTGCAGCGGCCGGAGATCTACCTCTTCGACGACTCCTTCTCCGCCCTCGACTACGCGACCGACGCGGCCCTTCGCGCGGCGCTCGCCGAGGAGACCTCGGAGGCGACCGTCGTGATCGTCGCCCAGCGGGTGGCCACCATCCGCGACGCCGACCGGATCGTCGTCCTCGACGAGGGCCGGGTCGTCGGCACCGGCACCCACCGCGAGCTGATGGCGGACAACGAGACCTACCGGGAGATCGTGCTCTCCCAGCTCACGGAAGCGGAGGCTGCCTGATGGCCGGGCCCATGGGGCGCATGATGGCCGGCACCGGTCCCGAGAACCGGTCGATCGACTTCAAGGTGTCGGGCAGGCGGCTGCTCGCCCAGTTCAAGCCGGAGCGGCTGACCCTCTACGCGATGCTGTTCTGCGTCGTGCTGAGCGTCGGCCTCAACGTGGTCGGGCCGAAGATCCTCGGCGAGGCCACCGACCTGGTCTTCGCGGGCATCATCGGACGGCAGATGCCCTCCGGCGCCAGCAAGGAGGAGGTCCTCGCGTCGATGCGGGAACGCGGCGACGGTCAGGTCGCCGACATGCTCCGCAGCACCGACTTCACGCCCGGCGAGGGCATCGACTTCACCGCCGTGGGACATGTACTGCTGTTCGCCGTCGGGGTGTTCCTCGTCGCGGGGCTGCTGATGGCGGTGGCGACTCGGCTGGTCAACCGGACCGTCAACCGCACGATGTTCCGGATGCGCGAGGACGTGCAGACGAAGCTGTCGCGGCTGCCTCTGTCGTACTTCGACAAGCGCCAGCGCGGTGAGGTCCTGTCCCGGGCCACGAACGACATCGACAACATCGGGCAGACCCTCCAGCAGTCGATGGGCCAGCTCATCAACTCGCTGCTCACCATCATCGGTGTGCTCGCGATGATGTTCTGGGTCTCCTGGCTGCTGGCCCTGGTCGCGCTGGTCACCGTGCCGCTGTCGTTCGTCGTCGCCACACGCGTGGGCAAGCGCTCGCAGCCGCACTTCGTGCAGCAGTGGCGCACCACGGGCAAGCTCAACGCCCACATCGAGGAGATGTACACCGGGCACACCCTGGTGAAGGTGTTCGGCCGCCAGGACGAGTCGGCTGCGCAGTTCGCCGAGCAGAACGACGCGCTGTACGAGGCCGGGTTCAAGGCGCAGTTCAACAGCGGGGTCATGCAGCCGCTGATGATGTTCGTCTCGAACATCAACTACGTGCTGGTGGCGGTCGTCGGCGGGCTGCGGGTCGCGTCCGGCTCGCTGTCCATCGGTGACGTGCAGGCCTTCATCCAGTACTCCCGGCAGTTCTCGATGCCGCTCACGCAGGTCGCGTCGATGGCGAACCTCGTCCAGTCGGGTGTCGCCTCGGCCGAGCGGATCTTCGAACTCCTGGACGCGGAGGAGCAGGAGGCGGACCCGGTGTCGAGCGCGAGGCCCGAGGAACTGCGCGGGCGGGTCGCTCTGGAGCGTGTCTCCTTCCGCTACGACCCCGAGAAGCCCCTCATCGAGGACCTCTCGCTGAAGGTCGAACCCGGACACACGGTCGCCATCGTCGGGCCGACGGGAGCCGGAAAGACCACCCTGGTCAACCTCCTCATGCGGTTCTACGACGTCTCGGGCGGCCGGATCACCCTCGACGGGGTGGACATCGCCCGCATGTCCCGGGACGACCTGCGCGCCGGGATCGGCATGGTGCTCCAGGACACCTGGCTGTTCGGGGGCACGATCGCGGAGAACATCGCGTACGGCGCCTCGCGCGAGGTCACCCGGGGCGAGATCGAGGAGGCGGCACGGGCGGCCCACGCGGACCGGTTCATCCGGACCCTCCCCGACGGATACGACACCGTGATCGACGACGAGGGCAGCGGGGTGAGCGCGGGTGAGAAGCAGCTCATCACCATCGCCCGGGCGTTCCTGTCGGACCCGGTGATCCTGGTGCTGGACGAGGCGACCTCGTCGGTGGACACCCGCACGGAGGTGCTGATCCAGAAGGCGATGGCCAAACTGGCGCACGGCCGCACGTCGTTCGTCATCGCCCACCGCCTCTCGACGATCCGGGACGCGGACACGATCCTCGTCATGGAGAACGGTTCGATCGTCGAACAGGGCACGCACACGGACCTGTTGGCGGCGGACGGGGCGTACGCGCGCCTGTACCAGGCCCAGTTCGCGCAGGCGGTGGCGGAGGTCGACTAGTGAGCTGGTTCGGAGATGCGTGAGCAGTAGCGGCAGATTCGGTCGAGGATCTGGTCGGCGGTCTTGGTCCATTTGAAGGGTCTGGCCTGGTCGTTCCAGACCTTGATCCAATCCTCGAGTGCAGCCTTGAGATCGTCGAGGGAGCAGAACACCCCGCGTTCGAGACAGCGCCGTTCCAACTCGGCGAACCACCGCTCGACCTGATTGATCCATGACGAGTAGGTGGGCGTGAAGTGGAGGTGGAAGCGGGGATGCGTGAGCAGCCACTTGTGCACCACCGGCGCCTTGTGGGCGGAGAGGTTGTCGCAGATCACGTGGACCGCCAGGCCGGGCTCGGTCTGGCGGTCGATCTGGTCGAGGAAGTCACGGAAGTCCACGGCCCGGTGCTGCGCGGACAGCTTCGAGATCACCTTGCCCGTCGCGGTGTTCAGGGCGGCGAACAGATCGACGGTGCCGTGCCGGACGTAGTCGAAGCTGCGCCGTTCGGGCACTCCGGGCAGCATCGGCAGGACCGGCGCGGTTCGTTCCAGGGCCTGGATCTGCGGTTTCTCGTCCACCGCGAACACCGCGGCGTTGGCCGGCGGGGCGAGGTAGAGGCCGACGACATCGCGGATCTTGTCGATCAGGAGGGGGTCCGGAGAGATCTTGAAGGTCTCGGTCCGCCATGGCTGCAGGCCGAAGGCGTGCCAGATACGCAACACGCTCGCCGGGGAGATCCCCACGACCTTGGCCAGCTCCCGCTTCGACCAGTGCGTCCCACCTGGAGGTGTCTCCTCCAGCGTGCGCACCACCACCTCTTCGACCTGGGCGTCGGTGATGGTTCGTGGCACTCCCGGGCGCGGTTCGTCGCTGAGCCCGTCCAGCCGGTCGCGCAGGAATCTCGCCCGCCACTTGGTCACGGTGCCCCGGTTGACGCCCAGCCGCGCGGCGACCGCGATATTGCTGCCGCCGTCCGCGCAGGCCAGCACGATCCGTGCCCGCAGGGCCAGGCCCTGCGCGGTCGTCCGGCGCCGGGCCCATCCCTGCAACGTCCGCCGCTCGGTATCGGATAACACCAGCGGCGCAAGCCTGCTGTCGCCCATCCCCACAGCAGACCGCAAACCACCAGCCCCGTCACCGCCCAAGCCGCAATCCGAAACGGAACACGACTCAAGTGGCGACGGGAGAACTCAAAACCGGCTCACTAGGCGTGTGGGGGCCGTCCCTCCGGTGGGCGGCCCCCTTCGGCGCCGTCGAAGGCGAGCTCCGCCGGGACGGCCTCGTCCACGGCGCGGACCAGCCGCCGCCCGCCCCGGTACCAGGCCGGGTCGATGCCGATGTCACAGCCGCACCGGCCGATCAGGACGCGCTCGGGTCCCCACCGCTGAAGCGCGACGACATCGTCGAAGCGGAGCGCGTGATGGACGCCGGTACGGCATGTCACCACCGCCTCCGGCGTCAGAACCGTCCAATGGCGTTCTCCAGCACGGCGGAACGCGCGTTTCACCAGGGGTTCGTGGAACGCCTCACCCCACGGCGGGAGTTCGTCCCAGGTCCAGCAGGACGTGCACCACAGCCGGCGGCCGTCCGGTCCGGCCAGGTGGAGGAGCAGGCCTTCCGGGACGACCAGCTGAGCCCCGGCCATGGCCCGCTGCCAGGCGTCGCGCACGTCGCCGGGGGTGACGCCCTCCAGGGGACAGGGGGTCCCGAACAGCGCGGTGCGGGCGGCCATGTCGAGGGCGCACGGCTGTGCACCGGCACTTCCCGGACCGTCGCGGTGCCGGTCCACCTCGTCCTGCGCGGGTTCAATCCTGGCCAGGCGCAGCGCCTCCGACCACACCGTCGCGGCGACCTCCTCGGTGTCGCCCGCGGGGGCCGGGGTGAACAGCAGCCGGACGTCGGTGTCGGAGTCGTGCGGCACCGTGGCCGCCTCGGCCGGAGCGGCGGACGCCGAGCGGCGGGCGAGGGCGGCGGTCATCCGTTCCCGGACGATCCGGTGGGCGACCGCCACGGCAGCGGACCCGGCGGGAGCCTCCAGGGAGACGGCCACGCCTTCGATGCCCCGGTGGGTCCAGGAGGCGCGCGGGTAGCGGGCCTTGGGTGCCGAGCGGTGCGGGCGTTCGCCGGGCGGCAGAGGCAGCCGTAGGCCGACGGGGTCGGGCCCGGTCAGGGTCAGGACGGCGTTGGCGCGGGTGAACCAGGTCGCGGCGTGCGTGCGCAGCATGTCCGGGGTCGGCGGCAGGCAGCCGGTGCATTCCTGCCCCAGCAGGCCGGCGGCCTGCGCCCCGTACCGGGCGTTGAGGGCGGCGGCGGCCAGCGGGTGGAGGGATACGGCCGCCTCGTCGTCGCAGCTGAACGCCGTCTCGTCGGGCCGGCCGGTGGGCGGCTCGCCCAGGGCACGGCAGAGGGTCCTCAGGATGTCGGTGACTTCCTGAGGGGTGCCCGAGACGGTGAACCGGGTCTCCTCGACGCCGGTGTACACGACGGGCTCCGCTGTTACGGGGAGCCGTCGTCGCGTCTCGTGCGCGGCGAGGGCGGCGACCTGGCGAGTGACGCCCCGCGTGCGATACGTCTCGTCGCGGGCCCCGACGCCGAAGCGCAGGGTGGCGTGGAGCGGCCCCGGCTCGGAGGACCGCAGAACGGGTACGCCGTCGACGTGGCTGTGGTGCATGGGCGCACCTTAGCCAGCACATCCGTTCGCCCTGTGGGCGGCCGACTAGTCCAGATAACCCCGCAGCTGATCCGCGAAGGTGTGGTCCCGCAGCTTGTTCAGTGTCTTGGACTCGATCTGCCGTATCCGCTCGCGCGTGACGCCGAAGATGCGGCCGATCTCCTCCAGCGTGCGGGGGCGCCCGTCGGCCAGGCCGTACCGGAGTTGCACGACCTTGCGCTCGCGTTCGCCCAGGGTCGACAGCACCGCTTCCAGGTGCTCCCTGAGCAGCAGGAACGCCGCCGACTCGACCGGCGAGGCGGCGTCGCCGTCCTCGATGAGGTCACCGAGGGCGACGTCGTCCTCCTCGCCGACCGGCGCGTGCAACGACACCGGTTCCTGGGCCAGGCGCAGGACCTCGCTGACGCGCTCGGGGGTGAGGTCGAGGTGGGTCGCGACCTCTTCCGGGGTCGGTTCGTAGCCGCGTTCCTGGAGCATGCGGCGTTGGACGCGGACGACCCGGTTGATCAACTCGACGACGTGGACCGGGACGCGGATCGTCCGGGCCTGGTCGGCGAGGGCCCGGGACATGGCCTGGCGGATCCACCAGGTGGCGTAGGTGGAGAACTTGTAGCCGCGGGCGTAGTCGAACTTCTCGACCGCCCGGATCAGGCCCAGGTTTCCTTCCTGAACCAGGTCGAGCATGGTCAGGCCGCGGCCGACGTACCGTTTGGCGACGGACACGACGAGACGCAGGTTCGCCTCGATGAGGCGACGCTTGGCCATCCGGCCCAGCACGACCAGGCGGTCCAGGTCGAGCGCCAACTGGCTGTCCAGGTCGGGGGCGTTGCTCAGTTTCTCCTCGGCGAACAGGCCGGCCTCGACCCGGCGGGCGAGGTCGACCTCCTCGGCCGCGGTGAGCAGCGGGATACGGCCGATCTCCCGCAGGTACTGGCGGAACAGGTCCGAGGACGGGCCGCCGGTGTCGACGCGGCCGCGGGGCGGCTCGGGCGGTTCGACCGGCTCGGTCTCCACGTTCTCGAGGGCTTCCGCGGGCGGGGTGTCCGGCTCCGCCTCGGGGTGGTGCGCGACACGGCTCTGCGGGGGCACCGCGACGAGTACGTCGGTCTCGGCGTCCTGCTCTGTCGTGTCGTCCGTACCGTTCTCGGTCTGTGTCAGGGTCTGGGTCTGCACGGGGGCGACCTCCAGGATGATCGCTGCCAAGGAGTGCGGCAGCGGTACTTCGGGGGCGGAGTCGGCGGCCTCGCCGCTGTCCGTCCCGTACGCGATGAGCGGAACCGCGGGGGTCTGGGACCCGCTGGGGACGGATCGGCCGCGCTCCGAGGACTCAGGCACCGGAACCCAGTGTGGAGTACGACACATCGCCGCCACGAGGGGCGTGCGGGGACTTTTTGAGTCCGGTCCGTGACCGCCTGGTTACTTTGCCTTACGAGTAGGCGGGGCGACGACCCCAAACCACGTGAAAGGCGTACGGGAACCGCAGCGTCAGAGCGCGGCAGCACCCTGGTCGCGCAGGGCCCGGTCGTACTGCTGGAGAACCCACAGCTCGTTCTTCGCGGCAGCCAGTTGGGCCGGATCGCCACCCGCCTCCAGGCGCCTCACGGTGAATTGGATCTCTTGGATACGGCGTTCCACGGCGCGGCGGCGGACCGTGACGAGCTGTTCGCCGGCGTAGTTCTCGTCGACCGTGCGCCGCATGATCGCCTCGACGGCCAGCTCCGTGACCATGGCGCGGACCGCGTCGTCGGGGGCGGCCTCGCGGACCCGGACGAGGTAGTCCTGGGAGTCCTGCACGCCGTACTCCGCGCCGCCCGCGTCCATGATGGCCTGGCGTACGGCGGCGTAGGGCGGGGCGGTGAACTCGTCGATGCCGTACGCGTCGAAGGCCGGGGAGACCAGCTCGGGGCGCTGGAGGGCGAGCTTGAGCAGCTCGCGCTCGGTGGCGTAGACGGGGTTGCGCAGGGTGAGGGCGGGGCCGGAGACGGCGGGGCGGTGGGCTCTGTCGTACGGCTGCTGCTGCGGGCCGCGTCCCGACGGGGCCGGGCCTTTGCCGCCGCGGTCCCGGGCCCACCGGGCCAGCTGGGCCACCCGCTTGACCACGAACTGGGTGTCGAGGATGCCGAGCATGCCCGCGAGCTGGACCGCGACCTCGTGCTGGGCGCCGCTGTTCTTGATACGGGCGACGATCGGGGCGGCCTCGTCGAGGGCGGCGGCGCGGCCGGCGGGGGTGTCGAGGTCGTAGCGGACGACGATCTGGCGCAGCGCGAACTCGAAGAGCGGGGTGCGGGGTTCGGCCAGGTCGGCGACCGCCTCGTCGCCCTTGGCGAGGCGCAGCTCGCAGGGGTCCATGCCGTCCGGCGCGATCGCGATGTAGGTTTCGGCGGCGAACTTCTGGTCGTCCTCGAAGGCGCGCAGGGCCGCCTTCTGGCCGGCCGAGTCGCCGTCGAAGGTGAAGATCACGCGGGCCGAGCCGTTGTCCATGAGGAGGCGTCGCAGGATCTTGATGTGGTCGGTGCCGAAGGCGGTGCCGCAGGTCGCGATGGCGGTGGTGACGCCGGCGAGGTGGCAGGCCATGACGTCGGTGTAGCCCTCGACGACGACCGCGCGGGACGCCTTAGCGATGTCCTTCTTCGCGAGGTCGATGCCGTAGAGGACCTGGGACTTCCGGTAGATCGCCGTGTCGGGTGTGTTGAGGTACTTGGGTCCGTTGTCCGCCTCGTAGAGCTTTCTCGCGCCGAAGCCGACGACGTCTCCGCCGATGTCGCGGATGGGCCACATCAGGCGGCCGCGGAAGCGGTCGATGGGGCCGCGGCGGCCCTCCTGGGCGAGACCGGAGAGCAGGATCTCCTTGTCGGTGAAGCCCTTGCCGCGCAGGAAGCGGGTGAGGTGGTCCCAGCCCTGGGGGCTGTAGCCGACGGAGAAGTGCGCGGCCGCGGCCTGGTCGAAGCCGCGCTCGGCGAGGAACTGGCGGCCGGTGTCGGCCTCCGGGCTGGTGGCCAGCTGCTCCATGTACCAGTCGGCGGCGATCTTGTGGGCCTCGACCAGGCGGATGCGCTCGCCGCGCTGGTGGGAGGGGTTGTAGCCGCCCTCCTCGTAGCGCAGGGTGATGCCGGCCTGGCCTGCCAGGCGCTCGACCGCCTCGGAGAAGGAGAGGTGGTCGACCTTCATCACGAACGTGATGGTGTCGCCGCCCTCCTGGCAGCCGAAGCAGTGGAAGAGGCCTTTGCTCGGACTGACCTGGAAGGACGGCGACTTCTCGTCATGGAAGGGACACAGGCCCTTGAGGTTGCCCCCGCCCGCGTTGCGCAGCTGGAGGTACTCGGACACCACGGCGTCGATCGGGACCGCGTCCCGTACCGCCTTCACGTCCTCGTCGTTGATCCGTCCTGCCACGCGTGAAGTCTACGGGGAGGTACTGACACCTACGGGACGAGGCTGACGAGGGGAACGTGCGGGTCCGCCAGCGCCTCGGTGTCCACCTGAGCCCCGGAGCGGATCAGGCTCTGGATCGGCTCCGTGACGTCCCACACGTTGACGTTCATCCCGGCCAGCACACGGCCCTGCTTCACCCAGAAGGCGATGAACTCCCGCTTCCCGGCGTCTCCCCGGATCACCACTTCGTCGTACGTGCCCGGGGGCGCCCAGCCGCTGTACTCCATTCCCAGGTCGTACTGGTCGGAGAAGAAGTAGGGCACCCGGTCGTACGTCACCTGGCGGCCCAGCATCGCTCGCGCCGCCGCCGGGCCGCCGTTGAGCGCGTTGGCCCAGTGCTCGACGCGCAGCCGGTTGCCGAAGAGGGCGTGGTGGAAGGAGGCCACGTCGCCCGCCGCGTAGATGTCCGGGTCGGAGGTGCGCAGTTGTTCGTCCACGGCGACACCGCCGCCGTGCGCCCGGTCCGCCAGTTCGAGCCCGGCCGCCTCCGCGAGAGCCACGCGCGGGGCGGCGCCGACCGCCGCGAGGACGTCGTGCGCGGGATGCTCCTCGCCGTCGTCGGTACGGGCCGCGAGAACCATGCCGTCCTGCCCGACGATCTCCGTCAGTCTCGCGCCGAAGTGGAAGCGGACACCACGCTCGCGGTGCAGCTCGGCGAAGAGGTTGCCGAGCTCGGGGCCCAGGACCGAGTGCAGCGGGGTCGACAGGGGTTCGACGACGGTGACCTCCGCGCCGTACTCCCGGGCCGCCGCCGCGACCTCCAGGCCGATCCAGCCGGCGCCGGCGATCACGATGTGGCCGTTGTCCCTGCCCAGGGTGGCCAGGACGCCCTTGAGACGCTCGGCGTGGGCGAGGCGGCGCAGGTGATGGACGCCCGCGAGGTCGGTCCCCGGGATGTCCAGACGGCGCGGCTCCGCGCCCGTCGCCAGCAGCAGCTTGTCGTAGCGGACGACGGTGCCGTCCTCGCCGAAGCGGACCGTCTTCGCCGTACGGTCGATGGCGTCCACGGTCTCGCCGAGGTGCAGCTCGATGTCGTTTCGCGCGTACCAGGCGGGTTCGTGGACGAAGACGCTGTCGCGCTCCTCCTTGCCGAGGAGGTAGCCCTTGGAGAGCGGCGGGCGCTCGTAGGGGTGGTCGCGTTCGTCGCAGATCAGTATCACGCGGCCGGTGAAGCCCTCCGTGCGGAGCGTCTCGGCCGCCTTCGCGCCGGCAAGACCTCCTCCGACGATGACAAATGTCTGATCCGCGTCGACCACTTGATGCCTCCTACGGGGGGTCTGGGGGGTGTCTCCCCAGAAAACACAGCGGGTGCCGCCACATGGGAGCGTCCCGCACGGAGTGTGATGGGGGAAGAGGGAGTGGCTCGATCAGGCCACGGAGGGTCACATTCGGTCTCGATCCATGTCACTCCCGTCTCCTCCACACAACAGGTGTCCCGCAAGCATCACAGGTGTCCCGTGAGACGGGCGTGAAGCGAACGGGCGGACGCGTCGGTGAGGGACGCGATCTGGTCGACGATCACCCGCTTGCGCGCGCGGTCGTCGGGCGCGTCGTAGAACAGCGCGCGGAACTGGGGCTCGAGGCCGTCCGGGGCGCGGACGGTGAGCACGTCGGCCAGTTCGGCGACGACGATCCGCTGATCGGCCCGCAGCCGCTCCTGCTCGGCGCGCTGCATGACATACCGGTCGGCGACGGCCTTGAGGACCGCGCACTCCAGGCGGGTCTCGTGCGGTACGACGAGTTCGGCGTCGTATCTCGTGAGTCTCCCGGTGCCGTACCGCTCGCGCGTGGCGGCTTCGGCGGACAGGCAGAAGCGGCCGATGAGCTGGCTGGTGGCGTCCTTGAGGCGGGCCTGCGCGACGGCCGCACCGTCGTAGCCGTGCGGCCACCAGGGCTGGTCCTGGAGGCGGTCGAGCGCTTCCGCGAGTTCCGCCGGGTCGGTGTCCGCGGGGACGTACCTGCCGAGGGCCACCTCGAAGACGGCCCGGCGTTCCGGTTCGGCGTGCAGGCAGTTGGGGTCGACGTGGCCCGCGTGCAGGCCGTCCTCGACGTCGTGGACCGAGTAGGCCACGTCATCGGCCCAGTCCATCACCTGGGCCTCGAAGGTGGTGCGGGTGCCCGGGGCGTCCTTGCGGATCCAGTCGAAGACGGGGCGGTCGTCCTCGTAGACGCCGAACTTCCGGGACGGGTGCGCTCCGCGGGGCCAGGGGTACTTGGTGGCGGCGTCGAGGGTGGCTCTGGTGAGGTTCAGTCCCACCGATCCCTCGTCGGTGAAGCGTTTGGGCTCGATGCGGGTCAGGAGCCTCAGGGACTGGGCGTTGCCCTCGAAGCCGCCGCAGTCGTCGGCGAACTCGTTCAGCGCCTGTTCGCCGTTGTGGCCGAACGGGGGGTGGCCGAGGTCGTGGGCCAGACAGGCGGCCTCGACCAGGTCCGGGTCACAGCCGAGCGCTGCGCCGAGCTCACGGCCGACCTGGGCGCACTCAAGGGAGTGGGTGAGCCGGGTGCGGGGGCTGGCGTCCCAGGCGTGGCTGCGGGTTCCTGGTGTGACGACCTGTGTCTTGCCGGCGAGCCTTCTGAGCGCGGCGGAGTGGAGGATACGGGCACGGTCGCGCTGGAAGGCGGTGCGGCCGGGGCGTTTGTCGGGTTCTGGGGCCCAGCGTTCGGTTGACTGCAGGTCGTACGGCATGTCTTGACAGTACGGGCAGGGGCTGACATTTCGCCGGTACGTCCCCCGGGTGCTGTCACACGGCCAGTGCGGGGAGTTCCTGGCTGGTCGCGCCCCTTCGGCCCGTGACCTGGTCGTAGCGGTGCAGGATCAGGTCCGCCATCGCGGGGTGGGTGCCCAGGGGTGCCGAGGCGATCCACGGGGCCTTCTCCGCGCACTGGGTCGCGAACAGACCCGGGGCGGTGAAGTACGACGCCACCGCCACCCTGTCGCGACCTCGCGCCGCCAGGGCGCGGATCGCCGTGTCGACCGTCGGGGTCGCCGCGGAGGCGTAGGCCGGGACCACCGGGACGCCCAGGCGGTCCGACAGAAGATGAGCCGTGCGGCGGGTGTCCACCGCCGAGTCGGGGTCGCGGGAGCCCGCCGCCGCAAGGACCACCGCGCCGGTACGGCGGGTCTCCTCGTTCGTGCTCCAGCCTGCCTCGATCAGGCGAGCGTGCAGGGTCTCCACAAGAAGGGGGTGCGGGCCCAGCGGGGCAGCCACGCGTGTGCGTGCCGCGGAGGCCGCCGCCATCTCCGGGATGTCGCGCTTCACGTGGTAGCCGCGGCTGAGCAACAGGGGGACCAGGACCGCCTCCGCCGTACCCAGGGACGCCAGCGTGTCCGGCAGCAGGGGCTCGTTCAGCTCGATGTGGCCCAGGTGCACCGGCAGGCCGGGGCGCTGCTCGCGGACCTGGTCCAGGAGCCTGTGGACCGTGTTCAGGGTGCGCGGGTCGCGGCTGCCGTGGGCGACCAGGACGAGCGCGGGCGGCTCGGGGCGGCGCCTGTCGTCGAGGGAGACGAGGCCGAGCTGGCTGCTGATCCGGTTCATGGAACGATGGTGACGGCCTGAGGTTGCCACCCCGTTTCACGGCAATAACGCGTGCTTTCCGACGGTTCACCACGCGGGGTGTGGGGGTGTGAGGCTGCGTGACCTGGGCATTCTCGTCCGGCAGTGAGGCTGGTCACGCACCGGCGGGCGAACCGATCGGCCTGACAGCACGTCTCTGGTTGTCGAATGGCCGACCGGGGAGGGAGGCGTCCGATGCGACTGCCGAAGGTGCGCAGACCGCGCCTGCCACGCACGCGTGCCGGGCGGCGCAGGCTCGTGCAGGCCGTGATGGCGGGGTGTGTGCTCGCGCTGCTGCCGTCGACCTGGATGTACGTCGTGACGGGTGACCGGCTGCGGACGACGGCCGATGTGCCGCGCACCGAGGTGGCCGTCGTCTTCGGTGCCGGGCTGTGGGACGGCGAGCCGTCGCCGTATCTCGCCCACCGGCTCGACGCGGCGGCGAGGCTGTACCGGGAGAACCGGATCGAGGTCGTCCTCGTCACCGGCGACAACAGCCGCGAGGACTACGACGAGCCCGACGCCATGCGCGCGTACCTGACACGGCACGGCGTTCCGGACACGCGGATCGTCAGCGACTACGCCGGTTTCGACACCTGGGACTCCTGCGTCCGCGCCAGGAAGATCTTCGGGGTCCACAAGGCGGTGCTCATCAGCCAGGGGTTCCACATCCGGCGGGCGGTCGCGCTCTGCCAGGCGGCGGGTGTCACGTCGTACGGCATCGGTGTCGACGCCAAGCACGACGCCACGTGGTACTACGGCGGCACCCGGGAGCTCTTCGCGGCGGGCAAGGCGGCTGTGGACGTGGTGCTCCGGCCGGATCCGCGGTTCCTGGGGCCGAAGGAGCCGGGTGTGACGGACGCGCTGGCCTCGGCCCGCCGCTGAGGCCGACGGGTACTCGGCGCCGCCACCGGACAGGTGCGGAGCTTCCTGCGCCGGTACTGAAGTACGCCCTCGCGGACCGGACGGGTGGCGAGGGCAACGGACGCACCACATGTGGCGTCTTTCACATCGCACGCAACATCCGTACCGCCCTGCGTCGACTCCCAGGTGGACGAGTGTGCGCCTCACCGCTCCTGGGCGCCGATCGGGAGGTCGCCGTCTTGGCCGCGTAACACGGAGCCGTTCCCGGCGTAACACGGCGGAAGCACGCTGAAAGGCATGCAGAACTCCGCGACGCCCACGCACTGCCCGTACTGCGCCCTGCAATGCGGCATGAACCTGACCCCCGCTCCGGACGGGACCGTCGAGGTGAGCGAGCGCGCGGACTTCCCGGTGAACCGGGGGGCGCTGTGCGGCAAGGGCCGTACGGCACCCGCGGTGCTCTCGTCCCGGGTGCGCCTGACCTCCCCGTTGGTGCGCTCCGGGGGCACGCTCGTGCCCGCCGGCTGGGACGAGGCACTGGACCGGATCGCCGAGGCGCTGTCCCGCACGCGCGCGGAGCATGGCCCGGACGCGTGCGGGGTCTTCGGCGGGGGCGGCCTGACGAACGAGAAGGCGTACACACTCGGCAAGTTCGCGCGGGTCGTCCTCGGCACCTCGCAGATCGACTACAACGGGCGCTTCTGCATGTCGTCCGCCGCGGCCGGCGGCATGAAGGCCTTCGGCCTGGACCGGGGGCTGCCCTTCCCGCTGGAGGACATCCCGAAGTCCGGCTGCGTGATCCTCGTCGGCTCGAACCTCGCCGAGACCATGCCGCCGGCCTTGCGGTTCTTCACCGAACTGAGGGAGAACGGCGGCACGTTGATCGTCATCGACCCGCGCCGCACCAAGACCGCCGAACAGGCCGACCTGCATCTGATGCCCCGGCCGGGGACGGACCTCGCGCTGGCGCTCGGTCTGCTGCACCTGGTCGTCGCCGAGGGGCTGGTCGACGAGGAGTATGTCCGTGAGCGCACGGCCGGCTGGGAGGAGGCGCGGGCCGCCGCGATGGCCCACTGGCCGGAGTACGTGGAGCGGATCACCGGCGTTCCGGTGCCCCAGCTCCGGGAGACCGTACGGCTGTTCTGCGAGCCCGAGTCCGCGATGGTGCTCACCGCGCGCGGGCCCGAGCAGCAGTCCAAGGGCACCGACACCGTGAGCGCGTGGATCAACCTGTGCCTGGCGACCGGCCGCGCGGGGCGTCCGCTGTCCGGGTACGGCTGTCTGACCGGGCAGGGCAACGGACAGGGCGGGCGCGAACACGGCCAGAAGGCCGACCAGTTGCCCGGCTACCGCAAGCTGGACGACCCGGCGGCGCGGGCGCATGTCGCCGAGGTGTGGGGCGTGGACCCCGACTCGCTCCCCGGACCGGGGCGCAGCGCCTACGAGTTGCTCGACGCGCTCGGCACGGACATCAAGTCGCTGCTGTTGATGGGTTCCAACCCGGTGGTGTCGGCGCCGCACGCCGCGCACATCGAGGAACGCATCAAGTCCCTGGACTTCCTTGCCGTCTGTGACGTCGTCCTCTCGGAGACGGCCGCCCTCGCGGACGTGGTCCTGCCGGTCACGCAGTGGGCCGAGGAGACGGGCACGACGACCAACCTGGAGGGACGGGTGCTGCTGCGCCGTCAGGCGATCACGCCGCCGGACGGCATCCGCAGCGACCTGGAGGTCATGCACGAACTCGCCGACCGCCTCGGGGTGGAGAAGGGGTTCCCGACCGACCCCGAGGAGGTCTTCGAGGAGCTGCGCCGGGCGAGCGCGGGCGGCCCCGCCGACTACTCCGGGATCACCTACCGGCGGCTGGCGGAGGAGAACGGGGTGTTCTGGCCGTGTCCGACGGAGGACACGGTGGTGCATCCCGGCACCCCGCGCCTCTTCCTGGACCGCTTCGCCACCCCCGACGGCCGGGCCCGCTTCGTCCCCGTCTCGCACCGGGCGATCGCGGAGGAGCCCGACGAGGAGTACCCGGTGCTGCTGACGACCGGCCGGGTCGTGGCGCAGTACCAGTCCGGGGCGCAGACCCGCCGGGTGGACGAGCTGAACGCCGCCGCGCCGGGGCCGTTCGTGGAGCTGCACCCGCGGCTCGCGGAGCGGCTCGGGGCGGCCGAGGGCGACCCGGTCGCCGTGGTCTCACGGCGCGGGCGGGCCGTGGCACCGGCCCGCATCACGCTCGGCATCCGCCCGGACACCGTCTTCATGCCCTTCCACTGGTACGGCGAGGGCCGCGCCAACACCCTCACCAACCCGGCGCTGGACCCGACGTCCCGGATGCCGGAGTTCAAGGCGTGCGCGGTGCGGGTGGAGGCCGTGGAGCGGTAGCTCACCCGAGCAGCCAGTCGCCGCTCTCGATCAGCTTGCCGCGGGTGCGCAGACGGGCGGCGACGGGGGGAGCCGCTACATAGACCCAGGCACGCACCGACGTGCCGTCGGCCGTGCGCATCACCTCGCGGGCGACACGTTCGTACAGGTTGCGCGGGTCTCCCGGGGTGTACTCCTCCAACTCGTCGAGGGCGGCGAGCAGTTCGGCGTAGACGTCGTCCCGTGGGGTGACGAGTTCCCCCATGACCTCGCCCCCGGTCTCCTCGACGGCGTACGGATAGCCGGGGCCGTCGTAGAGCAGCGCGCCGGTGAGTCGGCCCGGCTCCTCGGAGCGGATACGGCCGCGCAGGAAGAGGTCGTGGTTGGCCTCGCCGGGGCGGAGGGTGCCGTAGACGAAGAACGGGAGTCTCGCAGGGGTCACAGAAACGATTCTCTCCTCTCACAAACCTGCACGTGACGGGGTATGGACACGGCTTGTCATGACCTCTTAAATCTTCGTCAACGTCCGCGCCACCCCACGCGCCGCGTTGGCGCCTTTCAGAGGAGACCGATGAGTCGGATACGGCCGTACGTCCGAGGTGCCCGTTCCCGCCGTCTCGCCACCGCCGGAGTCGCCGCCACCCTGCTGGCCGCCGCCCTCTCCCCCGCCGCCGGTGCGGCCGACAGACCGACCAGGGCCACCGCGCTCGAGAACGCCGCCTCCGTCCTGGCCGACCGGGCCTCGGCGCTGGGCCTCACCTCCGCCCAGGCCACGAAGGTCCGTGACGTGATCGTCGACGCCGACGGCACCCAGCACGTCCGCTACGACCGCACCTACCGCCAACTGCCCGTACTGGGCGGCGACTTCGTGGTCCACCTCGCGCCGAACGGGGCGTACAAGAGCTCCTCGCGCGCCACGAGGAGCGCGATATCCCTCGCCAGCGTCACCCCGGTCCTGTCCGCCCCGAAGGCGGCCGACCTCGCGGCGAACGCCCTCAAGGCCGCCAACCTCGGCGAGACGCTGAAGAAGCTGACCGCCAAGCCGCAGCTGGTCGTCGACGCCCTGCACGGAGCGCCGAAGCTGGCCTGGCAGACGAACGCCGCCGCACAGGACTCCCTCGGCAACCCGGTGGCGCGGACGGTGCTCACCGACGCGCGGACGGGCGCGCAGATCGACGCGTGGGACAGCATCGAGCAGGCGGCCGGCGACGGCAAGTCGCTGTACAGCGGGACGGTTTCGCTGCAGACGACGCAGTCGGGGTCGACGTACCAGCTGAAGGACGCGACCCGCGGGAACACCTACACCGGCGACGCGGCCAACAAGACCGACCTGTGCTTCCTGACCATCTGCCTCAGCCGGGCGCCGTCGACCGTGTTCACCGACGCCGACAACCACTGGGGGACGGGGGCGACTTCGGACCGGGCCACGGCGGCGGTGGACGCGCAGTACGGCACCGACGTCACCTGGGACTACTACAAGAACGTCCACGGCAGGAACGGCATCGGCGGAGACGGCAAGGGCTCCTACAACCGCGTCCACTACGGCACGAACTACAACAACGCCTTCTGGGACGACAGTTGCTTCTGCATGACGTACGGCGACGGTGACGGGACCCAGCTCGGTCCGCTGGTGTCGCTGGACGTGGCGGGCCACGAGATGTCCCACGGCGTGACCTCGAAGACGGCGGCGCTGACCTACTCGGGCGAGTCTGGCGGCCTCAACGAGGCGACCTCCGACATCTTCGGTACTCTGGTGGAGTTCTACGCGGGCAACTCCTCGGACACCGGCGACTATCTGATCGGCGAGAAGATCGTCCGCTCCGGCTTCGGACGCGACGCCCTGCGCTACATGGACAAGCCCTCCAAGGACGGCAGCTCCGCCGACTCCTGGAGCAGCTCGGTCGGCAACCTCGACGTCCACTACTCCTCCGGCGTCGCGAACCACTTCGCGTATCTGCTGGCGGAGGGCAGCGGCGCCAAGACGATCAACGGCGTCAGCTACAACTCCCCCACCTCCAACGGCTCCACGGTCACCGGCATCGGCCGCGACAAGCTGGGCGCCATCTGGTACCGGGCGCTGACGGTCTACATGACATCCTCGACCAACTACGCGGGGGCGCGGACGGCCACACTGAACGCGGCGAAGGATCTGTACGGCGCGGGCAGCACGGAGTACAACGCGGTGGCGGCGGCCTGGAGCGCGGTGAACGTGAACTGACGTTCACCGGTCCCCTGAGTGTGACGCGGCCGCCTCGGGTTCCGGGGCGGCCGTACCCGTGGGACGAGGAGGGCACGTGGGCGAGGACGATCCGCACATCCATGTCGAGGTGAAGGTGGTCCGCGGCGAGGCCGCCGTCCGCAACATGCTCGCGGCCACGTTCGGCCTGGCCGGGGACCTGCCGAGCGTCGTCCCCACCGGGTGCGGGCTGCGGGTGCCGTACGCCATGACCTCGCCGCGACCGGACCACGTGACGTGCCTGCCCTGCCGGGAGCACGCCCGCTCGGAGCATCTTCGCTTCGCCGACGAGATCGAGCGCATCGGCGGCCTGCCGGGTTCTTCCGTCACCCCGGCCGAGGCGAGGCGGGTCGCCGAGCGGCACCGCGCGCTCGCGCAGGGGTTCGCCTCCGGCACCGCGGGCTGACGAAAAGCGATGGCGTCGGCGCCGGACGCGCGGATACGCTCCATCGCCGCCGTCCGCCCCTCTCCCCCGGAGTCCCGTGTCGTCCACCACGAAGATGCACGCCGACGAGCTCGACATCGACACGGAGCTGGTGAGCGGGCTGATCGCGGACCAGTTCCCGCGGTGGGGCGAACTCCCCGTCACCCGCGTCGACTCGGCCGGCACCGACAACGCGATGTACCGGCTCGGGGACGACATGGTCGTACGGCTGCCGCGGCTGCCCGGTGGCGGCTACCAGGTGGACTTCGAGCAGCGGTGGCTGCCCGTGCTGGCACCGCATCTTCCGCTGGCCGTGCCGGAGCCGTTGGCGAAGGGGGAACCCGGTCGGGGATACGGACTGCCCTGGGGGGTGTACCGGTGGTTGGCAGGGGACAACGCCTACGACTCACCGATCGCCGAACTCGCCGAGGCGGCCGTGGAGTTGGGTCGGTTCGTCACGGCGTTGCGGGCGGTCGACGCCACCGGTGGGCCGGCCTCCTACCGCGCTGGGCCCCTCCACCTCTGTGACGACGACACCCGGCTGGCGATCCGGGACCTCGGCGCCCACGGCATCCTGGACGCGACCCGTGCGACCGCCCTCGCCGACGAGGCCGTCCGACTCCCGCACTGGGACCGCGCGCCCGTCTGGCTCCACGCCGACCTCCTCCCCGGCAACCTGCTCACTGCGAACGGCCGCCTCACCGCGGTCATCGACTTCGGCTGCTTCGGCACCGGTGAGCCCACGGCGGACACCCTCCCGGCCTGGACCCTGTTCACCGGCGAGAGCCGCCGCCTGTTCCGGGAGGCGGCGGAGTTCGACGACGCCACGTGGGAGCGGGGACGCGCGTGGGCCCTGCTCTGGGGAGTGGGCGCGGTGCACTACTACCGGGGCGGAAAGAACCCGGTCCTCGCAGCGGTGGGGATGCGGGCCATCGAGGAAACGCTCGCCGGGCCCTGAGCGACCGTGGTTCGCCGGCGTCACGGAGGGCGCGGGGCTCGCCTGGGCCGGCACGCGACCGCCGTATTCGGTAGCGCGGTACGGCGCTCACCACGGGGCCGACCCGGGAGCAGCAAGGCCTCCGCCGGGCGGGCACGAAAGCGAAAAGGACTCCGCCACTCAGGCGCTGCCCGCCGCGACGGCCCTGCGGGCGATCGACGCCCCACCGCGGCCCCGCGGCAAAGCCGGCGGGCGCTCAGCCGAAGTCCGGAAGCGTGAGCGTGCCGTCCTCCGCCAGGGGGAAGCCCGGGTTGTACGCCACCTCCCAGGCATGGCCGTCCGGGTCCGTGAAGGCACTGGAGTAGAAGCCGATCTCGTTCACCGCGGCCGGTTTGGTGACGGTGCCACCCGCCTCCGCCACCTTCGCGAGGAGGGCGTCGACCTCCGCCTGCGAACGGACGTTGTGGGCGAGGGCGATACCGCCGAAGCCGTACGCCGGGCCCGGTTCGAGGCCGCAGTCCGCCGCCAGTTTCTCCCGGCTCCACAGGACCAGACCCAGCCCCCCGGCCTGGAAGAAGACGGTCTCCGCGACCTCCTGGCCCCGCCAGCCCAAAGCCTCGTAGAAGACCTTGGAACGGGCCAGGTCCCAGACGCCCAGCGTGATCAGGGTGATGCGCTGTTCCATGCCCATCACCTCACCGTAGCGTCGATACGGGGGCCAGGCGCGACATCCCCGGCCGCCGGCCGTTCACCCTCCGTACGGCATGGCGGCCCTCCCCTCCCGCAGCACCTGTCCCCACCACACCAGCTGGTCCAGCATCGTCTTCGCCGCGGCGTCCGGACCCGACGGATCCTTCAGGCGACCGTCGGCGAAGGAACCCCCGGCGTTGTGGAAGCTCACCGTGTCCCTGACCGTCACCGCGTGGAGTTCGGCGAAGACCTGGCGCAGGTGTTCCACCGCGCGCAGGCCGCCCGAGATGCCGCCGTACGAGACGAGGGCCACCGGCTTGGCCTGCCACTCCGTGAAGTGCCAGTCGATCAGGTTCTTCAGGCCGGCCGGGTACGAGTGGTTGTACTCGGGGGTGAGGACCACGAAGGCGTCCGCCGACGCGAGTTTCGGGGTCACCGAGGCGAGGGCGGCGGTCGTCTCGGGGCTCGGCGCCATGGTCATGGGCAGGTCGGTCTCGGCCACGTCCACGATCTCGGGGAGCAGGTCGTCGCGGTCGCGGAGGTGGTCGAGGAGCCAGTCGGCGACGACGGGGCCGAAGCGGCCGTGGCGGTTGCTGCCGATGACCAGGGCGACGTGGAGGGGAGCGGTGTCTGTCTGCATGAGGGACAGCCTGATACCTCGACCAAGGTTGAGGTCAAGCGCGGATCACGGGCGACGGGTCACCCGTTCACACGCGCGCCGCGCACTCTTCGGGTTCTCATCGGCGACCCGCCCGCCGTACGGCGATGACCTGCTGAAACTCCGCCCGAACCGGTCCGGGGCGCAGCGATCTGACACCCATTCACCACATTTGTGACGAACTCTCAGGAAGCGGGCTCGGCCCACTGCCACTTACCTCGAAGGCACAGGGATCCCCTCGAGAGCTCGAAGGAGCATCATGCGCCCCACCGCCCGGCTGCTGACCGGCAGCGCGCTCGTCGTCGCCGCGGGTCTCGTCTGTGCGCCCGCGTACGCGGGGGACTCGGACGGTCTCGAGGTGTTCCCGTCGTCCGCGCTGCCGGGCGGTCAGGTCACGGTGAACACGACCGCGTGCGGGGACGGCGGGACGGCGCTGGGGGACGCCAGCGCGGTGGGCGCGGACTCCTTCACGCTGGCGCCCAGCACGCACGAGGGTGACGCGATCGGACAGTTCCGGGTGCCGCCGAGCGCGCAGCCGGGGACGTACGAGATCGCCGCGACCTGTGCGGGGGGCGGCCGGCGGGTGACCGGTGACCTGGTGGTCACGCTGACCTCGCAGCGTCAGCCGGTGCATCCCAGAGGAAGTGTGAAGACGGGGGTCGGTGGCGCTCTGGGCCCCGATCCCGTGCAGACCGCGGCCGGTGTGGCGGCTCTCGCCGTCGCCGCCGCGGGCGGTACCTGGCTCCTGCATCGCCGGGCGAGAGGCGACGGGATCTGACGGACACCCTCCGCTGTCCGTCCGCCGGTACCGCATGTCCCCTCCCCCTCCGGGTCCGATGCCCCTCGCGGCCCGGAGGGGGACGGGCAGGCCGTCGAGGAGGAGGCTCCTGTGCGCAACCGCAGCTTCGGCAACACCGTCATAGCGGGCGTCACCGTGGTGGCCCTGGGCACCGGCGCCTGGCTGCTGCGCAGCGGCGCCGAGACACACGCCCCGCCGCAGCCGTCCGCGGCCCAGGCGCACGCCGGGCGGGTTTCGGGTGTGGACACCCGCCGGGCCGCGGCGCCCGCGCTGCCGCCGTCCCCGCCGGACCGCGTGCGCATCCCCGCGATCGGCGTGGACGCGCCGCTGATGGGCCTCGCCCTCACCCGGAGCGGCAGCCTCGCCGTCCCGCCGGCCGGCAGGAAGAACCTCGCCGGCTGGTACGAGGCCGGCACCACCCCGGGCGAGACGGGCACCGCGATCGTCGCCGGGCATGTCGACAACGCCGAAGGACCCGCCGTCTTCTACGACCTCGGCGCCCTCCGTAAGGGCAGCGCGATCGAGGTGGACCGGCGCGACGGAAGCGTCGCGCTGTTCACGGTGGACGCGGTCGAGGTGTACGAAGCGAAGGACTTCCCCGACGAGAAGGTGTACGGGTCCGCGAGCAGGCCAGAGCTGCGGGTGATCACCTGCGGCGGGGGCTACTCACGCTCGACCGGTTACCGGGGGAACGTGGTGGTCTTCGCGCACCTCACGGGGAGCCGCTGACGACCGCCTCGGCGATGGCGCGCGCGCAGTCCAGGGCCTCGGTGTGGGTGGTGTCGACCACGATGTCGTAGACCACGCCCTGGTGGACGAGTTCCGCCTGCTTCTCGGCCATCCCCCGCGACCGGTCGCCCCGGACGATCTCCCGCCCCGCGGCCACCTCCGCGTCGCACCGGACGCCGACCCACAGCACGTCCAGTCCGTCCAGCGACTTGCGCCACCGTTCCTGCGAGTGCGCGCCGCCCAGGAACACGTCGTCGACGATCACCCGGGCACCCGCCCAGGCCGTCGCGGCGACCCCGGCCCGCCAGGCCGCCTCCAGCCGCGTGAACTCCTCGCCCACGCTCACTCCGCCGTCCGCCGCGAACTCGATGCCCGTGCCGGAGGACTGGAGCGAGGCGGGCATCGACTCGACGAACCCGTCGATCCCGAAGGCCAGCCACGGGTCCGGCAGGACCGCCTGCAGACAGCGCACGATCCCGGACTTGCCCGAGCTGGAACCGCCGTTGAGCACGATCACCTGAGTTATCACGGCGTCACGGTAAGTCAGGCGAGCCACTGTTCGTACGCAATATTCGCGACCAGCGCGAACACGACCGTCAGCAGGACGACCCGTACGAACCCGCTGCCCTTCTTCAGCGCGGTGTGCGCGCCCAGCATGCCGCCCGCGAGGTTGAAGAGGGCCATCAGAGCGGCGAGCCGCCACAGGACGGTGCCCTGCAAGGCGAACATCGCCAGTGCGCCCGCGTTGGTACAGCAGTTGACGATCTTGGCGGTGGCGGAGGCGGTCACCAGGTCGAGGTGGAGGACGGCGGTGAGGGTGAGGACCAGGAACGTGCCGGTGCCGGGGCCGATCAGACCGTCGTAGAAGCCGATGCCGAGGCCCGCGAGACCGATCGCGGCGAGGATCTGGCGGCGGGTGGCCGGCCCGGTCGCGGGGGCGGTACCGAAGGCGGGCCGCAGGATGACGAAGGCGGCGACACCGAGCAGTACGACCATGATCAGCGGCTTGAGCACCTCCGTGCTCATCCCCGCCGCGAGGAAGGCGCCGGCCGAGGACCCGGCGACGGCGGCGACCCCGACGCGGACGGCCAGCCGTACGTCGACGGGAGCCCTGCGGGCGTATGTCACGGCGGCGCCCGAGGTGCCGACGATGGCGACCGCCTTGTTGGTGCCGAGCGCGTACGCCGCCGGGGTGCCGGCCGGCAGGCCGAGCAGCAGGACCGGCAGCAGAAGGAGCCCTCCGCCGCCGACCACGGCATCGATCCAGCCTGCGGCGAGGGCTGCGACGCACAGGACGACGATCACGGCCAGTGATATGTCGGGCATGATCGCGACCTTAAGGGACCCCCGGCGGCACCCTGGACCGCGTATCGCGGCGGCGGAACGTGCGTACCGTCACACGGCGGCGGAACCGGGGCGCTGCCCAGGGGGCTGACGGAGGACGGGTCGTAGACCACGCCGTACGCCCTCACCGGCACCGACGCCCGCACCGCGCCCCTTCCTCACAGCGCGCACCAGCCGCCGACCCCGAACCCTCACATCCGCCCCCGGCACCTGCTGAGCGCAGCGTTCCTCGCGGGAAACAGACGTGATGCGGTCGGGTAACACCCGCAACGCACGCTCCTAGACATGACCTCGAATACGCGTGTGGTGGTGATCGGCGCCGGGCTCGCGGGCGTCCGGCTCGCCCGGCGGCTCGGAGAGCTCGGCACGCCCGTGACGCTCGTCGGCGAGGAGGAGCACCGCCCGTACAACCGGGTGCTCCTCGCCGAGGTGCTGGCGGGACGGTACACCCCGGACGTCATCGCGCTTCCGGCACCGGCCGCGCTGACCCGCGCCCGGGTCGTGGGCATCGACCGCAAGGCGCGGACCGTCGAGTGCGCGGACGGTTCGAAGATCGCATACGACCGGCTGGTTCTGGCCACCGGCTCGAACCCCGTACTGCCGCCGCTGCGCGGTCTGTTCACCCCCGACCATGTGCTGCCGGAGGGCGTCCACGCCTTCCGCACCATGGACGACTGCCTGGGTCTGTCCAAGGCGGTCCGGCCGGGAGTGAAGGCGGTCGTGATCGGCGGCGGACTCCTCGGGGTCTCGGCGGCCCGCGCGCTCGCCCAGCGGGGCGCCCAGGTCATGCTGGCCCAGCAGTCCGAGCGGCTGATGGAGCGCCAGCTCGACCCGAGCGCGTCCAAGCTGGTCCGGCGCCACCTCGCAGACCTCGGCGTCGAGGTCCACACCGATCTGCGCGTCCGTGACGTGCGCTGCGTCGGCGGCGCGGTCCGCTCGGTCGAGATGGCCGACGGATACGCCCTCGACGCCGAGATCGTGGTCCTGGCCTGCGGGGTCCATCCCCGTGTCGGTCTCGCGCAGACCGCCGGCCTTCAGGTCCGCAAGGGAGTCGTCGTCGACGACGAACTGCGCACGTCCGACCCGTACATCCACGCCATCGGCGACTGCGCCCAGCACGACGGCAATGTCTACGGCCTCGCCACCCCGGCCCTGGAACAGGCCGATGTGCTCGCCGAGTTGCTGGCCGGTCGGGTGAACGCCCGCTACACCGGCACCCGTTCTCTGACCCGGCTCACGCTGCCCGGCCAGACCGCCTTCGATCTGGCGGCGTTCGGCGAGACCGAGGCGCTCCCGGGCGACGACGTCGTCCAGCTCGCGGACGCCACCCGCGGCACCTATCGCAAGGTCGTCGTCCGCGACGACCGCCTGGTCGGCGGGGTCCTCGTCGGCGAACTCGGCACCGTCGGCGCGCTCGCCCGCGCCTGGGAGGGAGCAGAGCCGCTCCCCTCCGACGGCGGCCCGCTGCTCCACCTGCTCACCAACGATGGAGGCTCCTGAGATGACCGCCACCCCGGGGCCCACCCCCACGATCGTGCTCGTCGGCCACGGCATGGTCGGCCAGCGCTTCCTCGAAGCACTCGCCGAGCGCGGCATGACCGCCACCCACCGCGTGGTCGTGCTGTGCGAGGAGCCGCGTCCCGCGTACGACCGCGTCGCGCTCACCTCGTACTTCTCGGGCAAGACGCCCGAGGACCTCTCCGTGACGGACATGGAGTTCATCGAGACGCACGGCATCGAGCTGTACATCGGCGACCCCGCCGTCGCTGTCGACCGCGAGGCGAAGAAGGTCACCGCGAAGTCCGGGCAGGTCTTCGAGTACGAGACCCTCGTCCTCGCCACCGGCTCCTACCCGTTCGTGCCGCCGGTCCCCAACAAGGACGCCCAGGGCTGTTTCGTCTACCGCACGATCGAGGACCTGCTCGCCATCGAGGAGTACGCGAAGACCCGCACCACCGGTGCCGTGGTCGGCGGCGGTCTGCTCGGTCTGGAGGCGGCCGGCGCGCTGAAGGGGCTCGGACTGACCTCCCACATCGTGGAGTTCGCGCCGCGGCTGATGCCGGTGCAGGTCGACGAGGGCGGTGGCGCGGCGCTGCTGCGCACCATCGAGGAGATGGGTCTGAGCGTCCACACCGGGGTGGGCACGCAGGAGATCGTGGTCGACGAGGCCGGTGCCGTCACCGGCATGAAGCTCTCCGACGGCAGCGAACTCGCCACCGACCTGGTGGTGTTCTCCGCCGGTGTCCGCCCCCGCGACCAGCTGGCCCGTGACTGCGGTCTGACGGTCGGCGAGCGCGGCGGCATCGCGGTCGACGAGCAGTGCCGTACGGTCGCCGACCCGCACGTCTTCGCGATCGGCGAGTGCGCGCTGGCCTCCGACGGCCGGGTGTACGGCCTGGTGGCCCCCGGTTACGAGCAGGCCGAGACGGCCGCCGCGACCATCGCCTCCGACGAGGCCGCCTTCCTCGGCGCGGACCTGTCCACCAAGCTGAAGCTGCTCGGCGTGGACGTCGCCTCCTTCGGTGACGCGCACGGCGCGACCGCGGACTGCCTCGACGTCGTCTACTCCGACTCGCGTGCGGGCCTGTACAAGAAGCTCGTCATCGGCCGCGACGGCACGCTGCTCGGCGGCATCCTGGTCGGCGACGCGGAGGCGTACGGCACCCTGAAGGCGTTCACCGGTTCGGTCCCGCCGGTCAAGCCCGAGTCGCTGGTGCTGCCCGCCGGTGCCGGGGAGTCCGTCCAGCTCGGCCCGACCGCGCTGCCGGACGACGCGATCATCTGTTCCTGCAACAACGTCCGCAAGGGCACGATCCGCGCCGCGGTCACCGACCACCAGTGCACGACCGTGCCCGAGGTGAAGAAGTGCACCAAGGCCGGTACGACCTGCGGCAGTTGCGTCAAGGTGCTCGGCCAGCTGGTCACCGCCGAGCTGGAGGCGTCCGGCGTCGAGGTCGACAAGGGCCTGTGCGGCTGCTTCTCGCAGACCCGCGAGGAGCTCTACGAGATCGTCCTCGCCCTGCGCATCAACACCTACCAGGACCTCCTGGACCGCTACGGCCGCGACGGTGCCAAGGGCGGCGACGGCTGCGAGATCTGCAAGCCGGCGGTCGGCTCGATCATCGCCTCCCTCGCCCCGACCATCGGCGCGAGCGGCTATGTCCTGGACGGCGAGCAGGCGTCCCTGCAGGACTCCAACGACCACTTCCTCGCCAACATCCAGAAGAACGGCTCCTACTCGGTCGTCCCGCGCATCCCCGGCGGTGAGATCACCCCGGAGGGCCTCATCGTGATCGGTGAGATCGCCCGCGACTTCGGCCTCTACACGAAGATCACCGGTGGTCAGCGGATCGACATGTTCGGCGCCCGCGTCGAGCAACTCCCACTGATCTGGACCCGGTTGGTGGACGCCGGCTTCGAGTCCGGCCACGCCTACGGCAAGTCCCTGCGCACGGTGAAGTCCTGCGTCGGCCAGACCTGGTGCCGCTACGGCGTCCAGGACTCGGTCCGCATGGCGATCGACCTGGAGCTGCGCTACCGGGGCCTGAGGTCGCCGCACAAGCTGAAGTCGGCGGTGTCCGGCTGCGCCCGTGAGTGCGCGGAGGCCCAGTCGAAGGACTTCGGCGTCATCGCCACCTCCAACGGCTGGAACCTGTACGTCGGCGGCAACGGCGGCGCGACCCCCCGCCACGCGGACCTGCTGGCCCAGGACCTCTCGGACGCCGAACTGATCAGGCTGATCGACCGGTTCCTGATGTTCTACATCCGCACCGCGGACCGTCTGGAGCGCACCTCGACCTGGCTGGAGCGCATCCCCGGCGGCCTGGACCACGTCCGTGACGTGGTCGTGGAGGACTCCCTCGGCATCTGCGAGGAGCTGGAGTCCCTGATGACGGCCCACGTGGCGCACTACGCCGACGAGTGGGCGACCACCATCAACGACCCCGAGAAGCTCGCCCGGTTCGTGTCCTTCGTGAACGCCCCCGACACCCCCGACCCGGTCGTCGGCTTCGTCCCCGAGCGCGACCAGATCAAGCCCGACCTGCCGCTGCTGACCATCGGCCACCGCCCCCTGGAAGGAAGCGCCCAGCGATGACCCTGGCACCCGAGACCACCGACCTGAAGGTCGAAATCCAGCTGAACGACGACTGGTTCGCGGTCTGCGAGCTGGCCCGGCTGCTCCCCGGCCGGGGCGTGGCGGCCCTGCTGCCCGACGGCCGCCAGGCCGCCCTGTTCCGCGACCGCGCCGGCAACCTGTACGCCATCGACAACCGCGACCCCTTCGGCGGCGCGGCGGTCCTCTCCCGCGGCCTGACCGGCACCCACCAGGGACGGCCGTTCGTGGCCTCGCCACTGCTGAAGCAGCGCTTCGACCTGGAGACCGGGCAGTGCCTGGACGACGAGTCGGTGCGGATCACGACATATGCGGTGCGGGCGGCGTAGAAACCTTTCTTGACCGACCGTTCTCGATAAGTCTAGGCTGCGACACGTGGCCAGGACCAAGGAGTTCGATCCCGAGACCGCGCTGCAGGCAGCTCTGGAGCTGTTCTGGCGGCGCGGCTACGAGGCGACGTCGATGTCCGACCTCGTGGAGCACCTCGGTATCGGGCGGGCCAGCATCTACGCCACCTTCGGCAGCAAGCACGAGCTGTATCTGAGGGCGCTGGACCGCTACGACAGGGCAGGACTCCCGCCGATCGTGCGGGAGCTGTCCCAACCGGGGCCCGCTCTGCCGGCCGTGCGAAGGGTCGTACGGCGGTACGCCACGGAGGCCGCCGACGAACAACTGCGCCGTAACGGTTGCATGGTCACCAACGCGGCGGCCGAACTGGCCCCGCACGACCCGGCGGCCGCGCGACACGTCGAGCGCAACTGGGACCAGTTGGAGACCGTGCTGCACTCGGCGCTGGCCCGCGCGCAGGCGCAGGGCGAACTGCCGGCGGACCGCGACCCGTTGACCCTCGCGAGGATGTTGCTGGTACTGCTCCAGGGGCTGCGTGTCGTCGGCAAGGCGTCGGCGGACCCGGCCCGGGTGCGGGACGCGGCGGAACAGGCATTGGCACTGCTCGACTGAACCCTTTCAGCGCGGGTGGCGCCCCTTTTTTGCCGCCATACTGAACCGATCGGTCAAGAATAAGGGTCATGAACAAGTCGGCCATGAACAAGTCGGTCATGAACAAGTCGGTCAAGAATCAGGGGAGATCATGACGCGCTTCATCGGCAGGACCGCTCTCGTCACCGGCGCGGGCTCGGGAATCGGCCGAGCCATCGCCCTGGCGTTCGCCGCGGAGGGTGCGCAGGTGGTCGTCGCCGGACGCGGGCGGGAGCCGCTGACGGAAACGGTCCGGCTGATCGAGGAGACGGGCGGCAAGGCACTCATGGTGACCGGGGACGTCGCGCGGGACGCCGAGATCCAGGCAGTTGTGCACGCCGCCGTGGACCGCTTCGGCTCGCTCGACGTGGCCGTCAACAACGCGGGGGTGTTCCGGGGCGGGCAGCCCCTGGCCGAACTGTCGTCGGCGGACTGGCAGGAGCAGCTCGACATCAACCTCACCGGGATGTTCCTGGCGCTCCGGGCCGAGATCCGCCAGATGCGCTCGCAGCCCTCCGGCGGCGCGATCGTCAACATCGCCTCCACCTTCGGCGCCCACACCCGCGCGCCCGGCGCCGCCGCGTACGCCGCCACCAAGGCGGCCGTCTCCGCCCTCACCCGGGGCGCGGCCCTGGACCACATCCACGACGGTGTCCGCATCAACGCCGTCAGCCCCGGCGCGGTGGACACGCCCATGTCCCTGCGCCCCGGCGAGACGGAGGCGGACCGCGCCGAGCGTGCGAAGGCCGTCCTCCCCCTGGGCCGTGTCTCGACCACGTCCGAGATCGCCGCCGCCGTCCTGTACCTGGCCTCGGACGACGCCTCCTCGGTGGTGGGCACCGACCTGGTGGTGGACAGCGGCGCGACGGCCTGAAAATCCACTGGCGAAAGTCGGCCGTCGGAGATGGGCTGGGCGGAGATCGGCTGGCGAAAATCGGCTGGAGAGCGAAAGTCCCCCGTGCTTGCATGGGCGACATGGTGCCCACCGACCGTCTTCTCGCCTTCGCGGCCATGTCGTTCCTGCTGATCGTGGTCCCCGGACCCAGCGTGCTGTTCGTGATCGGCCGGGCGCTCGCCCAGGGACGGCGTGCCGCCCTGACCACCGTGGCGGGGAACACGGTCGGCGCCTATGTGCTGGTCCTGGCCGTCGCGTTCGGGGTCGGCTCGATCGTGGAGCGCTCGGTCCTGGTCTTCACCACGCTCAAGCTCGCCGGTGCCGCCTACCTCGTGTACCTGGGCGTCAAGGCGTGGCGCGGGCGCGGGTCGCTGCGCGCGGCGTTCGCCGAGGACGTGACGGCTGCGGCGGCGGGGCACGGCGGTCTGCGGACGTTCTGGGAGGGGTTCGCGGTCGGCGTGACCAACCCCAAGACCATCGTGTTCTTCGCCGCCGTACTGCCGCAGTTCGTGGACCGCGGCCAGGACCATGTGGCCGCGCAGATGCTGCTGCTCGGGCTGGTGTTCAACGTCATCGCGCTGGTCTCCGACGCCGTCTGGGGGCTGGTCGCGGCGACCGCGCGGGGCTGGTTCGCCCGCTCGCCGCGCCGCCTGTCCCTGGTGGGCGGGGTCGGCGGACTGACCATGATCGGCCTCGGTGTGACGGTGGCGGTGACGGGGCGGAAGGACTGAGGGGGCTCAGAGGGCTCAGACCTTCAGGGCGTCGTACGCCACCCCCGTGAGCTCCTCCGAGGCGGCCCAAAGGCGCGAGGACGCCCGGTCGTCGCGGGTCCACGGGGCCCGCCAGGAGGGGGCCGGGGAACCGCGCCACCCTGCCAGGGACGGGCCCGTGAAGGAGTCGGGCGCTACGTCGGGGGCGGTGGCCGCGTAGAGGGTGGGGAGGGCGCCGGCGTCGGCGGACTGGGCGAAGAAACGGTTGCCGACCCGCATGAAGCGTTCCGCCGCCCTGCGGCCTGCCATCCTCGGGCCCGCCGTCTGGAGGTTGGTGGCCGCGTACCCCGGGTGCGCCGCCGCCGCGACCACGTCCGAGCCGTGGGCCGCCAGCCTGCGGGCGAGTTCGTGGACGAAGAGGAGGTTGGCGGTCTTGGAGCGGGCGTAGGCGACCCAACGGCGGTAGCGGCGCTCGCTGTTGAGGTCGTCGATGTCGATGTTGGCCAGCGCGTGCATCGTGCTGGAGACGGTCACGACGCGTGCGGCGGGTGTCCCGAGAAGCGTGGGCAGCAGCAGACCGGTCAGCGCGAAGTGGCCAAGGTGGTTCGTGCCGAACTGGGTCTCGAAGCCGTCCGCCGTGGTGCCGTACGGCAGTGCCATCACGCCCGCGTTGTTGATCAGCAGGTCGAGGCGGTCGTAGGGGTACGCGGCCGCGAACTCCCTTACGGAGGCCAGATCCCCGAGGTCCAGCTGGGCCAACTCCGCCTCCGCTCCCGGGACTTCGCCGACCAGCTGGTCCCGGGCCTCGGCTCCGCGCGCCTCGCTGCGGCAGGCGAGCACCACGCGGGCGCCCCGGCGGGCGAGTTCCCGCGCGGTGACGTACCCGATGCCGCTGTTGGCCCCGGTGACGACGGCCACGCGTCCGCTCTGACCGGGGATGTCCTCGGCACTCCAGCCTGACATGACCGGGCTCCCTCCACAGACGGCGTGGGATCCACCCTACGAGCGCGGCGCACCGGATGTAATCCGTCCCGCACACCATGCGCCATGCAATGGTCACGGAATGAACACTTCACCTCCACAATCGACACATCGGCAATACGGTCATCCCCTCACGTAACACCTTCAGGGGGACGACATGGCCAACCCGTACAACACCCAGCCCGCACCGCAGTGGCAGCCGGCGCCGCCGCCCGCTTCCCGGCCCGCCCCCAGGTGGGCCCGGAAGCGGTACGTTCTGCCGGCTCTCGCGCTCGGACTCTTCCTCGGCGTCGGCATGGGCGCCGGCGACCCGGACAAGACGGCGGACGACGCGAAGCCGGCCGCCGCCAAGGCGCAGCCGACGGTGACCGTGACCGCGACGGCGACGGCGACCACCACGGCGACCCCGGAGCCGGAACCCGCGGTCACGGTGACCGCCACGAAGACGGTCAAGGCCACCAGGACGGTCACGGCACAGGCCGAGGCCGACACGGACTCCGGGTCCGACACGGGCTCCGACAGCGTCTACTACGCCAACTGCTCCGAGGCCCGCGCCGCCGGCGCCGCCCCGATCCACCGCGGTGAGCCGGGGTACGCCTCCCACCTGGACCGGGACAACGACGGGGTGGCCTGCGACAGTTGACGGCCGGGCGCACCCTCAGCCCACGGAGTGACGGGCCGCCCGGGCGAAGTCGGTCATGCGGTCGGCGTACGTGTCCGGAGCGCCGAAGTGCACCGCCAGATGCTCCGCCCCGGCGGCCCGGAACGCCTCGGCGGTGCGGGCCGCGTCGTCGGCCGTACGATCCGGGGCGGACCAGTCGAGCCGGGTGCCCGGGGAGACGGTGCGGTCACCTGTACGGGCCCGTAAGCGGGCCAGTCGTTCGCCGAACGCCATGGGGTCCAGGCCCACGCCCTGCCAGACGTCGGCGTACCGGGCCGCCCGCCGCAGGGCCGCGTCGGAGACACCGCCGGTCATCACCGGCACCGCACCGCGGGGTCGCGGCTCGAAGACGCCCGTGTCGAAGCCGTACCAGCGCCCCTCGAAGGGCCCCCGGCCGACCCGGAACAGGTGCCGCAGCAGGGCGATCGCCTCGTCCGTACGGGCCGCCCGGCTGCCGAAGTCGGCGCCTACGGCGGTGAACTCCCGTGTGTCCCAGCCGATCCCCACGCCCAGGGTGATCCTGCCGCCGGACAGTGCGTGGAGGGTCGCGACCTGTTTGGCCACCACGAAGGGGCTGCGCAGGGGCAGGACGAGCACGGAGGTGCCGAGCCGGATCCGGCTGGTCGCGGCCGCCAGCCAGCCCAAGGTCACCAGCGGTTCGAGGACGCCTCCGTACACCGGGCCGTACTCACCGGGCGGTAGGACGTGGTCGGGCAGCCATGCCGTGTCGTAGCCGAGGTCCTCGGCCCGCCGCGCCAGGTCGACGAGCCGGCGCGGGTCGGTGTCCGCGGTCTCGTTGGGGAGGACGACCTGGAGCTTCACTCCCCCTCCCGGACCTTCCCGGCCTTCCCGGCCTTCCCGGCCTCCCCGTCCGAGGACGACGACGGCAGGGAGCGGAGAAAGCCGAGGACCTGCTCCAGCCACTCTTGCGGCCGCTCGACCATGACCACGTGATCACTGTCGATCTCCGTGTACCGCGCACCCCGGATCCCGGCGGCCAGGGCATGGGAACCCTCGGGCAGAACCAGACTGTCGGCGGTCGTCGCTATGACGAGTGTGGGGACACCGACCTCGGACAGGTCGGCGGTGACGTCGAGGAACGGGATCAGGTCGAGGTGCGGGCGGAGGGCGGGCGGCTCCTCGGCCCGCCAGCCGGGCAGGAGGCCGAGCAGATGGTCGTCGGGCCGGGCGAACCCGGCGGTCAGCACGAGCGCCGTCACCCGCTCGGGATGACGTACGGCGGCACGCACCGCCACCTGCGTGCCGAGCGAGAACCCGAGCAGCGCGAACCGCTCGACGCCACGCCGTACGGCGGAGTCGACGACCGCGTCCGTGAGCGCGTCGAGGTCCCACGGGGCGTCGGCAGCCGGGGTCCTGCCCGAGCCCGGGTAGTCCGGGGCGACGACGGTGTGTGCGGCGGCGAGAGCGGGCAGCACCGGCGCGAAGTTGCCTTCGATGCTGCCGGTGGCGCCATGGGCCAGTAGCAGCGCCGGGCCGGTGCCCGTGACGGTGGTGGCGAGAGAAGGAAGGGAGAGGGATGAATCGCGCATGCCCCGTACGTTGACCCATCACATCGGTGTGAGGGTCAAGTCCCGAGTGCGGTGAGGAGAATCAGTGCTGATAGGCGAGCTGTCGCGGCGGACCGGCGTACCGCATCGGCTGCTGCGGTACTACGAGGAGCAGGGCCTGCTGTGCCCAGGGCGCGACAGCAGCGGGTACCGCGTCTACGCACCCGACGCCCCGCATGTCGTGGCGCGCATCCGGGGCATGCTGGCGGCGGGGCTGAGCACCGATGCCATCCACGAGATGCTGCCGTGCGCCACCGACGCCGGGCCGGGGATCGACCCGTGCCCCGAGGTGCTGCGGACGATGGCCGCCTACCTGGACCGGATGGACACCGACATCGCGGATCTGCGCCGGCGCCGGGCCGCGCTGGCCGCGTTCCGTGACGCGACCGAGGCACGGCAGGAACGGGTCCACTGACGCGGCGGCGGGAGGGCGACGAGCACTACGACGGCCGTATCTCGACCGGGACGGCGACGGCATCGCCTGCGACCGGCCGCCCGCGGACTTCAGGGCCCACGACGACCAGGCGGCGGCAGCGGCCGAGGACACCCGCGCGAAGGGCACGGACCTCGCCGAGACCGGTGGCGGGGGCGACAGCACCGTGTACCTCGCCGCCGCGGGCTCGGCCTTCCTGCTCACCGGCGGCACGCTGGTGGCCACGGCGCGCAGTCGCCGCGCCGTGCGCTGAGCCGCGCGCACGAGGAACCTGAGGACGCGAGGAAGGAGAGAAGGGGCGGGACCCCCGCACAGGGTTCCCGCCCCTTCTTCGTGATCCGGAGCCGCCGCCCATCGGGTGAGGGTCGGGGACGGGCGGCGGATCCGGGGCTCCAGGGCCGTCAGGGGCCGTCAGGGGCCTACCGGTGGTCGCTGCCGTTCGCCGTGATCGCCGCGCGCCCCGCCTCCAGGCGAGCCACCGGGATGCGGAACGGGGAGCAGGAGACGTAGTCCAGACCCACCTCGTGGAAGAAGTGGACCGACTCCGGGTCGCCGCCGTGCTCACCGCAGACGCCGAGCTTGAGGTCGGGGCGGGTCTTGCGGCCCGCCTCGGCGGCCAGCTTCACCAGGGAGCCCACGCCGTCCTTGTCGATCGTCTCGAACGGGGAGACGCCGAAGATGCCCTTCTCCAGGTAGGCCGTGAAGAAGCTCGCCTCCACGTCGTCCCGGCTGAAGCCCCACACCGTCTGGGTGAGGTCGTTCGTGCCGAAGGAGAAGAACTCCGCGGCCTCCGCGATCTGACCGGCGGTCAGCGCGGCGCGCGGGAGCTCGATCATCGTGCCGATCGACAGCTTCAGGTCCACACCCGTCGCCGCCTCGACCTCCGCGACGACCTGGTCGGCCTCCTCGCGGACGATCTCCAGCTCCTGGACCGTGCCCACCAGCGGGATCATGATCTCCGCGCGCGGGTCACCCTTGGCGTTCTTGCGTTCGGCCGCCGCTTCCGCGATCGCGCGGACCTGCATGGTGAACAGGCCGGGGATGACCAGGCCGAGGCGCACTCCGCGCAGGCCGAGCATGGGGTTCTGCTCGTGCAGCCGGTGCACGGCCTGGAGCAGCCGCAGTTCGTTCTCGTGCGGCTCCTGACGGGACTCCGCCAACGCCACACGGACCGACAGTTCGGTGATGTCGGGCAGGAACTCGTGCAGCGGCGGGTCCAGCAGCCGTACCGTCACCGGCAGCCCGTCCATCGCCGAGAACAGCTCCACGAAGTCCTGCTTCTGCAGCGGGAGCAGCGCCTTCAGCGACTCCTCGCGCTCGGCCTCCGTGTCGGCCAGGATCAGCCGCTCGACCAGCTCGCGGCGGTCACCGAGGAACATGTGCTCGGTACGGCAGAGGCCGATGCCCTGGGCGCCGAAGCGACGGGCGCGCAGCGCGTCCTCGGCGTTGTCCGCGTTGGCCCGCACCCGCAGGCGCCGCTTGCGGTCGGCGAACGCCATGATCCGGTGCACGGCCTCGACCAGCTCGTCGGCGTCGTTGGCACCCGCGTGCATCCGGCCCTCGAAGTACTCGACGACCGGCGACGGCACGACCGGGACCTCGCCCAGGTAGACCTTGCCCGACGAGCCGTCGATGGAGATCAGGTCGCCTTCCTCGACGACGTGTCCGCCCGGCACCGTCATCCGGCGCCGCTTGGTGTCGACCTCGAGCTCCTCCGCGCCACAGACACAGGTCTTGCCCATGCCGCGCGCGACCACGGCCGCGTGGGAGGTCTTGCCGCCGCGCGAGGTCAGGATGCCCTCGGCCGCGATCATGCCGTCCAGGTCGTCCGGGTTGGTCTCACGGCGGACCAGGATGACCTTCTCGCCCGAACGCGACCACTTCACCGCGGTGTACGAGTCGAAGACCGCCTTGCCGACGGCGGCGCCCGGCGAGGCCGCGATGCCCCGGCCGACCTGCGCGACCTTGGTGTTCTCGTCGAAGCGCGGGAACATCAGCTGGGCGAGCTGGGCGCCGGTGACGCGCTGGAGCGCCTCCGCCTCGTCGATCAGGCCCTGGTCCACCAGCTGGGTCGCGATGCGGAAGGCCGCACCCGCCGTGCGCTTGCCGACCCGGGTCTGGAGCATCCACAGCTGACCGCGCTCGATGGTGAACTCGATGTCGCAGAGGTCCTTGTAGTGGTTCTCCAGCGTCTCCATGATCTGCATCAGCTGGTCGTACGACTTCTTGTCGATCTGCTCCAGCTCCGCGAGCGGGACGGTGTTGCGGATGCCCGCGACGACGTCCTCGCCCTGGGCGTTCTGGAGGTAGTCGCCGTAGACGCCCTGGTGACCGGAGGCCGGGTCACGGGTGAACGCGACACCGGTGCCGGAGTCGGGGCCGAGGTTGCCGAAGACCATCGAACAGACGTTGACCGCGGTGCCCAGGTCGCCGGGGATGCGCTCCTGACGGCGGTAGAGCTTGGCGCGGTCGGTGTTCCAGGAGTCGAAGACCGCGTGGATGGCGAGGTCCATCTGCTCGCGCGGGTCCTGCGGGAAGTCCCGGCCCGCCTCCTTCTTGACGATCTTCTTGAAGGCGGTGACGAGCTTCTTCAGGTCGGCGGCCTCCAGGTCGGTGTCGACCGTGACCTTCTTGGCCTCCTTGGCCTTCTCGAGGGCCTCCTCGAAGAGGTCGCCGTCGACGCCGAGGACGGTCTTGCCGAACATCTGGATGAGCCGTCGGTAGGAGTCCCAGGCGAAACGGTCGTCGCCGGCCTGCTTGGCGAGCCCCTGGACCGACTTGTCGGAGAGACCGATGTTCAGGACCGTGTCCATCATTCCCGGCATCGAGAACTTCGCGCCGGAGCGCACCGAGACGAGCAGCGGGTCGTCGGCCTGGCCGAGCTTCTTGCCCATGCGCTGCTCCAGCGCGTCGAGGTGCGCACTCACCTCGTCACGCAGTGCCGCGGGCTCCTCACCGCTGTCCAGGTAGACCTTGCAGGCTTCCGTCGTGATGGTGAAGCCGGGGGGAACGGGGAGTCCCAGGTTGGTCATCTCGGCGAGGTTCGCGCCCTTGCCACCCAGGAGGTCCTTGAGGTCCTTGTTTCCCTCGGTGAAGTCGTAGACGAACTTGGCTACGTGGGGTTCTTTGTTTTCCGACACGGGTCTCGACTCCCTCGAGGACGCGGTGGCTGCCCTGACGGCGAGGAACATACCCAGATCGAAGGCGTCTGGGTACGTCTGCTCGGGCGTCATACGCCCGTAACCAGTCGTCCGCCAGCGGATCGAAAGTCAAAGCTTGGCAAGCGACACGCGGCGGATGTTTTCACTTCTTGAACGCGACAACTTCTGCTGACCCTCCTAACCGCTCATCCGAGCGGCTATTCGCACGCCTGATTTCGATCGATGAACGATCAAGGGGTGGCACTCAGTGCCACCCCTTGGAGAAGTGCAGTCGCCCAAGATCCGCTCATCCGAGCGGCACCCTTCTCAAGGGTGGCGAGAATCACGCTGCCACAGGGAGCCGGATTTCACCATGCGGACGGGCATCCGGACGGAAACGGAGGCGGAAACACGGGCGTCATACGCCCATGGCCAGCAACCTCTCCTCGATCCGCTCGGGCGCGTACAGATGCTCCACGACCAGCGCACCCGCCCCGATCAGCCCGGCCCGATCCCCCAGCCGCGAGGTCACGACCTCCAGCCGGGCGGTGGAGCGGGGCAGCGCCCGCTGGTACAGCAGTTCCCGTACACCCGTGAGGAAGGGAGTACCTGCCAGATCTCCGGCGATCATCAGAACCCCGGGGTTCAGCAGGGTCACGACGGTCGCCAGCACGTCCCCGACCTGCCGGCCCGCATCACGTGCGAGCGCCGCCGCCTCCGGATGCCCGGACGCGAGCAGGTCCCGCACATCCGATCCCGAGGCAGCCGGCACCCCGGCCGCCGCCAGCCGCCGCGCCACGGCACCACCGCTCGCCACGGCGGCGAGGCAGCCGTAGGACCCGCAGCGGCACAGCGCCTCCGCGCCCGCCGGCACCCGGATGTGGCCCAGGTCGCCCGCGCCGCCGTCGATGCCCCGGTAGACCGAGCCGTCGACCACGACTCCGGCGCCGATGCCCGTCGAGACCTTGACCAGCACGAACGCCGAGCAGTCGGGGTAGGCCGTGCGCTGTTCGCCGTACGCCATGAGGTTGGCGTCGTTGTCGACGAGCACGGGTACCGGACCGGTCCCGGTGTGCTCGGTGAAGGCTCCGGCCAGGCGGCCTCTTATGTCGTAACCGTCCCAGCCGGGCATGATCGGCGGCTGGACCACCCGGCCGCTTTCCAGGTCGACCGGGCCCGGCACGGCGAGCCCGATCCCGCAGACCTCCTCCGCGCGGTGCCCCGCCTTCTCCAGCAGCTCGGCGAACCAGCGGCCCAGCTCGCCGAGCACGGCGTCCGGGCCGTCCTCGATCACCAGGGTGCCGCTGTGCTCGGCGAGGATCTCGCCGGTCAGCGACAGCACGCACGCGCGCGCGTGCCGGGTCTCCAGGTCGGCGGCGAGGACGACGGCATGGGCGTCGTCGAACTCCAGGGTGATGGAGGGGCGGCCGCCCAGCGGCGAGTCGACGGGGCCCCCGGCGCCCTCGCGCAGCCAGCCCGCGCGGAAGAGCCGGTCGAGGCGCTGGCCGACGGTCGCCCGGGACAGTCCGGTGGCCTGCTGGAGCGCCCCGCGCGTGACGGCTCGCCCGCTGCGGACCAGTTCGAGCAGATCTCCGGCGCCGGTCTGACTCCGTCCGGTCATGCGCACCCCCTTGTGTTTCTCAACTCTGCATTACATTCTGAGTTTTGCGTGTTAAATAGACGTAACCCTACGGTAGCCCTGACCGAACCGGTCGGTCACACGTCTTCGGGGAGCCCCGAGTGGATCGCACTGCCCAGCTCATCACCCCTTCCGCCGCGCATTCGATCGCATACGATCCGCCGGGTTCGTCACATCCCCTGCACGTCAGGGCGGCGAGGGTGCTGGAAGGCAACTGGACCGGCGCCTCCACGGTGCCCTCGCGCGGTCTGTACCCGCACCAGTGGTCCTGGGACTCCGCTTTCATCGCGATCGGCCTGCGCCACCTCTCCCCGCTGCGGGCCCAGACGGAGCTGGAGACGCTGCTGGCGGCCCAGTGGGGTGACGGGCGGGTCCCGCACATCGTCTTCAACCCCTCCGTACCGCTCGACGCGTACTTCCCGAGCCCCGACTTCTGGCGCTCCTCGACCGCGGGGCGCGCCGCGGGCGCCCCGCGCACCGTACAGACGTCCGGCATCGTGCAGCCACCGGTGCACGCCCTGGCGGTGTGGCTGGTCCACCGCGCCGACCCCGGCCTGTCCCGTGCGCGCGGCTTCCTCGCCCGGATGTACCCACGCCTGGCCGCCTGGCACCGCTACCTCCTGCACCGCCGCGACCTGGGCGGAGGCGGCCTCGCGTCCGTCGTGCACCCCTGGGAACAGGGTATGGACAACAGCCCCGCCTGGGATCTGCCGCTGTCCCGCGTCACACCGGCGCCGGCCCGCTCCTTCCGCCGCGCCGACCTCGACCACGGAGCCGCCGAGGACCGGCCGACGGATCTGGACTACGGGCGGTACGTGCGGCTGGCGACGGACTACCGGGACGCCGGATACGCCGACGGCGGCGGAGAGTTCGCCGTCGAGGACCCCGCCTTCAACGCCCTGCTCATCGCCTCCGAACACGCCCTCGCCCGGATCGCCGACGAGCTGGGGGCGCCCGGCACGGCCCGGCACGCGCGCGCGGAGCGGCTGACGGCGGCTCTGGTGGAGCGGCTGTGGGATCCGGCGAGCGGGATGTTCCTGTGCCGGGATCTGCGAGGATCCTCCCAGGACAGGCGCGGCGCCCTGATCCCCGAGCGCGGAGTCTCCGGCCTGCTCCCCCTGCTGCTCCCCGGTCTCCCGCGGGACATCGTCACGACGGTCGTGCGGACCGCCTGCGGCCCCCACTTCGGCCTCGGCACCACCACCCGCCTCGTCCCCAGCTACGACCTCCTCGGCGAGGCCTTCGACCCGCACCGCTACTGGCGCGGCCCGGCCTGGTTCAACACCGCCTGGCTGCTGGAACGCGGGCTGCGCACCCACGGCGAGCACCGACGGGCCGACGCGCTGCGGGAGTCGGCCCTCGAGCTCGCCGAGACCACCGACTTCGCGGAGTACGTCGACCCGTACACCGGAGAGGCCTGCGGAGCGACCGGCTTCAGCTGGACCGCCGCGCTCGCGCTCGACCTGCTGCACAGTGACACCACAGTCACGGCGGACATGGGACTCAAGGGAGGGAACCGGCGATGACGGACCGGCATCATCTGCTCGTGCACGGCGGGACGTTCGCTGCCGTGGGTGACGGCGGGGACATCAGCGGCGTCCGGGGCGGCGGCAGCTCCCCCGACGGGTTGTTCGTACGCGACGCCCGGCACCTGAGCCGCTGGCAGCTCACGGTCGACGGCGCGGTACCGGAGGCCCTGTCGCCGGTGGCCGACGGCGACACCGCGCGCTGTGTCCTCGTCCCGCGCGGCGGCCGCCAGGAGCCGCCCGCCTGCACGCTCTTCCGCGAACAGGCAGTGGGGGACGGCTCGTTCGTCGAATCCCTCCGGGTCACCAGCAACCGCCCGGTGCCGACGACGGTCCGCCTCGCGGTCACCGCGGACGCCGACTTCACCGACCAGTTCGAACTCCGCTCCGACTACCGCACCTACACGAAGACCGGCGCGACCCGCCGCCGTGAAATCCTCGACGACGGCGTGGAGTTCACCTACCAGCGCGCCGAATGGCGTTCCTGTACGACGGTGACGGCCGACCCCGCCCCGGACGGCGTCGAGGAGACGGGCACCGGAGCCAGGCGCCTGGTCTGGACGCTGGAGCTGGAGCCGCACGGCACGGCCGAGCTGACGCTGCGGGTGATGGCCCGGCCGCACGGCGACAAGCGGGCCCGCCGGGTCCCGAGCTCCCCGGCCGCTCTGAACCAGAAACTCCTCTCGCTGGAAGGCGAGTTCGTGGAGGGCATCGCCTTCCCCACCGGCTGGCCGGAGCTCGCCGCCGCCTGCGCCCGCGGGCTCGCCGACCTCGCCTCGCTCCAGGTCCCGGCGACCGGCCCCGACGGCGAGGAACTGCGCGTCCCGGCCGCCGGGGCCCCCTGGTTCCTGACCCTGCTGGGCCGGGACGCCCTCCTGACCTCCCTCTTCGCCCTCCCCTACCGCCCCCAGCTGGCCGCCGCAACGCTCCCCGCGCTCGCCGCGACCCAGGCCACCGAGACCGGCGCGGCCTCCGTGGCCCAGCCCGGCAAGATCGTGCACGAGGTGCGGCACGGAGAGCTGGCCCACTTCGGGCAGGTGCCGTACGGCCGCTACTACGGCTCGGTCGACGCCACCCCGCTGTTCCTCGTACTGCTCGGCGCCTACGTGGAACACACCGGGGACCTCCCGCTCGCCCGGCGCCTGGAGCCCCACGCCCGTGCCGCGATCGGCTGGATGCTCGACCACGGCGGACTCACCTCGCGCGGCTACCTCGTCTACCGCGCCGACCAGGGCGGCCTCGCCAACCAGAACTGGAAGGACTCCCCCGGCGCGATCTGCGGCGCCGACGGAGCACGGGCCGGCGGACCGGTGATGGCCGCGGGCGCCCAGGGCTACGCGTACGACGCGCTGCGCCGGACCGCGTGGGTCGCGCGCACGGTGTGGGAGGACGAGACCTACGCGGCGCTCCTCGAACAGGCCGCGGCGGATCTGCGGGACCGGTTCCAGCGTGACTTCTGGATGCCGGACCGTACCTTCCCCGCGCTCGCACTGGACGGCGAGGGCCGTCAGGTCGACGCGCTGGCCTCCGACGCCGGGCATCTGCTGTGGTCGGGGCTGCTCGACAAGGAGTACGGCGAGCTGGTGGGGCGGCGGTTGCTGGAGCCCGACTTCTTCTCCGGGTGGGGGGTGCGGACACTGGCGGCCGGACAGGCGGCGTATCACCCGCTCTCTTACCACCGGGGCTCGGTGTGGCCGCACGACAACGCGTTGATCACGCTGGGGCTGGCCCGGTACGGGTTGCACGACGAGGCGCGGGCGGTGGCGCACGGACTGGTGGACGCGGCGACGGCCACCGGGCACCGGCTGCCGGAGGTTCTGGCGGGGTACGGGCGGGAGACCCATGGGGAGCCGGTGCCGTATCCGCACGCGTGTGTGCGGGAGGCACGGTCCGCAGCGGCGCCGCTCGCGCTGCTGACGGCGGTGGGGGGCGCGTAGTGCCCCGCGGGTGAGGCCGTGGGAAAAGCCCTCACCTGACCGTTGACCACGCGTTTGCCCGGTGTTTGCCCCGAGCGGTGAACTGCTGCCGGAAGCCGGACGTACGGGAATGTGGCGGATCCGAGACCCCATATCGGGTCCGCCTTCTACCAGGACCCGTACGGAAGGACCCTCGGGTGTCCGAGACCCTTGCAGAGAGCACGTCACCCGAGGCCGAGGCGACGGGTGCGGACAGTGCGCCGGCCGGGAAGCCGTCCCTGCGCGCGCGTCTCGTCCGCCGGCGGGACGCGCACCCGACCGCCGTACGCAACACGCGCTGGACCCTGAACATCCTCGCCGCTCTGCTCGTCCTGGGCGCCCTGCTTCTGCCGAACAAGGTCGCCTATCTGCACATGCGGGCGTTCGTGCGGATTCCGGCGGAGGCGATCCTTGGGGCGGCCGTGGCGCTGGCGCTGCCGCGTCGGCCGCGGCTGGTGGTGGCCGTGGTGTCCGGGGTGGGGCTCGGAGTGATGACGATCCTGAACCTGCTCGACATGGGATTCAACGACTACCTCGGGCGGCCTTTCAATGTCGTCCTCGACTGGGAGTTGCTCGACGACGCGCAGTCGTATGTCGCGGACTCGATGGGCAAGGGAGTGGCGGTCGGTGCCGCGGTCGGCGCGGTAGTCATGGTCCTTCTGCTGCTGGCCGTCATGGCGCTGGCGATGGTCAGGCTGAGCGGTCTGCTGGTCCTGGACCGGCAGACCGCCACCCGGGGCACCCTCGTCGCGGCCACCGTCTGGGTCACCTGCTCCGCGCTCGGTCTGCAGATCTTCGGCACTCCGCTGGCCTCCGAACACACCGCCGCGCTCGCCACCACCCAGGCCAAGCGGGTGCTGTACACCGTGCGGGACGAGGCGGAGTTCCAGAAGGTGGCCAAGGTCGACGCCTTCGGGAACACGCCCGGCTCCCAGCTGGTGCCCGACCTGCGCGGCAAGGACATGATCTTCACCTTCATCGAGAGCTACGGCCGCAGCGCCGTCGAGGACCCGGCCATCGCGCCCGGCGTGGACAAGACCCTCGACACCAGCACCGCGGCCCTCGCGAAGGCCGGCTTCCACGCGAAGAGCGGCTGGCTGACCTCGGCGACGTACGGCGGCAGCAGTTGGCTGGGCCACTCGACGACCCTCTCCGGCCTCTGGATCGACAACCAGCAGCGCTACCGCACGGTCATGGCCAGCGACCACCTCAGCCTCACCAAGGCCTTCAAGAAGACCGGCGCCTGGGACACGGTCGGGGTGATGCCGGGCGTCCAGAAGGGCTGGCCCGAGCAGAAGTACTACGCCCTCGACAAGGTCTACAACGCCTTCCAACTCGGCTACCAGGGACCCAAGTTCAGCTGGTCGACGATGCCCGACCAGTACGCCCTGGAGGCCTACCAGCGCCAGGTCCACGGCAAGAAGCGCGACAAGCCGCTGATGTCCGAGATCATCCTGACCTCCAGCCACCAGCCCTGGGCGCCCATCCCGAAGATGGTCGACTGGGACGAACTGGGCGACGGCTCGATCTTCAGGGGCATCCAGAAGGCGGGCACCAAGCCGTCCGAGATCATCGCCGACTCCACCCGCTCCAAGCAGGAGTACGGCAAGTCCATCTCGTACTCGGTCACTTCACTGACCCAGTGGCTGGAGCGCTACGGCAGCGACGACACGGTCCTCGTCTTCCTCGGCGACCACCAGCCGATCGCCCGGGTCAGCGGGGAGAACGCCAGCCGTGACGTGCCGATCTCGATCGTCGCCAAGGACCCGAAGGTTCTCGACAAGATCGCGTCCTGGCACTGGACGGACGGCCTGAAGCCGGCGCACAACGCCCCGGTCTGGAAGATGAGCTCCTTCCGAGACCGCTTCCTGACGGCGTACGGCTCGACTCCGCACCCGTCAAAGGGGTAGCGCTGCGCTGGGCTTGGGCGGGCGCCTAGGGGGTGCCGGGCGGGGTTGTCGGGCGGGTGCGGGTGAGTGGGCCGGGCGCCTAGGGGGTGCCGGGCGGGGTTGTCGGGCGGGTGCGGGTGAGTGGGGGCTGGTCGCGCAGTTCCCCGCGCCCCTGGGGAGTTGCAGCCACCGGCGCCCCGACGGGCCGTTCGCCACCTCGCACGCCACGACGGACCGTTGGCCACCTCGCGCGCCAGGACGGGCCCTTCGTCGCCCCGCGCGGCCCGACGGACCGTCCGCCGCACGCCGCACCACGACGGGCCGTGGGGGGGAGTCGCGAGCCACGACGGGCCGTTGGCCGCGTGCGGCGCGCAGGGGACGGGGTGGGGGGTGTCCGCCCGCAGCGGCCGGACTCCGTTACCGAGGACCGCCCAAGCAACAGCAACCGCCGGACCGAGGACGGATACCCCCCACCCCGGCCCCGACCCACGACACACCCGCACGCGCTACACAAGCCCCCGCCGAAGCCGAAACGGGCCGCCGCAGGCATTCAGAGGCGCGGGGAACTGCGCACAACGCCCGCCCCCACCGAACCCGCACCCGACTGGTCAACCCCCCGACGTGTCCAGTTCCGCGTCCTCCCCGACGCCCGCGCAGTCGTACGGGTCCCTCAGCCAGCCGTCCGGGAGGACCACCCGGTTGTTGCCGGACGTGCGGCCACGCGGCCCGTCGGCGCCCGTCGGCCAGGGCTGGTCCAGGTCCAACTCGTCCAGGCCCGACCGGAGTTCCGCCAACGACGACGTGATCGCGAGCCGCTTGCGCATCTCGCTGCCGACCGCGAAGCCCTTCAGATACCAGGCCACGTGCTTACGGAAGTCGATGACCCCGCGGGACTCGTCGCCGATCCACTCCCCCAGCAGCGTGGCGTGCCGGACCATGACATCGGCCACCTCGCGCAACGAAGGCCGGGCGATGTGTTCCGGACGCCCCTCGAACGCCGCCACCAGGTCCGCGAACAGCCACGGCCGCCCCAGACACCCCCGCCCGACGACCACGCCGTCGCAGCCGGTGGACGCCACCATCCGCAACGCGTCCGACGCCGACCAGATGTCCCCGTTGCCGAGCACGGGAATCTCCGGGACGTGTTCCTTCAGGCGGGCGATCGCGTCCCAGTCCGCCGTGCCGCCGTAGTGCTGGGCGGCGGTACGACCGTGCAGCGCGATGGAGGTGACCCCCTCCTCGACCGCGATCCGCCCGGCGTCCAGATACGTGATGTGGTCGTCGTCGATCCCCTTGCGCATCTTCATCGTGACCGGCAGATCCCCCGCCCCGCTCACGGCCTCGCGCAGGATCGCCCGGAGCAGAGGACGCTTGTACGGCAGCGCGGACCCGCCCCCCTTCCGCGTCACCTTCGGCACCGGGCACCCGAAGTTGAGGTCGATGTGGTCGGCGAGATCCTCCTCCGCGATCATGCGGACGGCCTTGCCGACGGTGGCGGGGTCGACGCCGTACAGCTGGATCGAACGAGGCGTCTCGCTCTCGTCGAAGTGGATCAGCTGCATGGTCTTCTCGTTGCGCTCGACGAGCGCCCGAGTCGTGATCATCTCGCTGACGAACAGCCCCTTGCCCCCACTGAACTCCCTGCACAGGGTGCGGAAGGGCGCATTGGTGATCCCGGCCATCGGAGCCAGGACGACAGGCGGCTGCACGGTGTGCGGACCGATCCGCAGGGGCGTGTTCTCGGTGAGCGCGGTCGTGGACATTCCCCCATTGTCACGCACGGCCCGGGGTGCCCCCGCATCGATCATGTATTAACCATTAGTTAGACGCACTATCGACATCGGCGTACGATGGCACGCATGCCCGAGCTCAGCCCTCGCCGACGCATGCTGGTACTCGCGATCTGCTGTATGAGTCTGCTGATCGTGAGTCTCGACACCACCGCCCTCAACGTCGCCCTGCCCGCCATGCAGCGGGGCCTGGACGCGAGCACGGCGGGTCTCCAGTGGACGATCGACGCGTACACCCTCGTCCTCGCCTCGCTGCTGATGCTGGCCGGCTCCACGGGAGACCGGATCGGCCGCAAGCGCGTCTTCATGGCGGGCCTGATCGTCTTCACGATCGGCTCCGCGCTGTGTTCCGCCGCGCCGAACCTGGAGGCGCTGATCGCCTTCCGCATGGTGCAGGCGGTCGGCGGTTCGATGCTCAACCCGGTCGCGATGTCGATCATCACCAACACCTTCACGGACCCGCGCGAGCGCGCCCGGGCGATCGGGGTGTGGGGCGCGGTCGTCGGCATCTCCATGGCCGCGGGACCGCTGGTCGGCGGCGTACTCGTGGACTCGGTCGGCTGGCGCTCGATCTTCTGGGTCAACCTGCCGGTCGGCCTCGCGGCCCTGCTGCTCACCCTGCGGTACGTCCCCGAGTCCCGGGCGCCCAAGGCCCGCCGCCCCGACCCGGTCGGACAGGTCCTGGTGATCGCGCTGTTCGGCTCACTGACGTACGCGATCATCGAGGCGCCGGCCTCGGGGCTCTCCTACGTCCTGCCCTTCGCCGTCGTGGCCGTCGTCGCCCTCGCCGGACTGCTCTGGTACGAGCCCCGGCGTGACGAGCCCCTCATCGACCTGCGGTTCTTCCGGTCCGCGCCGTTCAGCGGGGCGACGGTGATCGCGATCAGCGCGTTCGCGGGTCTGGGCGGGTTCCTGTTCCTGTCCACGCTGTATCTGCAGAACGTCCACGGCCTGGACGCGCTGCACGCCGGCCTGTGGATGCTGCCGATGGCGGTGCCGATGTTCCTGTGCGCGCCCCTCGCCGGGCGGCTGGTGGGGAGCCGGGGGCCGCGGCTGCCGTTGGTCGCGGCGGGAGTCATGATCACCGCCAGCGGGGTGCTGTTCGCCGCCTTCGACGCGGAGACCTCCGATGTGACGCTGTTCCTCGGCTACCTGCTGTTCGGGATCGGCTTCGGGCTGGTCAACGCGCCGATCACCAATACGGCGGTGTCGGGGATGCCACGGGCCCAGGCCGGGGTCGCGGCCGCCGTCGCCTCCACGAGCCGTCAGCTGGGGCAGACGCTCGGGGTCGCGGTGATCGGGGCGGTGCTGGCTGCCGGGGTGAGCTCCTCGTCGTACAAGGAGAAGTTCGTGCCGGCCGCGGTGCCGGGGTGGTGGATTCTGGCCGGCTGCGGGCTTGCCGTGCTGGTGCTCGGGGCGGCGACCACTGGGCCGTGGGCCCGGCGTTCCGCTGAGCGGACGGCCGAGCGGTTGGAGTCGGCCGAGGTACGCGAAGCCGCCGGAGTCAGCGCGTAGTCAGCCCACCGAGCGCAGTTGCTTCAGTACCGTTCGCTCCACAACAGGTACAAACCTCTGCCCCGCCAGCGCCAGCGTGATCGCCGCCGCCACCCCCGCCCATGCCAGCGGCCCCAGCGGCGTGCAGCCGAACAACTGGCTCACGCCCGGGATTTCCACCACGGCGAACAATGCCACCGCCGAGCCCAGGGACGTGAAGCGGACCAAGGGGCTCTCCCGGCGGTCCGCCCAGGTCTGGGCCAGCTGCGTGCCCACCACCGCGCACAGCGCCATCGTGGTCGAGCGGCGGGCCGTGCCCGGGGTGAAGCGGCCGATCAGCCAGGCCACGGTGGCGCCCAGGCAGGTGGTGATCGCGCGGTCGCGGATCTGCCGGGTCAGAGCGGCGCCGAGGATCGTGTCGACCGAGGGCTCGTCCTCCGTCGGTTTCTCCGTCGGCGTCACCGCCACCGCCATCGCCGGGAACAGGTCGGTGAAGAGGTTCACCAGGAGCATCTGGCGGGTGGTCAGGGGTGCGGCGCCCGACAGGAGCGTGCCGAGGATGCCGAAGCCCACCTCGCCCGCGTTGCCGCCGATCAGGATGGCGATGGCGTCGGCGACGCTGTGCCACAGGGCGCGGCCCTCGCGGACGGCCTCGATGAGGGCGGTGAGGTCGTCGCCGGTCAGGACGAGGTCGGCGGCGTTGCGGGCGGCGGCCGAGCCGCGGGCGCTGATGCCGACGCCGATGTCGGCGGCGCGGATGGCGGCCGCGTCGTTGGCGCCGTCGCCGACCATGCCGACGACCCTGCCCGCGTCCCTGAGCGCCTCGACGACCTGGAGTTTCTGCTCGGGCGCGACCCGGGCCACGACATCGGCGTCGCGCAGCATCCGGGAGCGGGCCGAGCGGTCGGCGGCGGCCAGTTCGTCGCCGGTGACGACTGTGGCGTCCTCGGGCCAGCCGAGGTCGGTGGCGATGGCGTGGGCGGTCTGCGGGTGGTCGCCGGTCAGCACGACAGGCCGTACGCCCGCCTCACGCAGTCCGCGGACCAGGTCGGGGGAGGTCTCCCGGGCGACGTCGGCGAGGGCCAGCAGACCCACGAACTCCAGGTCGCGCAAAGGCTCTTCGAGTGCGGCCTTCTCGTCGCCGTCGAGCGGACGCCGGGCCACCGCCAGGACGCGCAGGCCGTCCCGGGCCAGCGCCTGGGCCTGTTCGGAGGCCTCGGCGGGCAGGTCGGCGCAGGCGGGCAGGACGGTCTCGGGGGCGCCCTTGAGGACCAGGACCGGGGAACCGTCACCCGGGCGCCCGACGGCGGCGGCGTAGCCGCGGCCGGCCTCGAAGGGGAGGCCCTCCAGCTGCGTCCACTCCTCGTCGGGGGCGGCCGCGTCCAGGACGGCCTCGTCGGTGGCGTGGGCCGGGCGCTGCTCGGAGTCGCCGTCGAGCTGGGGGCAGGCGCGCGCCGCGACCCGCAGCGGGCCGTCCGCACCCGGCTCGTCGAGGGTGTGGACCGTGCCGTCCGCGTCGGTGACCCGGACCAGGCGCAGCCGGTTCTCGGTGAGCGTGCCGGTCTTGTCGAAGCAGATGGTGTCCATGCGGCCCAGGGCCTCCAGGGTGCGCGGGGCGCGGACCAGGACGCCGTGCGCGCTGAGCCGGCGGGCCGCCGCCAGCTGCGCGACCGTGGCCACCAGCGGCAGCCCTTCCGGTACGGCGGCCACCGCGACCGCGACCCCGCCGCTGACCGCCTGGCGCAGGGGCGTGCCGCGCACCAGGGCGAGCCCGGTGACCGCGGCGCCGCCCGCCATCGTCAACGGCAGTGCCTTGCGGGTCAGTTCCTGGAGCCGGGCCTGGACTCCGGCGGCGGCCGGGGTACGGGCGGCGAGCGCGACGGCGCGGGCGGCCTCGGTGCGGTCGCCGGTGTCCACGACGACCGCGCGGGCCTGTCCGGCCACCACGGTCGTCCCCTCGAAGACCATGCAGTGCCGCTCGGCGACGGGGGCGTGCGGGCTGGGGTCGGTGCACTTGTCCACCGGGAGGGACTCGCCGGTCAGCGCTGACTCGTCCACTTCCAGGCCGTCCTCCCACAGCAGGCGGGCGTCGGCGGGCACGACGTCGTCCAGCGTGAGCTCGATGACGTCCCCCGGGCTCAGCTTGGCGGCGTCGACGACATGCGGTTCCGCGTCCTCCTCCGCGACCCGGGCCTTCTGCTTCTGCTGGGCGAGCAGCCCGGACAGGGCCCGCTCGGCGCGCAGCCGCTGGAGTCCGCCGACAAGCGCGTTCAGGTCGAGGGCGCCGACCACCAGCAGGGCGTCCATCGCGGACCCGAGGATCGCGGACGCGGCCGAGCCGACCGCCAGGACGGGGGTGAGCGGGTCGTCCAGCTCCCCGCGCACGGCCCGGGCGAGCTGCGCCGACCACCTGGCGGGGGCCAGCACGGGCAGTCGTACGACGGTGTCGGCGGCGGTGCGGACCCGCGCGGTCGTCTGCTCGACGAGCGTCGGCTCCGGGGGTGCCTCCTGTTCCAGCCGGTCGCGTACGTCGTCCGGGTCCAGGGCGTGCCAGGCCACCCGGGGACGCGGGTGCGGGAGGCTCGCGCCGGCCACGCGGAGGGCCGCGCGGGTTCCGGTGAAGAGGGCGGCGGCCGCGGCCGCGTCGACGGGTGCGTGCCGGAGGCCGGGGAGTGCCGTACGGCGTCGGCCGCGGCCCGACTCGCCGACGGCGACGAGGAGTCCGGACAGGGCGGCGCCCGAGCGGGCCAGGGTCTGGGAGCGGCGGCCGACCGCGCGGGCCGCCGGCACGGCCGTCAACAGCCGCCAGACGTCGGGCAGTCCGTGCGGGGCGAGGACATCGGCGCCCCAGGCGACCGCGCAGCCGCCGTCGGTGAGGGAGACGGCCACGTCGCCGCGGAGAAGTCCGGCGACGACGTCGGCGTCCTGGGGGCGGGCGATGGTGAGAACGCCACCGCCACCCTCGGCGTCGTCATCGCCATCGGCGTCGTCGCGGAGTTGGTCGACGATGTCCCTCAACGGCCGCTCGGCGTCCACGACTTGGTCCGCGAGGCCGGTGAAGTCGGCCAGTGCCGGGTCGTCCACGACGACGACGCGGAGTCCGGCGCGCCGGGCCGCGTCCAGCACGGGCTCCGCCCAGGGGTCTGCGCCCGCGCCCGGGGTGCGCAGGGCGCTCGGGTGCAGGAGGACGGTGCCGACGGTCTCCAGTTGTCGCAGCCGGTCCGGGTCGCGCACCAGGACGCCGGAGCGGGACAGCGCTGCGCTCAGTACGGCGTGGAAGGCGGCGGGACCGTAACGCGCGGCCTTCGGGGAACCGGCGAGGACCGCCTCGGCGGCCTCGGTCACGTCGTGTTTGACGAGCAGCGCGGCGACGGCGCCGGCGATGCTGCCGGCCGCGGCGTGGCCCGCGTACTCCTGGGCGGGCGAGGGGCGTGGCGGCGGGCGCAGGGCCAGGTCCGCGGGCAGGCTGTCCCGGTCCGGGACGCACAGGTCGTCGTGGACGGCTTCGAAGGTGGCCGTCCGTACGACCGCCTCCACCAGCTGGCAGGTGCGCAGCGTTCCGTCGAGCAGCAGGGAGGTGGGACTGTGGCCGGCGCCGTGCACGGCGGCGTTCACGACGGCCAGCGCCACGTCCATCCGCGCGTTCCCGAGCCGCCCTCGCAGCCAGCCCCTGAAGCGAGGGTTCTCCCGCAGCAACGTCACCACCGCCGTCACCGGCCGCGGCGAGGCCGGCAGCCGCAGCGCGGACCCGGCGAACGCGGCGGCGACTCCGACGGCGTCGGCGGCGAGCGCCACGCCGGCGGTCCGTATGGAGCCGGGGTCACCAGGGTGGGCGAGCTCCTCGACATCCTGGCCGGCCGCCACCAGCCCGTACCGCTCGGCGAGCACCGAGACCCGCTCGACGACCCGCTCGGTGGCCACTCCCTCCGCCGCGGTCACGACGAGCCGCCCCAGGCCCTGGTCCCAGTAGGCCAGAGCGATGTCGGGGTGTTCGGCGAGGGCGGTGACAAGACGGCGGGCGCGGTGTTCGGTACGGGTGGAGCGCGGCGGTGCGGACGAGGGGCCGGCACCGGCCTCCGTGTCGGCCCGCTGTTCTCCGTGCTCTCCGTCCGTGTCCGTCTCCGCGCGCAGCGCCAGATGGGCCCGGTGGCCCGCTCGCCAGTCCTGGGGTGCTCCCGGGAGGGCTGCGCGAGCGGCCCTCGTCGCCCGTGCCGCGAAGTCCGCTGTGCGTACGCCTGCCCGGGCCGTTCCGGCCACCGCTCCCGCGGCCGCGCCGACCGCGGCGGGCGTGTTCCTGGCCAGCAGGCGCGGGCCGGCCAGGACGAGGCCCGCGGCGGCGGTCGTGAGTCCTCGGTTCATCGCTGGTCCTGGTCCTCAGTCCCCGGATCGGGTACGGCTCGCGGTGGCGCCGCCGGGCCGCCCCGGTCGGACGGCGACGCCGTCTCGTGCGGAGGGAGCTTGTCGGAGGGCGTGCGGAGGGACGGGGAGGGCGATGAACCGTACGACGAGTGGGACGGCCTGCCGTGGGACGACGCCAGTACCCGGGGTGTGGGCCGGCTCTCGTCCCCCGACTCCTCCGGCTCCCCCGGCCTCGGCTGGGTCAGCCACGCCACCGCCGCCCCAGTGACCGCGACGGGCCACTCGACGACTCCCGCGACGCCGAGTACCCCGGCCCCGGCGTACACCGCGAGCCGTCGGCCGCGCGGGGACACCGCCCCGACCCGGTCCAGCGCTCCACCGGCCACCCGGCCCACCGTCCCGGCCCCGGGAACCCTCCCCAGTACCGACACGGCCGCCCGCAGCGGCTGTGGAAGCCCCTGCGCCGTTGACGGTGATCCTGACTCTGCTACCTGCTGCGACGACTTCTGCTCGGCCATGACTCGCCTCGCCTGTGGGGGGTCTTCTCTTCGCACCGACCGGGTTCCCGCACAGCGGGCGATCATCCCCACCGGCGACAACCGGTCAGGCGCTCTGGAGCACCGGCCGCTCCGCGTCCCGCAACGCCTTGGAGAGGTTCTCCGCGTGGGGGTGGGGGTTCGTGCGGGGATAGACGTAGTGCAGGACCGCGGGCGGGGCGCCGGTGAGGGGGAGGTACAGGACGTCGGGGTCGGGATGCTGGGCGGCGACCGACTTCGGAAGGACGCCCACGCCCCGGCGGGCGGCCACGGCATGCAGGTACTCGTCCAGGTTGGCGGCCTCGCAACCGATCTCGGGCCGGGCGTCGGCGGGCCAGTCGCCGGGCGCCAGAGTGCCGCTGACCGTGTTCAGGACGAGACAGCGGCGGCCCAGGTCCCGCCAGCCGACCCGGGAACGCGTGGCGAGCGTCGAACGGACCGACACCGCGGCGACCCGCTCCTCGCGGGCGATCTCCACGGTGTGGAGGCGGGGATCCTCGACCGGGCCCCACAGCAGCGCGGCGTCCACCGCCCCGGTGTGGACACCGGCCAGCCGCTCGTCCCGGCGCACCGGCTGGACCAGGATGTGGTGCCGGCTTTCGACGAGGTCGATGGCGTCCCGGCCGCGACGGCGGGGGAAGCCCCAGGTGTAGCCGAGGCTGAGGGGCTCCTCCTGCGGGACGGGACGCAGGGCCGCTTCGAGGCGGGGCAGCAGGACCTGGAGTTCGGCGCGGAGGCGTTCACCGTCCGGGGTCAGCCGGGGGTGGCGGGTGGTCCGGTCGAGCAGCCGGCAGCCGACGTGGTCCTCCAGCCTGCGGATGGTGCGGCTGAGCGTGGGCTGGGGGATGCCGAGCCGTTCCGCGGCCCAGGTGAAGTGCTGTTCCTCCGCCAAGGTCAGGAAACAGCGCAGCTGTTGCAGTCCTACGTCCATTGTCACGACGGTACTACTCACCCGCGGTGACCGATTCCGGCGTGCGCGCGTTCCGGCCGGGCTCCTCCTCCGCGTCGGCAGATCGCGGCATGCGAACCAGGACCAGGTGCACCACCAGCCCGACGGCCACGAGCGCGCCCGTCCAGTACGGCAGGTCCGCGGGGGCCACTCCGGCGGCGAGGGTGACTCCGCCCAGGGCGGAGCCGAGCGCGCTGCCGAGGTAGACGGCCGAGCTGTTGAGGGAGACCGCGACGGGCGCCTGGTCGGGGCGGGCGGCGATGAGCTGGTGCTGCTGGGGGACCTGGAGCGCCCAGCCGGTCGCGCCCCACACCACCAGCGGCACAGCAAGAGCCCAGGTCGCCCGGGCCGCGACGGGCAGCAGCAGGTGGGAGAGGCACAGCAGGAGCAGGACGACGGTGACGACGGCGTAGGGCCGTCCCGTGCGGTCGACGATCCGGCCGATCAGCAGGCTTCCGGCCACACCGCCCAGGCCCCAGGCCCACATCGCGCCGAGCGTCGAGTCGATGCCGCCCGCGTCGGTGAGGAAGGGCGCGAGATAGGTGTACAGGCCGAGGCTGGTGACACCGGCGATGAGGGACACCCCGGCGATCGCGGCCACGGGGCGCCGGGCCAGGATGCGGGCGCGCTCGCGCAGGGGCGGCGGCGGGGCGGCCTCCAGACGGGGCAGTGCGAGGACGATCCCGGCGATGGCCACGGCGCCGAGGCCGGTGATCAGCCAGAGCGTGCCGCGCCAGCCGACGTGGTCGGCGAGCAGCACGCCCACCGGTACGCCGATCACCGTGCCGATGCTCATCCCGCCCATGACCAGGGCGAGGGCCCGGCCGCGCCGTTCCTCACCGGCGAGGGAGGCCGCGGTGGCGGCGGCCATGGGTGAGTAGACGCCCGCGCCGACGCCCGCGAGGGCCCGGGCGACGAGCAGCACGGCCAGGCTGCCGGCGAGGGCGGTGAGCGCGTTGGCGGCGGTGAACAGCAGCAGGGCCGCGGTCAGGATGGTCTTGGCGGGCCGTCCGGCCAGCGCGGTCGCGAACACCGGTGCCGCGAGGGCGTAGCAGAGGGTGAAGAGGGTCACCATCTGGCCCGCCGCGGACTCGCTGGTGTGCAGGTCGGCGGCGACCTTGGGCAGCAGCCCTGCCATGACGTAGGCGTCGAGGCCGAGCGCGAAGGCTCCGAGGACGAGGAGGTAGAGCCGGTTCATGGGGGTGGTAGGGGTGGGTGTGGTCATCCGAGGCGCTCCCAGTCCACTTCGGTCACCGGAGTGCGGCCCTGCGGGAAGTAGCGGGCCGGCCCGGTGGTGCGGGCGGCGGTTTCGATGTCGTTGAGCAGGCGCTGCGTCCCGACGGACTCGGCGAGCCCCGCGAACGGCACCCTTGGCGGTGTCCCGTCGGCGACATGGCGTACGACGTCCGGTGCGAGGCGGCGGAGTTTGACGACGGCGCGCTGTGCGTCGGGCACCTGGACGTCCCTGGTGTCGATCTCGCACAGGGTGTGTTCCCGGCCGTCCTCGCGCCGCCAGACGCGCAGGTGGTCGGCGTCCCAGACGGGGGTGTCGTAGACGCAACTGGCGTACACGAGCTGTCCGCGCCGGTCCCGGAAGGCGAGGTCGACGGTGCGCTGGCGGACGATGTTGGTGAAGCTGCTGTACACCGTCACCGGGGCCTCGCCGAGCGTGGCGGTCAGGGCGACGCTGTCGAGGACCTCGGGTCCCGAGACCGAGAAGTCGGAGGTGACGCCGAGAGCGTCGCGCACCTTCAGGGGCTCGTCGCCTCCCGTGACGTACCGGGCCAGGTCGAGGCTGTGGATGACCTCGCTGGTGACGCCGACGGTCGGGCGGTGGTCGTTGATGCGGTCCTTGCCCCACGTCAAGTGGGCGCGGACGAGCCCTAGTTCGTGCTCGTGGACGTCGGGCAGCAGCCTGAGCAGGCACTGGAGGGTGGCGTCGTTGGAGCCGTAGCCGCTCAGGAAGACCAACGCCGCCTCCTTGCCGTGCCATTCGGCGAGCGAGGTCTCAAGTGCCCGGAGTGGGCGTGGGTTCCGCCGATGTTGCGTGAACCGCCTGATCCGGCCCGTACTCGTCGACCGCGCGGTGCATGGCGTCCTGCCCGCCGGTCGATGTCCACGAACTCCCGGTACTGTCCGCCCGCTTGCAGGTCACGCAGTTTGGCCGACAGGAACTGCTCGTACACGCTGTTGCTCTCCCCTGTGACTGGGCCGTGCTTGTGGCACGGTCTCGATCAGTCCGGGAAGTACACCGAGCGGACGGGGGCACGATCCAATACACCAGGCGCATGTTGCATCCATCTGGCGCATACGACGAGGTGGGAGCGGTGCGGGAAGGGCGCTGAGATCTCGCTCACGCAGGACGCGAGGTCCGTTCCAGAGCGATCGCGTGCAGCTTCTCCAGCCGCAGCCGGGATTCCTCGTCCGCGGGGGCGTAGGTCACCATGCGCGGCCCTGCCTCGGGGCCGAGCCACAGGTCGGTGTGGTCGACGGAGACACGGCCGACGTAACGGTTCATGAACTCCTTGCGGCGGCCCCGGTGTTCGATGACCTCGTGCCGGTCCCAGACCTCGCGGAACTCCGGGGACTCCGTGCGCAGCCGCTTCAGGAGCATCTTCCAGCCGGGCTCGGCGAGGTGTCCGGCCATGGTGGCACGGAGGCGGGCGGCCATCAGGCGCTGCGCCTCCGGGAGGTGGACGATCGCGGAGCGCCAGTCGTCGTTGGTGTAGCAGAGGACCATGCAGTTGCGGTCCTCGGGCGGCACCGCGTCCAGGTCGCACAGCAGCAGGCCGTAGGTGCGGTTGTAGGCGAGGATGTCGTAGCGGCTGTTCTGCACACAGGCCGGGACCGGCTCAAGCTGTTCGAGTACCTGCCGGATCGCGGGGGTGATCGACGGGCAGACGGTGGCCGGCGTCGGGTCGACGGCCCCGGCGAGCTGGAAGAGGTGCGAGCGCTCGGTCGGGTCCAGCAGCAGGGCGCGGGCGAGGGCGTCCAGGACCTGCACGGAGACCTGGATGTCACGGGCCTGCTCCAGCCAGGTGTACCAGGTGACGCCGACCGCGGAGAGCTGGGCGACCTCCTCCCGGCGCAGACCCGGGGTGCGGCGTCGGCGGCCGCGGGGCAGACCGACCTGTTCGGGGGCGATGTGCTCGCGGCGGTGGCGCAGGAAGGCGGCGAGCTCATGGCGCCGGATCGCCGAGGCGGACGCGGTCGCCGTCACGGGTACGGCTGTCTCCTGGGCCATCGTCGTCATGCCTCCAGCCTGCCTGCATCGGAACCCTGTTGCCAGGTGGTTCTTCTACCAGGATAAGAAGACTCTGGTACCCCTCTGGGAGCGGGCGCAGGCTCATGGGTGTGACCACCGAAACCACCACTCCACACTCCGTCCGCCCGGCCGCGCCACCCCAGCTGGGCGGCCTCGGACTGTTCACGGTGCTGCTCGCCGCGGCACTCCCCCTCATCGACTTCTTCATCGTCAACGTCGCGCTGCCCACCATCGGCGCGGACCTGTCCGCGAGCGAGTCGGTCCTCGAACTCGTCGTGGCGGGTTACGGATTGGCGTACGCCGTCCTTCTCGTCCTCGGCGGCCGCCTCGGCGACCTGTTCGGGAGGCGCCGGCTGTTCCTGGGCGGCATGCTGGCCTTCGGGCTGACCTCGCTGGCGTGCGGGCTCGCGCCGACCGCGTGGACGCTGGTCGCGGCGCGGGTCGCCCAGGGCGCCGCGTCGGCGGCGATGCTGCCGCAGGTGCTCGCCACGATCCAGTCGGCGACGGCCGGTCCCCGCCGGGCGCGGGCGATGGGCCTGTACGGCGCCACGGCGGGCCTCGCCATGGTGGCGGGCCAGATCCTCGGCGGTGTCCTGGTGGCGGCCGACATCGCGGGCACGAGCTGGCGGGCGGCGTTCCTGGTGAACGTCCCGGTCGTGCTGCTCGGCCTGTTCCTCGCGGCCCGTACGGTCCCCGAGACCCGTTCCCCCCGCCCGGAGCCGGTGGACGGCCCCGGCACGGTCCTGCTGGCGGCGACCCTGCTCGCGCTGCTGGCCCCGCTGACCGAGGGCAGGGCGGCGGGCTGGCCGCTGTGGACATGGCTGTCGCTGGCGGCGTTCCCGTTCCTCGCGGGGGCGTTCTTCGCGGTGGAGCTCCGGGCGGACCGCGAGGGCCGCACTCCCCTGGTTCCGCCGAGCCTCTTCGAGCTGGTGTCCCTGCGCCGCGGTCTGCTGCTGATCCTGCCCTTCTCGATGGGTTTCGCGGGCTTCATGTTCGTGATCGCGGTGGCGCTTCAGGAGGGGGCGGGCCGCAGCCCCGTCCAGGCGGGTCTCGCACTGGTCCCGCTGGCGGTGACGTTCCTGTTCACGTCGGTCGCCGGACCGCGGCTGATCGCCCGCTACGGCACCCGGGTGGTGACCGCGGGCGCGCTGATCCAGGGGGTCGGCCTGGGCCTGATGATCCTGGCCGCGCACTCCTCCTGGCCTGACCTCGGCCTGCTTCCCCTCCTCCCCGGCGGCGCGATCGCCGGAGTCGGCCAGGCCCTCCAACTGCCCGTGGTCTTCCGGATCGTCCTGTCCGAGGTGCCGCCCGCCCGGGCCGGTGTCGGCAGCGGCGTGATGGTCACCACCCAGCAGGTCTCCCTGGCCCTCGGCGTGGCCACGCTGGGCAGCCTCTTCCTCGCTCTGGCGCCGGGCATGGGCATGCGGGACGCCCTGGTGACGACGCTCCTCGTCCAGCTGGCCGGGGTGGCCCTGACGGGCGTACTGAGCCTGCGTCTACCGCGCACGATCGACTGACCGGGCCGCCGGCCTGGCTCAAGTCCTGGCGAACGCCCCGTGAAGATACTGCTGTTGATGTTGTTCTTGCTGCACACTCCTAGCCGGAGGCGAGGCACATGTTGCAGATCAACACGAGCAGGGTGAGCCGCTGGGACCAGCACGGCCGCGAACACGTGGTCCAGGTGCAGCGCAAGGGCGCGCAACGCACGATCAGATGTGACACCTGCGGCTGGCGCAAGGGAGCGCAGTTCCTGCCCTGGCTGAAGGCGGAGGAACACCTGGCGGAGGCACACCAGGCGACGGTGGACCCGTCGCAGACGTAGCGGCGGTCAGGCCTTCAGGCCGCGTACCAGCAGCTCCAGCAGCGCCGTGAACTCCTCTTCCGCACCCGGCTTTTCCCACTCACCGGCATAGCCGGGGTCGTGGAAGCGGGCGGTGGCCTGGAAGAGGGCCAGGGCCGTGGTGGCCGGGGCGGTGACGGTGAAGGTGCCCGCGTCGATGCCGTCCTGGACGACGCGGGTCAGCTGGCCGGTCAGCTCGGTGAGGTGCTCGACGACCGCCTCGACGTTCTCACCGGTCAGCACCGTGTACGTGGCGAACAGTTCCGGATCGTCTCCCGCCTTGCGGCGTTTGGCCTCGAAGAGCGCGGCGAACCACTCCCGCAGCCGGGCCTCCGGGTCACCGTCCGCCTCCGTGATCACGGCCAGCATCCCCGTCGTCCGGTCCAGCCACCGCTTCGTCACCGCCTCCCGCAGCGCCGCCTTCGTCCGGAAGTGCCGGTAGACGCTGCCATGGCTGACGCCGAGCGCGCGCGCCACGTCGACCACGGTGGCCTTGGCCGGGCCGTGGCGGCGCAGCACCTCCTCGGTTGCTTCGAGGATGCGCTCGGCGGTCAGGGTCTCGGTGCTCGGTGGCATGCCTAGACCGTACCTGGCACGGTGTTCATCGTTCGCTGTCGAGCATGGCCATCAGGGGGGCCGCGTACCGCTGGCCGGCCGCCGCGTCCGCCGGTACGGCGTCCTCGATGGCCGCGAGGTCGGCGGCGTCCAGGGCCACGTCCAGGGCGCCCAGTGCCTCGCCGAGCCGTTCGCGGGTCCTCGCGCCGACCAGCGGCACGATGTCGTCACCTCGTGAGAGCACCCAGGCGATGGCGATCTGCGCGACCGTGACGCCCTTCTGTTCGGCGATCTTGCGCAGGGACTCGACCAGCGTGAGGTTGTGCTGGAGGTTCTCGCCCTGGAAGCGGGGCGAGTGGGCACGGAAGTCGTTCGCGGCGAGCTGCCGGTCGGCCGTGAGGTGGCCGGAGATCAACCCGCGTGAGAGCACTCCGTACGCGGTGACGGAGATGCCCAGCTCGCGCAGGGTGGGCAGGATCTCCCGCTCGGCGCCACGGGATATGAGGGAGTACTCGATCTGGAGGTCGGTGATCGGGGCGGTCGCGGCGGCCCGGCGGATGGTGTCGGCGCCGACCTCGCTGAGCCCGATGTGCCGGACCCAGCCCTTCTCGACCAGTTCGGCGATCGCGCCGACGGTCTCCTCGATCGGCACCTGCGGGTCGAGACGGGAGGGGCGGTAGACGTCGATGTGGTCGACGCCGAGGCGCTGCAGGGAGTACGCGGCGAAGTTCTTCACGGCGGCGGGGCGGCCGTCGAAGCCGGACCAGGCGCCGTCCGGGTCGCGCAGGGCGCCGAACTTCACGCTGAGCAGCGCGTTCTCGCGCAGGGCGGCCGGAGCGGTGCGCAGTGCCTCGTTGATCAGCAGTTCGTTGTGGCCCATGCCGTAGAAGTCGCCGGTGTCCAGCAGGGTGACGCCGGCCTCCAGGGCGGCGTGGATGGTGGCGATCGACTCCGCGCGGTCCGTCTCGCCGTACATGCCGGACATGCCCATGCAGCCGAGGCCGAGGGCGGAGACCTGGGGGCCGGTGGTTCCGAGGGTTCGGGTTCGCATCGTCATGCCGTCCACCTTGCCATGACAGCTGACAGATTTCAATATCTGTCAGCTGTCACCTGTCCTGTGGCGGTCACGCGTCGGTCGTGGCCAGCTTCGCTCCGAGCAGTACGAAGGACGCCGCGAAGCTCCGCCGCAGCCAGGCCATGACCCGGGGCCGGGAGATCACATGGCTGCGGACGGAGGCCGCGAGCACCCCGTAGGCGGCGAAGACCACGAAGGTCGCGAGCATGAAGACCCCGCTCAGCACCAGCATGCGCGGCAGGGCGCGCGGCTCGGCCGGGCTCACGAACTGGGGCAGGAACGCGAAGAAGAAGATCGTCAGCTTCGGGTTGAGGAGGTTGATCAGGACACCCCGGGCGATCACGCGTCCCGCGGACAGCGGCGCGCCGCCCTGGTCGACCTCGATCACCTCTTTGTCCCGCACGGTCGCCCAGGCCATGTACAGGAGGTAGGCGACCCCGGCGCACTTGACCGCCTGGAACGCCACCGCACTCGCGTTCAGCAGTGCGGCGAGCCCGGTGACGGTGGCCAGGACGTGCGGCACGATCCCGAGCGTGCAGGCGAACGCGGCGACGACGCTCGCGCGAGGACCACGGGAGAGCCCGGCGGCGAGCGTGTAGACGACTCCGGTGCCGGGAGTGGCGACCACGACGAGGGTGGTCAGGAGAAAGGCGAGGCTCATGGGGCCAGCCTGGACATGGAACGGCCCCCGACACAGGGCCAAAGCGAGGCCTGTATCGGGGGCCAAAGACAAACGGGGGGAACTAACTAGCAGCCGACGAGACGTCCGGCCAGGTAACCCTCGATCTGGTCGAGAGACACCCGCTCCTGCTTCATGGAGTCCCGCTCGCGGACCGTCACCGCGTTGTCCTCGAGCGTGTCGAAGTCGACCGTCACGCAGTACGGCGTACCGATCTCGTCCTGGCGCCGGTAACGGCGGCCGATGGCGCCGGCGTCGTCGAACTCGATGTTCCAGTTCTGGCGCAGCGCCTGCGCGAGACCCTTGGCCTTCGGGGACAGCTCGGCGTTGCGGGAGAGCGGGAGGACCGCGACCTTCACCGGGGCCAGGCGGTGGTCGAGGCGCAGCACGGTGCGCTTCTCCAGCTTGCCCTTGGCGTTGGGCGCCTCGTCCTCGACGTACGCGTCGAGCAGGAACGCCAGCATCGCGCGGCCGACACCCGCCGCGGGCTCGATGACGTACGGCGTCCAGCGCTCGCCGGCCTCCTGGTCGTAGTACGCGAGGTCCTGGCCGGAGGCCTTGGAGTGGGCGCCGAGGTCGTAGTCGGTGCGGTTGGCCACGCCCTCCAGCTCACCCCACTCGTTGCCGCCGAACTGGAAGCGGTACTCGATGTCGGCGGTGCGCTTGGAGTAGTGCGAGAGCTTCTCGGCCGGGTGCTCGTACCAGCGCATGTTCTCCTCGCGGAGACCAAGGCCCGTGTACCAGTTCCAGCGCTGCTCCATCCAGTACTCCTGCCACTTCTCGTCCTCGCCCGGCTTGACGAAGAACTCCATCTCCATCTGCTCGAACTCGCGGGTGCGGAAGATGAAGTTGCCGGGCGTGATCTCGTTGCGGAAGGACTTGCCCATCTGCGCGATGCCGAACGGCGGCTTCTTGCGCGAAGCGACCTGCACCTGGGCGAAGTTGGTGAAGATGCCCTGAGCGGTCTCGGGGCGCAGGTAGGCGATGGAGCCGGTGTCCTGCGTCGGGCCGAGGTGCGTGGAGAGCAGACCCGAGAACTGCTTCGGCTCGGTGAACTGGCCCTTGTTGCCGCAGTTGGGGCAGTTGATGTCCGCCAGGCCGTTCTCCGGCTCGCGCTTGTGCTTGGCCTCGTAGGCCTCGATCAGGTGGTCCGCGCGGAACCGCTTGTGGCAGGAGGTGCACTCGGTGAGCGGGTCGGAGAAGGTGGCGACGTGACCGGACGCGACCCAGACCTCGGGGGCCAGGATCACGGACGAGTCGATACCGACCACGTCCTCGCGGGACGTCACCATGTAACGCCACCACTGGCGCTTCAGGTTCTCCTTGAGCTCGACACCCAGCGGTCCGTAGTCCCAGGCGGCCTTCTGGCCACCGTAGATCTCACTGCAAGGGAATACGAAGCCACGGCGCTTGCTCAGGCTGACGATGGTGTCGATCTTGTCGGCGGCCACGGTGCTCTCTTCATTACGACGACGGGCGACGAAGCAATCTCTACGGAGCAGTGCTTCAGAGCGAATGCTTCAGGTTACCGGCGGAGGCTGCCCCCCAATCAAATCGGTGCCGCTCAGCCCGTTTGTTGACAACCGTTTCCATATTTGATGAAAATGACTGTCATGAACGTACGACGTCGCCTCATACCCACCGTCGCCGCGGCCGCTGCCCTCGCCGGCCTCTCCGCCTGCTCCACCGACAGCGCCGCCGCGGGCGGCACCGGCAAGTTCGACGTCGTCGCGTCCTTCTACCCGATGGCCTTCCTCGCCGAGCAGATCGGCGGCGACCACGTGAGCGTCACCAGCCTGACCGAGCCCGGCCAGGAGCCGCACGACCTGGAGATCAGCGCCCAGCAGACCGCGCAGCTCCAGGAGTCCGACGCGGTGCTCTACCTCAAGAACCTCCAGCCCTCCGTCGACGACGCGGTGAACCAGTCCGAGATCAAGACCAAGATCGACGCCTCCTCCCTCACCGAGCTGGAGAAGCACGGCAACGAGGTCGGCGGCCACGCGGCCGAGCACGACGACCACGCCGACGACGAGCTCAACGGCCTCGACCCGCACATCTGGCTGGACCCGGTGCGCTACTCCCAGGTCGCCGAGGGCGTCGGCAAGGCCTTCGAGAAGGCCGACCCGGACCACGCGGCCGACTACCGGGCCAACACCGCGGCGCTCGTGAAGAAGCTCGGCGCCCTGAACACGAAGTTCGAGACCGGGCTCGAGAACACCGGCACCAAGGTCTTCATCACCACCCACGCCGCCTTCGGCTACCTCGCCGAGCGCTACGGCCTCACCGAGGAGGCCATCAACGGCCTCGACCCCGAGTCCGAGCCCAGCGCCGACCGCGTCAAGGACCTTGAGAAGATGGCGAAGGCCGACGGCGTCACGACGGTGTTCTACGAGACGCTCGTCAGCGACAAGACCGCGAAGACCATCGCCTCCGACGCCGGGCTGAAGACGGACGTCCTCGACCCCATCGAGGGCATCACCGCCAAGTCCCGCGGCAAGGACTACTTCGCGGTCCAGGAAGCCAACCTCAAGGCGCTGCAGAGCGCGCTGGGAGCGAAATGACACCGGAGGACGGCATGAGCGAGCCCGTCATCGCGCTGCGCGGAGTCCGCGCCGACCTGGGCTCGCGGCCCGTCCTGCGCGGCATCGACCTCACCGTGCACCGCGGTGAGGTCGTCGCGCTGCTCGGCGCCAACGGCTCCGGCAAGTCCACCGCGATCCGCACGATCATCGGCCAAGTGCCCCTGTCCGCAGGGGAGATCGAGCTCTTCGGCACCCCGCGCGCGCGGTTCAGGGACTGGGCGCGGGTCGGATACGTCCCGCAGCGCACCACCGCCGCGGGCGGCGTCCCCGCGACCGTCACCGAGATCGTCTCCTCCGGGCGCCTGTCCCGCGCCCGCTTCGGTGTGCTCCGCAGGGCCGACAAGGAAGCCGTCCGCCGGGCCCTGGAGCTGGTCGGCATGGCGGACCGCGCGAAGGACTCCGTCAACGCCCTCTCCGGAGGCCAGCACCAGCGGGTGCTGATCGCCCGCGCGCTCGCCGCCGAACCCGAACTGCTGATCATGGACGAGCCGATGGCGGGCGTGGACCTGGCCAGCCAGGAGGTGCTCGCGCGGACGCTCGGGGAACAGGTCGCCCAGGGCACCACGGTCCTGCTCGTGCTGCACGAACTCGGCCCGCTGGAGCCCCTGATCGACCGGGCGGTCGTCCTGCGCGACGGCTGCGTCCAGCACGACGGCCCTCCCCCGCGAGCCGTCGGCCAGCACGCCCTGCCCGGCCATGACCACGTCCACCCCCACGACCACGAGCCGATCCGCACGGGACTGCTGAGCTGATGGACTTCCTCGACTACGCCTTCATGCAGCGGGCGCTGCTCGCCGCCGTCCTGGTCGGCATCACCGCCCCCGCCGTCGGTATCTACCTCGTCCAGCGCCGCCAGGCCCTCATGGGCGACGGCATCGGCCATGTCGCGATGACCGGCGTCGGCCTCGGCTTCCTGCTCTCCTGGTCGCCGGTGTGGATGGCGACCCTGGTCTCGGTCCTCGGCGCGGTCCTCATGGAGCTGATCCGCTGGTACGGCAGGACACGGGGGGACATCGCCCTCGCGATGCTCTTCTACGGCGGTATGGCCGGCGGCGTGATGTTCATCAACCTCGCGCCCGGCGGCTCGAACGCCAACCTGACGTCCTACCTCTTCGGTTCCCTCTCGACGGTCTCGCAGTCCGACGTGACGGCGATCTGTCTGCTGGCCGCGTTCGTGGTGCTCGTCACCCTCGGTCTGCGCCGGCAGCTCTTCGCGGTCAGCCAGGACGAGGAGTTCGCGCGGGTCACCGGTCTGCCCGTGCGGGCGCTCAACCTGCTGACGGCGGTCACGGCCGCGGTGACGGTGACCGTCGCGATGCGCGTGGTCGGGCTGCTGCTGGTGAGCGCGCTGATGGTGGTGCCGGTGGCGGCGGCGCAGCAGCTCACCCGGAGCTTCGCGGCGACCTTCGCGATCGCGGTGGCGATCGGTGTGACGGTGACGATCGGCGGCACCGTGACCTCGTACTACCAGGACGTGCCGCCCGGCGCGACGATCGTGCTGCTGACCATCGGGGCCTTCGTCGTTCTGACGGGTCTGGCCACCCCGCTGGCCAGGCGACGGGCCCGGGCGGCCGCCGCCGCGCGACCCGCCCCGGACCCCGCCGAGTGTGCGATTCCGGCCAGTCGGGAGGCCGACGGCCCGGTCGGCGTCTGACCCGGCACAGGCCGGGCTGGCACAATGGCCCGGCAGGCGCCGAACGAAGGAGGAACCCGTGACGACCGCAGGACCGCCCGTGAAGGGCCGCGCGACCCGGCAGCGGGCCGCCGTGGCGGCGGCCCTCGACGAGGTCGACGAGTTCCGCAGCGCGCAGGAACTGCACGACATGCTCAAGCACAAGGGCGACGCCGTCGGCCTGACCACGGTCTACCGCACGCTCCAGAACCTCGCCGACGCGGGCGAGGTCGACGTCCTGCGCACCTCCGACGGCGAGTCCGTCTACCGCCGCTGCTCCAGCGGCGAGCACCATCACCACCTGGTCTGCCGGGTCTGCGGCAAGGCGGTGGAGGTCGAGGGACCGGCCGTGGAGAAGTGGGCCGACGCGATCGCCGCCGAGCACGGGTACGTCAACGTGGCGCACACCGTGGAGATCTTCGGCACCTGCGCGGACTGCGCGGCCTCCCAGAGCTGAAACCGCGGCCCTGGTCCGGGAACGGTGGTTCACGCGTCGGACGCGTTCACTGCACCAGCTCGATGTGCGGATGGTCCGGCGATGCCGGGCAGACGTGGAGTTGCAGGTCGTAGCCTCGGGCGACGTCGATCATGGTGAAGTTCGCCGGAGGGGTGCCGGGAAGAAGCGGCGTGGGGTCGGCCTGCTCCTCTTCGGGAGCCCAGCTGGTGGTGCGGGCGCTCCATTCGGTGGTGGCGATGGTCAGCAGCGGGTCCGCCTCGGTGCCGCATTCGGGGCAGAGCCGGGGGATGGGGTCGGTGAGGCCCCAGCGGGTCCAGCCGCCCACCTTCCAGCCGGGGGCGTGGGACAGCTTCTCCCGGTAGAACTCGTCCGGGGCCGCCGCGTACGCGCTGTCCACCGCCGCGCCGGCCGCCTGCCACCTGCGCAGGTCTGCCAGTTGCTGCTGCAGCTCCTTGCTCAACTCCATGAAGTCGGGGAACTCGGTGACCTGCTCCGGTGCGAGCAGGCACGGCTCCGGCAGATAACCGCGGGACTGGATCGCGGGTGGCTCGGGCGGGGTGACGAGTACGTCGGTGACGGTGGCGGCGGACCGCCAGAACAGCGAGGTTCTGGGGTGTGCCGGGTGGTTGAAAGGGCACCAGAGGACCTGAAGCAGATCGGCCTCCCATTCCCCGGGCGGGCGCAGCAGGGGAATGTCGCGGACGTACAGCTGGGCCACGGGCAGCATGGCGATCGGGCCCTCGGGCCACGGGCGCCCGGCCTTGATCCGCCGCTCGGTGGCCAGTTCCTCTGGCGTGGCCGCGGGCGCCTGAGGATCGCGGCGCCGCCGGTCGGCCGCTGCCGCCCGGTTGCGGCGCAGCAGGCGGAGGTCGTCCGGCGAGAGGACCCCTCTCGCCCCGCTCCTCACGTGCGGCCCTTCGCAGTACGGCCACGGCTGGTCGGCGGGCCACAGCAGCGGCCCGCCGACGGAGCTGTCGTGCGGCGACGGTGACCCGGGGCGTGGGTGCAGACGGGTCGCCGTGCGCGCCAGCGGGGCCAGTTGAGGGAAGACCGCGGTGACGTCCAGAGGCCGCGGTGGGGTGGTGAAACTCATTCCGGCTCCCGATGGCACGAACAGGGGGTCAGTTACCGAGATTGAACAGCCCGGTGTTTCCCTGGGTGTTGGGAATGTAGACGTCGGGGAACAGCTGCTCCACCGATCCGTCCTCCCGCTCGACAGTGGCGCTCATCGTAACTCCCACGGGAATGGTGCTGGTGGCGTCCAGGTACTTGGGCGTCACCCGGTAGAGGATCGCGTCGTCCTCTCCGAACGACTGCTCCGCCACCTCGTCCCGGACCTGCTCCTCGTACTCCCACATGCTTCCGTCACCGGTGTTCATCCCCACCTGCCAGCACGGGACGAGGTTCTGCGAGATCCTCCCGCCAAGAATGTTGGCGATCAGGTGGCACCGGGAAAGTCCAGCGGCGTCAAGCTGGTTCGCTTGAGCGAACAGACGTGCGTCCTGCCAGCCGGTGATGTCTCCGTCGGCTGGACTGCCCGGTCCGGGGATCTTCCCCAGGCAGGCCTGTGCCGTGGCCGCCCGGACGCCGGCCGGGCCCAGCGGGCTGGTGGTCTTGTTGACGTGGGCGACCGGTTCGGTGGTGTTCCAGATCCACCCGTTGCCGGCCGGGCGTGCCCCCTCCGGCGAGACCCCCAGGCAGGCGGCGTGCGAGCCGTCGATCGACGCCGTGAGCTCCAGCTTGAACTGGTCGGCGTCGATGACCCGCTGGCTCTTGAAGCCCTCCGAGAGCTGGCCGTCGGCGAACTGCTTGTCGGCAAGCGCGACATGGGCACGCACGCAGGGCCTGGCGGGGTCCAGATCCGAACCGCCCCCCAGCTCGAAGATGATCCACCCGCCGTTGCCCTGGTGGGGGATGACCTCGGCGCACTGGGCTCCGTCCGTTCCTCCTTCCTTGGTCTCCGCGAAGGGGAATTGGGCACACGTGTCGGTCGGAATGAGGTCTGTCGCGTCCGCGAACGGTTTCGACGCCGCACTTCCACAGGTGCTGCTCCTGCGGTCGGCCACGCCGCTCTTCGCCCGGGTCAGCAGCGTGTCGCGCCCCCAGTGGTCGACGAGGTTCCGCTGGGCCCACAGATAAGCCGCCACCGCACCGCCCTGGTCCGAGCCCTGCGTGCTCATCGGCACGGCGGCCGTGACCGCGGGGATGACGCAGCCCGGCGACGCCGTGGGATCACCCGCGACGTCCCGGACGGCGTCGTCGCAGCGGATCTTGCGGGGGTTGTCCCACGAGGCGTTGGGGTCGACGGCCGTGGCACCCGGGGAGGTCACGTACAGCTTGTACGAGGTGGTGAACTCCACGTCGGTGCCCGGGGCGGGCGTCGAGGAGTAGGCGACGGTGCCGCTGAGGGACTGGCCCAGGGTCAGGTTGCCGCCGTACCAGGGCGCGGCCGTCGTCGTCGTGCAGCCGGTTCCGCAGGAGGCCCGGAACTTGGCGTTGAGGGCGGTGACATCGCCGCTCGCGGCGGTCATCTTCACCGTGACCTGCTCGTTCCACGTGGTGCCCGTCTTGGGCAGGCTCGCGCTGGTCGAGACCTCCAGGGTGCCGCGTCCGATCTCCTTGCCGTTGCTGTCACGCAGGATGTAGACGACGTTCACCCCGCTCACGCAGTACTCGAAGCGCTGGTAGGAGTAGGTGCCGGGGCTGGTGATGTCGCAGCTGCCGGAGTCGGCGGCCGCGCCCGCAGCGAGCGTCTGCTGTGGTGTAGCCGCGCTCTTGGCCGGGGCGGGGATCGTGCTCACACATGCCTCGGCGGCGCCCGCCCGGCGCTCCTTCGACCGTGCGCGCGTGGGTTCACAGTGCTCCCCGGATTCCGCCGGGAAAGCGCTGGTCCTGGTGAGGGGCGCGGTCGCCGGCAGATCCGCCGAATCGATCCTGCCCACGTGTCGCGGCTCCCCTTCCGCCCCCTGCTGCGCATGGCTCACGCCGGGCGTGGTGAGCCCCAGCGTCATCACGGTCAGCAGGGTCAGTACGGCCGATCCGACCCGTATTCGTCCAGGCCGTTCAGGTCGTATCGCACGCTTGGTCGTCATACCTCTCCTCTTGGCGGGGGCACCGGTCAACTGCCGATAGCTCAGGGGATGTTGATCAGCCGCGACGGCGGAAGACGCGCGCCGTCGGCAGCGAAGTCCCGGTGCGTTCGACGACGCCCGGTACCGGAAGAGCCCCCGGGAACCGGCTGTTGCCGGACCCCAGGGGCTCTTGGGTCAGCGCGCCGCGTACCCGAAGCTGACGTCCGCCGCCGGGAGGCCGCCCGCGCCCGGCTGGTACGTCGTCACCGCGGCGACGGTGCCGCCGGCGGTGACGTTGGACAGAGGCAGGGCGTAGAGGGTGCCGTAGGTGGACGGGCCGTAGGGCAGGCCGGCGTACAGGCTGGTGCCGGTGTAGTGGAGGCTGCTGCCGAGCTTGTGGTTCGTGCCCGGGGTGCCGGGGATGCCGTCACCGTCGCCGGCCTCGATCCAGCGGTCGTTCGCGCCGGGCGTGCCCAGGAGCGAGAACGTGCTGATGGCGCCCGCGCTCGCGGTGGTGTCGATGGCCTCGTCGGGGATGCCGACGGCGAGCTTCATCGTCGCCGTGGTGCTCACCGCGCGCGGCGCGGTGTTGACGGCGGTCAGGGTCTGGCCGAAGTGGTCGCCGGCCTCCGCGGTGCCGGAGACGTCGTCCTCGCCGGTGCCCGAGTCGTAGCCGTTGAGCTGGCTGTAGGCGCCCGCGGCGGTGATCCGGAAGGTCAGGACGAGACCCGCCTCGGCCTTGTTCACGCCGTCGATGCTCAGGGCCTCGCCGGGCGCGCCGACCGCGAGGATCGACTCCGTGGCCGCCGCGGCGCCCGAGGGGCGGTAGGGGACCAGCGCCAGGGACTGGCCGAACAGGTCACCGGCCTCGGCACCGCCGGACACGGTGTCGAGGTCCTGGTCCAGGCCGAACAGCGGGGTGGGACGCCCCTCGGCGTTCAGGGTGTGGGAGAAGACGGCCAGGTTGCCGGCGTCGGCGTCGGAGCCGATGGCGTCACCGGGGGCGCCGATGGCGATGTGGTTGGCGTCGGCGGCGATGCTGGTGCCGAACTCGTCGTTGGCCTCGGCAGCGCCGGAGACCCCGGTGGCCTCCTGATTGACGGCGATGTTGGTGGTGCCGTGCAGATAGATCGTGCTGCCGGCCTTGGCGACGGAGCCGAGCGCCTCGCCGGGCACGCCCATCACCACGAACGGCTCGCCGGCGGCGGTGGTGCCCGCGGCCAGGGCTTGGCCAAGGCGGTCACCGCTCTCACTGGCGGACGCGGCCAGCGAACCGGTGCCCGCGCCCTGTTCGAGGTGGGTGTCCTTCCTGGCGCCGGTGCCGAGGCCGCCGGTCGCGCCGTGGAGGATGTCGACCATGCCCGCGTCGGCGACGGTTTCGAGGTCCTCGGCCGGGGTGCCGACCACGAGGTCGGTGCAGCCGTCCTCGTCGTAGTCGACGGTGGCGATGGCCTGGCCGAAGCCGTCGCCCGCCTCGGCGGCGCCGGAGACCCAGTCGAGGTCCTGCTGGATCTCGGCAGTGCCCTTGCCGCCGCCGTAGACGACCCGGACCAGGCCGGCCTTGGCGTCGCCGCCGACGGTGGCCTCGGGGTCGGAGATCGCGATGTCCTCGATGCCGTCGCAGTTGAAGTCGGTGGCGCGGACCGCGCCGGTGGTGGAGCTCACCCAGGTGGTGAGGTCGTCCACGCGGGTGGTGATGCCGGCGGTGCTGGTCACGCCGGTGTCGATGCCGTAGCAGCCGCCCTGGTAGGACCGGCTGGCGAGGGCCGCGAGTTGGGCGGTGCCGCCGCCGGCGCGGATCAGGGGGCCGCCGGTGTCGCCCATGCACGCGGCCGTGCCGCTGGTGCCGGTGACCGAGGCGTTCGTCGCGGTGGCGGAGTCCACGGTGAAGGTGCCGGTGTGCAGGCTCAGCGGCGCCCACTCGGTGGCGGTGCGGCCGTAGCCGGCCAGGGTGAGGGTCTCACCGGCGGTGGGTGCGGTGGTGGCCAGGGCGATGGGGCTGACGTTGGTGACCGGGCGGTTCAGTCGGGCCAGGACCGCGTCGCGGTCGGTGCGCGGGACCAGCTGGACGATCTCGCGGGCCGCACCGGCGGTGCCGGTCAGGTCGGAGCGGCCGATGACCGCGGTGGTCCTCACGGCCGGCTTGCCCGCGGGCACGCTCAGGCTGGTGGCCGGGTCGGCGGCGAAGCAGCTGGCCGCGGTCAGCAGCCACTCGCGGTCGACCAGGACACCCGAGCAGCCGCGGTCGTGGTCGCCGACGGTGATCTGGGCGGTGTAGGCGTAGGTGGTGTCGGCGGCGGCGACGGCGGGGCCGGTGACGGCCGCGGCCGGGACGGCGCAGCCGAGGGTCACCGTGGCGGCCAGTGCGGCCAGGCGCACAGGTCTGGCATAGGTCATGGAATCGGTTCCCTGGTGAATGGCGGCGGATCGGACAGGAGGGCGCGACACGGCGCTACTTGGAGGTGCGCAGCTCCAGCAGCGTCCACTCACGGGCCTGTTCGTCCGCGCTCTCACCGACCGGGGTCCAGGTGTTCTTGGCGATGTCGTACGACTGCTCCTCGGTGCCGACCGTCATGTCCGCCTCGGTCGTGTAGTCGTTGCCGCGGATGAGGTAGACCGACGGCAGCTCCAGGGTCAGCCAGCCCGAGGTGCCCTTGACGTCGAAGCAGACCTTGCTCTTGTCCCGCGCCTGGACCTCCAGCTGACCGGTGCCGGTCGCGCAGTCGGCGAGCGTGATGTGACCGTCGCCCCGCTTGAGCAGGATGTTCTTCTCCGCGAGGATCTTGTCCGCCTGCGGGTAGTCGAAGTCCTCCACCGCGTAACCGGGGGCGCTGTCCGCGACGGTCGCGGCCGTGCCGGCCCCGGCGTGGGATCCGCCGGGGATGCCGACCGCCAGGGCGGCCCACGCCAGGGCGCCGACCGCCGCCGTGCCCAGGGTGCGGGTCAGGAATCTCTTGCGCCGCGGCTGCGCCGCAAATGTCGTACGCGACTTCATCACTTTCCTAAACTCGTTGCTTCCGAATCGATGTCAGTAACGTTGTTCAAGGCAAACGTGAAGGAAATAGCCAAAGCCGCGAGTGCTCCCACATCGCTTTCCCCCGCCTAGATGCCACATCGCTTCCTGGTGTTTGTCCACTCCTCCAAAACTCGTAAAAGGGACGGCAGTTGCAAGCCCGACGTGACGCTCGCCACACCCCCGCGAGGGTTGTACGGCTCCTATAACGAAAAGGTAAAGAAAGCTTTCGGTGGAGGGTTCCGACTGGTTTTTAAATTCACGGCGCCAAATTGATTGCTCTGTGAACCCACGTTGGTATGGTCCGTCATTGCGCAGGCAACGCATACGCCCCACACACCGGGGCCACACAGAAACCACGGGGAAAAACCCATATGCAGACGATCTTCTGGAGCCGCAGACGAGTCCTCGGCTCGCTCGCCGCTGTGACGGCCGTCGCCGCCGCGCCCCTGACGTGGGCGCCCGTGGCCCGAGCGGCCGACGCGGCAGCGACGACGGCCGATCCGCTGGCGCTGCCGAACACCGACCGGGCGAAGGTGGTCAGGGCCTGGATGACGGGCGGCAGGGCCACCAAGGCGGCAGCGGCCGACGCGCTTTCCGGCACCGACGCCGACATCAGAACCTTTCTCGCCCAGACGCTGCCGACGGTGACGACGGAGGACAACCGCGTCGCGATCGCCAGCTACCTCGCGCGCTCCGGGAAGGGCCTGCGCCGCGAGGCCGTCGCCGCTCTCGACAACGGCGACAGCGCCATCGCCGCCTTCCTCCAGGACGGTTACGAGTCGGCTCTCCTGGAAGACCTTCAGGTGGCGACCGCCATCCTGTCGGCCACCGGCGGAAAGGCGGTCCAGCGCAAGGCGTCCGCGGCCCTGGACACAGGCACGCGCTCGGCACTGGAGGCCTTCCTGACGGAGGGCCAGTACACCGCCCGCCTGGAGGACTCGCAGACCCAGGTCGCCGCCATGCTGGTCAACGCCGGGCCCGAGGTGCAGAAGTACGCGAACCGCGCCCTGAACGGCTCCGCGACGGACATCCAGTGGTTCCTCGACACCGGCCAGCACATCGCACGCGCCCGGGACCAGGAGTCGGCGACCATCGAGGAACTCGTCGCTGTCGTCGACCGGGAGGGCAAGCGCGCCCAGGCCGAGACCGATCTGGCCGTCGAGGCGTCCGAGCGGGCCCAGGCCGCCGCCGCCGAGGCGAAGAAGGCGGCGGAGAAGGCCGCGGCCGAGGCCGAGGCCGCCAAGGAGGACGTACAGAAGTCCGCCGCGGCGGCCCGCAAGGCGGCCAGTGCGGCCACGGGTGCGGCCAACGCCGCCCGTATCGCGATCAACGCCTCCAACGCGGCCGTCAACGCCTCCCGCCGCGCTTCCTGGGCGGCCACCGCCGCCTCGCACGCCGCGTCCGCCGCCGGAGGGGCCGCGTCCCGTGCCTACAACGCGGCCATCGCGGCCTCCAAGGACGCGAGCAAGACGCAGGCGGCCAAGGACGCTGCGGTCGCCGCCCGCAACTCCGCCGCCAAGGCACGTACCGCGGCCAAGGCCGCCGACTACGCGCGGGCCGCCTGCGCGCAGTCCGTCAGCGCCAGTGCCTCGGCCGCCTCCGCGGCCCGTAACTCCGCGGCCGCCGCTGCCGCCTCCGCGCAGGCCGCGGCCGCGTCCGGCGTCGCCCAGTCGCAGGCCGCCGAGGCCAAGCGGCAGGCCGCCATCGCCAGCGCCGCCGCCAACCGCGCCACCAACGCCGCCTCCACCGCGCAGGCCCTCGCCAATACGGCGGCCTCGGCCGCGAGTGCCGCGCGGGATGCCGCCAACTCCGCCGCCGCCCACGCCGAGAAGGCGGCCGACGCCGTCGACGAGGCCGTGGCGAACGCGGGCAAGGCCATCGACTTCGCGAACAAGTCCACCGCCCACGCCGGCGAGGCCGTCAAGGCCGCCGAAACCGCCGTCAAGGCCGTCACGGACGCCATGGCGGTCGCCAAGGCGGCGCGGGACGCGGAGCTCGCCCGCCTGGAGCAGGAACGGCTGCAGGGCCTGGACGAGGCCCGGCTGCTGGCCGAGATCGAGGCGCAGGAGCAGGCCGAGTACGCGAACAAGCGGGCCCAGGAAGCGCAGACCGACCAGGCGATCAAGGACCTGATCAGCGCGGCCGAGAAGGCCCTGTTCACGGACGGCGACCTGTCGCTCGCCGCCACCCTGGGCCGCAAGGCCGCCACCGGGCTGCTCGCGGCCAAGGGCGCCTGGACGCGGGAGGCCGCCCAGTTCGCGCTGTCCGGCAGCGACGACGACGTGTTCTCCTGGATCGACCTGGACCGGGGCGTCGCCCAGAACCAGGACGACCGGGAGACGGTCCTTTACCTCGCCCAGGTGTCCAACCCCGCCATCGCCGCGGCGGCGCACGCGGCTCTGGCGAGCACCAGCGCCACGGCGGTGGGCGACTTCCTCACCTCCGGGGTGATCCGGGCCTCCCAGGACGACAACCGGGTGCAGATCGGCCGCATCCTCGACCAGAAGCCTGGCAAGGCCGTCATCGAGGCGGCCAACGACGCGCTGGACAAGAACACCCCGGAGGCGTTGCAGGACTTCTTCGACCGCACCTACCCCGCCGCCGTACGGGAGGACGACGCGGTGGAGACCGCGACCTCGGTGGCGAACGGAGGCGACTACACCAAGGCCTACGGGGACGTCGCCCTGGAGGGGCCGACGTGGATGCGCCGGAACTTCGTCCAGGTCGTGCAGTACGCGGCGGCCCAGCTCGACCACGACTCCGCCACCCATGTCGCCGCGATCCAGGGGGCGATCGCCGCCGCGGCCAAGACCGCCTACACGGCGCAGCAGACCGCGGCACTGGCGTCACAGGTGGCGGCGACCGCCCGCGACGCCGCCCAGGACGCGCAGGACTGGGCCGACCGGGCCATCGCCGCGGGGAAGGATGCCGACCAGTACTCCGACCAGGCCAGGCAGAACGCCGACGCGGCGGACAAGTCGGCCGCGGACGCGCAGGCCTCGGCGAACAAGGCCTCGGCGGCGGCGGCGACGGCGCGCACCGCCTCCCGCTCGGCCAACTACTCCGCGAACAAGGCGATCGACGCGGCTCGTTCCGCCCTGAACTCCTCCTACAGCGCCCAGGCGTCCGCGGCCAGCGCCCGCCAGTCCGCACTCGAAGCGGGCCGGGACGCGGCCACGGCGGCGGCCGCCGCCAGCCAGGCGCGCGCCATCGTCGCCCAGAAGCGCCAGGACGAGGCCCGCGAGGCCGCCCGTGAGGCCGCGGAGAAGGCGCAGGAGGACCGGAACAACGGCAGCAACCCGGCCGACAACGAGACCAACGACGACGTCAACCAGAACGGCAGTGGCTCCGACAACGACGCGTGGTACTCGGACGCCGGCTGGTGGGCCGACGCCTTCAACTACGTCAGCATCGGGGCGGGACTGATCTCCGCCGGCCTCGGACTCGCCAGCCTCGTCTTTCCCCCGTTCGCCATCGTGGGTGTTCCGGCCGCGGCGATCTTCGGCGGCATCGCGATGGGAGCCGGCGCGCTGAGCACCCTGTTCACCGGCATCGAATACGGCTTCACCAGCAGCGAGTTCCTGTGGTCCGCGGGCGGCACCGCGCTGAGCCTGGTCACCTACGGCCAGTCCAGGTGGATCACCCCGGTCGCCAAGAGGGTGGCTCCCGCGGTGAAGCAGGTCGCGCAGGAGGGCAAGGAGCTCGTCTCCTCGATCACCAGCGGCCTGTCGTCGATGTTCTGACCCACAGGGCCTCTTGGCAGCTCGGAGGGCGTCCACGCCGACCGGTGCGCCAGGAGGCCCTGATGTCGTGAGTGGGGCCAGTCCGTCCGCTGCCGCCGGAGCCCCTTTCATGGCGTTCTCACAGGGTCGTCGAGGGTTAACCCTTGACTCCTCCCTCCTTGCATGACATGGACGGGTCAACAGTGCCGCGCTCCCCCCAGCTCTCACGCAGTTCCCGCACGGCACCTCCACCCCCGTCGCAGTAGGAGTACGAGTGAGACCCTCCCCCCGAAGATCGGCCGCCACCGCTTCTCTGGTCGCCGCCGCATCACTGCTCGCCATGGGTATCCAGACGGTCCCCGCGGCCGCGAAGCCCCAAGCCCCCCACCCCAGCCCGCTGCGCGCCGGAGGCCTGGAGGCGAAACTCTCCCCGGCCCAGCGCACGGCGCTGATCAAGAGCGCGTCGGGCAGGGCCGCGGCGACCGCCGGTTCCCTCGGCCTCGGCGCCAAGGAGAAGCTGGTCGTCAAGGACGTCGTCAAGGACAACGACGGCACCCTCCACACCCGCTACGAACGCACCTACGACGGCCTCCCCGTGCTCGGCGGCGACCTGGTCGTGCACACGCCCCCGGCCGCACAGGCGACGGGCACGCTCAGCACCACCTTCAACAACAACCGCCGTACCGTCTCGGTCAGGTCCACGACCGCCGCGTACAGCAAGGCGTCCGCCGAGGCCAAGGCGCTGAAGACCGCCAAGGCGCTCGACGCCGAGAACCCCGCCGCACAGAGCGCCCGCAAGGTGATCTGGGCGGGCTCGGGCACGCCGAAACTCGCGTGGGAGACGGTGGTCTCCGGCTTCCAGGACGACGGCACACCCAGCAAGCTGCACGTCGTCACCGACGCCACGACCGGCGCCGAACTCGCCCGCTACGAGGGCATCGAGACCGGCACCGGCAACAGCCAGTACAGCGGGACGGTCTCCCTGAGCACCACGCTGTCCGGATCGACGTACCAGCTGTACGACACCACGCGCGGCGGCCACAAGACGTACAGCCTCAACAACGGCACGTCCGGCACCGGCACCCTGATGACCGACGCCGACGACACCTGGGGCACCGGCTCCGGCTCGAACACCCAGACCGCCGGTGTCGACGCGGCCTACGGTGCCCAGACCACCTGGGACTTCTACAAGAACACGTTCGGCCGCAGCGGCATCAAGAACGACGGTGTCGCCGCCTACAGCCGCGTCCACTACAGCTCGGCGTACGTCAACGCCTTCTGGGACGACGACTGCTTCTGCATGACCTACGGCGACGGCACCAGCAGCACCCACGCGCTGACCTCGCTGGACGTGGCCGGCCACGAGATGAGCCACGGTGTCACGTCCAACACCGCGGGCCTCGAGTACTCCGGTGAGTCGGGCGGGCTGAACGAAGCGACCTCCGACATCTTCGGCACCGGTGTGGAGTTCTACGCCAACAACTCCACCGACGTCGGTGACTACCTCATCGGCGAGAAGATCGACATCAACGGCGACGGCACGCCGCTGCGGTACATGGACAAGCCCAGCAAGGACGGCGGCTCGGCCGACAGCTGGTACTCGGGCGTCGGCAACCTCGACGTGCACTACTCGTCGGGGCCCGCGAACCACATGTTCTACCTGCTCTCCGAGGGCAGCGGCAGCAAGACCATCAACGGGGTCACGTACAACAGCCCGACCTCCGACGGTGTCGCCGTCGCCGGGATCGGCCGGGCCGCCGCCCTGCAGATCTGGTACAAGGCGCTGACGACGTACATGACGTCCAGCACCAACTACGCCGGGGCCCGGACCGCCGCACTGAGCGCCGCCGCGTCGCTGTACGGCGCCGGCTCCGCCCAGTACGCCGGGGTCGGCAACGCCTTCGCGGGCATCAACGTCGGCAGCCACATCACCGTGCCGTCGACCGGCGTGACGGTGACCAACCCGGGCAGCCAGTCCACCACGGTCGGGACGGCCGTGAGCCTGCAGGTCTCGGCCAGTTCCACCAACAGCGGGTCACTGACCTACGCCGCGACCGGACTGCCGACCGGTCTGTCGATCAGCAGCTCCACGGGGCTGATCTCCGGGACCCCGACCACGGCCGGCAGCTACAGCACCACGGTCACGGTGACCGACAGCACCGGAGCCACCGGTACGGCGTCCTTCACCTGGACGGTGAGCTCGTCGGGCGGCGGCAGCTGCACCTCCTCCCAGCTGCTGGGCAACCAGGGCTTCGAGTCGGGCAGCACCACCTGGACCGCGAGCAGCGGAGTGATCACCAACTCCAGCAGCCAGGCCGCGCGCACCGGCTCCTACAAGGCGTGGCTGGACGGCTACGGCTCCACCCACACCGACACGCTCTCCCAGTCGGTGACCATCCCGAGCGGCTGCACGGGAACGACGTTCACCTTCTACCTGCACGTCGACACCGCGGAGACCACCACCAGCACGCAGTACGACAAGCTGACGGTGACCGCCGGGTCGACGACCCTGGCCACGTACTCGAACCTGAACGCGGCCTCCGGGTACGTCCAGAAATCCTTCAGCCTGTCGGCCTTCGCCGGGCAGACGGTCGCCCTGAAGTTCACGGGCGCCGAGGACTCCTCGCTCCAGACCAGCTTCGTGATCGACGACACGGCGGTGACGACGAGCTGATCCCCTGAACGACGACGGGGCGGGTCGGGGGTCAGTCCTCCGGCTCGCCCTTCATCGCTTCCTCCATGGCGAGCAGCTCCTCGTTCGGGACGGCCCCGCCGAAGCGGCGGTCCCGGGAGGCGAACTCGACGCACGCCCGCCACAGGTCACGGCGGTCGAAGTCGGGCCACAGGACGTCCTGGAAGACCATCTCGGCGTAGGCGCTCTGCCAGAGCAGGTAGTTGGAGGTGCGCTGCTCGCCGCTGGGCCGCAGGAAGAGGTCCACGTCGGGCATGTCCGGGTAGTACAGGTACTTCGCGAGGGTCTTCTCGTTGACCTTGGACGGGTCGAGGCGGCCGGCCTTCACGTCCTCGGCGAGGGCCTGCGCGGCATCGGCGATCTCGGCCCGGCCGCCGTAGTTCATGCAGAAGTACAGGGTCAGTTTGTCGTTGCCCTTGGTCTGCTCCTGGGCGACCTGGAGCTCCTTGGCGACGGACTTCCACAGCCTGGGCATCCGGCCCACCCAGCGCACCCGGACGCCGAGCTCGTCGAGCTGATCACGCGTCTTGCGGATGAAGTCGCGGTTGAAGTTCATGAGGAAGCGGACCTCGTCGGGCGAGCGCTTCCAGTTCTCGGTGGAGAAGGCGTAGAGGGAGATGTTGCGCACACCCATCTCGATCGAGCCCTGGAGCACGTCCAGCACCCGCTCGGCGCCGACCTTGTGCCCTTCCGTCCTGGGCAGCCCGCGCTCCTTGGCCCACCGGCCGTTGCCGTCCATGACGATCGCCACATGCTCGGGGATCAGCTCACCGGGGAGCTTCGGCGCGCGGGCGCCGGACGGGTGCGGCTCGGGCGCCTTGTACTCACGGCGCTGACGACCGAGGATCCCGCGTACGACCATGGTGGTTCTCGTCTCCCTCTCAGGGTTGCTTCTCTACGTAACGCAGGGATCTGAGCCCGCGTTCCAGATGCCAGTGCAGGTAGGCGGACACCAGCCCGCTGCCCTCCCGGACGTACCGCGGCTCACTCGCGTCCGCGGTCTCCCAGTCTCCCGTAAGCAGCGCGGCGAGGAGTTCCAGGGTCTGCGGCGACGGTACGACGCTGCCGGGCACCCGGCAGTCCACGCAGACCGAGCCTCCGGCGGCCACGGAGAAGAACCGGTTCGGCCCGGTCATTCCGCATTTCGCGCAGTCGCTGAAGCTGGGCGCGTAGCCGTTGACAGCGAGGGAGCGGAGGAGGAAGGCGTCGAGCACGAGGTGAGGCGCGTGCTCGCCGCGGGCCAGGGTCCGCAGGGCCCCGACCAGCAGAAGGTACTGCTGCACCGCGGGCTCACCCTCGTGGTCGGTGAACCGCTCGGCGGTCTCCAGCATGGCCGTCCCGGCGGTGTACCGGGCGTAGTCGGAGACGATCCCGCCACCGTACGGAGCGATGGTCTCACTCTGGGTGCACAGCGGCAGCCCGCGCCCGACGAGCTCGCTCCCCCGCGAGAAGAACTGCACGTCGACATGCGAGAAGGGCTCCAGCCGCGCCCCGAACTTCGACTTGGTCCGCCGCACCCCCCTGGCCACGGCCCGCACCCGCCCGTGCCCGCGCGTGAGCAGCGTGATGATCCGGTCCGCTTCCCCCAGCTTCTGCGTCCGCAGCACGACCCCGTCGTCCCGGAAGAGGCTCATCGCGCGCCTCCACATCGGGTGCGCGGCGCGATGCCGTCGTAGCGGAACAGACTCATGAGCCCATTCTCGCCTACGCGGGAACCGTGGTCGTCGGTGTGCCCGATTGTGGTCGGCCGCCGGCCCCGCACCGAGGGGATGGTGCCTGAGCGCCCGAGCCGGAAGAGGAGCGGTCCCTGGAGAAGCGTGTGGGCCCGAGAGCCTGCCGGCCCCAGGACCCCAGGTGGGGTAAACCCCCCTGGAAATGCGGCAGTTGGCCGGATGGGGTCGCGGCGGTCGATCCGCGAGGCTCCTGCCATGAAGCAGATGACGAAAAGCCTCGCCCTGATCGCCGCCGCCTCGGGCGTCGTCTTCGGTGTCCTGACCCCGCTGTCCGCCTCCGCCTCCGCCGGCGCCCAGGCGCTGAAGTGGACCAGGTGCGAGGGCAGCGGTCTCGATCCGCGTCAGCGGTGCGCCACCGTCTCCGTGCCCATGGACTACGCCGACCCGGACGGCCCGCAGATCGAGATCGCCGTCTCCCGTATCCGCAGCGAGAACCCGGACGCCCGGCGCGGTGCCCTGCTGCTGATCCCCGGCGGACCCGGCGGTGACAGCATGAACGACCCGTCGGAAAAGGGGCAGAAGCTGCCGCGGTCCGTGCGGGACGCCTATGACCTGATCGGGTTCGCACCGCGCGGGATGGCGCCCTCGACGGCCGTCGACTGCGGGCTCGAACACCGGGACCTGGCCCGCACGACCCTGCTGCCCTGGCCCGCCGCGGACGGCTCGGTCGACGCGAACATGGCCGCGGGGAAGCGCGTCTCCGAGGCCTGCGCGCGCAACGGCGGCGAGCTCATCAAGCACATCAGCACCCTCAACGAGGCCCGCGACCTGGACCGTGTGCGGGCCGCGCTCGGTGAGACCAGGGTGTCCATGTGGGGCGTGTCGTACGGCACCTATGTCGCCGACGCCTACCTCCAGTTGTTCTCGCGGCGCACCGACCGGGTCGTCCTGGACAGCAACGACAACCCCGACCCGGTGCTGGCGGAACGCGCCTGGCTCGCCGCGTTCGAGCGGGGCGCCGAGGACAACTTCCCGGAGTTCGCCAAGTGGGCCTCCGCGCCCGGCAATCCGGACCGCCTCGCCGACACGGCCGCCGAGGTCCGCCCGCTGTTCCTGAAACTCGCCGCCCGCCTGGACCGCGAGCCGATCCCCTGGCCGGGCGCCAACCCCGAGGAGCTGAACTGCAACGAGCTGCGCCAGACGATGCTCGACTCCTTCTACGACCCCGACGACTACCCGGCGCTCGCCCGGCTGATCCTGGCCGCCCGGAAGGGTACGGTGCCGCCCGCGCCCGCGGGCCCGCCCGAGGCCGTCCTCCAGAACGTCACCGCGGTCGCCGCCGCCACCATCTGCAACGACGCCGCCTGGCCGAGCGACCCGGCGGTCTACCGCGAGGGCGTGGCCGAAAGCCGTGCCGAGTTCCCGCTGACCGGGGGCATGCCGAGGAACGCCATGTCGTGCCCCACCTGGCCGTGGGCACCGAAGGAGGCGCCGGTGCGCGTCAGCGACCGCGGCCCGTCCAACATCCTGATGGTGCAGAACGAACGGGACCCGGCCACCCCGCTCAGCGGTGCCCTGCGGCTGCGCGAGGCGCTCGGCCGGCGTGCCGTCATGGTCACCAACGACTCCACCGGCCATGACGCCTACCTCGACAACGGCACCGCGTGCGGCGACGCGACCGTGTCCCGCTTCCTGGCCACGGGCAAGCGGCCCGCCGGGGACCTCTACTGCCGCTGACCGCACCGTCCGTACCGGCGGGCCAGGGCGTGGAACGCCTCCTTCGGTTCCCAGTGCCAGTCCGAACGCGGGTCGTCGGGGCGGTCCTTGATCGCCTTGGCGATGCCGTAGCTCGCCATGTCGAGGTCGTGACGCGGGTCGTCGGGGCGGTGGGGGGCGTCCGCGGTGAGGAACTCGAAGGCCATCGCGGCGTAGAGGCCCATCGACTCGAAGACATCGAGGAGTCGAATGAGATGGACGGCCTGGGTGTGCTCGCTGCGGACGACGTTCCCCTTGATCTCCGGCGGGTCCTTGTCGTAGTCGACGATGTCCCAGCCCATACCGCCGGCCTCGGGAGCGCCGACGAAGGTGCAGGTGCCGAACTCGGTGATGGCGACGGGCTTGCCCCAGCGCAGGTACTGCCGTAACTCGCGGACGTACTCGCGCGGTTGACGGAAGGACGAGTAGTAGTCGATGCCGACCACGTCGAACAGGTTCCAGTCGACCTCGTCGTCCTGGGCGGCGGCGTAGCCGAGGCGGCCGTGGAAGACCGAGCGGCCGACCTCGGCCGCCCTCGCGGTGAAGCGGTCCAGTTCGCGCTGCGTCCTCACCCGGTCGTAGGTGCCGTTCATCAGGTTCTCGATCCGCTCCAGGACCGTGTCCCCCGGGAGGATCCCCGGCACGAAAAGCCAGAACTCGCAGCCCACGCTGAGCTCGACGCTCGCGCCCTGCCGGCGCAGCCGCTCCGCGAACCGGCCGCACTCGGCGAGGTGGTCGAGGATGTCCCGCCGCGGCACGTCCCCGAGGGTCGGCTGGAGCCAGACGTGCAGCCCGCGTTCGGCGGCCTCGGCGGCGGTGGCGGTGAGGCGTTCGACACCGTCTCCGGTGACGTCGAGGGTGTCGGCGTGCAGGTCGTCGCGGATGGCGCGGACATCGGCGCGCATGCGGGCGGCGTTCCAGGCGGTGGCGGGCGTCTCGCCCTCGCCGACGGTGTAGACGACGCCGTGGCGTGTGAGTCCGTGCCGTCGTCCCTTCGCGTCGGCCCGTCCCGCGGGCAGGAGCGCCGCGGCCCCCACGGCAGCGGCCCCGGCGAGAAACTGCGCCCGGTCGATCCCCGTTGTCTTCTCCATGCCGCCACTGTGTCGGCCGCGGACGCGTCTGTCCGTCCGCCGATGGTCTACGGCGGTGCAACCAAGGGATGACCGTGGACGTCGATCACTGAAGAGATCGGCCTCTGTCACCGAGCGAAGGAGAGAAAGATCTTAAGCTCCGGAAAACTGTCCCGCCGCGCCCTCCTGGCAGCCGGCACGGCCACCGTCCTGACCGGTACGACCGCGTATGCCGCCGACGACGTCACCTCCCGTCTGCGCGCGCTGGAAGAGCGGTACGACGCCCGGCTCGGCGTCTTCGCCCACCACCTCGCCACCAAGCGGTCCGTCGGCTTCCGCGCCGGCGAGCGCTTCCCGATGTGCTCCCTGTTCAAGACCCTCGCGGCCGCCGCCGTCCTGCGCGACCTGGACCGCGACGGCGAGGTCCTCGCCCGCCGGATCCACTACACCGCGGACGACCTGGTGATCCCGGGCTCGGACCAGACGGCCGCGCATCTCGCGGAGGGCATGACGATCGCCGAGCTCGCCGAGGTGGCCATCACCCACAGCGACAACGCGGCCGGCAACCTCCTCCTGCGCGAACTCGGCGGCCCCACCGCGATCACCCGCTTCGCCCGCTCCCTCGGCGACGGGGTGACCCGCCTCGACCGCTGGGAGCCCGAGCTCAACACCGCCGAGCCGTGGCGCCGCACGGACACGACGAGCCCGTACGCCATCGGTCGCACGTACGGCCGGCTGGTCCTCGGCGACGCGCTGAACCGCCGGGACCGTGAGCTGCTCACGCACTGGCTGCTCACCAACACGACCAGCGTGAACCGCTTCCACGCGGGACTGCCGAAGTCGTGGACGATCGCCGACAAGACGGGCAGCGGCTCCTACGGCACCGCCAACGACGTGGGCGTCACCTGGACCGACGAGGGCGACCCGATCGTCCTGTCCGTGCTGTCGACGATGCCCGCGCAGGACGCCGTAAGGGACGACGCGCTGGTCGCCGACGCGGCGCGGGCGGTCGCCGGCACCCTCACGTGACCGGCCGGAAGCGCCTGACGTACCGGCGCTGCCACGGCGTCTCCACCGCCCGCCGGTCGTAGCGCTCGCGCACGTAGGCGACCGCCTCCTGCGGGGGTACGCCGTCCAGAACCGCCAGGCAGGCCAGGGCCGTTCCGGTGCGGCCGCGGCCGCCCCCGCAGGCGATCTCGACCCGTTCGGCGGCCGACCGTTCCCAGGCGTCGATCAGGACGCCGCGGGCCTCCCCGTGGTCCGCCGGCAGGCGGAAGTCCGGCCGGCGGAGCCAGCGGGAGGCCCAGGGGACCTCCGGCGGACTGCCGCCGAGCAGATAGACGCCGTACGACGGTCTCGGCGCGTCCGGGTCCAGTGCGTGCCGCAGGCCCCGGCCCCGTACCAGGCGCCCGGACGGCAGCCGGAGGACACCGGAGTCCTGTTCGTCCCACCCGTTCATGACCCCATTCGAACCGGTCATCGACGCCCGGGCAACCGAATCCGCCCCGACCGTGGTCTGGTGGGCGAGGGAGGGTGCTTGATGCAGGCCGAACTAGAGGATCGGTTCCAGGAATTCGTCAGAGCCAGGTGGTCGCACCTCGTGCGGACCGCCTATCTGCTCACCGGCGACGCCCATCACGCCGAGGACCTGACGCAGACCGCGCTGGCGAAGGCGTACCGCTCCTGGCGGCGCGTGTCGGGCAGCGACAACCCGGAGGCGTACGTCCGGCGGATGCTCGTCACCTGCAACAGTGACCGCTTCCGCAAGCGGCGCGTGCAGGAGTCGCTGACCGACGCGCCGCCGGAGCGGGCGGGGCGGGACGAGGCCGTGGCGCGGGTCGAGGAGCGCGGGGTGCTGTTGGGCGCGTTGGCCGGGCTGCCGCCCAGGCAGCGGGCGGTGGTCGTGATGCGGTACTGGGAGGACCTGTCGGAGGCGGAGGTCGCCGAGGTGCTCGGCTGCTCCCCGGGCACGGTCAAGAGCCAGGCCTCCAAGGGGCTGGCGAAGTTGCGTACGTATCCGGGGCTCGCGCAGGTCATGGACAGCGCCCCGCAGGGAGGCACGAAATGAGCGAAAGCGAAGAGGAGCGGGACTTCGAGGAGCAACTGCGGGAGCTGCTCACCGAGGACGCGTACACGATCCGGCCGTCGCCGGTGCCGTATCCGCAGATCCGCCGCAAGGGCGTGGTGGAGCGGCGCCGCCGGGTGGCGGTGGCCGGGGCGGTCCTGGCGACCCTGGCCGCGGTGCCGGTGGGGGCGTTCGCGGTGGGCGGCGGGGGCACGGGGACGGCCGACACGGCGACGACGCCCACGGCGTCAGCGAGCGCCACGCCGACACCCACCCCGACCCCCTCCCCCACGCCCAGTGGGCCGGCGGGACCGGCCACGGCGGGTCAGCTCCGGGACGGGATCACGCTGGAGCAGGCCGTGGAGGGGCTGGACAAGTGCCTCGCGTGGGATCGGCAGAACGTGGCCATGGGTGCCCGCGACTCGAACCTGGGCAAGGCCGACGAGTACCGGATCATCCTGGCGCTGAACAGCACCGGCGACCTCAACTCGCCCGGTGACGGCATCTTCGTGGTCGCCGTGAAGGAGAAGCCGACGCAGACGCAGCTCGTCTGCAACATCAAGAACGGCGAGGCCTCCGGGCTCGGCACCAGTGTCGGCAGCGACCGGCAGCCGGACTCCCCGCCGGTGCTGCCCGACAGCAGCAGCAACAAGCTCTACCAGCAGTCCTTCATGAACAAGGGCAACTGGAAGCTGCCGTTCAGCTGGGGCTTCATCGGCACGGTGGATCCGACGGTGGCCAAGGTGACCGTCTCCTACGGCGGCGCCGAAAGCGAGGCGGTCCTCGACCACGGCTGGTTCGTCGCCTCCGGCACCCTGACCCGGGAGGTCACCAGGAACCCGCACATCAAGGGCTACGACAAGGGCGGCAAGCTGATCTACGACTCCGACGAGGACAAGACGTACCAGCAGGTGCAGTAGCGAGGCAGCTCGGGACAGGGGGCGCCGTACAGGGGTCGGCGCCCCCTCACCTGTGAGGGAGGATCAGTGGACGGCCGATCCCGAGGAGCCCCGATGACCCTGCCCGCCCCGCTGACCGGTGTCGTCCCGCCCGTCTGCACGCCCCTGACACCTGACCGCGAGGTGGACGTCCCCTCGCTGCGCAGGCTCGTCGACCATCTGGTCGCGGGCGGGGTGCACGGGCTGTTCGTCCTCGGTACGTCGTCCGAGGCGGCCTTCCTGACGGACGCCCAGCGCAGGCTGGTGGTGGAGACGGTGACCGGGCACGTCGGGGGTCGGCTGCCCGTGCTGGCCGGGGTGATCGACATGACGACGGCCCGGGTCCTGGACCATGTGCGGGCGGTGACGGCGGCGGGCGCCGACGCGGTGGTCGTCACCGCGCCGTTCTACGCCAGTACCCACCCGGTGGAGATCGCCCGTCACTACCGGCTGGTCGCGGCCGGCAGCCCGGTGCCGGTCATCGCGTACGACCTGCCGAGCGGTGTCCACACCAAGCTCCCCGCGGACGTGGTCCTGGAGCTGGCCGCCGAGGGCGTCCTGGCCGGCCTCAAGGACTCCAGCGGAGACCTCGCCGGCTTCCGCACGGTCGTCTCCGGCGCCCGCGCCCACCCGGGCATCACCGGGTTCAGTGTCCTGACCGGCTCCGAACTCATCGTCGACGCGGCCCTCGCCGTCGGCGCGGACGGGGCGGTGCCCGGTCTCGCCAACGTCGACCCCGAGGGATACGTCCGTCTCGACCGCCTGTTCCGCGCGGGTGACCTCGAGGCGGCCCGCGCCGAACAGGAGCGGCTGTGTGCCCTGTTCGGCATGGTGGACGTGGGCGACCGGGCCCGCATGGGCGGATCGTCGGCGGCGCTCGGCGCCTTCAAGGCGGCCCTGTATCTGCGGGGCGTGATCGACTGCCGGGCGACGGCGGAGCCGCAGGTGCCGTTGTCGGAGGCGGAGGTGGAGCGGGTGGGCAGGTTCCTGGCCGGGGCCGGGCTGCGCTGAGCCCTAGGGGGTCCCCGGAGTCACCATCCCCGACTCGTACGCCACGATGACCAGTTGTGCCCGGTCCCGCGCCCCCAGCTTCCCCATGATCCGGCTGACGTGGGTCTTCGCGGTGAGCGGACTGAGGCCCAGGGCCTCGGCGATCTCGCTGTTGTTCAGGCCGCGCGCGACCAGCGCCAGCACCTCGCGCTCCCGGTCGGAGAGGCACTCGGGACCACCGCCCGGCACCGGCACCGACGGGCTGCGCAGGAACCGCTCGATCAGCCGGGCCGTCGGCCCCGGCGACAGCAGCGCCTCGCCGGCCGCCACCGTGCGGATGGCGTCGAGGAGTTCGGCCGGCCGGGTGTCCTTCACCAGGAACCCGGAGGCGCCCGCGCGCAGCGCCTCGACGATGTTCTCGTCGGTGTCGTAGGTGGTCAGGACCAGCACCCGCACCCCGGCGAGCTCCTCGTCGGCGGCGATGAGCCGGGTCGCCTCGATGCCGTCCAGGTCGGGCATGCGGATGTCCATCACCACCAGGTCGGGCCGCACTTCGCGGGCCGCCCCCACGGCCTCCCGTCCGCTGCCCGCCTCCCCGACGACCTCCATGTCCCGCGCCGACTCGACGAGCATGGCGAACGCGGCCCGCACCAGGGTCTGGTCGTCGGCGAGCAGCACGCGAATGGTCATACGGTTCCCTCCCCCACGGTGAGCGGCAGCGCTGCCGTCACCTCGAAGCCGCCGTCAGGGCGTGGTCCGGCGACGAGTGTGCCACCGACGCTGCGGGCCCGCTCCCGCATGCCGACGAGCCCGAAGCCGGGGGTGCCGCCGGGGGTGGGCCCGGTGCCGTCGTCGGTCACCGACACCCGCAGGGCGCCCGGTTCGTCGTACAGCCTCAGGCGTACGGCGGGTTCGGGTCCCGCGTGCCGGACCGCGTTGGTGAGCGCCTCCTGGACGATCCGGTAGGCGGCGGCGCCGACGGCCGGCGGCGGATCGGTGCGGATGCGCAGGTCCTGTTCGACGCGCGCGCCCGAGAGCCGGGCCGCCGCCACGAGGTCGGGCAGGCCGTCGAGGCCGGGCAGCGGGCCGCGGGTGTCGGACGGGCCGTGTTCGCGCAGTACCTCCAGGGTGGTGCGGAGTTCGCCGCGCGCGGTCCGGCAGGTCTCGGCGATGTCGTCGAGGGACTTGGCGACCGCCTCCCGGTCGAGGCGTTCGGGGTCGGCCGCCAGGACGTGCGCGGCGACGGAGGTCTGGACGCCGATCAGGGTGATGCTGTGGGCGAGCAGGTCGTGCAGGTCGCGGGCGATGCGCAGCCGTTCCTCGGCGACCCGGCGGCGGGCCTCCTCCTCGCGGGTGCGTTCGGCGCGGACGGCGCGCTCGACGATGGAGGCCACGTACTGACGGTAGTAGCGGACGTCGATGCCGCAGAAGAGGACCGCGATGATCCAGCCGGAGATCCGCAGCAGTTCGACGGCCTGATGGGTGCTGACGGTGAGCATGACGCTCGTGGAGACACCGAGGACGATGGCGCCCGTCAGGACCGTCCGCAGGGGGCGGCCGGTGACCGCGACCGTGTAGAGGGCGACGTAGGCGACCGGGGTGGGCGCGAGGTGGTTGTACTCGAGGGCGTGGTACGGCACGATCACCGCCAGCAGCGCGGCCAGTACGAGCATCGGGCGGCGCCGCCGCCACACGATCGGCACATGGGCGGCCAGCAGCAGCGTCCACCCGAGGGCGTCCGGGCGGCGGGCCTCGTCGGTGAACAGCGCGCCGCACACGGCTGCCACCGCCAGCACGACGGCGAGCAGCGCGTCGTTGCGGGTGCCGTGCGGGGCGGTCCGCGGGTCGCGGTTGACCGCCGCCATGATCCGGTCCCCCAGGCGGGGCCTCGTGGTCTCCTGCATGGTGTCATCCTCGGGGCGGAAGGCGCCCTTCCGGGAGGGAAGGGCGCCCAGGAGTGACCTCGTCACACGGGTTCCGGCTGCCGCTCGGTCCGGACCGGCGGCTCGGGCGCCCGGGACAGCCGGCCCGGCCACCACACCTTCCGCCGCAGCGCGACGGCCGCGCTGGTGACGAGGTAGGTCCGCACGAGGAAGGTGTCGAGGAGCACGCCCACCGCGATCACGAAGCCCAGCTCGACGAGTTGGACCAGCGGCATGTTGGTGAGCACCGCGAAGGTGGCCGCGAGGACCAGGCCCGCCGAGGCGATGACCCCACCGGTCGTGCGCAGCGCGGTGAGGGCGGCGGTGACCGGTTCGGCGCCGGCCAGGGACTCCTCGCGCATGCGGTGCATCAGGAAGATGCCGTAGTCGACGCCGAGGGCGACCAGGAACACGAAGGACAGCAGCCCGAGCCCCGGATCGGTGCCCTCGAACCCGAACACCGGCCCGAAGACCAGCCCGCCGATGCCGAGGGCCGCGGCCCACACGGCGACCACGGCCGCCACGAGGAGCAGCGGCGCGACGAGGGACCGCAGCAGGACGATCAGGATGAGCAGCACGGAGACGAGGACGATCGGCACGACGATCGTCCGGTCCCGGGCGTTGGTGTCCTTCAGGTCGAGCTGCTGTGCGCTGGGCCCGCCGACGTAGGAGCCGTCGAGTCCGTCCCGCAGGGCCTTGATGGTCGCGGTCTCCCCCGCGGACTGGGGAGCGTTCCTCGCGGTGACGGAGATCTCGGTCCAGCCGTCTCCGGTACGGCCCTTGCGCGCACTGTCGACGCCCTCGGTACCGCGGGCCGTGGCGAGAGTCGCGTCGGCGCGGTCGGCCGGGGTGATGACGGTGATGGGCTGGGTGCCCCGCTCCGGATAGGCCTCGGCGAGCGTCTCCATGGCGGCGACGGCGTCGGGCCTGCTGGTGAAGGAGTCCTCCTGCTTGATGCTGCCGGGCAGGTTCAGCACGCCCAGCGCGAGCGCCCCGAGCAGCACGGCCCCGCCGGCCAGCACGGTGAGCGGTCGCCGCCCGGCCGAGCTGCCCATCGCGGCGAACAGCGACCGGCGGACCTTGGGGGTGCTGCCGTAGCGCGGCACCAGCGGCCAGAACACCCGGCGGCCGAGCAGCACCAGGACCGCGGGCAGCAGCGTCATCATCGCGGCGAGCGCGACCAGCACGCCGACCGTCCCCAACGGGCCCATTCCGCGGCTGCTGTTGAGGTCGGCGGCGAGCAGGCACAGCAGTCCCGCGGCCACGGTCCCGGAGGAGGCGAGCACGGCGGGCCCGCAACCCTTCAGCGCGGCCGCCATGGCGTCGTACGGCCGCTCGGCGCGCCGTAGCTCCTCGCGGTACCGGGAGACGAGCAGCAGTGCGTAGTCGGTGCCGGCGCCGAACACGAGGATCGTCATGATGCCGCCGCTCTGACCGGTGACGGCGGTCCCGAACCCCTGGTGGAGGCCGTAGGCGACGGCCCGGGCCAGGAACTCCGACATGCCCGCGACCCCGAGCGGCACCAGCCACAGCAGCGGGCTGCGGTAGATGACGATCAGGAGCAGGGCGACCACCGCGGCGGTGGTGTAGAGCAGCGGGCCGCCGAGCGAGTCGTAGACCTCGCCTGCATCGGTGGCGAGGGCTCCTTCCCCGCCGACCTCGACGCCGAGTCCGTGCCCGCCCTTCGCGATGTCCCGCACGTCGTTGACGAGGCGGTCGCGGGCCTTCTCGTCCGTGCCCGGCTCGGTGCTGGCGACGGGATACATCACGGTGGTTCCGTCCTTGGACGGAATGCCCTGCGGCTCGGCGGTGAGCGGGTGCGCGTCCGCGATCCGCCCGATCTGCCCGGCCGCGGTCGCCTTGTCGGCCGCCGTCAGCCCGCCGTCCCGGTGATAGACGACGACCATCTGCGTGGCTTCGCCCCCGGGCAGCCGGTCCTGGATCTTCGCGACCTGCGTCGAGTCCGCGCTCGCCGGCAGATAGTCCACGGCCCGGTCCCGCTGCACGTCCGCGAGCTTCGACGCGAACGGCGACACGGCTGCCAGCACGACGATCCACAACCCCAGCACGAGCCAGGGCACGGCACGTCGTCGCCGTGTGCTCATCTTTGCGGCCCCCATCGACGGGCCTCCCTCCGGTCGGACGTCTGGATCGCTTCCAGACTCCCGGCGCAAGGGCCGGTGTTCGTCGGGCGGGAGGGCGAGTCGGGGGGTACTGCCAGGGGTGGCCCGGGGCGCGGACTACTCCCGGGGGAGTATCAGGACGGCGTCCGGGCCGCGACCAGCAGCCTGGTGACGTCGTCCGCGCAGATCGTCAGGGCCGTGCCCACGGTGGTGAGGACGTCCCGCTCCGCCGGGGTGTAGGGGCCGTCCGCGAGGGCGATGCGGGCGGCCTGGAGGAGGATCGACTCGCGGCCCGCCGGGGCGAGGTGGGGGGCGAGCGGGTCGAGGGCCTCGTGGAGCTCTATGGCGAGGCCGGCTCCGCAGGGGCGGTCGTAGACCCGGCCGGTGTCCTCGGCGAGGGCCTCGACCAGGGCCTCCAGCTGGTCCTCGGTGCAGTCGTCGAAGCCCGCCGCGCGGACCGTGGCGGCCGCGGTCTCCAGGGAGGTGCGCGAGCAGGTGCCGCCCGCCGCCAGGACCGCGAGCGCGACGGTGTGGACGGCGTCGCGGAGCATCGCGGAGAAGCGGGTCGTGGTCGGGTGGTCGAGGACGTCCGTGCCGAAGTGGCGTCGGCAGGCCGCGCATTCCACCACCGGGCCGGTGTCGCCGCGCGGCAGGACCGGGACGCCCAGGAAGACGAGTCGGCGACGGCCCGTCAGTCGCTGGAAGTTGCGGTCGCCCCCGCATCCGGGGCAGAAGAACTCGCCGTCGCCGACGGTCGTCCACGCGGTACGGGTGCCCAGGAAGCGCGCAGGCCTGGCGGCACCGGTTCGTCCCCGTCCTGGCAGCACGTCGCACCTCCGCGTAACGCCGCGGCAACATCGCCGCGCTTGCGTGATGTTAGCCACATGAGCGGGGCGGAGTCAGCCCCCCGGCGAGACCTACCCGTGACCTCCACGCGTCGGTGGCCGATAAACGACGGGGCCTTGATCGCCGTATACAGCGATCAAGGCCCCAAAACCACCGGTCAGAGGGATTATCGAGCGGCTCGGTTGACGGCGGAGACGACCGCCTTCAGCGACGCACGCGTCGTGTTCGCGTCGATGCCGATTCCCCACAGAACCTTGCCGTCGATCGCGCATTCGATGTAGGAGGCGGCCTGCGCGGAGGCGCCCTCGCTCATCGTGTGCTCCTGGTAGTCCAGCAGCCGGGCGTCGATGCCGACCTTGGCCAGTGCGTCGAAGAAGGCCGAGATCGGCCCGTTGCCGCTACCGGTCAGGACCGTGTCCTCGCCGTCGACCGTCGCCTCGACCCGCAGCGTGTCCACACCGTCGGTGTCCGTCGTCGACTGGCCGTTCCTGACCTGGATACGACCCCACGGGTTCTCGGGGTTGGGCAGGTACTCGTCCTGGAAGGTCGCCCAGATGTCGGAGCCGGTGACCTCGCCGCCCTCGGCGTCCGTCTTGGCCTGGATGAGCTTCGAGAACTCGATCTGCATCCGGCGGGGCAGGTCCAGCTTGTGGTCGTTCTTCAGGACGTACGCGATGCCGCCCTTGCCGGACTGCGAGTTGACGCGGATGACCGCCTCGTAGGAGCGGCCGACGTCCTTCGGATCGATCGGCAGGTACGGGACCGCCCACTCGATGTCGTCGACGGTGACGCCCTTCGCGGCCGCGTCGGCCTCCATGGCGTCGAAGCCCTTCTTGATGGCGTCCTGGTGGGAGCCGGAGAAGGACGTGTAGACCAGGTCGCCCACGTACGGGTGGCGCGGGTGGACCTCCATCTGGTTGCAGTACTCCCACACCCGACGGATCTCGTCGATGTCGGAGAAGTCGATCTGCGGGTCGACGCCCTGCGAGAACAGGTTCATGCCCAGGGTGACCAGGTCGACGTTGCCGGTGCGCTCGCCCTGCCCGAACAGACAGCCCTCGACGCGGTCGGCGCCGGCCATCAGCGCCAGCTCGGCGGCGGCGACGGCGGTGCCGCGGTCGTTGTGCGGGTGGATCGAGATGCACACGTACTCGCGGCGGGAGAGGTTGCGGTGCATCCACTCGAAGCGGTCCGCGTGCGTGGAGGGGGTCGAACGCTCCACCGTGGCGGGCAGGTTGAGGATGATCTCGCGACCCGGACCCGGCTGGTAGACGTCCATCACCGCCTCGCAGACCTCCAGTGCGAAGTCCAGCTCGGTGTCGGTGAAGATCTCGGGGCTGTACTGGTAGCCGAACTCGGTCTCGGGGCCCAGCAGCTTCTCCGCGTACTCCATCACCAGACGGGTGCCGTCGACGGCGATCTGCTTGATGTCGTCCTTGGAGCCGCGGAAGACCACGCGGCGGAAGACGGGAGCCGTGGCGTTGTACAGGTGGACGGTCGCGCGCTTGGCGCCCTTCAGCGACTCGACGGTCCGCTCGATCAGGTCCTCGCGGGCCTGGGTCAGTACGGAGATGGTGACGTCGTCGGGGATCGCGCCCGGCTCCTCGACGATCGACCGTACGAAATCGAAGTCCGTCTGCCCGGAGGCCGGGAAACCGACCTCGATCTCCTTGTAGCCCATCTTGACCAGCTGATCGAACATCCGGCGCTTGCGCTCGGGCGACATCGGGTCGATCAGGGCCTGGTTGCCGTCACGCAGGTCGGTGGAGAGCCAGCGGGGGGCGACGGTGATCCGGTTGTTCGGCCAGGTGCGGTCCGGGATGTCGACCTGCTCGTACCGGCCGTACTTGTGGATCGGCATGGTGCTGGGCTGCTGGCGGTTCGCCATGATTGCGGGGCTCCTCAGGATGTCCGGGAAGGACGGCCGACACGCAACGCGAAGCTCCGCGGGGAGGGAGTCGACCTGGACTACAGGCCCTCGCCGCGGCAGCTAAGAAGAAGCAGCCCGAAACGCATGATGCGCAGAATGCTAGCGGAGCCGCTCCCCGGGCGGGGCGCCGTATCAGTATGCGGGACCAGGGAACCGAAAAGGAGAGAAGCGGACAAAAAGTGCGCCATACCACTTCGTCACGGAGCGTGCGCTTCCCTGTCCGCATATTTCACCAATCATGGTTGCGGCTAGTGACACGGTCATGACTCAGTGCAAGGGTGCCGGGCATGACGACTCACGGGGGCTTCGAGCCCGTCTTCTGCACCGTCATTCCGCCGCATGTCCTCGACAAGCTGGCCCGGAACGACGACCCCGCACTCTCCGGTCCCGCCCGGCGCACCCTGATGCGCGACAGCGAGCTGCGCGGCCGCCGCCGCGTGACGACCGAGTTCGGCCTCGCGGCCGCGCCGACGGCGAAGGCACCGTCGGACCAGCCGCTGCGCACCGTCTACGACGCCGGGCACAAGAGCGACCTGCCGGGCAGGAAGGTCCGCGCCGAGGGCTCCGAGCCCGGCCAGGACGCCACCGTCAACCGCGCCTACGCCGGTCTCGGCGCCACCTTCGACCTCTACCTGAAGGCCTACGCGCGCCACTCGATCGACGGCGACGGCCTTCCGCTCGACGCGACCGTCCACTTCGACGAGAACTACAACAACGCCTTCTGGAACGGCGAGCAGATGGTGTTCGGCGACGGTGACGGCGAGATCTTCCTCGACTTCACCATCCCGATCGACGTCATCGGCCACGAACTCACCCACGGCGTCACCCAGTACACGGCGAACCTCACCTACTACGGCCAGCCGGGCGCCCTCAACGAGTCGATGTCCGACGTCTTCGGCTCGCTCATCAAGCAGTACACGCTCGGCCAGACCGCTGCCGAGGCCGACTGGCTGATCGGCGCGGGCCTGCTCGCGCCCAGCGTCTCCGGCAAGGCCCTGCGGTCCATGAAGGAGCCAGGCAGCGCATACGACGACGACGTGCTCGGCAAGGACCCGCAGCCCGCCACCATGGACGACTACGTCCGCACCGGCCGCGACAACGGCGGTGTGCACATCAACTCCGGCATCCCCAACCACGCGTTCTACCTGGTGGCCAACGCACTCGGCGGCCATGCCTGGGAGAAGGCGGGACAGATCTGGTACGACGTCCTGACCGGCGGCGAACTCTCGGACCGGGCCCTGTTCACCGACTTCGCGAAGCTCACGGTCGCAGCGGCGAAGGCCCGCTTCGACGAGGGCGACGAACTCCAGGCCGTGTCCAAGGCCTGGGAGCAGGTCGGGGTGCGGATCCTCTGAGTCCGTACTAGACAGGGACCCATGCGTATTCAGGTGCGGCGCACGGGCGGATTCGCGGGCATCGAGCGGCACAAGGAGGTCGACACCTCCGGGCGGCCCGATGCCCACGAATGGCAGGCCCTGGCCGAGAAGGCTCTCGCCGCCGGCCGGGGCACCCGGCCCGTCGGGGTTCCGGACGGCTTCAGTTACGAGATCACCGTGGACGGCAGGACGGTGTACGCGGCCGATCCCCGGCTGACGGAGGAGCAGCGCCAACTGATCTCGAAGGTGCTCAAAGAGGGCGCGTAACTGCTTGTTCACGCCTGCCCGTTGACTTCCCTACCCGCCGGTACCGATGATCCGGCGCATGGCGACTCAAGAGCATGCGATCCCCCGGTTCCCGGCCGGCTTCCTGTGGGGCGTCTCGACCTCGGCCCATCAGATCGAGGGCGCGGCGGACAAGCGTGAGCGGTCCGTGTGGGACACCTTCACGGCCGAACCGGGACGGGTGAAGGACGGCTCGACGGCGGCGGTGGCCTGCGACCACTACCACCGCTACCGCGAGGACGTCTCCCTGCTGGCCGGCCTGGGCGTGGACGCGTACCGCTTCTCGATCTCCTGGCCGCGGGTGCGCTCCGAGGGCGGCCTCGACTTCTACGACCGTCTCGTGGACGAACTGGCCGGGGCGGGCGTACGTCCGGTCCCGACGCTCTTCCACTGGGACCTGCCGGTGACGCTTCAGGAGGGGGGCGGCTGGCTGGAGCGGGACACGGCGTCCCGGTTCGCCGAGTACGTGTCCCTGGTGGCCGACCGTCTCGGCGACCGCGTCAAGAAGTGGATCACCCTCAACGAGCCCGCCGAACATACCCTGTTCGGCCACGCGCTCGGCGCCCACGCCCCGGGCGAGCAGCTGATGTTCGACGCACTGCCCGCCGCCCACCACCAACTCCTGGGCCACGGCCTGGCCGTCCAGGCACTGCGCGCGTCCGGCGCCACGGACATCGGGATCGCCAACTCGCACGGGCCCACCTGGCCGGCCTCCCAGGAGCAACCGGACCTGGAGGCGGCGGACTTCTACGACCTGCTGCTGAACCGGCTGTTCGCCGACCCGGTCCTGCTGGGTGAATACCCTTCAGGACTGGGTGAGTTGATGCCGGGCGACGTCGCCGCCGACCTCAAGATCATCGGTGAGCCGCTGGACTTCTACGGCGTCAACTACTACGCCCCGACCCGCGTGGGCGCCCCGCAGGGCGAGGACATCGAGTTCGGCGGTCTGACGATCCCCGCCGAACTCCCCTTCTCCGTCCAGGAGATCGAGAACGTTCCGGTGACGGACTTCGGCTGGCCGGTAGTCCCGGAGGGGCTCACCGAACTCCTCACCGCCTTCCATGCGCGCTACGGCGACCGGCTCCCGCCCGTCGTCATCACGGAGAACGGCTGCTCCTACGAGGGTGTCGACGACCAGGACCGCATCGCCTACCTGGACAGCCACATCCGCGCCCTGCACAAGGCGCTCGAGGCAGGCGTGGACGTGCGCGGGTACTTCGTGTGGTCGCTGATGGACAACTTCGAGTGGGCGGAGGGGTACGCACGCCGGTTCGGGCTGGTGCACGTCGATTTCGAGACGCTGGCCAGGACCCCGAAGGCGTCGTACGCCTGGTACCAGGAGCTGCTCCGGGCGCAGAGGTGAGCACGGCTCTCTCGGAGCCCGTCGAGCGCGTCGGCAAGGGCTGGACCGCGTCCCTCTCGCTGGCCAACGTGGCGATCTGGGTGGGTTGGTACGGCCCGCTGCAGATCCTGCTGGCCCGGCAGGCGGAGGACTTCGCGCCCGGCGCCGGGATGTCGAAGGAGACGCTGCTGGCCTGGGTGACCGGCGTGGGCGCGGTGGTGTCGCTGGCGGCGAACCCGTTCTTCGGCGCGCTGTCGGACCGGACCACGGCCCGCCGGGGCCGCCGCAGCCCCTGGATCGTGACCGGCGCGGCGGGCGGCGCGCTGTCGTTGCTGGTGCTCGGCGGGGCGGGCGGGTTGTGGGTCATGACGCTCGGCTGGTGTCTGGTCCAGCTGACCCTGAACGCGGCCTTCGCAGCGGTCACGGCGGCCGTACCGGACCGGGTGCCGCGGTTCCAGCGGGGTGCGGTGGGTGGCTGGATCGGGGCGGCGCAGATCCTGGGCGCGGTCGTCGGCACGGGTCTGGCGACGGCGGCCGGCGGGATCGCGGCGGGCTATTCCGCCTGCGCGGTGTTCACGCTGGCGGGGGTGCTGCCGTACGTGCTCCGCCACCGGGATCTCCGGCTGGCGGCGGCGGACCGCCCCGCCTGGTCGTGGCGGTCGTTCGCGCGCGGCTTCTGGCTGAGCCCCCGCCGCCACCCCGACTTCGCCTGGGCCTGGCTGACCCGCTTCCTGATCAACCTCAGCAACGCGCTGGTGCTTCTCTACCTCCTCTACTACCTGCGGGACCGCCTCCACTACGACGACCCCGAGCAGGGCGTGCTGATCCTGACCGCGGTGGACAGCGTGGCGCTGCTGGCCACGGTGGTGGTGGGCGGCGTCTGGTCGGACCGGGTGGGGCGCCGCAAGCCGTTCGTGCGCTGGTCCGGTGTGCTGATGGCGGTGGCCACGGGAGTGCTCGCGGTGTGGCAGACCTGGTCGAGCGCGATCGTCGTGGCGGCACTGCTCGGGGTGGGCCTCGGGGTGTTCATGTCGGTCGACTTCGCCCTGATGACGGACGTCCTGCCGACGGCTCTGGACCGGGGCAAGGACTTGGGCGTCATCAACGTGGCCAACGCCCTCCCCCAGGTGGCCGCCCCCGCCATCGCCGCACCGATCGTCACGCACCTCGGGGGATACCGGGTCCTGTACGGATTGGCGGCGGTGGTGGGTTTGGCGGGAGCGGTGCTGGTTGGGCGTATAAGGGGCGTTGACTAGGTCTCCTCAGGGGCGCGGGGCTGTATCGATGTGCGGCTCCGCCGCGTAGGCGCGACCAGCCCCCACCGGGCCGCAGACGACAACCGGCCCAGAGCTACAGCGCCCCGGCCTCCCGAGCCGCATACACAGACGGATACAGCGGCCGATACCCCAGCTCCCGCCGAATCCGCTCCGTGGACATGATCACCAGCCACGGATCGGGATCAACCTGCTCGTACAACTCGCCCGGAATCTCGACCCCGTTGAGTTGATGCAACTCGACCGCAGTCACCGGCGCGTCGTCGGCGATGTTGTACATCCGCCCCGAGATCCCCGGTGCATGCAGGATCCGCAACAGCCCCTGGGCGACATCCGCGTGGTGCCCCATGTGCAGCCGCTGGGTCGACGCCCAGTTCTTGGCCCACATCAGGGACTGGGCGAGATGCGGATCCCCCTCGCCGTAGACGAAGGGAAGCCGCCCGACCCGCACGTCGAGCCCCTCCAGCGCGAACAGCTCCCGTTCGGCCTGCGCCTTGGACGCGGGATAGGCACCCCACATGGAACCGCCGGGCCGGCTCTCGTCCTCCTCCGTCACCGGGCGCCCCCGCCCCTCGCCGTACACAAGACCGGTGCTGACCTGCACGAACCGCTGAACGCCGGAGGCCACCGCGGCACGGCCCAGCTCCACGGCCGCGTCCCGGTTGACCGCCCAGGCCTCCTCGTCCGGCACGCCCCGGAAGGCCGCGGCGACGTTCACGACCGCGTCGGCGCCCGCGACGGCCTTGCGGAGGACGTCGGTGTCGCGCAGATCTCCTACGACGACCTCGGCGCCGAGTTCGGCGAAGGGCTCACCGCGGGCCGTGTCCCGCACCAGCACCCGTACCTGCTCCCCTTGCCGGGACTGCGCCAGCAGCCTGGGCACGAAGCGCCGGCCGACCTGTCCCGTCGTACCTGTCACCAAAGTCAGCATGTTGTGCTCCTCTCGTCCGGACCAGCGTGGAACGGCCGCGCGGGCACCGGGAGAGACCTCTTGATCGGGGGATCGGCAGACCCTGGATAAGCCGGACGGGGTGCCGCACGCTTAAGGGGTGAACCGAGCCGAACTCGCCGACTTCCTGCGCCGTGGCCGCGCCCGGCTGAACCCGTCCGACGTGGGTCTGGCGCCGAGCGCCCGGCGCCGCACGCCCGGTCTGCGCCGCGAGGAGGTGGCGCAGCTGGCGGGGATGTCGGTGGATTACTACACGCGACTGGAACAGTCCCGCGGCCCGCGCCCGTCCCGTCAGATGCTGACCGCGCTGGCCCGGGCGCTGCGCCTGACCGACGTGGAGCAGGACCATCTGTTCCACCTGACCGGCGAGGAGCCCCCGCGCCGCGAGACGGCGTCGGCGCACGTCCGCCCAGGGCTGCTGTTGATCCTGGACCGGCTGCACGACACCCCGGCGCAGGTGGTGAACGACTGTGGCGAGGTGCTGGCGCAGAACGCGATGGCCAGGGCCCTGGTGGGCGACGCGATGTCCCGCCCGCGCCGCGACCGCAACCTGGTCCGGCGCTTCTTCCTGGACCCGACCGCGCGCACGCTCTTCCCCGAGGAGGACCTCGCGGACCACGCGCGCACCCAGGTCGCCACCCTGCGCGCGGTGGCCGCGGCCCGCCCCGACGATCCGGAACCGACCGCGCTGGTGGCCGAACTCCGCGCGGCCAGCGAGGAGTTCGCCCGCCTGTGGGACGAACACGAGGTGTCCCAGCGCAACAAGGCGACGAAACGCTTCGTCCACCCCGTGGTCGGCCTACTGGAACTCGACTGCGAAGTCATGGTCAGCCACGAACACCACCACCTCCTGGTGGTCCACACGGCCCGCCCCGGGACGGAGGCGTACGAACGACTCCAACTGCTGAGGGTGGTGGGCGTGCAGGACCTGTCCCCGCAGGCGGCGACCCCCTAGAACCCCAGCTTCCGCAACTGCCGAGGATCCCGCTGCCAGTCCTTCGCCACCTTGACATGGAGGTCCAGGCTGCATCGACATGCGGCTACCGCCGCGCGGCCGGCGTACCCAGCAGCGCCTCGACGCCGACCCCCCTCAAAGCGCCGACGCAACCCCCACCCACCCCGCTCAGAACCCCAGCTTCCGCAACTGCCGAGGATCCCGCTGCCAGTCCTTCGCCACCTTGACATGGAGGTCCAGGAAGACCGGTGTGCCGAGGAGGGCCTCGATCTGCTTGCGTGACTTGATGCCGACCTCCTTCAGGCGCTTGCCCTTGGGGCCGATGATGATGCCCTTCTGGCTGGGGCGCTCGATGTAGACGAAGGCGTGGATGTCGAGGAGGGGCTTGTCGGCGGGGCGGTCCTCGCGGGGGAGCATCTCCTCGACGACCACCGCGATGGAGTGCGGGAGCTCGTCGCGGACGCCCTCCAGCGCGGCCTCGCGGATCAGTTCTGCGATCATGACCTGCTCGGGCTCGTCGGTGAGATCGCCCTCGGGGTAGAGCGCCGGGCCCTCGGGAAGCATCGGGATCAGCAGGTCCGCCAGCAGGTCGACCTGCTTGTTCGCGGTCGCCGACACCGGGACGATCTCCGCCCACTCGATGCCCAGCTCCTTGCCGAGCTGGTCGACGGCGATCAGCTGCTCGGCCAGGGTCTTGGAGTCGACCAGGTCCGTCTTCGTGATGATCGCGACCTTCGGGGACTTCTTGATCCCCGCCAGTTCCTTCGCGATGAAACGGTCCCCGGGCCCGAGCTTCTCGTTCGCCGGCAGACAGAAGCCGATCACGTCGACCTCGGCCCAGGTCGTCCGCACCACGTCGTTGAGCCGCTCCCCCAGCAGCGTGCGCGGCTTGTGCAGTCCGGGGGTGTCGACCAGGATCAGCTGGGCCTCGGGCCGGTGCACGATCCCGCGTACCGTGTGCCGCGTGGTCTGCGGCTGGTTCGCGGTGATCGCCACCTTCTGGCCGACCAGAGCGTTCGTAAGGGTGGACTTGCCCGCGTTGGGGCGGCCCACGAAGCAGGCGAAGCCGGCGCGGTGGGGTGCCTCCGAAGATGCCGGCGGCTCGGATGACTGACTGCGAACGCTCATGCGCCCCATTCTCCCTGATCCACAGAGCCCCGCCGCACAGGCGCCCGCACACCGGCCCGACCGTGAGCTTCCGGAAACCCCAGCGCAATGAAACACGTCGGAAACACCCCCGTGCGCAACCGGAAACGCACGCCGGTGACCCTCTGACGAGCCCCCACCTCGTTGGAGACCCCATGTCCCTCGCCGCACAAGGCATCGACACCGGTGACACCGCCTGGCTGCTCGCCGCCACCGCCCTCGTCCTGCTGATGACCCCGGGCCTCGCCCTGTTCTACGGCGGCATGGTCCGCACGAAGAGCGTCCTCAACATGCTGATGATGAGCTTCGTGTCGATCGCCCTGGTCACGGTCGTGTGGCTGGCCGCCGGCTACTCCCTCGCCTTCGGCGACGACACGTTCGGCGGCCTGATCGGCGACCTGAAGCACGCCGGCATGAGCGGCCTCGGCCCCGACAGCGTCCACGGCACCGTCCCCACCCTCCTCTTCGCCACCTTCCAGCTCACCTTCGCGATCATCACGGCCGCACTGATCAGCGGCGCGATCGCGGACCGCGCGAAGTTCGGGGCCTGGCTGGTGTTCGTCCCGGTCTGGGCACTGCTCGTATACGTTCCCGTCGCCCACTGGGTGTGGGGCCCGGGCGGTTGGGTCCTGAACAAGCTCGGCGCCCTGGACTTCGCGGGCGGTCTGCCCGTCGAAATCACCTCCGGTGCCTCCGGTCTCGCCCTCGCGCTCGTCCTCGGCCCGCGTCTCGGCTTCAAGAAGGACGCGATGCGGCCGCACAACCTCCCCATGGTCGTCCTGGGCGCGGGCCTGCTCTGGTTCGGCTGGTTCGGCTTCAACGCGGGCTCGGCCCTCGGCGCCAACGGCCTCGCGGCCGCGGCCTTCCTCAACACCCTCGCCGCCGGCTGCACCGGCCTGCTCGGCTGGCTCTTCGTCGAGCAGAAACGCGACGGCCACCCCACCACCCTGGGCGCGGCCTCCGGCGCGGTCGCGGGCCTGGTCGCGATCACCCCGTCCTGCGGCTCGGTCTCCCTCCTCGGCGCACTCGTCGTCGGCCTCGCCGCCGGTGTCGTCTGCTCGTACGCGGTGGGCTGGAAGTTCAAGCTCAACTACGACGACTCGCTCGACGTGGTCGGCGTCCACCTGGTCGGCGGAGTCATCGGCACGCTCCTGATCGGCGTGTTCGCCGTGAAGGAGATGACCGGCGGCACGGAGGGACTGCTGTACGGCGGCGGGCTCGCCCAGCTCGGCAAGCAGCTGGTGGCCGTGGTCGCCGTGGGGGCGTACGCCTTCCTGGTGACGTACGGCATCGGGAAGCTGATCGACAAGGTGCTGGGCTTCCGGGCCGACGAGGAGCACGAGCACACCGGCCTGGACCTTACGGTGCACGCCGAGACCGCATACGATCACGGCGTCCTGGGCCACGGTGCCCCGGTCGGCGCGTCCTCCGTGATCCCCTCCGCCCCCTCCGATCAGAAAGCCAAGACCCAGGCATGAAGCTCATCACCGCGATCATCAAGCCGTACCGCCTCGACGAGGTCAAGACCGCACTCCAGGAGATCGGCGTCCACGGCCTGACCGCGACGGAGGCCAGCGGCTACGGCCGTCAGCGCGGCCACACCGAGGTGTACCGCGGCGCCGAGTACCAGGTCGACCTGGTCCCCAAGGTCCGCATCGAGGTCGTCGTCGACGACGCCGACGCGGACCCGGTGATCGACGCGATCGTCAAGGCCGCCCGGACGGGCAAGATCGGTGACGGCAAGGTGTGGGCGCTGCCGGTGGAGACGGTCGTACGGGTGCGGACGGGCGAGCGCGGGCCGGACGCGCTCTGAGGGAGGCGCCGTGAGCGGGTGGTACGTGCTCGTCGAGAAGAACGAGGGGTGGAGCGACAGCAACGGGCTCCTCAAGGACAAGGTTCATGTGGAGGGCGGCAGGGAGCAGGCTCTCGCGCGCGCCGAGGAGCTGAGCCTCTCCTACCCGAAGGGTCTCTGGCGCGCCGAGGAGTACGGCCACCTCGTGTTCCGGACCTCCGAGACGAGCAGGCTGCTGGAGCTCACCAGGGAGTCGTGGCCCTCGGACCGGGACGAGCCCTACACCCGCACCGAGTACGCCCGCCTGACCGTCGCCGAGCTCGTCACCTCGAAGGATCCCCCTCCCGCGCAACCCCCCGCGTCGAAGAGGGGCGTCCTGCGCCGCGCCCTGGGCCGTGACTAGACGATCCGCGGCCGCGCCCGACGTGCCCTGACGAACAGCACGGTCCCCACGGCGGCCGCCGCCCCCAGCACCACCACGACCAGCCACGGCAACGCGAAGAAGGACGCGCTCGCCGACTCCCGCGTGTCCTTCGCGCTCGCCGTCAGCTTCACGTCGCCCCAGTCGAGTTGCGGCGGACCCTGCCACGGCTCACTGAGCCGGACCCGCTGCCCGGGCAGCAACTCCCCCGGGATCCTGGCGAGTTCGCGGGCGAGCAATGTACGCCCGAACAACCCCGTGGCCCGCAGCTCCACCTTCGGGTTCAGGGTGACGTTGCCCGTGTTGCGCAGGGTGTACGAGATCGTCGCACCGCTGTCCCCCAACCCCGGTACCAGCGGCTGGTGATGGCTGACGCGGACGTCCTCGACGGCGATCGCCGGCACGGCCGGTCCGCCCACCCGCAGATAGATCCTCGCGGCGACGGCCCGCTGCACACCGAGCGCCACCGCGCCGTCGCCCTTGTCGATCCGCTCGTCCAGCGCCACCAACGCGCCGGGATGGTCGCCCGGTTCGGCTCCCTCGGGCACCGACAGCGTGAACGGAACGGTGACCTTGCCGTGCGCGGGGACGGTCACCCGGGACTTCGCGGGCTTCGCCCAGACCCCCACCCCGCGCTGCTTCTCCGCGACCGTCCGCACGGCGAAACCGCCGTCGCGGGCGGTGTTGTAGGCGTCGGCGGCGTAGAGCCGGAAGGTCAGCGGCCGACCGGTCTTGTTGCTGACGACCACCTTGTCGTCGATGCTCTGCCCGGGGTCGGCGGAGAGATAGAAGTAGGGCCGCGCGGCGATCTGCGAGGCGGCGGGATACACGGACCAGCTGCCGTTGTCGGCGCCGTACGCGGGCGCGGCGGCCGTGACCAGGAACAGGCTCAGGAGAAGGACGTACAGCTTGCGCATGGGTGCGGACCCCCAAGAGGCGGACGGGCGGGTGCGGGCGCCCGTACGGTCAGCTGAGCGTGAGGGTGAGAACGCCGGAGTACGTGCCGGGAGGCGTGAACGCCGGTACGTTCAGGGAGAGTCCGGCGTCCACGGTGAACTCACCGCCGGTGAGCGTGCCGTTGGGCGTGGACGCGAGCGTCGCTCCCGAGGATCCGACCGTGCCGGCGGAACCGACCTGGCAGGTGCTCGGGCTGCCCGCCTTGGTGGCGCAGGCGGGACTCCAGCTCAGCGCACCGGCGTCGATCTTGGCGCCGGGTCCGGTGAAGTCGGTGACCTTGCCGGTGAGGGACCAGCCGGCGGGTCCGCCGCGGAAGTCCTGGACGGTCACCTTGTTCAGGTCACCGGTCGAGGCCCCGCCCTTGCCGTAGTCCACCGCCGAGAGGCTGACGGCGTCCCCGGCCTGGGACATGGACAGCGTGCCTGCCTTCACCGTGGTGGTGACCTTCTGGCTGCCGGCCGGGACGGGAGTGTCATCGATGACGACGTACGTCTTCGGCCCCGCCCCCTTGGCGTCGCTGAACACGCTGCCCTCGTACGCCACGACACCGGTCGTCGTCTTGTCGTTGACGACGAGCGAGCCGCTGAACGCGCCCGAGGGGTCTGCCGTCGCGGTGGCGGTGTCCGCGGTCTGGGCGGCTCCGGACCGCCCGGCCAGGGTGACCGTCGCGCCCGGGGTGAACTTGCTGCCGGTGACGGTGACGCTGTCACCGGGCTTCCCGGAGGCCGAACCCAGCGCGATGTCCCGCTCGTTGACGGGGTTCGTGTCCGTCGCGGTGACCGTCTCGGAGACCGGGGCGGGCGGGGTGATCACCGTGCAGGGCGTGTCCAGTTCGAGGATGTAGCTGGTGTGGATGTTGTAATCGCCGGGCGAGAGGGTGATTGCGCCGGGTGAGGTGACCTTGAAGGTGCCGGTCATCGAGAACGACGGGAAGGCGCCGTTGCCCGGCACCGGGTCGTTCTTCTTCGGTCCGGCGACCGTCACGGCACCGGTCTGGGCCCCGCCGAGGGTGACCTTGCCGGTCGGCGTCATGATGTCGGCCGGCAGCGCGATGGCCGTGGGGTTGCTGGCGGCCGGCTTGACCACCGTGTAGGTCACGGTGACGGTGTCGCCCACCTTGGGGCTGGTGTTGTCCACGGCGATGGCGGCCGTCGTGGTGCCGTCGATCGGCGGAATGCCCGCGACCGCGGGCGGGATGCAGTGCGTGGCGAAGTCCACGTTCGTGGCGGCACCGGCCGGACAGGCCAGTGTGCCGCCCGCGGTGACCGCGAGCGCGGTCGCCCCGAGAAAGGACGCCAGACGGCGTCTTCGAGTCGTCGAACCCATGGATGTGCCCCCTCCGGAAGCTCCTGAAGTCCTGTGCCGACAGGGGGCATTGATGTGTGGATCGCGTGAGAAGTCAATGGAGTTGCCGCAGAAACCTGATGGCCTGTCAGTTTCTGCGGCAACCACGGGACTTGCCGGGAGGATCAGTCGAACACGAAGGGTCCTGGCGACTGCGGGCCGGTCGCCGTGCAGGTGACGGTGATCCCGAAGACGACGATCTGGAGTGAACCGCCGTACGACTCCAGGCTGTCGCCGGACGCCACGGTGCCGTTGAGCGGGCCGACGGTGACCGGATCGCCGGCCGCGATGGCGGGGTTCTCCGTGCCGGTGAAGGTGGTGGTGCCGCCGTTCGCGTTCACGAAGGTGAGGGTCGAGGCGATCGAGTCCTCGTCGAGCGCGAGCGGTGCGTTGATCGCCGAGGTGACGGTGACGGTGGCGGCGGTGCCGTCCTGGGTGGCGGTGAGGGTGGCCTCGCCGCTGCCGTAGAGGCCACAGTCCGCGTCGATGGTCGCGGTGTCCGGGGTGACGGCCAGGGCGGTGGGTGCGAACGCGAGTCCGAGGGCCGCGAGCGTGCCGACGGCCAGTGCCGCACCAGTGCCTGTGCGCTTGCCTTTCATGGAATCCGGTTCCCTTCCCGTGGTGGGGACTGCCATGTGGGGATGGACGGGGGGTGCGTCCCGACGGACGGCCGGGCTTCACGGGCGTGGTGCGGGACGCCGCGCGAGCTGAATCTGACGGTCCGTCGGAATCTCCGGTTCCATTGATGCGCGTGGGACGGGGAACGGCAAGCCGGAATTCCGGCCAAGTGTTACCGGGGGTATCAGCCTGCGGTCACGGTGCTCCGCACGGTGCCGTCGACCCCTGCCACCAGCACCGGAGTCTGTGGCCCGCCCAGGTCCCGGACGGCGGCCCGGTCCTCGTCGGAGGCCGATTCGGCGTCCGTCACCACGGCCGCCGCCTCCAGGGACTTCGCCCCCGACGCCACGGCCATCGCCACCGCCGTCTGCAAAGCACTCAACCGCAACGAGGGAAGAGCCACCGTCCCCGCGACATACGTCCGCCCGGTGTCGTCCCGTACGGCCGCCCCCTCGGGCACCCCGTTACGAGCCCGCGCCGAACGAGCCAGGGTGACGATCTTGCGGTCCTCGGGGTCAAGCGCGCTGTTGTCGGTCATGACAGGAGCATACGAAGCGCTCCCACCCGAACCAGGCCACGGGGTACGCCCCACCATCCCCGGGTCACCGCCAGCCACGGACTACACCCACCAACCCCGGGTCACCGCCAGCCACGGACTACACCCACCAACCCCAGATCACCACCAGCCACGGACTACACCCACCAAACACCGGGTGCCCGGCTGCCACGGCTTCTCCCTACGGCCAGGTCACCGCCTGCCAGCCACGGGTCCGCCACCCACGGCCGGATCACCCCACCTGCCCAGCGTTCACCACCCACGGCCGGAGCACCCCTTGCCGGCCACGGTCCGCCACCCACGACCGGATCACCCCACTGCCCAGCGTCCGCCACCCACGACCGGGAACGCCACCCGTCACCGGACACCTCACTCCACCAGGGAGTACATCGCCCGCCACGGAGGCCAACCGGCCGCCAAGAGCACTCCCCATCACCGGTCCGCCACTCACCACGAAACACACCAGAACCGGCCCCTGAAGCACCGCCACGCGGAACATCGCCCGCACGGAGACGCACCGGCCACCAGAAGCACTCCCCCATCACGGGTCCGCCACCCACCCCGCAGACGCCCGTCGTCGCCGGACGCGTCACCCCGCCACGGGGTACATCGCCCCCCGTCGTCCCTCCGGTGAGGCCAGCCACTCCAGCTTGGCCGCGGTGTGTGCCTCGTCCAGGGGGGTGTGCAGCACGACCGTCAGATCGGGTCGGGCCGGCACCCGCATCGCCGTGGACTCCACGCACAGCAGCCCCACCAGCGGATGGTCGAGCTCCTTGCGGATCACTCCGGCGTCCTCGATGTCCCGCCGCTCCCACAGCTCGGTGAACTCGGCGCTCACCGACCGCACCCGGGCCAGCACGTCCTGGAACCCCTCGTCGTCCGGCCGCGCCGAGGCTGCCGCCCGGAACTGGGCGACGACCGTGCGCGCGTTCTGTTCCCAGCTGTGCGATCGCGACCGGTACAGCGGATCGGTGAAGAAGTCGACGAGACAGTTCTGGGTGTTCTCCGGCCGCATACCGAGCACCCAGCCCGCGGCCTCGTTGTACAGCACGCAGTTGTAGTACGCGTCCATGATGTGCGCCGGATACGGCATCCACGCGTCGATCAGCCGCCGCAGCCCCTCACAGCCGTGGTTCGCGGCCGGTTCGGGCGCGGGCGGGTTCAGCCCGGCGAGGACGTACAGATGCCGCCGCTCGGCGTTGCTCAACCGCAGCACCCGACCGACGGAATCGAGGACCTGCGGGGACACGGAGATGTCCCGCCCCTGCTCCAGCCACTGGTACCAGGAGGCACCCACGCCGGCGAGCACCGCGACCTCCTCGCGCCGCAGCCCGGGCGTGCGCCGCCGCGCCCCGCCGTCCGGCAGCCCGGCGTCGGCGGGTGAGACCCGGGCCCGCCGGCTCATCAGGAACTCGCGCAGCTCACGATGCCGCTCACTCTTGGGTACGACCTCGGGCACGAACGCATCCCCCTCGCTGTTGCCTGGTGGTGCCACCACCAGCACAACTTGCCGCTCCCCACGGCTATTCCGACGCGCGCAGGCTCTTGCCCATGGCGATCGACACCACAAACCCCGTCCCCGGCACGCTCGACACCCCCCGGCTGTCGACGCGCGACAAGCTCGTCCTGTTCGTCCTGTGCGCCGCCCAGTTCATGGTCGCGCTGGACTTCTCCGTCCTGAACGTGGCCCTGCCCGTCCTCGGCGCGGACCTCGGCATGAGCCCCTCCGCCCTGCAGTGGGCGGTCACCGCGTTCGCGCTGCCGTCCGGCGGCTTCCTGCTCCTGTTCGGCCGGATCGGCGACCTGTACGGCCGTAGGAAACTCTTCCTCGCGGGCCTCGCCCTGTTCGGCGCCGCCTCCCTGCTGGCGACCTTCGCCTGGGACCCGGCGTCCTTCCTCGCCGGACGCGCCCTGCAGGGCCTCGGCGCGGCGGCGATCGTGCCGACCGGCATGTCCCTGCTGACCACGACCTTCCCCGAGGGCCCCGCCCGCGACCGGGCCCTGGGCATCTCCGGCACCCTGCTCTCGCTCGGCTTCACCGTCGGCATGGTGGCCGGCGGCACCCTCACCGATGCCTTCGGCTGGCGCTCCACGATGGGCCTGCTCTCCCTGTTCGCCCTGATCGTGCTCCCGCTGGCCCCCGGCCTGCTCCCCGAGTCCCGCACCGCGGACCGCCCCCGCCTGGACGTACCCGGCGCGATCACGGTCACCGGCGGCCTGCTGTCCCTGATCTACGCCCTCTCGACGGCCGCCGACCACGGCTTCGCCCGCACCGACGTCCTCATCACCCTGGTCATGGGCGTCCTGCTCCTCGCCGCCTTCGTGACGATCGAGTCCCGTACCGAAGCACCCCTGGTGTCGCTCCCCATGCTGCGCCGCCGCACGGTGGCGTGGGGCAACATCGGCGGTCTGGTCACCTTCTCGATGATGTCGACCGTCGTCTTCGTGCTGACCCTCTACCTCCAGGAGGTCCTGCGCCTGTCGGCCTTCGAGACCGGCCTGGTCTTCGGCGTCCAGGGCGTCCTGTCGGCGGTCGCCGGCAGCTACGCCGCCAGGGTCATCGGCCGCTTCGGCCCGCGCCGCACGCTGGTCGGCTCGCTCGTCGGCCAGGGCACCCTGATCGCCGCCCTGCTGGGCCTGGGCACCGGGAGCTGGTCCGTCTGGCTCGCCACGGCCGCCGTCTCCCTGGCCAGCATGTGCCACCTCGGCGCGATCATCTCGTACGGCATCACCGTGACCTCCGGTGTCCCGGACGAGGAGCAGGGCCTGGCCACCGGCCTGGTCACCTCCACCCAGCAGGTCGGCATCACCGTGGGCATCCCGCTGCTGGGCGTCCTCGCCACCACCTCGGACGACCTGCTCTCCGGCGTCCACACAGTCCTCGCCCTGGACACGGTGATCGTCCTGGCGGCGGCGGTCCTGGTCGCGACGGGACTGCGGGTGCGCTCAGGGGCGGTCGAGGCGGAGCCGGTCGGCGCGCGGTAGACCGGCCACCACCAGGTCGTACGAGTCCTCGACGAGCTCCCGGACCAGACGGTCCGGGAGCTCGCCGTCGACGGTGACGGTGTTCCAGTGGCGCTTGTTCATGTGGTAACCGGGGACGATCAGCCCGGGATGGTCGGTACGCAGCCGGATCGCGTCCTCCGGGTCGCACTTGAGGTTGACCTTCAGGGGCCGCGCGTCCAGGTTCGTCAGGGCGAAGAGCTTGCCCAGCACCTTGAAGACCGAGGTCTCGGGGTTGAACGGGAAATCCTCCACCACCGCGTTGAAGGAGAGGCAGAGCGCGCGCAGTTCCTGAGGGGTCACTCGGACTCCTTCTCCTCTTCGGCAGCTGCGGCCGCGCCCACCGGCTCCACCAGAACCGTCACGATCTTGTTCCGGCGTCCGGCCGCGGCCTCCGCGGTCAGGCGGAGCTGCCGGTGGTCCGGAAGTTCGACGACGGCGGAGGCCCCGGCGATGGGCACACGGCCCAGCGCCTTCGCCAGGAGCCCCCCGACGGTCTCCACGTCCTCGTCGTCGTACTCGTCGAGCCCGTACAGCTCGCCCAGGTCGGTGATGTCCAGGCGGGCGGTGACCCGGTGGCGGTCGTCGCCGAGATCCTCCACCGGCGGCAGCTCGCGGTCGTACTCGTCGGTGATCTCGCCGACGATCTCCTCGAGGATGTCCTCGATGGTGACGATGCCGGCCGTGCCGCCGTACTCGTCGATGACGACGGCGACGTGGTTGCGGTCCTGCTGCATCTCGCGCAGCAGATCGCCGGCGTTCTTGGTGTCGGGCACGAAGGCGGCGGGCCGCATGGCGGTGGACACCAGCTCGGACTCGGCGTCCCGGCTGATGTGCGTCTTGCGGACCAGGTCCTTCAGATACACGATCCCGACGATGTCGTCCTCGCTCTCCCCGGACACGGGGATACGCGAGAAGCCCGAGCGCAGAGCGAGGGTCAGCGCCTGGCGGATGGTCTTGTAGCGCTCGATGACGACGAGATCGGTCCGCGGGACCATGACCTCCCGCACCAGCGTGTCGCCCAGCTCGAAGACCGAGTGCACCATCCGGCGCTCGTCGTCCTCGATCAGCGACTCCTTCTCGGCGAGGTCGACCAGCGCGCGCAGCTCCGCCTCGGAGGCGAACGGGCCGCGGCGGAAGCCCTTGCCGGGGGTGAGCGCGTTGCCGATGAGAATCAGCAACGACGGGATCGGCCCCATGATCCGGGCCAGTGGGAGCAGGACGTACGCCGCCGCGGTCGCCGTGTTGAGCGGGTGCTGACGCCCGATGGTGCGCGGGGAGACGCCGACGGCGACGTACGACACGAGCACCATGACCCCGATCGCGACCAGCAGGGCGCGGGTGGTGCCCGGGAACTCCTGGAGGCAGGCGTAGGTCACCAGGGCGGCCGCCGCCATCTCGCACGCGACGCGCACCAGCAGCGCAACGTTGAGATAGCGGGTCGGGTCGGCGGCGATCTGCGCGAGCTTGGCGCTGCCGCGCCGGCCGTTGCGTACGGCTTCCTCGGCGCGGAAGCTGGAGACGCGCGCGAGGCCCGCCTCCGCGCAGGCGGCGAGCCAGGCGACGACGACCAGGGCGATCGCGCCCGAGACGAGGGGCAGGCTCATGAGACGGTCGGCGCGGGAGACGGGCCGGTGAGCCCCTTCTCCTGCCGCCACCCGTCCACGATGGCCGCCTGCAGGCCGAACATCTCGGCCTTCTCGTCCGGCTCCTCGTGGTCGTACCCGAGAAGGTGCAGCACGCCGTGGACGGTGAGGAGTTGGAGCTCCTCGTCCATGGAGTGCTGCGTCTCGGCCTCCTCGCCCTGCCTCTTGGCGACCTCGGGACACAGCACGATGTCGCCGAGGAGGCCCTGCGGGGGTTCGTCGTCGTCCTTGCTGGGCGGCCTGAGCTCGTCCATCGGGAAGGACATGACGTCGGTGGGCCCCGGCAGGTCCATCCACTGGATGTGCAGCTGCTCCATGGCGTTCTCGTCCACGACGATCACCGAGAGCTCGGAGAGCGGGTGGATGCGCATCCGCGCGAGGGCGTAACGGGCGATGTCGAGGATCGCCTGCTCGTCGACCTCGGTTCCGGACTCGTTGTTGACGTCGATCGACATGGTGCTGGCTTGTCTACTTCCGCTTGTTCCGGCCGCCCTTGTGGGTGCCGTTCTCCGTACCGTTCTCGTTGTCGTACTTCTCGTACGCGTCGACGATACGGCCGACCAGCTTGTGCCGTACGACGTCCTGGGACGACAGCCGGGAGAAGTGCACGTCGTCGAGCCCCTCCAGGATGTCCTGGACCTGGCGCAGACCCGACTTGCTGCCGTTGGGCAGGTCGACCTGCGTCACATCACCCGTGATCACGATCTTCGAGTCGAAGCCGAGCCGGGTGAGGAACATCTTCATCTGCTCGGGGCTCGTGTTCTGGGCCTCGTCCAGGATGATGAAGGCGTCGTTCAAAGTGCGACCCCTCATGTACGCCAGCGGCGCGACCTCGATCGTCCCCGAAGCCATCAGCTTCGGGATCGAGTCCGGGTCCAGCATGTCGTGCAGGGCGTCGTACAGCGGGCGCAGGTACGGGTCGATCTTCTCGTAGAGGGTGCCGGGCAGGAAGCCCAGCCGCTCTCCCGCCTCGACCGCCGGGCGGGTCAGGATGATGCGGTTGACCTGCTTGGACTGCAGGGCCTGCACCGCCTTGGCCATGGCGAGGTAGGTCTTGCCGGTACCGGCGGGGCCGATGCCGAAGACGATCGTGTGCTTGTCGATCGCGTCGACGTACCGCTTCTGGTTGAGGGTCTTGGGGCGGATGGTGCGGCCGCGCGAGGACAGGATGTTCTGTGTGAGCACTTCGGCCGGGGTCTCCTGGCCGTTGCTCGTCCCGTTCTCGCTCGCTCGCAGCATGGCGATCGAGCGTTCCACTGCGTCCTCCGTCATCGGCTGTCCGGTGCGGAGCACCAGCATCATCTCGTCGAACAGGCGCTGGACGAGGGCGACGTCCGCCGCCTCGCCGGTCGCGCTGACCTCGTTGCCCCGGACATGGATGTCGGCCGCCGGGAAGGCCTTCTCGATCACGCGCAGGAGGGAGTCGCCGGATCCCAGGACCGTGACCATGGGGTGCTGGGCGGGGACCGTGAACTGTGCTCTCGCCTGCCCCTGCGCGGGGCTGTGACCTGTGGGTGTCTGAGTCATGGGCCGGCGCTCAACGCCTGCGGTTCCTCCTCGTCATGGCCGCGCAGTGGAAGGCGGCCTCGCGGTTTCAAGGGTACGACGGTGCACTGACAACGCCGTAGGGCTTTTCGACGATCAGGGCGCCCCGGATGCAGCGGTGAGCCCTTCATGCTCCCCCCGGGCCCCGGGAAGAATGCGCTCACCGCCCTGTGTGTTCGACGATCTCGACTGTTCGAAGAAGGAAGACCGTGCTGCTGCGTCTGCCCACGTCCCTGCCCGAGGCACAGGAGTGTCTGACCGACGGGGCGACACCCGTCGGCGGTGCCACGCTGGTGTGGGCCGCCTGGCAACGCGACGGCTTTCCCGAGCAGGCCGTGTCGCTGCGCGAGGTGCCGGAGGCGAACGTTCTCGGGGCCGGGCAGGTGGGCGCGGCGGTCCTGCTGCACCGGATCGACGAGCGGGTACCGGAGGTGCTGCACCGGGCCGCGTCGGGCGTCGGCACCGGGGCCGTGCGCCGGGCCGCCACGGTCGGCGGGAACATCGTCGGCAGCACCTTGCGCTGTCTGTTGCCCGCGGCGCTCGTCCTGGACGCCCGCGCGCAGGTGCTGGCGGCGGAGGGGCCGTTCGAGGCGGACCTGGCCGAGCTGATCGCCAAGAAGCCGCTGCTGCTGAGCCTGCACTGGCGCGATCCGCTCGTCAGCGGCTACCGCAAGGTGGCCGAGGCCCCGGGTGGGCCGCCGCCCCTGGTGGTCGCCACGGCCGTCCACGCGGACGACCGCCCGGTCCTGCGCGTGGCCGTCCGCGACGGCTACGAGTTCCTGAGCGAGAGCGTGCCCTGTTCCGCGGGCGCGGACAGCGTGCTCGACGTGTTGAGCGGTACGACGATCGGGGCGCTGCCCGCCGCGGCCCGCGAGGTGGTCCGGGAGCAGGTGGTGACGGTGCTGGAGCGGGCGGGCGGACACTGACGCACCAACCTGCTCGACGTGCCACGGAGGCGGACCGCCACGCAGCGATACGGCCCGACCCGGACCTCCCACGGCACTGACGGCCCGACCCCTCGACGAGCCGCAGGGACGGACCCAGCCCGCGGCGATACCCGTCGGCCCGCCCTCGCGCGCCGCCCTCGCGCGCCGGCCTCAGGCCGACCGGCCGAATCCGATCGTCGGTACCGCCCGTCGCAGGGGCCAGACCGGGGACTCCTCCTCCGGGACCAGGTCCTCCAGGAACGCGTACCGTCGCAGTGCGGTCGGGTCCTGGGAGTCGACGGACTGGACCTTGCGCCACCATGCGCCGATCTCGGACCAGCCCGGCGCGGAGAGGGAACCGCCGAACTCCTGGACGGAGAGCGCGGCGGTCAGGCCGGCGAAGGCCAGGCGGTCCGCCAGCGGCCAGCCCGCGAGGGTGCCGGTGACGAAGCCGGCCACGAAGACGTCCCCGGCGCCGGTCGGGTCGAGCGCCTCGACCTCGATCGCCGGGACCTCGGCGGTCTCCCCGGTACGCCGGTCCACGGCGTACGCGCCCTCCGCGCCGAGGGTGACCACGGCGAGCGGTACATGTTCGGTGAGCGCGTGCGCAGCCTCCCGCGGGCAGGTGGCGCCGGTGTAGCGCATCGCCTCCTGCGCGTTCGGCAGGAAGGCCTCGCAGTGTTCGAGGTCGGCGAGGCCCGCCAGGTCCCACGCCCCGGTCTCGTCCCAACCGACGTCGGCGAAGATGCAGGTGCCCTCGCGTGCCGCCTGAGCGATCCAGGGGGCCCTCTTCCCCGGCTCGAGGGACGCCACCGCCGCACGCGCGCGTGGGGGGCGGTCCGGCGCGCCCTCTTGGATGAGCACGGCTTCCGGGGGCGGCTCGTGGCCGTGGGAGACCATGGTGCGCTCGCCCTCGTACGCCATCGACACGGTGACCGGCGAGTGCCAGCCGGAGACTGTCCGGGACGGGGAGAGGTCGATGCCCTCGCCCTGTTCGAGGGCGTCCCAGCAGTACTCGCCGTAGTGGTCGTCGCCGAAGGCCGCGGCCAGTGAGGTGCGCAGCCCGAGCCGGGCCAGGGCCGTGGCCATGTTCGCCACGCCGCCGGGGCTCGACCCCATCCCGCGTGCCCAGGACTCGGTCCCGCGCACCGGGGCGGAGTCGAGCCCGGTGAAGATGATGTCGAGGAACACGGTGCCGGTGAGGTAGACGTCCCAGGGGGGATCGTCGGGTACCCGCAGAGCTGCGAGAGGGTCGACCCGGGCCTGGCCGTGCCCGGTCCCTCCGAAGTGCGACGGTCCCTTTCCGGTGGACGCGTTGGACGCGATCACGGTGCGCTCCCTGGACGTGGTGCGGATCAGGCCAGTCTGCACCACGCCGCCGACAACGCGTCGGCGCTCACCTGCGACCCGCCCGCCACGTCAGGCCGTCGCAGGTCCGGGGCGCGCCGGGTGTGGCCCCAGGGGCTCCAGTGGCGGCGGTGACCGCCGGGGCCGTCCGTCCGCGTCCGGATCCGCTCGTCATGACCCCGGCGAGAAGGACCGTACGTCCAGGCCCAGCCCCCTCCAGCATGCTGGGCTGAAAAAACCCGGCCACTACCAACGAGGCACCACCGGCGTGACCCACCCCGGCTCGGCCACCCGCATGGCCGCAGCGTCGTCCCGCTCCCGCAGCGAGCCGTCGTCATCGAGCCACCGCCGATGCAGGAACTCCACCTTCTGCCGGTCGAGTTCGACGCCGAGGCCGGGCGCGTCGGAGACCTTCACGGCCCCGCCCTCGAACGTCAGGCGCTCGCTGAGCACGTCCTCCGACTGCCATGGATAGTGCGAGTCACAGGCGTGGTGAAGGTTGGGCACGGTGGACGCGACATGCGTCATCGCGGCCAGCGAGATCCCCAGATGCGTGTTGGAGTGCATGGACACTCCCACCCCGAACGTCCGGCAGATCGCGGCGAGTTGCTGGGTGTTCCGCAGCCCGCCCCAGTAGTGGTGATCCGAGAGCACCACCTGAACCGCGTCCCGGGCGAACGCCTCCTTGATCTCCGCGAAGGTCGTCACACACATGTTGGTGGCCAGCGGGACACCGGTCCCGGCGGAGACCTCGGCCATGGCCGCCGTCCCCAGCGCGGGATCCTCCAGGTACTCCAGGACATCGCCGAGCTCCGCGGCCACCTTCAGCGAAGTCGACACGCTCCAGGCCCCGTTGGGATCGAGCCGGAGCGGGTGCCCGGGAAACGCCTCGGCCAGCGCCCTGATCGCCGCGATCTCCTCGTCCGGCGGGAAAACCCCGCCCTTGAGCTTGAAGGACGTGAAGCCATGGCGCTCAGTGAACAACCGGGCCTGCTCCACCACCCCTGCGGGATCGACGGCCGCCCCCCAGTCGTCCTTCTCGGAGGCGACGCCCTCGGGATGGGAGGCCCACTTGTAGAACAGATACGCGCTGTACTCGACCGCGTCGCGCACCTTGCCCCCGAGCAGGGCGTGCACCGGCAGCCCGAGGGCCTTGCCCAGCGCGTCGAGGCAGGCGACCTCGAATCCGGAGACCACGGACAGCCTCAGCTTGTCGGCCGTCTGCACGCCCCGCAGCCCGCCGACGTCGACCTGTCCGGAGACCCGGGAGGAATCGACGGCCATCTGATCCGCGACGGTGACCAGGCCGTTCAGGTCACCGACCTGACGTCCGATCAGCTTCGACGCGAACGGCCGTGCCAGCTCCAGGTACTTGGTGTCGCCGTACGTCTCCCCGACCCCGGTGACCCCGTCGGCGGTCTCGACCTCGACGATCAGCCGGGGCGTGTACGGCTGGTGGACGCCCTGTGTGTTCAGCAGGGGCGGATCGGCGACGAGGATCGGCGTGAGGCGGACGTCGGCGATCGTGAGGTTCACAGGTCGGCTCCTACGAGGTCGAGTCCGGAGGCCAGCAGCCGCTCGAGGTCCGCCAGGTCGGCGGCGGACGGATCGGTGAGCGGCGCGCGCACCGGCCCGACCGGGCGTCCCCGCAGCCGTGCCGCCGCCTTCACGAGCGAGACGGCGTATCCGGGCACGCGGTCGCGGAGTTCGACGAGCGGAACGTAGAAGTCGCGCAGCAGTTTCCCGACCGTGCCGTCGCCCTCGTCGCCGTCGCGCAGGGCGGTGAAGAAGGCGTTCGCGATCTCGGGGGCGAAGGCGTGGACGGCCGAGGAGTAGGCGGGGACGCCGACGGTGGCGTAGGCGCGGGCCTGGATCTCGGCGGTGGAGGCGCCGTTGAAGAACAGGAAGCCTTCGGGGGCGGCGAGCGTGAGGCGCTGGAGCCGGTCGAGGTCGCTGTGTCCGTCCTTGAGGCCGATGACACCGGGGATCTCGGCGACCCGCCTGAACGCGTCCACGCCGAAGGCGACCTGGCCGCGCTGGTAGGCGATGAGCGGCAGCCGCGTCCGCGCCGCGATCTGCTCCAGCTGCGCGACCAGTCCGTCCTGCGGGGCGGCGACCAGGTAGTGGGGGAGGACCAGCAGCGCGTCCGCGCCCGCCTCCTCGGCGATCCGGGCGAAACGAACGGCCTGTGCCCAGCCGTAGCCGGTTCCGGCGACCACGGGCAGCCGGCCGCCGGCCTCCTCGACCGCGATGGTGACGACCTGCCGGTACTCGTCCTCGTCCAGCGAGAAGAACTCACCGGTGCCACAGGCCGGGAAGAGCGCGCCGGGGCCGGTGGCGATCTGGGCGGCGACATGGGCGCGGAAGCCGTCCGGGTCGAGGGTGCCGTCATCGTGGAAGCTCGTGAGCGGGAACGACAGCACACCGCGTGCCATGCCGTCCCGCAGTCGTCGGGCCGTGTCCGGGTCGAGGGTCACCCTCGCTCATCTCCCCATGTAGACAGTATCTACGTATGGAGATGAAGATTAGATAGGCGAACGCCGTCCGTCAATGGGTCGGCGTGCGGTTCGGCGGGCCGATTACCATCAGCGCATGTCAGAGACAGGTGGCGTCCGCGAGGTGAAGTCGGCGGCCCGCACGGTCGAGCTCCTCGAACTGCTGGCCGCGCGCGGCGACCACCCGGCACGGCTCCAGGAGCTCGCGGACGCGCTGGCGGTGCCGCGCAGTTCGATGTACGCGCTGCTCCAGACCCTGATCTCGCGCGGCTGGGTCCGCACCGACATCACCGGCTCGCTCTACGGCATCGGCATCCACGCCCTGCTCACCGGCACCAGCTACCTGGACTCCGACGTGCGCGTGCGGGTCGTACGGCCGTATCTCGACGAAGCGTCCCAGGCACTGGGTGAGACGATCCACATGGGTCGGCTCGACGGCCGGGACGTGGCCTATCTGGCGACGCGTGAGTCGCACGAGTACCTGCGGACGATCAGCAGGGTGGGCCGCCGGCTGCCTGCGCACGTCGGCGCGCTGGGCAAGGCGCTGCTGGCGGAGTGGCCCGACGAGAGGCTCCCCGAAGGGCCGTACGAGGCACTCACCCCGAACTCCCACACCACCCGCGAGTCCCTGCTGGCGGACCTCGCCGAGATCCGCGCACGCGGCTATTCGATCGACCGCGAGGAGGGCGTCCTCGGCATCGTCGGCTTCGGGTTCTGTCTGCGCTACGACACCCCCGCGCAGGACGCCATCAGCTGCTCGGTCCCGGTCGCCCGTCTGACGTCGGAACACGAGCAGCAGATCATCGCGGTGATGCGCGAGATCAGAGGCAAGATCGAGGCGACGGTACCGGGCGCGGGCGGCGCCCCTGGTTGGCGTTAGGGGGCACTGGGGGGCCCGCTTCTACCCGACTTCCCTCACTCCAAACGAAACGTGAGCCACATCACGCAGCCTGGGCTTCTTCCGCAACCGCGTGCTTGATACAAATTCTTCGCGCGTTCCTGTCCGTCGACGGCCTGCGCCCACCCCCTTTTCGAGCCGCTTCTTTCGCATGCCCTGGGAACGCCCGTGTCCGCCCGCACCACCCTGCCCTGGCCCCTCGTTGCCCTTTTCACCGCCGGGTACCTCGCCCCCTATCTCCTCCCGACCACCGTCGGCAGGCTCGACTCGGGGCTTCCGCTCACCGCCACCGAGGCGGGTGCCGTCGGCAGCGCGCTGCTGCTGAGTTCAGCGGCGGCAGGCTTCCTGCTCGCCTCCCGCGTCGACCGCGTCGGCCCCCGCACCCTCGCCCGCATCGGCCTCGCCCTCGCCGTCCTCGGCTACGGCGGCGCCGCCCTCGCCCACGCCGTCCCGGCCGTCGTCGTGGGCGCGCTGATCGGCGGCTTCGGATCCGGTACGTCGACGGCGGTGGCCGCCACCGGCATCGCCGCCCAGCCGGACCCGCACCGCATCACCACGGTCGGGCTCCTCGGTGTCTCCGCACTCGCGGGCGCCGTGTACCTGACCGTTCCGCACCTGGGCCCCGGTCACGGCCGGCCGTTGGCCGCGATCGCCCTCACCGCGCTGGCGGTCTGGCCCCTGACGGGCCGTCTCCCCCTCGCCACGGCCCCCGCCCGAAGCCGGGAGACGCGCACCCCGCTCCCCCACCCTCGTGCCGGCCTCCTCCTCGCCGGCACTCTGCTCTGCTGGTCCCTCGCCCAGAACGCCCTCTGGGGCGTCAGCGGCCGCATCGGCCTCACCCAGGCCCACCTCTCCGAGGCAACGGTCGGCGCCGTCTTCGCGATCGCCCTCGGCGCGGGCCTGCTGGGCGTCGTCGGCGCGGGCGCCCTGGGCCCACGCCTCGGCCGCGCGCTCCCCATCGGCGGCGGCACCGTCCTCATCGCCGCCTGCATCACCCTCAGCGCATCGGCGACCGACCTGACGTCCTTCGCGTCCGGCGAGATCGCGTGGAACACGCTCTACCCGATCGTCCTGTCGTACGTCATCGGCCTGGCCGCCTCCCTGGACCCCCGCGGCCGCTGGGCGGTCCTGGTCGGCTCGGCATCCTCACTGGGCACGGCGGCGGGACCGCTGACCGGCAGCCTGCTGGCCACGCAGGCCGGCTTCCCGGCGATGGGCACGGTCCTGGCCGTCGGCCTGCTGCTGATCGCCGTACCGATGACGGCGGTCGCGACGGGTGCGGGCAGGCGTCAACTCCCGGTGGTGGAGATCCCGGTGGAGACCCAGACGTACGACAGGGCAACGGCCGCATAGGTGCCGCCTCAGAACTCGTAGGCCTCGACTTCCGCGAGGTACCGAGCCCGCAACTCCTCGTCATGCTCCAGGAAGGACGCGAGGAAGGAGTTGCGGGCCAGCTCCCGCAACCGTTCCTCGCCCAGGCCCAGCGCCGAGCGCACCGCGTCGAAGTTGTCCCCCGCATACCCCCCGAAGTACGCCGGGTCGTCGGAGTTCACCGTGCACAGCAACCCGGCATCCAGCATCGCCGGCAACGGATGGCCGGCGAGCACATCGACCGTACGAAGCCGCACGTTGGACAACGGACACAAGGTCAGCGGAACCCGGTCCCGCACCAGCCGCGCGACCAACTCCGGAGACTCCATGCACCGCAGCCCGTGGTCTATCCGCTCCACCCCGAGCACATCCAGCGCCTCGACGATGTACTCCGGCGGCCCCTCCTCCCCGGCGTGAGCCACCCGCCGCAGTCCCAGCGCCGCCGCGGCCTCGTACACCTCGCGGAACTTCACCGGAGGATGCCCCACCTCGGCTGAGTCGAGCCCCACACCGACGATCCGGTCGAGATACGGCTTGGCGGCCTCGAGGGTCGCGAGAGCGGACTGCGCGGACTCGTCCCGCAGGAAGCACATGATCAGCTGCGTCGACACGCCGTGCACGGCCTCGCTGTGGGCCAGCGCCCGCCACAATCCCTCGACGACCGTCCCCATCCCCACGCCGCGCGCGATGTGCGCCTGCGGGTCGAAGAAGATCTCCGCGTGCCGCACCCCCTGCGCGGCGGCCCGGGCGAGATAGGCGTTCGCCAGGTCCTCGAAGTCCCGCTCGGTGCGCAGGACGGCCATGAGCTCGTAGTACAGGTTCAGAAAGGACTGGAGGTCCTCGAAACGGTACGCCTTGCGGAGCGTGTCCGTGTCGGCGTACGGCAGCTCGACGCCGTTGCGCGCGGCGAGCTCGAAAGCCAGCTCCGGCTCCAGGGTGCCTTCGATGTGCAGGTGCAGTTCAGCTTTGGGGAGGGACATCAACGCATCGTACGGCTGCTTTATCGCCGTTTCGGAACCGGGACCCGCAGGAGGTCGTGGGCCACGGTCAGCTCGCCCTCGTAGCCGGCCGCCCGCGCCTGCCGCTCGAACTCCTCCGGTTCGGCGTACCGCTGACTGAAGTGCGTGAGCACGAGATGCCGTACACCGGCGTCGCGGGCGGCCCTCGCGGCCTGACCGGCGGTCAGATGACCGTGCTCCACGGCGAGTTGTTCGTCCTCGTCGAGGAAGGTCGACTCGATGACGAGCAGGTCGCAGCCGTCCGCGAGGGCGTGGACGCCGTCGCAGAGGCGGGTGTCCATGACGAACGCGAACCGCTGACCCCGGCGGACCTCGCTGACGTCGTCGAGGAGGACGCCGTTCAGGGAGCCCTCCCTCTGGATCCGGCCGACGTCGGGCCCCTTGATGCCGTGCGCGGCGAGGCGGTCGGGGAGCATGCGGCGGCCGTCGGCCTCCGTGAGGAGATAGCCGTAGGACTCGACGGGATGGGAGAGCCTGCGGGCCTGGAGGGTGTAGCCGCCGGTGCGCGCGATGACCCCGTCCTCGGCGACCGGTGCCTCGGTGAGCCGGACGGTCTCCCGGTACGCCGTCGCGTACCGCAGCCGGTCGAAGAAGCGCTGCCCCGACTTCGGGTAGTGGGCGGTGACCTCGTGCGGGACCCGGTCGAGGTTGATGCGCTGGATCACGCCCGCGAGGCCGAGGGAGTGGTCGCCGTGGAAGTGGGTGACACAGATCCGGTTGAGGTCGTGGGCGGCGACCCCGGCGCGCAGCATCTGACGCTGGGTGCCCTCGCCGGGGTCGAAGAGGATGCCCTCGCCGTCCCACCGCAGCAGGTAGCCGTTGTGGTTGCGGTGCCTTGTGGGGACCTGGCTGGCTGTGCCGAGGACGACCAGTTCACGTACGGACACGTGGGTTATCCGGGCGGCCAGTGCAGGCCGCGGCCGCCGATCACGTGGGCGTGGGCGTGCCAGACGGTCTGGCCGGCGCCGCTGCCGGTGTTGAAGACGGTGCGGTAGCTCTCCAGCTTCTCGTCCTCGGCGACGGCCTGGGTCTCGCGGAGGACGTCGGCGGCGAGCTCGGGCGCGGCGGCGGCGAGCGCCGCGGCGGTCTCGTAGTGGGCCTTGGGGATCACCAGGACGTGGGTGGGGGCCTGAGGGTTGATGTCCCGGAAGGCGACGGTGGTGTCGGTCTCCCGGACGATCGTCGCCGGGATGTGGCCTTCGACGATCTTGCAGAACAGGCAGTCGCCCTGGGGTTCCCCTGGCATGGTGTTCCTTTCGCCTCGGATCTCGGGGGCATCTTAGTCAGGCAGGGTCGGCGGAATCTTGGCAGGACTGCTCTCCAACGCCTCCAGGGCGATCCTCACCGCCTCGTCCAGCTGCGTGTCCCTGCCCGCCGCGTGGTCCTGCGGCCTCTGCACGACCTCCACGTCCGGATCCACCCCGTGGTTCTCCACGCCCCACTCGTAACCCTCCAGCCAGAACGCGTACTTCGGCTGGGTGATCAGCGTGCCGTCGACCAGGCGGTAGCGGCTGTCGATGCCGATGACCCCGCCCCATGTGCGTGTTCCCACCACCGGGCCGATGCCCAGCGCCTTGATCGCCGCGTTGACGATGTCGCCGTCGGATCCCGAGAACTCGTTCGCCACCGCCACGACAGGGCCGCGCGGCGCGTCCCTCGGGTAGCTGTAGGCGCGCATCCCGCGCGGCAGCGCCCAGCCGACGATCCGGCGGGCCAGCTTCTCGACGACCAGCTGGGAGGTGTGGCCGCCACGGTTCTCCCGGACGTCGACCACGAGCCCCTCGCGGGCCACCTCGACCCGCAGGTCGCGGTGGATCTGGGCCCAGCCCGGGGCCTGCATGTCCGGGACGTGCAAGTACCCCAGCCGCCCGCCGGACTTCTCGTGGACGTAGGCGCGGCGGTCGGCGACCCAGGCGTGATAGCGCAGGGGTTCCTCGTCGGAGATCGGTACGACGACCGCGTGCCGCAGCTCGCCGCCGCCGGACGGGGAGATCGTGAGCTCGGTCGGTTTGTCCGCCGTGCCGACCAGGAGCGGGCCGGGGCCCGTGACCGGGTCGACCGGGTGGCCGCCGACCGCGACGATCGCGTCCCCGGCGCGGACCGCGACGCCGGGTGCGGCGAGCGGGGAGCGGGCGTCGGGGTCGGAGGTCTCGGTCGGCAGGATGCGGTCGATGCGCCACTGCGCCGACCCCTGGGGGCCGTCCTCGTGGCGGGAGATGTCGGCGCCGAGCAGGCCCTGGCGGGGGCCGTGGCCGTGGCCGCCGCGGGGGGTGACGTAGGCGTGGGAGGTGCCGAGTTCGCCGTGGACCTCCCAGAGGAGGTCGACGAGGTCGTCGTGGGTGGCCAGACGGTCGAGGACGGGTCGGTAACGGTCGAGCACGCCGTTCCAGTCGACACCGCTCATGTCCGGGCGCCAGAAGTGGTCGCGCATGATGCGGCCGGTCTCCGCGTACATCTGGCGCCACTCGGCCGACGGGTCGACGGTCTGGCGGATGCGGCCGAGGTCGACGCTGATGTTCGTGTCGCTGTCGTCGTCGTTCGAGGCACGGCGGTCGCTCGGTACGACCTTCAGGCGGCCGTCGGTCCACAGCAGGACCCGCTTGCCGTCGCCGCTGACGGCGAAGTGGTCGGCGTCGGCGGCGAGGTGCTCGAGGCGCTGCTGGGCGAGGTCGTAGCGCTGGAGGTCGGTCTTGGGGTCGGGGTCGTCCGGGGTGGCCCGGGAGGAGCCGAGGACGCCCTGGACGGGGTGCCGGAGCCACAGGACGCCGTCCTTGGCCGCGCGGAGGTTGGAGTAGCGGCCGGCCTCCACCGGGAAGGGCACGATCCGGTCGGCGAGGCCCTCGAGGTCGATACGGGTGGCCGGGGTGCCCTCGCTGTCGGGGGTCTCGTCCTTGTCGGGGGCCTCGAAGGGGCGGCCGTGGCGCTGCGGGCCGAACGGGGACGGGGTGGTCGCTGCCAGGGTGATCAGGTGCGGGCGGTCGCCGACCACGAAGGCGAGGTCGAAGACGTGCTCGTCGTAGACCGGGTCGAAGGAGCGGTTGGACAGGAACGCCAGGTGCTTGCCGTCGAGGGTGAAGGCGGGGGCGTAGTCCTGGAAGCGCAGCGGGGTCGCCTCGGTGACCGACAGGTCGGTGGTGTTGGCGAGGCGGAGCTGGCAGAGCGGGGCGGGGCCGGGGTGCGACCAGGCGAGCCAGGCCGAGTCGGGCGAGAAGGTCAGCCCCCGTACGTCGCCGTCCTCGCTGCGGTCGACCTCGCGGACCTCGCCGGTCTCCCGCTCGACGAGCAGCACGCGGCCGTCGTGCGCGGCGACCGCGGCCCGGCTGCCGTCGGGGGCCATGGCGAGACCCAGGACGCGGCCGAGTTGTCCCGCGGCGAGGCGGCGCGGGGTGGCGCCGGGGGCGAGACCGGTGGCGGGCGCGAACTCCAGGGCGTCGTCGCCCTCCGCGTCCGTCACCCACACCACCCACTCCTCGCCCTCCGTGCGGAAGGTGCGCGGCAGCCGGGCCCGGACGCCGGGTTCGGCGGCGAGCGCGCGGGCCGGGCCCGAGCGGTGGGTGACCCAGTGGACGGCACCGCGCACCGCGACCGCACTGCCGCGCGCGGTGTGGTCGGGGGCGGCCGAGCCGAACCAGCGGGAGGCGTCCACGGGGAACGGCTGCCGGTCGGCGCGCTGTCCGCCGAGCCGGACCTCCAGGCGGCGCGGTTCGGCGCCGTCGAGGTCGTCGAGGATCCACAGCTCGCCGGCGGAGGTGTAGACGATCCGGGTGCCGTCACCTGCCGCGTGCCGGGCGTAGTAACCGTCGAGGGGGGTGTGCCGTCGCAGGTCGGAGCCGTCGGCGAGGGAGGAGTAGACGGCCCCGGTGCCCTCGTGGTCCGAGAGGAAGGCGATCCGGTCGCCCGCCCACACGGGGTACTCCAGGTTTCCGTCCAACTCCTCATGCAGGCGTACGAACTCGCCGTCGCCCTCGGGATCGATCCACAGCTTGCCCGCCGTGCCGCCCCGGTACCGCTTCCACCAGGCGGCCTCCCGGCCCATGGGCGCGGAGAGGATCACGGTCGCCGGTCCGTACGCGACCTGGCCGACGGGCCCGTACGGCAGGGTGGTGCCGGGGCCGCCGTCGAGCGGGACGGTGTGCGCCCAGCTGCGGCGCAGGCTGGCCTGGCCGTGGGTGGTGATCGCGAGGACCTCGCCGTCCGGGGTCCAGCCGCGCACCTGGGTGCGGGCGCTGCCCCAGTGGGTCAGCCTCCTGGACGGTCCGCCGTCGACCGGGGCGATGTGCACCTCGGGGGCTCCGTCGCGGGCGGAGGTCCAGGCGACGGTCGTGCCGTCGGGCGAGATACGGGGGTGGGTGACCGGCACGTTGTCCGCGCTGACCCGCCAGGCGCGCCCGCCGTCGAGCGGCGCGAGCCACACGTCGTCCTCGGCGGTGAAGGCCACCAGCTCGCCCTGCAGATGCGGAAACCGGAGATATGCAGACGTCGCAGGCTGTGTCACCCGATCACCCTACGCACGGGCGGTCCCCGTGCACAGAGGTTTCGATCACTTGCCGTCGGGCCAGCACTGCGGGTCGTTCTGGCACCAGATCGTCTTCGTGACGGTCACCGTGACGGTCGGGCCGGGCTGCCCAGGGTTGTTGACCGGCGGGGTGGGCGTGGCGTTGCAGTCGCCGAGCCCCTCCACGTGGAACCACTGCCTGCCGCCGACGGTGGCGGTGAGGTCCCCGCGCACACACGCGCCGCTGACGGTCCGGGTCACCTTGCCCTTGACGGTGATGTCCTTGCCGTCCCGTGTCTTCCCGTCGCAGTCGACGGTGGCGACGGTGTTCACACTGGAACTCGGTGTCCGGTCGCCGTTGTCGTACGAGGCCGTGCAGGTCAGCCAACTCACGTCGGCCTTCTGCCGGTTCAGCTCCTTGGTGACCAGCTGGTCGGTGGTGTACGACACGGTCGCGGAGCTGACCACGCCGGTCGGATCACACGCGGCGACCCCGCCCACGGCCAGCACGGCAACCCCCATGACACCCGCTACTCGCACCCCGCGCGGCCGACGCCAGTTCCGTCTCAACGCCACCATGGGGGGCAGCCTGCCACTGTCCCGCCGGGGACGGTAGGGCGCATACGGCCACCTGCGCGCCGGTCGGGCTACGGTGGGCGGATGCGCAAGGACCGTGCGGCGAGAACGCTCGTCGTGGACGGCCGGACGACCTACCTGTGGAGCGTCCGGCACAAGCACCGCGACGGCGACGTCTGCCGCGATGTGCCACCTGGTCCGCGACGGGGTCCGCACCCGGGTCGTCTTCCGGGAGGGCGAACGAGGGGGCATCTCCGGCGGCTACTCGTACGTCGGCTGCGTGTCGACCGGCCCCGGGAAGCTGCTCAACCTCAACGAACCCGGTGTCGTACGGCATCTGGTCGACGAGGCGACGGACCGCGGACTCCTGCCCGGTGCAGCCGAGTTGGACGGCTGGGACCTGTTCGACGCGGTGCTCAGCCGCGCAGCAGCAGCCACTCCTGCAGCTCCACCAGGTTGCCCTCCGGGTCCTTGAGGTGGGCGACGCGCATCCGGTCCGTCATCGGGGACGGGCCGTGCAGCAGGGTGGCACCGCGGGACGCGATCTGCTCGCAGTAGGTGTCCAGGTCGTCGACGCGGAGCACGACCAGGGAGCGGTGGCCGGTGGCCGTGTCGCCCAGTTCACCGAGGACCTCCGCCATCATCGACCGGTCCTGCAGGGCGATGCCCGCGGAGCCGGTGGCGGGGCTGAACTTCTCGTACGGCCCGCCCGTCGCCCCCGACTGGGGCTTGAGGCCGAGGACCTCGCCGTAGAAGCGGTAGCAGGCGGCGAAGTCGGTGACGAGCAGGCGTACTTGGGCGAGTTCCACAGCCGTCCTTCCAAGGGTCAGGACCAGCGGCCGGTGCGGCCGAGGAGCAGAGCGGTCGCCGCGGTTCCGGCGGTCGAGGTACGCAGCACGGTGGGCCCGAGGACGTAGGCGCGCGCACCGGCCTCCTCGAAGAGCGCCAACTCGTCCTTGGCGACGCCTCCTTCGGGTCCGACGACCAGTACGATCTCGCCCTCGTCGGGGAGTTCGGCGGTGGCCAGCGGCTCGCTGCCGCGGTCGAAGTCGGAGTGGAGCACGGCGGCGAAGTCGGCTTTGGCGAGAAGTGCGGCAACCTGTTTGGTCGTCGCCGCGTCCGCGACCTCCGGGAAGCGGACCCGGCGGGACTGCTTGCCGGCCTCGCGGGCGGTGGCCCGCCACTTGGCGAGCGCCTTCAGGCCCCGGTCGCCCTTCCACTGGGTGATGCAGCGGGCGGCCTGCCAGGGCACGACGGCGTCGACGCCGACCTCGGTCATGGTCTCGACGGCGAGTTCCCCGCGGTCGCCCTTGGGGAGGGCCTGGACGACGGTGATGCGGGGCTGTGCCTGGGGTTCCTCGCTCACCGAGTCGAGCTGGACGATCAGCCGGTCCTTGCCCTCGGTGCCGAGCACCACGCAGTCGGCCCAGCGCCCGGCCCCGTCGGTGAGGATGACGTCCTCGCCGGGCTGGAGCCGCTTCACGGAGACGGCGTGGCGGCCTTCGGGGCCGTCGAGAACGTAGCGTCCGCCGCTCCCCGGCTCGGTCTGCTCGACGAAGCGCTCGACGACGAACACCGGTGCGGTCATCGCAGGTCCCCCATGCCTGACAACGCTGTCCTGGCGGCGTCGAGTTCGGCGGCGAGTATCTCCACCAGCTGTCCCGCGGGCAGCTCGCGTGCCATCCGGTGCCCCTGGCCCGCCCACAGCGCCATGCCCTGGGCGTCCTTGGCCTTGGCGGCGGCCTTCCTGAGCGGGGCGGTGAGGTGGTGGACCTCGGGGTAGGCGGCGGGCGCGTACGGTCCGTGCTCGCGCAGGAAACGGTTGACCAGGCCACGAGCCGGTCTGCCGGAGAAGGCGCGGGTCAGCTCGGTGCGGACGTAGAGGGGGTTGGTCAGCGCCTGCTTGTGCACGTCGTGGGCGCCGGACTCGTGTGTGGCGAGGAACGCCGTGCCGAGCTGGGCCGCGCTCGCGCCTGCGGCCAGGACGGCGGCGATCTGGCTGCCGCGCATGATGCCGCCGGCGGCGACGATCGGGATGGTCACCGTCTCTCGGATCTGGGCGACGAGGGAGAGGAGTCCGAGGCCGGAGCCGTCCTGCTCGGGGAGGTCCCGGTGGGTGCCCTGGTGACCGCCGGCCTCCACGCCCTGCGCGATGACGGCGTCGGCGCCCGCGTACTGCACGGCGAGGGCCTCTTCGGGCGTGGTCGCGGTGACGAGGGTGAAGGTGCCGGCGCGGCGCAGCGACTCCAGGGTCTCGCTGCTCGGGATGCCGAAGTGGAAGGAGGCCGCCGGCACGGGGTTGTCGAGGAGTACGGCGAGCTTGGCGTCGTAGCCGTCGTCACGGCCGCTGTCGGGGTCGCCGAGCTCGGTCTCGTACCAGGTGGCCTCGCCGGCGAGCTGATGGGCGTAGACCTCGACGGCCGCGGGGTCGGCGTACTCGGGTTGCGGCATGAACAGGTTGACCCCGAAGGGCAGCCCGGTCAGCCCGCGCAGCTGCTTGATCTCCTGGTACAACCCGTCGGCCGTCTTGTACCCGGCGGCGAGGAACCCGAGCCCGCCCGCCTCGGACACGGCGGCGGCGAGCCGCGGCACGGAGACGCCGCCCGCCATGGGGGCCTGCACGATCGGATGACGGAAGAGACCGGTCAGCGCGGAGGACATGACGGCATGTTGTCACGTCCTCCGAACAAGTCCGAATCGGGCCTTCGACAGCTCAGGTACGACCGTTGAACGCATCCTTCAACCGGGAGAACAGCCCCTGCTGACCCGGCTGGAACTGCCCCGTGGGCCGTTCCTCGCCGCGCAGCTTCGCCAGCTCGCGCAGGAGGCGCTCCTGCTCGGGGTCCAGCTTGGTCGGGGTCTGGACCTCGACGTGGACGATGAGGTCGCCCCGGCCGCCGCCGCGCAGGTGGGTGACGCCCCGGCTGTGCAGCGGGATCGACTGGCCGGACTGGGTACCGGGCCGGATGTCGACCTCCTCCATGCCGTCCAGCGTCTCCAGCGGCACCTTCGTGCCGAGCGACGCGGCCGTCATCGGGAGGGTGACCGTGCAGTGCAGATCGTCGCCGCGCCGCTGGAACTGCGAGTGCGGGAGTTCGTGGATCTCGACGTAGAGGTCACCGGCGGGACCGCCACCGGGACCGACCTCGCCCTCACCCGCGAGCTGGATCCGCGTGCCGTTGTCCACGCCGGCCGGGATCTTCACGGTCAGTGTGCGGCGCGAGCGGACCCGGCCGTCGCCGGCGCACTCCGGGCACGGGGTCGGGACCACGGTGCCGAAGCCCTGGCACTGCGGGCACGGCCGGGACGTCATGACCTGGCCCAGGAAGGACCGCGTCACCTGCGACACCTCACCGCGGCCGCGGCACATGTCACACGTCTGGGCGGAGGTCCCCGGCGCCGCGCCCTCACCACTGCAGGTGGTGCAGACGATCGCCGTGTCGACCTGGATGTCCTTCGTCGTGCCGAAGGCCGCCTCGTCGAGCTCGATCTCGAGACGGATCATCGCGTCCTGGCCGCGCCGCGTGCGCGAGCGCGGACCCCGCTGCGACGCCGTGCCGAAGAACGCGTCCATGATGTCCGAGAAGTTCCCGAACCCACCGGCCCCGAAGCCGCCCGCGCCACCGCCGCCGGCCTGCGAGAGCGGGTCGCCGCCGAGGTCGTAGACCTGCTTCTTCTGCGGGTCCGACAACACCTCGTAGGCGGCGTTGATCTCCTTGAACCGCTCCTGCGTCTTCGGATCCGGGTTGACGTCCGGGTGCAGCTCGCGCGCGAGCCGACGGAACGCCTTCTTGATCTCATCCTGCGACGCGTCGCGGCGCACGCCGAGAACGGCGTAGTAGTCCGTGGCCACTTACGACTCCGCCAGGATCTGTCCGACGTACCGTGCCACTGCGCGTACCGCTCCCATCGTTCCCGGGTAATCCATGCGGGTCGGTCCGACCACGCCGAGCTTGGCGACTGCCTCGTTGCCCGAACCGTAGCCGACCGACACCACTGAAGTGGAGTTGAGTCCCTCGTAGGCGTTCTCGTGACCGATGCGTACGGTCATGCCCGAATCCCCCGCCTCGCCAAGGAGTTTGAGGAGGACGACCTGCTCCTCCAGGGCCTCCAGGACGGGCCGGATGGTGAGGGGAAAGTCATGTCCGAAGCGGGTGAGATTGGCGGTGCCGCCGATCATCAGCCGCTCCTCGTTCTCCTCGACGAGTGTCTCCAGGAGGGTGGAGAGCACTGTCGTGACCGTACCCCTGTCCTCGACGTCGAAGCCTTCGGGCAGGTCCTCGACCAGTCGCGGCACATCGGCGAACCGCCGTCCCGCGACCCGGCTGTTGAGCCGGGCCCGCAGATCGGCGAGCGAGGCCTCCCCGAAGGGCGCCGGGCAGTCGACCATGCGCTGCTCGACCCGGCCGGTGTCCGTGATCAGCACGAGCATCACGCGCGCGGGGGCGAGCGAGAGCAGTTCCACATGCCGCACGGTCGAGCGGGTGAGGGACGGGTACTGCACGACGGCGACCTGCCGGGTCAGCTGCGCGAGCAGCCGCACGGTCCGGGCCACGACGTCGTCGAGGTCGACGGCGCCGTCGAGGAAGTTCTGGATCGCGCGCCGCTCGGGCGCGGTCATCGGCTTGACGCCCGCCAGCTTGTCGACGAACAGCCGATAGCCCTTGTCGGTCGGGATCCGCCCGGCACTGGTGTGCGGCTGGGCGATGAACCCCTCGTCCTCCAGGGCCGCCATGTCGTTGCGGACGGTCGCCGGGGAGACGCCGAGGTTGTGCCGCTCGGTCAGGGCCTTCGACCCGACCGGCTCCTCGGTGCCGACGTAGTCCTGGACGATGGCGCGCAGCACCTGGAGCCTGCGTTCACTCAGCATCGCGCACACCTCCAGAAGTCGTTCCCTTGGCGCCTCGCCTGGCACTCTGTCCGTCCGAGTGCCAGCGCTCCCCGGCCAGTGTACGGCGGTGGGGTAGTCCATGGGCAAGGCTGGTCCCTGCGTAACGGGTTGTACGGCTAGCGTCGCGGTATGACGGTGACTTGGGAAGAGCTCGGGTGGGAGCGGGTCGCGACCGGGGTGGGGCGGTGCCGGCTGCCCGGCTGGGACTGCACGGCGGGCCTGGTGATCGGCGAGGGCACGGCCCTGCTGATCGATTCCGGCTCCGGCCTCGCGGAGGGCGCCCGCCTGCGCGCACAGGCCGAGGAACTCGCCGGTCATCGTGTGACCCATCTCGCGCTCACCCACCCCCACTTCGACCATGTCTTCGGGGCGGCGGCGTTCGCCGGCGCGGAGGTGTTCGGCGCGGTGGGTGCGGAGACGGTGCTGAGGGGACGGCTGGGACGTGCGGAGCTGCGGGCGGACGCGGTGCGCAACGGGCTGGACCCGGCGATGGCCGACGAGGCGGTGGACGCCCTCGTCTCTCCCCGGCATCACGTCTGCGGCGAGTGGACGCTCGACCTCGGCGGCGGCCGCCAGGTGCTGCTCGCGAACGTCGGCCCCGGCCACACCGCCCACGACCTCGCCGTCCTCGTCCCCGGTTCCCCGGAGGTCGTCTTCTGCGGCGACCTGGTCGAGGAGTCGGGCGAACCGCAGGCGGGCCCGGACGCCGTACCGCCGCACTGGCCCGCCGCGCTGGACCGACTGCTGGAGCTGGGCGGCGAGGACGCGCTGTACGTGCCCGGTCACGGAGCGGTGGTGGACGCGGCGTTCGTCCGGGCACAACGGGACGCGCTGGCGGCCCGCTTCGGCGTGTCGTCATGACTCCCGAGCCGCTTCTCCTATCGTCATCCGAATGCGCCAGTACTCCGCCGACCTGACCCCTCCGTGGAAGAAGCCCAAGGCGGTGCCGGAGGTCCCCGCCGAGCCCGGTCTGGTGGTCGAGGAGCCGGGGACGGGCTTCTGCGGCGCGGTGATCCGCTGCGAGGCGGGCACGGTGACGCTGGAGGACCGCTTCGGCAAGCACCGGGTGTTCCCGCTGGAGCCGCGCGGTTTCCTCCTGGAGGGCCGGGTGGTCACGTTGGTGAAGCCGTCAGGCGCTTCGGGCGCTTCTGTACGACCCACCCGTACCGCGTCCGGCTCGGTGGCCGTCCCCGGCGCCCGCGCGCGCGTGGCCCGCGCGGGCCGTATCTACGTCGAGGGCCGCCACGACGCGGAACTGGTGGAGAAGGTCTGGGGCGACGACCTGCGCATCGAGGGCGTGGTCGTGGAGTACCTGTCGGGCGTGGACGACCTCCCGTCGATCGTGGCCGAATTCGCGCCGGGCCCGGACGCCCGCCTCGGGGTCCTGGTCGACCACCTGCTCCCCGGCACGAAGGAGTGGCGCATCGCACAGGAGGTGACCAGCGAACACGCCCTGGTCGTCGGCCATCCGTACATCGACATCTGGGAGGCGGTGAAGCCGTCGTCCCTGGGCATAGAGGCGTGGCCCCGGGTACCGCACGGCCAGGACTGGAAGACGGGCGTGTGCCGGGCGCTGGGCTGGCCGTCGCAGAACACGGGCGCGGTGTGGCAGGCGATCCTGAAGCGGGTGGGCTCCTACAAGGATCTGGAGCCGGAGCTGCTGGGCCGGGTGGAGGAACTGATCGACTTCGTGACGGCGCCCTAGTCGGGGCTTGTCCGGCGGATCATGCCGACGTCGCGGGGTGTGGCACGCACTCCCCCAGTAGGGCATTCCTGCCCCTTGCAGCCGCAGGCACGACCCCGCTCACCCGCACCGATCCCATCAGTCCACCAGGTCCCGCACCACCGCGTCCGCCAGCAACCGTCCCCGCAGCGTCAGCACAGCCCGGCCCTCCTCGTAGGGCGTCTCCTCGAGCAGCCCCTCCCCCAGCGCCCGCCGAGAAGCGGCCAGACCCTCCTCGCGCAGCAGCGACAGCGGCGCCCCCTCCCGCAGCCGCAGCTCCAGCAGAATCCGCTCGACCCGCCGGTCCTCGTCCGACAAGAGCTCACGCCCCGCTCCCGGAGACTTCCCGGAAGCCAGCGCCGCCGCGTACGCCCCGGGATGCTTCACGTTCCACCAGCGCACCCCGCCGACGTGCGAGTGCGCCCCGGGCCCGGCTCCCCACCAGTCCGCGCCCCGCCAGTACAGCTCGTTGTGCAGGCACCGGCCCGCCTCGGACGTGGCCCAGTTCGACACCTCGTACCAGTCGAACCCGGCCTCCGCCAGCACCGAGTCCGCGATCAGATACCGGTCCGCGTGCACGTCGTCGTCCGTCATCGGCACCTCGCCCCGACGGATACGGCGAGCCAGCTGGGTGCCCTCCTCGACGATCAGCGCGTACGCCGACACGTGATCCGGTCCGGCCCCGATCGCCGCCTCCAGGGACGCCCGCCAGTCGTCGTCCGACTCCCCGGGCGTGCCATAGATCAGATCCAGGTTGACATGCGAGAACCCCGCCGCCCGCGCCTCCGCCACGCACGCCTCCGGCCGCCCCGGGGTGTGCGTGCGGTCCAGCACCTTCAGCACATGCTGCCGCGCGCTCTGCATCCCGAAGGACACCCGGTTGAAGCCGCCCTCCCGCAGCTCGGCCAGGTACGCCGGGTCCACCGACTCCGGGTTCGCCTCGGTCGTCACCTCCGCGTCCGGGGCCAGCCCGAACTCGTCACGGATCGCCCCCAGCATCCGTACGAGATCCCCGGCGGCCAGCAGCGTGGGCGTGCCGCCGCCGACGAACACCGTGCGGACCGGGCGCGGGTCGTCGCCGAGGACCTTCCGCGCCAGGCGGATCTCGTCGATCAGCGTCTCCGCGTAGTTGTCGCGGGAGGCCAGCACCCCGCCCGAACCTCGCAGCTCGGTCGCGGTGTAGGTGTTGAAGTCGCAGTAGCCGCAGCGGGTCGCGCAGTACGGGACGTGCAGATAGAAGCCGAGAGGGCGGTCGGCGGACCCGGTGAGCGCGGACGCGGGCAGTGAGCCGTCGTCGGGGACGGGTTCGCCGTCGGGGAGTGCGGAAGGCATGTCCTCCATTGTCCCGCACCCCGGCGGACACCTACTCCGCCTGCAGCACCAGCAGCGCCAGATCGTCCTCCGGCGGCCGCGCCCCGAACTCGTGGACCAGCCGCTTGATCCGCTCCGCGATCAGCTCGGCGTCCAGCCCCGCGCACCCGGCCAGCGCGTCCGCGAGCCCGTCCTCGTCGTCGAACTGCCGGGAGCCGCTGCGCCGCTCGGTCACCCCGTCGGTGACACACAGCAGGCTGTCGCCGGGCCGCAGCTCGAAGGTCTCACTGGTGTACGTCTCGTCCTCGACGACCCCGAGCAGGGTCTGCGGCCGCGCGGCCGTACGGACCTCGCCACCCGATCCGAGCAGCAGCGGCAGCGGATGCCCGGCGGAGGCGAGGGTGCAGCGCACTCCGCCGTCGAAGGGCGCGAGCTCGCCGTAGAGGAGGGACAGGAAGCGGGTCTGCGGGCCGTCGCCGGGGTTCATGGGGCGGCCGCCCGCGGAGGCCAGGGCCCGGGCCGCCGCGTCCGCGGCCTCTGTCGCGTCGTCGAGGAGCAGCTGGTTGAGGCGGTCGAGGACGTCGGCGACGCGGTAGCCCTCGCGGGCCAGCAGCCGGAGCCAGGGCCGGGCGAGTCCGATGACCACGGCGGCCTCGGGGCCCTTGCCCTGGACGTCACCGACGGCGAAGCACCAGCGGCCGTCACCGGCCGGGAAGAGATCGTAGAAGTCGCCGCTGGGCCCGCCCTTGTCGCAGGGCTCGTACACCAGGGCGCTGCGCACCCCGGGGATCTCGGCGACCGCGCCGGGCAGCAGACCGCGCTGGAGCACCGCGCTGATGGTGGCCTGGCGCGCGTACTGGCGGGCCGCGCCGATGGCGAGCGCCACCCGGCGGCTGAGGTCCTCGACGAGCCCGGTGATCTCGTCGGGGAAGGAGACCAGCCCGGCCCGGCCGATGACCAGGGTGCCCAGCGGGCGGCCGCCTGCCGTGAGGCGGTAGGCGAGCGCGGAGCCGTGTGTGCCGTGCGGACCCAGTGCCACACCGGGCCAGGGGAACGGCACCGGCCCGGGATGGTCCGGCCCCGAGGTGCCCGGCGGCTCCTTCTCCAGCGCCTGCCGCAGATCCTCGATCCGGGTCTCGGAGCAGTGCCAGACCCGGGCCAGCCGGGGCCCGGACACACCGCCCTCGCCCCAGCCGGTCCCGCTCTCGGCCTCACCCTGACGAAGGGACCCCCAGCGCCCGGCGACCTCGTCCTCCAGCCACACCGCGCACCAGTCGGCCAGTCGCGGCACGATCAGCTGGCCGGCGAGGGCGGCCACCAGGTTCTCGTCGAGCTGGCCGGCGAGCAGGTCGGAGGCCTCGGCGAGGAAGGACAGCGCACCGCGATTCAGCCAGTCCCAGTCGTGCTCACCGCGAGCGGCGGGCGCGGGCGGGACCGGGGCCCGGAACGGGGGCGACTCCGGGGCGAGTATCCCGGCGACCCGCAGCGCCCGGTCACGTGCGCGGTCCCCGGCGTACGCCTGGATCCCGTCGAGGGCCTCCTTGCCTCCGGCCGGCAGCTGCGCCCACACGGTCTTGGCGCCCGTGCGGTAGGTGATGCCCCAGGTCTCGGCGAGCGCGGCGACCAGGCGCAGCCCGCGCCCGTACTCCGGTGTGCCGTACGACGGTTCTGGGTCACCGTCGCGAGGGGCGCGCGAGGGATGGTGGTCGAGGACCTCGACGACGAGGGCACCGGTGTGCGCCTCCAGGCGGCAGTCGAGCTCGACGTCGGTGCCCGCGTGGATGACGGCGTTGGTGACGAGCTCGCTGACCACGACCACGGCGTCGTCGGTCTGCCGGTCGGTGAGGAACTCGGTGCCGGGCAGGGCGAGTTCGGCCCATTCGGTGAACGTGGCCCGTAGCAGGGCCCGCGCCGAGCCAGGGGCGAGCGGACCGCCGGGAAAGGCGGCGTGGGCGTGCGCCGGTGCGTGCGGGAGCGCGTCGCCGTCGCGCGTCGGCACGTCGGACGCACCGGCAACGGACTCCCGTTGCGCAGGAATGGCCCCCATGTCCGTCTCCCGAACCAGTTCGGACGAATACACCTCAGTCGATGCGGACAGAGTGACAGACTGGCCACGCCCATAAGCGCCGAGTTACCGAAGTGGGCCGCCATGAGTGAGAACAGTGGTACACCTGTGCTCGAAGACGGACAGAATGCCGACCGGATGCGAGCATCGGACCTGCGCCCTCTGCTCGCCGCGATGACCGCGGCCCGGGACGGCGCCTTCCGCCGGATGCCGGAGTCCGGGGACGGGATCGTGGCCGAGCTGACGGCCGTCTTCAACCAGCTGGTGGACCGCAGTGTCCACTTCACCGGCGAGGTCAACCGTGTGAAGCGGGAGCTGGTGCGGCACGGCCGACTCGACGAGCGGCTCTCCCCCAGTCCGGGGCAGGGGTCGTGGACCTCCCGGGTCAACGACGTGAACCAGCTGCTCGACGCCCTGGTGGCCCCGGCCGCCAACGCGACCCGGGTCCTGGATGCGGTGGCCGGCGGCGATCTGACCCAGCGGGTCGATCTGCACGACGGCAACCGGCAGTTGCGCGGTGATCTACGACGTCTCGGCCGGGCCGTGAACAAGATGGTCGACCAGCTCTCCCTGTTCACCGGCGAGGTGACCCGGGTGGCCCGCGAGGTCGGCACCGAGGGGCGGCTGGGCGGGCGGGCCAAGGTGACGGGTCTGTCGGGCAGCTGGCGGGACGTGACCGAGGCGGTCAACACCATGGCGTCCCGGCTGACCGCGCAGGTCCGGGACATCGCCCTGGTGACCACGGCGGTGGCCCGCGGCGATCTGACCCGTACGGTCACGGTCGAGGCGACGGGCGAGCTGCTCGAACTGAAGCTGACCGTGAACACGATGGTCGACCAGCTCTCCGCCTTCGCCGACGAGGTCACCCGGGTGGCCCGCGAGGTCGGCACCGTGGGGCAGTTGGGCGGCCGGGCCCAGGTACGCGGGGTGTCCGGGGTCTGGAAGGACCTCACCGACAACGTCAACTTCATGGCGTCGAACCTGACGTCGCAGGTGCGCAACATCGCGCAGGTCACCACGGCCGTGGCCAACGGCGACCTGTCCCAGAAGATCACCGTCGACGCGCAGGGCGAGATCCTGGAGCTGAAGTCCACCATCAACACGATGGTCGACCAGCTCTCCGCCTTCGCGGACGAGGTGACGAGGGTCGCGCGCGAGGTCGGCACCGAGGGCAATCTCGGTGGGCGAGCTCAAGTGCGGGGCGTGAGTGGCGTCTGGAAGGACCTCACCGACAACGTCAACTTCATGGCGGACAACCTGACCTCGCAGGTCCGCAACATCGCGCTGGTGTCGACGGCGGTGGCCCAGGGCGACCTCGGCAAGAAGATCACGGTCGAGGCCAAGGGCGAGATCCTCGAGCTGAAGTCGACGATCAACACGATGGTGGACCAGCTGTCGGCCTTCGCCGACGAGGTCACCCGCGTGGCCCGCGAGGTCGGCACCGAAGGAAATCTGGGCGGTCAGGCGCAGGTGCGGGGCGTGTCGGGTGTCTGGAAGGATCTGACGGACAACGTCAACTTCATGGCCCTGAACCTGACGTCTCAGGTGCGGAACATCGCCCAGGTCACCACGGCCGTGGCCAACGGCGACCTGTCGAAGAAGATCACGGTCGACGCCCGCGGCGAGATCCTCGAACTGAAGGACACCGTCAACACGATGGTGGAACAGCTGAGGGCCTTCGCCGACGAGGTCACCCGCGTGGCCCGCGAGGTCGGCACCGACGGCCGGCTCGGCGGGCGGGCCCAGGTGCTGGGTGTCTCCGGGGTCTGGCGGGATCTGACCGACAACGTCAACTACATGGCCGACAACCTGACGTCGCAGGTGCGGAACATCGCCCAGGTGACGACCGCGGTGGCCAACGGTGACCTCTCCAAGAAGATCGACGTGGACGCGCGCGGCGAGATCCTGGAGCTGAAGACCGCCATCAACACCATGGTCGACACGCTCTCCTCCTTCTCCTCCGAGGTCACCCGCGTGGCCCGCGAGGTGGGTTCCGAAGGCCAGCTCGGCGGCCAGGCACGGGTCGAGGGCGTGTACGGCACCTGGAAGCGGCTGACGACGAACGTCAACGAGCTGGCGTCCAACCTGACCACCCAGGTCCGGGCGATCGCCGAGGTCGCCTCCGCGGTGGCCCAGGGCGACATGTCCCGCGCCATCACCGTGGAGACCCAGGGCGAGGTCACCGAGCTCAAGGACAACATCAACCTGATGGTGGCCAACCTCCGCGAGACGACCCGGGCCAAGGACTGGCTGGAGTCGAACCTCGCGCGCCTGGCCGCCCTGATGCAGGGCCACCGGGACCTGATGGAGGTCGCCGACCTGATCCTGCGCGAGCTGACCCCGCTGGTGAACGCCCAGTACGGGGCGTTCTTCCTGGCCGACCCGGACGAGGACGGCGCCGCTCTGCGCACCACCGTTCCCGCAAAGGGACTCGCGTTCATCGCGGGCTACGGCTCGGCGCAGGGCGCGACCGTCGACACCGGCGGCATGCCGGTCCACGGCCTGGTGCGCCAGGCGGCCCGCGAGAAGAAGCGCATCCTGGTGGAGGAGGCCCCGCCGGACTACATCAAGATCAACAGCGGTCTGGGCGAGGCCGCTCCGGCGAGCGTCGTGATCATCCCGATCCTCTTCGAGGACAAGCTCCTCGGCGTGATCGAGCTGGCGTCCTTCTCCCGCTTCTCCGATGTCCACCTGGCCTTCTTCGACCAGTTCGTGAACACCATCGGCGTCGCCATCAACACGATCATCGCCAACTCCCGCACCGAGTCCCTGCTGGGCGAGTCCCAGCGCCTGGCGATGCAGCTCCAGGAGCGCTCGGACGAACTCCAGAAGCAGCAGGCGGAGTTGCAGCGCTCGAACGCAGAACTGGAGGAGAAGGCGGCCCTGTTGGCCACGTCGTCGCAGTACAAGTCGGAGTTCCTGGCGAACATGTCGCACGAACTGCGCACGCCGCTGAACTCCCTGCTGATCCTGGCGAGGCTCCTCTCCGACAACCCCGACGGCCATCTCTCCGACCAGGAGGTGCAGTTCGCGACGACGATCCACCGGTCGGGCTCGGACCTGCTCCAACTGATCAACGACATCCTGGACCTGTCGAAGATCGAGGCCGGCCGGATGGACGTACGCCCGAAGAAGCTGCCGCTGATCAAGCTGCTGGACTACGTCCACGCGACCTTCCGCCCGCTCACCCTGGACCGGGGGCTCGCCTTCGAGGTGGCGGTGGGCGAGGACGTGCCGCGCGAGATGTACTCGGACGAACAGAGGCTCCAGCAGATCCTGCGCAACCTGCTCTCCAACGCGATCAAGTTCACCGCCGGCGGCCGGGTCGAGCTGCGCGTGAACCGCATCAAGGATCCCGAGCACGTGTACGTCCGCGACAGCGACGACGTGGTCGCCTTCGCGGTCTCCGACACCGGCATCGGCATCGCACGGGAGAAACTCCCGGTGATCTTCGAAGCGTTCCAGCAGGCCGACGGCACGACCAACCGCAAGTACGGCGGCACGGGGCTCGGTCTGTCCATCAGCCGGGAGATCGCGGGCCTGCTGGGCGGCCGTATCGTCGCGGAGAGCGAACCCGGCAAGGGCTCCACCTTCACCCTCTACGTCCCCGTCGTCAGCCCCGGGCACCCGGCGACCGGCCCGACCACCGAGGACCGTCTCCTGCCGGCCCCGGAGGACCTGTCCGGCGAGCCCTACCCGACCGCCCACGACGCCGAGGACTCATGGCCGGCCCCCACCAAGCTGGAGGCGTGGACGGCGGGCCGGGCAGGACAGGTGCTGACGGGACGCCGGGTGCTGATCGTCGACGACGACATCCGCAACGTCTTCGCCCTCACCCATGTGCTGGGCCGGGTCGGCATGCCGGTCCTGTACGCGGAGAACGGCCGCGAGGGCATCGAGACCCTGGAGCGCAACCCGGATGTGGAACTCGTGCTGATGGACATCATGATGCCGGAGATGGACGGCTACGAGACCATCGCCGCCATCCGCCGCACCGCGCGCTGGTCCGGACTGCCCATCGTCGCGCTCACCGCGAAGGCGATGCCCGGAGACCGTGAGAAATCGATCGCGCGCGGCGCCAACGACTACGTACCCAAGCCGGTGGACGTCGACCAGCTGCTGACCGTCGTCTGGGCACTCCTGGACCCCGAGGGGGCTCAGACGGAGGAGCGGACCGACGCAGAGGAAGCGGTGGTCCCACCCACCGACGACTGAATGAGGCAGTCACATGAGCAGCGCCGAGGCAAGGATCGACGAGAGCGCGGGCATCCTCCTGGTCGACGACATGGAGGACAACCTGATCGCACTGGAGGCCGTCCTGGGATCCCTCAACGAACCACTGATCCGCGCCCGTTCGGGCGAGGAGGCGATGAAGGCCCTGCTCCGCCGCCGGTTCGCCCTGGTCCTCCTGGACGTCCGCATGCCGGGCATGGACGGCTTCGAGACGGCGGCGCACATCAAGCGCCTGGACCAGACGAAGGACGTCCCGATCATCTTCCTCACGGGCGCGGAGGACGACTCCGGCTACGCCTTCCGCGGCTACGCGACGGGCGCCGCGGACTACCTGACCAAGCCGTTCGACCCCTGGGTGCTCCGCGCGAAGGTCAGCGTGTTCCTGGACCTGCACAGGAAGAACCAGCAGCTGGAGCGACTGCTGGCACGGCAACGGACGGACTACCAGGAGGTGAGCAAACAACTTGACGAGTTGGAGCAGGAGTTGACGGAACCTCAGCGCACGAGGATCAAGGAACTCCGGCACCTTCTGGAGAAACGGTGAGATGCGTCAGGGGCGCGCGGGGCTGTATCGGTATGCGGCTTCGCCGCGTGGGCGCGACAAGCCACGACGTACCGCCGGCCGCCCAGCAGCCCCGCTCCCCTCCGCTTACGCGCTACGCCTCCCGAGACCCCGCGTACATCTCGTCGATGAGGTGCTTGTACTCCCGCTCCACAACAGGCCGCTTCAGCTTCAGACTCGGCGTGATCTCACCGTGCTCCACGTCCAGGTCCCTCGGCAGCAACCGGAACTTCTTGATCGTCTGCCACCGCTGAAGCCCCTCGTTGAGCTGCTTCACATAGCCCTCGACCATGGACACCGTGGCGGGCGCGGCGACGACCTCCGCGTACGACTTCCCTTCGAGCCCGTTCTCCTTGGCCCACTCGAGAATCGAGACCTCGTCCAGCGCGATGAGCGCCGTGCAGAAGTTCCGGTCCGCACCGTGCACCAGGATGTTGGACACGTACGGGCACACCGCCTTGAACTGCCCCTCGACCTCGGCGGGCGCGATGTACTTGCCGCCGGACGTCTTGATGAGGTCCTTCTTGCGGTCGGTGATCCGCAGATACCCGTCGGGCGACAGCTCACCGATGTCCCCGGTGTGGAACCACCCGTCGGCCTCGAGAACCTCGGCGGTCTTCTCGGGCAGCCCGTGGTACCCCTCCATGATCCCCGGGCCCCGCAGCAGGATCTCCCCGTCATCCGCGATACGGACCTCCGTGCCGGGCAGCGGCTTGCCGACCGTACCGGTGCGGTAGGCCTCGCCCGGGTTCACGAAGGAGGCCGCCGAGGACTCCGTGAGGCCGTAGCCCTCGAGGATGTGGATGCCGGCGCCGGCGAAGAAGTACCCGATCTCGGGTGCGAGCGCCGCGGACCCGGAGACACACGCCCGCAGGTTACCGCCGAACGCCTCCCGGATCTTCGAGAAGACCAGCGCGTCGGCCACCTTGTGCTTGGCGCTCAGCCCGAACGGCGCGGACGCGACCCCGGTGCGCCGGAAGGTGTCCTGGGCGGTCTTGGCGTACTCACGGCCCACCTCGGCCGCCCACTGGAAGATCTTGTACTTGGCGCCGCCGCCCGCACGGGCCTTCGCGGCGACCCCGTTGTAGACCTTCTCGAAGATGCGCGGGACGGCCGCCATGTACGTCGGCTGCACGACCGGCAGATTCTCGATGATCTTGTCGACGCGGCCGTCGACGGCGGTGACGTGACCGACCTCGATCTGCCCGGAGGTGAGCACCTTGCCGAAGACGTGGGCGAGCGGCAGCCACAGGTACTGCACGTCCTCGCTGCTGATCAGGCCGGTCGCGGCGGTCGCCTTCGCCATGTAGGCCCAGTTGTCGTGGGGCAGCCGTACACCCTTGGGACGGCCGGTGGTGCCGGAGGTGTAGATCAGCGTCGCGAGCTGGTCCTTGGTGATCGCGCCGACCCGCTCCTTGATCAGCTCGGGGTCCTTCTCGAGGCGGGCGGCACCACGGGCCTCCAGCTCGGAGAGGGTCAGGATCCAGTCGGCGGTCTCGACACCGGCCGGGTCGATCACCACGACATGGGTGAGGGCGGGCAGTTCGCCGCGTTTCTCGACCGCCTTGGCGAGCTGGGCCGCGTCCTCCGCGATCAGCACCCGGCTCTCGGAGTCGGAGAGGATGAACGCCGACTCGTCGGCGTTGGTCTGCGGGTAGACCGTGGTCGTGGCGGCGCCGGCGCACATGATGCCGAGGTCCACGAGGATCCACTCGATCCGGGTCGAGGAGGCGAGGGCGACTCGCTGCTCCGGCTGCACTCCCAGTTCGATCAGCCCGGCCGCGATGGCGTACACCCGCTCCGCGGCCTGCGCCCAGCTGAGCGACTTCCAGTCGTCCGGGCCCTGCCCGGAGGCCGCCGGCACCGGGTACCGGTACGCCTCGGCGTCCGGCGTGGCCGCAACGCGCTCCAGGAAGACGGTCGCCACACTCGGCGGACGGTTCTCGATCAGTGTCTGTGTGTCGCTCACGACATCCTCCGGGCCCGCGACAATGCGGCTGGCTCAGGTTGCGGCTGTTGTTTAACTCGCGAGTAACTATCGAGCAGGGATCAGAGTAAAGCGCGGCCGAGCCGTTCGTAAGGGGCGGCGGCCTGTCACTTCCTACTGAGCGCGACCCTACGCACGCGTAGGGGTCCACCGCACTTTCGCACGACGGACCCCTTTCCATCCGATTCGACGGGCAACCGGCTGTAACCCGCGGTTACTTCTTGCCCTTGCCCGACCCCGCGCTGTCATCGCTGGAGAGCACGGCGATGAAGGCCTCCTGCGGAACCTCCACGGAACCCACCATCTTCATCCGCTTCTTGCCTTCCTTCTGCTTCTCAAGGAGCTTCCGCTTACGGGAGATGTCACCGCCGTAGCACTTGGCGAGGACGTCCTTGCGGATGGCGCGGATGGTCTCGCGGGCGATGACCCGGGAGCCGATGGCGGCCTGGATGGGCACCTCGAAGGCCTGCCGCGGGATGAGCTCGCGCAGCTTGGCGACGAGCCGCACACCGTAGGCGTAGGCCGCGTCCTTGTGCGTGATCGCCGAGAACGCGTCCACCTTGTCGCCGTGCAGCAGGATGTCGACCTTGACCAGGCTGGAGGCCAGCTCGCCGGTGGGCTCGTAGTCCAGCGACGCGTAACCGCGCGTCTTCGACTTCAGCTGGTCGAAGAAGTCGAAGACGATCTCCGCGAGCGGAAGCGTGTAGCGGATCTCGACCCGGTCCTCGGACAGGTAGTCCATGCCGAGCAGGGTGCCGCGCCGGGTCTGGCACAGCTCCATGATCGAGCCGATGAACTCGGACGGGGCAAGGATCGTGGCGCGTACGACGGGCTCGTACACCTCACTGATCTTCCCCTCCGGGAACTCGCTCGGGTTGGTGACGGTGTGCTCGGTGCCGTCCTCCATGAGGACGCGGTAGACCACGTTCGGGGCCGTGGCGATCAGGTCGAGGCCGAACTCGCGCTCCAGCCGCTCCCGGATCACGTCGAGGTGCAGCAGGCCGAGGAAGCCGACGCGGAAGCCGAAGCCGAGGGCGGCGGAGGTCTCCGGCTCGTAGACGAGGGCGGCGTCGTTGAGCTGGAGCTTGTCGAGGGCGTCGCGCAGCTCGGGGTAGTCGGAGCCGTCCAGCGGATACAGGCCCGAGAAGACCATCGGCTTGGGGTCCTTGTAACCGCCGAGCGCCTCGGTCGCCCCCTTGTTCAGGGTGGTGATCGTGTCACCGACCTTGGACTGGCGGACGTCCTTCACGCCGGTGATGATGTAGCCCACCTCGCCGACGCCGAGACCGTCGGCGGAGAGCATCTCCGGCGAGTTGGTCCCGATCTCCAGCAGTTCGTGCGTGGCGTTCGTGGACATCATCCGGATGCGCTCGCGCTTGTTGAGCTGTCCGTCGATGACTCGTACGTACGTCACCACGCCCCGGTAGGAGTCGTAGACGGAGTCGAAGATCATCGCGCGGGCCGGAGCGTCCTGGACGCCGATCGGGGCGGGAACCTCCGCCACCACCTTGTCGAGCAGCGCCTCGACGCCGAGCCCGGTCTTGGCGGAGACCTTGAGCACGTCCTCGGGGTCGCAGCCGATGAGGTTGGCGAGTTCCTCGGAGAACTTCTCCGGCTGGGCGGCCGGCAGGTCGATCTTGTTCAGTACGGGGATGATCTTGAGGTCGTTCTCCATCGCCAGGTAGAGGTTGGCGAGGGTCTGGGCCTCGATGCCCTGGGCGGCGTCGACGAGGAGGACGGTGCCCTCACAGGCGGCGAGCGACCGCGAGACCTCGTAGGTGAAGTCGACGTGCCCCGGGGTGTCGATCATGTTGAGGATGTGCGTGTTGGTCTTGTCGTGGGTCGGGGCCCACGGCAGACGCACCGCCTGTGACTTGATCGTGATTCCGCGCTCACGCTCGATGTCCATGCGGTCGAGGTACTGAGCACGCATCTGGCGCTGCTCGACCACGCCGGTCAGCTGGAGCATCCGGTCGGCGAGCGTGGACTTGCCGTGGTCGATGTGCGCGATGATGCAGAAGTTGCGGATCAGAGCCGGGTCGGTACGGCTCGGCTCGGGCACGTGGCTGGGGATCGCGGGCACGCAGGGTCCTGATTCTTGAGGCGTCCGCAGTGTCTGCGGTCTCGGGTCGGATCGATACGTAGCCTCCATGGTCCCACGGGCGGGGACCGGCGACCGGTTTGGGCCACTCGCGGAGCCGCTGGTAGTCTGAGTGGCTGTGTCCTCATGCCCTCTCAGCGCGAGGCACAACTCCGAGAAATCACCTGGTACGGGACCCTGGGTCTCCCTTCGTGGGAATCCTCCTGGCCCCGTGCCTGAACCTGTAGAGGCTCATTCGTGGCGAACATCAAGTCCCAGATCAAGCGGATCAAGACCAACGAGAAGGCCCGGCTGCGCAACAAGGCCGTCAAGTCCTCCCTGAAGACCGCGATCCGCAAGGCCCGTGAGGCCGCTGCCGCGGGTGACGCCGAGAAGGCCACCGAGTACCAGCGCGCTGCTGCGCGTGCGCTCGACAAGGCCGTCTCCAAGGGCGTCATCCACAAGAACCAGGCCGCCAACAAGAAGGCGGCGCTTGCTTCGAAGGTCGCCGGCGTCCAGGGCTGACTCTTTCTGATCTGACCGGTCCCGTTTCTACGGGACCGAACCGCCGGAAGGACCCAGAGCGGGCCCTCTCTCATCCGCTCCCGACCGGCCCCCAGGAGCCACGCGCGGCCTGCGTTCGCCACGCGGGCGTGACTCCGACAGCTTGAACCGAAGGCCCCGGTGCCGCGCCCTTCCCCAGGGCAGGGTGACCGGGGCCTTCGTCATGACGTGCGTGGATGCCTCTCTGCCGGGTGACTCAGTCCGCCCAGAACTCATTGTTCTTGTCGATGTCCTCGACGCACTCGTCGAGATCGGTGACCTTGTCCCCGACGATCCGGAAGACGATGCACCCGGTGTCGTCCAGACGCCGGCCCTTCCGCTCGGCCGTGAACCGGCACATCCCGACGGCGTGACCACGCCCGTCCACGGCGATCCCGAGCATCTCCAGACGCATCGACCCGCCGGTCTCCTGCCCGAGCCTCTGATACATGTCGATGATCGCGTCCTGCCCCTTGAAGTCCCCCGAGAGCGGGTGACTGCCGGGCACGTGATGCGTGGCGTCCTTCGCGATCAACTCCCGCAGGGTGTCCAGATCCCCCCGCATGAACGCCTCGAACCCCTTGCGAACGAGCACTGCGTGCGGATGCTCAGCCATGACGACCGCCACCTCTCCGTTGTCCGGCGATGTTCGGCTGACATGACGATTCTCCTCCCGAGCGCTGGGGGGAGCCACAGCAGGAGGGGGTGGTACCAGGTTGGTGGGGCATGGCGTGAGAGGTCACGCGACGGGGCGCGGGGAACTGCGCGGCCGACCACAGCGCATGCCACAGACGCACTACGGCAATGCGGGGGACCCCCGATGGCGCGACGGCTCCCGCGCCGAAGCGCACCCCACCCGGGTCCTGCTACTGAGGTTTTCGGGTTGGTGTCGGGGGTGACGGCGGGTGATCCCTGCGCTACGCCGGTTGTATGCGATACGCGCAGGGAGGGGGCCTGACTGCTGAGCGGCGGGCCTTTCGTGAGGGTGTCCGGCGGGAGGCCGGCGAGCGGTTCGTGCGGGGTGAGAAGACCTCGGTGATCGCGAAGGATTTGCGGGTGAGCGAGCGGTCGGTGGAGCGGTGGCGTCGTGCCTGGCGCGAGGGTGGAGCGACGGCGCTGGCGTCCTCAGGCCCGGCGAAATCACCCAAAATATCCGAGGCGCAGTTCGCCGTGCTGGAGGAGGAACTCGGCAGGGGGTCGGCCGCGCACGGCTGGGAAGACCAGCGGTGGACGCTGGAACGCGTCAAGACGGCGATCGCCCGCAAGTTCCATGTCACCTGCTCGATCTCGGGGGTGTGGCGGCTGCTGCACCGGCACGGCTGGTCCTGGCAGAGCCCGGCCCTCCGGGCGCTCGAGCGCGACGAACTCGCCGTGGGGTTGTGGAAGAAAGACGTGTGGCCGCAGGTGGAAGCACCGCGGCGGCGCTCGGGGCCTACATCGTCTTCGAGGACGAGGCCGGGTTCGCGATGACGCCGCCGCATGCCCGAACCTGGAGCCGGCGCGGACGCACTCCCGTGGTGCGGGTCCGTGGCCGGTCCCGGCGTCGGATCTCGATCGCCGCGCTGGCCTGCTACAAGCCCGGCGAGAGGTCCCGGCTTATCTACCGTCCGCGCTTCCACCTGCCCTGGAAGGGCGCCCGCAAGAGCTTCGCCTGGACCGACTACCGCGACCTCGCCGTCCGCGCTCACCTGCAGCTCGGCGCCCCCATCGTTCTGGTCTGGGACAATCTGAACACTCACCGGGCAGTTGGGATGCGCCAATACGCCGCCGACCACGACTGGCTCACCATCTGCCAGCTCCCCAGTTACGCACCCGATCTCAACCCGGTGGAAGGGATCTGGTCGTTACTTCGGCGCGGAGCCCTGGCCAACGTCGCCTTCACCGACCCCGACCACCTCACCCGCACCCTGCGCCGGGCACTGAGCCAGATCCAGCACCGCCCCGACCTCATCGACGGCTGCCTGACAGAGACCGGACTGACCATCACCCCAAATCTGACGCTAATACGAAAAGCTTCAGTACCCGTGAACCGGCCGCCCGTGAGGGCATGACGGCCGCATACAAGACACAGGGGCCGGCCGGCTCAGGGAGCGACTCCCGTCGGCCGGCCCTCACCCATGTCGCGGGCGCGCCCAGGCCAGGCCCTGTCAGGCCATCGCATGCGGGACGACCCGAAGGGCGCACTTCCCGCGGGCTGCCGACTCCGAGCGCTCCACCGTTCGGGTGACGTGACGTCAACATGCTTGTCAACGACGTGGTGCAAATGGGTTACTTTACGTATCCGAACAGGTGGGCCGCCCGTCCCTCCACGGGAGAGTGGCAGCTGGCCCACCGTCGGCCCCAGGGACGGCGTTCCAGGCCGGGGTTCGGCTGCCGTCCTGACCGTTTTCCTGAGTGCCCGCAGAGGCAGCGGTTTCCGGCCGACGTGTTCTTCCCTCACCACTGTTTTGATCGGCCTGAGCGGGAGGGCCGTACGCGTTCTCGGCGACAGAGCGCTGGCCCCTTCCCAGGCCTATAGGCCGATGTGGCCACATCGGCTGATCGGGCTCCCGGGCGGCTGTGAGCCGCCGACTCCAGGTCCCGGCAAGAAAATCCACGGCAGCGCCCACTGATCGCTGAGGAGCGTCGGTGAAGCACGGGCCGCCGAGGACAGACCGTTCCTACGCACATCCAGTCCGTCTGAGCAGGAGGCACATCATGCCTTTCATCCAGCAGAGCACATCGGGCCCAGTGGCAGGCTCCGCCGAGTACTTCGTCCCCATCACGGTCACCGGCGAGCAAACCGCCACACTGCTGCCCGGTGAAACCGCAGACGTCACCCTCACCTTCACCAACCCAAACAGCAATGTAAGGGCCCAACTGACCTCCATTGCCGTCGGCGAAGTCGTTGTCGACACCGTGGCGAACGCCGACGACATGACGTACTGCCACGATCAGATCGAACTGTCCACAGCCGGCGTGGGCCCCCTGCCCACGCTTGACCTCAGCCAGGCCAACCTGCCATTCGTCCTGGCTGCCGCTGTGAAGTTGAAGGAAGACTCCGACATCCGCTGTCAAGGGATGACGTTTCACACCACGTGGACGGTCCAGGCCCAGGCCATCCGCTGAGCGCGGTCCTCATCACCTACGCCATCGAATGAGCCGGGCGATGGACTGCATCCCGGCGTAAACCGAAGGTCTGGCGCGCGGCGTCACTCCCAGTATCCAGCGACAGGTCTGTTGATCGTCCTCAGGAGATACGTGCCTGAGCCCGGTTCAACCGCCGCCGAAAGGGGTGCGGGAGGCCCCCACAGACGCCACTGCCAAGGACCAGCCGTGGTCGGCAGCGCGCTGCTGGAGACCGCCGTCACGCTGCGCGGGCGGCTGCGTTCACAGCACCAGATCGCCGACGCGCTCATGTCGGAAGTCGCTTTCGCCGACGGTTCCACCGACCGCTCGCTCACCCGCAAATCCTTCGCGATCACCGAGGTCTTCTCGCGTATCGCATACAACCGGCGTAGCGCAGGGATCACCCCCCGACACCAACCCGAAAACCTCAGTAACCGCGCCCCCTGGACCGCGCCGCCCGAGCAATCGCCACAACCGCCTTCTCCAGGGCGTACCCGGGATCGTCCCCCCCGCCCTTCACCCCCGCGTCCGCCTCAGCGACGGCCCGCAGCGCGACGGCGACCCCGTCCGGCGTCCACCCCCGCATCTGCTGCCGCACCCGATCGATCTTCCAGGGCGGCATCCCCAGCTCACGCGCGAGATCAGCGGGCCGCCCGCCCCTTGCGGACGACAGCTTCCCGATCGCCCGTACGCCCTGGGCCAGCGCACTGGTGATCATGACCGGCGCGACCCCGGTCGACAACGACCACCGCAACGCCTCCAATGCCTCCGCGGCCCGCCCCTCCACGGCCCGGTCGGCAACGGTGAAACTGGAAGCCTCGGCCCGCCCCGTGTAGTACCGCCCCACGACGGCCTCGTCGATCGTCCCCTCGACATCCGCGACCAGCTGAGACACGGCGGACGCCAGCTCCCGCAGATCACTCCCGATCGCATCGACCAGAGCCTGGCACGCCTCGGGTGTGGCGGACCGCCCCGTCCCCCGGAACTCCTGCCGCACGAAGGCCAGCCGGTCCGCCGGCTTGGTCATCTTCGGACAGAGGACCTCTCGCGCCCCCGCCTTCCGCGCGGCGTCGAGCAGTGTCTTGCCCTTGGCTCCCCCCGCGTGCAGCAGCACGAGGGTGATCTCCTCGGCGGGCGCCCCGAGATACGCCTTCACATCCTTGACGGTGTCGGCGGAGAGATCCTGCGCATTGCGCACGACCACGACCTTGCGCTCGGCGAACAACGACGGACTGGTCAACTCGGCAAGCGTCCCCGGCTGCACCTGCTCCGGACTCAGATCCCGCACATCCGTATCCGCGTCGGAGGCCCGAGCAGCAGCGACCACCTCCCGCACAGCCCGGTCAAGCAGGAGCTCCTCCTGCCCCACAGCAAGGGTCACCGGAGCGAGAGGGTCGTCATGAGCAGTCTTCTTGGCCATCGCGTACAGCATGGCACGCGGCACTGACAGCGCCGTAGCTGCGGGCCGGTGGGGGCCGGCCGCGCAGTCCCCCACCGGTGCCGGACGGACGCGGTCATTCCGACCGAAGAAACGGCACCTCGCAAGCCGGCGGGCGAAACCCGCCTCAAGCACCCCCGAGCCGCTGCATCACGGCTCTTCCCGCCACCCGTCCCACGCCCCCACGAACTCGTTCAGCTCCCCGGCATCCAACCGCCCCGCCGCATCCCGCAGCACCACAAGCCACTGCGCGTCCTCCGCATCGTCCTCCCCCGCCAGCGCGTCCCGAACGACCTGCGGCTCCTCATCCACGCCGAACCGCTCCGAGAGCGCCTCGACGACCTCCTCCGCGGCATCCCGATCGGGCAGTACCAGCACATGTCTCACATCGCTCACGGCACCATTTTCCAGCTCGGCCCCAGTGCCCCGGCCACTCACCCCTTCGGCGCGACCTGCACCCAGCCGTTCCCGTCGGGGTGACGCACAGTCGGCACCCGGTCGAGCTCGATACCGAACTTCTCCCGGTACGCCCCCAGCACCTCCTCGTCCGTCTGCAACTCCCGTTCCTCCCGCGCCCCGTGGGCCGCCGTCACCTTGAAGGTACGGCCGCTGAGAGTGATCCGCCCGCCGTCCTCCGTCACCCTTGAACACACCAGTGACCGGGTGAAGTGCGAGGCCGACGAGGTGCTGTGCCACCAGGCCCCGGCCACGAAATCACCGAGCGCCCGGGGCCGCACCTCCAGCCGGTACTGGCTCCTGCCGCCCATGAGGACATCCAGATCCGCGGCATCACCCCCTCCCTTCTTCGCCGTCCCGTCCCCGCTCCGAACCCCGGCGGCATCGGGCCCCGCCTCGACGATCCGGAAGGTGCCGCCGGGATCCTCCTGCTCACCCCGCTCCCCGAACGCCAGCGGGTAGTGGCTGTGCGCCCCGAACCCGACATCGGCCAGCCACTCGCCCCCGTCCACCGTCCGCACCCGCAGCGCGAGATGGTCGTACGGGATCCCGAGCCGCCCCTCGTCCCCGTACACCCGGCCGGCGAGCAGCGTGACGTCGAAGCCGAGCGCGGCCAGCAACGCCCCGAACGCCCCGTTCAGTTCGTAGCAGAACCCTCCCCTCCGGGCGCCCACCACCTTCCCCACCAGCCGCTCCTCCTCCAGCACGATCTCCTCGCCGAGGTGGACCGACAGGTTCTCGAAGGGCACGGTCTGCAGATGGCGCAGATGCAGCTCGCGCAGGACCTCCACGGTGGGCCACGCCGGGTGCTGGACTCCCAGTCGGCGGAGATATGCGTCAACCTGTGTGGGATTCATGCCTCCAGTCTCGCGCCACCCACAGCTCCCCACCGCCTTCACCGCCACCGGCGCCGCGACCCGCTCCTCCTCCGTCCTCGTCTCCGGCTCTGTTTCCGCCGCCCGCCCCGGCGACCGCCAGCGCCCCGTCCCGGTCCGTCCGCAGCACCGCCGCACCCCCGGCCCGCAGCGCGGCGACCGTGCTGGGAGCCGGATGGCCGTACGAGTTGTCGGCGCCGACGGAGATGAGCGCGAGCCGCGGGGCGGCCCGGCGTATCAGCTCCGGGTCCTGGTAGGCCGAACCGTGGTGAGCGACCTTGAGGACATCCACCCCGGCCAGCAGCGCACCCGCCGGTGACCTCAACAGCTCCTGCTGGGCCGGGGGTTCGAGGTCCCCGAGGAGGAGGAAGCGCAGCCCGGCCGACCGTACGAGCAGCGTGACACTGGCGTCGTTCGGCCCGTCCGTCGCCGCCACCGTCGCCGGGCCCGCCGGCGGCCACAGCACCTCCCAGGTCAGCGCTCCCGCACGCCGCTCCTCCCCGGCCACGGCACGCGTCACCGGAATCCGCCGAGCGGCCGCCTCCCGCCGTACGGCCTCGGCCTGGTCCAGCGGCTCTTCGAACCCCGTCGTCTCGATCGCCCCCACCGACCGCCCCCGCAGCACCCCGGCCAGCCCCGCCACATGGTCGGCGTGGAAGTGGGTCAGCACCACGAGCGGCACCTTGGTGATGCCGAGCGTGCGCAGACAGGCGTCGACGAGCCCCGGATCGGGTCCGGCGTCCACGACCACTCCCGTGTCCTCGCCCGCCGCCAGCACCATCGCGTCGCCCTGGCCCACGTCGCACATCGCCAGCCGCCAGTCCGGCGGTGGCCAGCCCGTGATCACCCGGGTCAGTGGTGGCGGCTGCACGACCGCCAGCACGAACGCCATGGCACAGACGGCACACCACCAGGGATGGCGCAACAGCCGTCGACCGACGAGCAGCAGGAGCCCGGTGACGAGAGCCAGCAGCCCCGCCCCTGTCCAGCTGCCCGGCCAGTCCACTCCCCCGCCGGGCAGGGACGCCCCGGCCCGGGCGACGTCCGCGATCCACCCGGCGGGCCAACTCGCGCACCAGCCCAGCGCCTTGGCCACCGGCATCGCCACGGGTGCCGTCGCCAGCGCCGCGAAGCCGAGCACCGTGGCCGGGGCGACCGCGAACTCCACGAGCAGATTGCACGGCACCGCCACCAGGCTCACCCGCGCCGACAGCACGGCGACCACCGGCGCGCACAGGGCCTGCGCGGCGGCCGC